>JAFUTY010000036.1 GCA_017484005.1 Selenomonadaceae bacterium | reverse complement strand
TTTGAATCCAACACTCTCGAGCCGCTGTTGAAATGTTGGCACATCATAATATCGAACATGATCATTCTGTCCAAATACTTTATCTCGCTCGGCTGGATCTGTGATTGAATAATCTTCGCGCAACGTTTGAGTATATGGCACAGCGAGAAATGCAACTCCGCCCGGCTTTAAAACTCGATACAATTCGCTCATCGCTTTAACATCCTCTTAAAGATTTCGCCGCAGGAGATAAATTTTCCAAAGATGGCATGCCTGTCAAAAGTGGTGCGGAATTCCATGCAGAAAATCATGCAAAACAATTGATCAAACTCGGGAATCGAGTTTCGATTTTTGCTAAGAAAAGATTATTTGCAACTCAAGCACGTGAAAATATCGACGGAATCGATCTTGTCAGACTTCATGGAGGATTTCGCTGGCTCGAGATTTTGGTTCGACTTTTAACAACTCATCTAAATATCGATGCCTTTTATATTATTGGAACTCCAAGCTTTGCAGTCTGGGCAGTTAAATTCGCCAAATTTTTTAAAAAGCCAGTGACTCTCGCGCTTACTATTAATGAAGAAATTTTTTCGAATGACAATTGGCGGAATCGAGTTTTTAAATCCTGCGATCATTTCGTCGCAATTTCTCACGAGATCGAGCGTGGATTGATCTCTCAATGAGAAATTGATAAATCTCGAGTTCAAGTCATTCCTCAAGAAATTGGTGTCAATAGATTCACTGTTTCGAATGAAAAACTTCGTCGAGATCTGAAAGTTGAATCGGGAATTTATCCAGATTCAAAAATTTTATTGTTTATTGCGCGAATCAATATTCGAAAAGGAATCGATACATTGCAAAAAATTTGAAAAAAATCCATGAAAATTTTCCAACATCTAAACTTCTAATCGTTGGCGGGGGATTGAATACTCTAATCGAGCAACTTAAAAATCTCTCGAATGAGTTGGACAATAGCATAATTCTCACCGGCGAAGTTGAAGATCCAAGTAGATTGTATCAGATGGGCGATGTTTATATTTTCCCATCACGCGGCGAAGTTCTTACAACTTCTCTGATAGAAGCAATGTCAAGCGATTTAACATCTTTTCGAGAATTTCTGAACTATTTTCAGATGATAAACTCCGCTTGAAACTCGGTGAAAATGCTGCGAAAATTGTGCGAGAGAAATGTGCATATGAAAAAGTGATTCCAAAATTGGAGGCAGTAATTACCGATGAAACTTTTGCTCGGAATTGACTTCTCTGTTAACAGATTGCTACTAATTGCAAAATCGCTCGAACAGTTCGATCATGAAGTTCGAACCTTCATAACGGATGATTTTGCACGTCAGATTTCTCACATCGAAAACATTCTCGATCGTTTCAGTTTTCATTTTCGACGCGAAGTATTTCATGAAAAAAGAATTTTGAAATTCGAGCGATTGATTAAAGATTTCAAGCCGGATATAATTTTTTTCATAAATTTTCCAATGGATATTTTTTCAGTGGAGGAATTTGAGAGATTGAGTATTGGACGCCGATTTAGAATTTTTTTCGTCGATCCGCTGAAAAATCATCCCGATGTCGAAGAATATTTGAGATTTTGCGATCAAGTGTTTTCATACGATCAAGATGATGCTGAAAGATTGAATGTTCAATATCTGCCGCTGGGATATTCGCCGAGTTATGAAATGCAATTCGATCCGCAAATTTCAAAGACGATCGATGTTTCATTCGTCGGGAGTCTGTTCAAAAATCGATTGGAGTTTCTAGAGCCGCTTGCAAAATTTATGAAAGATCACGGAAAAACTCTCAAGGTTTTTTCGCCAGCATTTAAACGGAAGAATTTTTGGAAACGTCCAATTTTCAATAAAAAATTTCCAAATCTCGCAAAATGCATCGAAAATGGTTTTGTTGATCCTAAGGATGCGGCGCGAATCTATTCTCAATCGAAAATCTGTCTTAATATTCATGTTCCAGATGCATCGAGTCCAAATCCACGAACTTTTGAGATTCTCGCAACGGGATCTTTTCAATTAATCGATGAACGCAAACATTATTCGAATCTGATTCCGTCGAAAGATCTCGCGACGTTCAAATCGATTGAGGAGTTAATCGATCGCGTCGAATATTTTTTGAATCACGAGGAGGAGCGAATCGAAATTGCGCGGAATGGTCATAAAAAAGTTGTTCCTGAGTTTCGATTGGCAAATTGTCTCGAGAGGATTTTGAAATGACAGAAAAAATTCGATCTGACGACATGATTTTCTTCGCAATGATTCTTCTGACGATAACAGTGACATTTGCGACTGGAGTTGCCAGCGTTGCAGTTGGAATCGGTTCAATTGCATTGATTTATCGAATCTGCAAAGATAAAAAAATTCCGCCCGAGATCGATAACGAGATTCTCAAAATCTTTTTCATCTATCTAAGTCTGGAATTTATGATCGCCGTAGGTTCAATCGATCCAATAAAAAGTTTTCGAGAGTTTGGTGGTGAGATTCATCGCCTGCTCCCGATTTTTTTTGCATTGATTTCGATAACAAATCCGCGGCGACTTCAGATTTTCGCGATTGCATTTCTGATTTCATGTCTCGTGAATGATTGTTATGCTTTCTATCAACACTTTGAATTGGAAATGGAACGAATCGTTGGATTTGCAAAAAATCCGAACATGCTCTCGAGTTTTCAGCTCGCTCAACTTCCAATGTTGATCTTCTTTGCAACTCGAGAAAATTTCCCGATAGCGATTCGAGTTCTGTCAATCCTCGTCGCGCTCGGAAAAATTTTCATTTTGATTTTCACATGGACTCGCGGCGCATGGATTGCATTGTTGATTTGCGGAATTGTCTTTGTGATTCTTGATAAACGAGCGATGAAATTTTTCGGAATCGCAGCTCTGATTTTTATCACGATGTTTGCATTCAATTCAAAACTTCAAGATCGACTTGAAACGCTATCAAATTTTGAATTTGCAACGACTCGCGAGCGAAAATTGATGTGGGATTCGACGCTCGACATCATCATTGATTATCCACTCCACGGAATTGGACAAAGCATGTTCGAGCGAATGTATAATTCCGAATATATTTCGCCGGATGCATGGGAACGTCCTGATGAAAATGGAAAGGGACATACTCAGCCTCACAACAATTTTTTGAAAGCTGCATGTGAAGGTGGAATCATTGGGCTCGCGGGATTCATAATTCTGCATGGATATTTTTTCAAGCGAGCATGGAAAATCTATCGCGACGATTCAAATTCAATCTCAATCGGAACAATTTTGATTTTGATTTTGCTCGGAATTCAAATCGAGGGATTGACGGAGACAAATTTGAATCAGACTCCGATTGTTCGAGAATATTTTTTATTGATTGGAACTCTTTTAGCGGCGGAAAAATTTCTGAATGCAAAAAAGATCGAGGATCGCAATTGATCTTCGATCTTTTTTGTTGACTTGAATCTAACTCCAAATGTTAATTGAGATAAAATTTTTGAAGGGGGAATTTCAATGAAGTTTTTACGATCGATTCTGATTCTGTTTTCACTCATGATCTTTTCGAGCGGAATATCTTCGGCTGAATCAAAAATCTTAGTCGCATATTTTTCTCACAGCGGATCAACTCAAAGCGTTGCTGAAGAAATTTCGAATCTCACCGGCGCAGATCTATTTCGAATCGTCGAAGTTGATACTTATCCATCGGTTTACAAGGAATGCACCGATCGAGCAAGTCGAGAAGTCGCTGAAAATGCTCGCCCATCGATTCGCGATCAAGTTCAAAACTTCGATGAATATGACACGATTTTCATCGGCTATCCAATCTGGTGGTACAATGCGCCGATGATCATTGACACATTTCTGGAAAGTTATGATTTCAGCGGCAAGACGATCATTCCATTTTGCACCAGCGGCGGTAGTCCAATCGGCGTGAGCATTGATAAAATTCGTCTGCATTGTCCAAATTCGAAAGTCCTCGATGGTTTGACTGCAAACGATCGATCAAAAATTGCGCCATGGATTCAATCGCTCGGTTTTTGATCTTGACTTGAATCTAACTCCATGTGATATTTTTCAGAAAATTTTTTAGGAGGGAAATTCATGCTCGGCAATTTTGAATTCTGTAATCCAACGCGACTTTATTTCGGAAAAGATTCGCTCGAATTTTTGAAACAGGAACTTCCAAAATATGGTTCGAATGTCATGCTGATTTATGGCGGCGGATCGATCAAACGCAATGGAGTTTATGATCAAGTCGTCTCGATTCTTAAATCCTGCGGCAAAAAAATCGTCGAAGATGCTGGAGTCATGCCAAATCCAACTGTCGAAAAATTATATGAGGGAGTCAAAATCGCTCGTGAGAATTCTGTCGATCTATTATTAGCGGTCGGTGGAGGATCTGTCTGTGATTATGCAAAGGCTGTCTCGGTTTCAGTGAATTATGACGGCGATCCATGGGAAAAATATTTCTTGAAAATGGAAGATGTCGAATGCAAAATCGTTCCAGTTGGATGCATTTTGACAATGGTCGGCACTGGTTCAGAGATGAATGGCGGCTCAGTCATTTCGAATCACAAAACGAAATTGAAAATTGGACATGTCTTTGGCGACAATGTCTATCCGAAATTTTCGATTTTGAATCCTGAATTCACTTTCACAGTTCCGGAGCGTCAAATGGTTGCAGGAATTTATGACGCGTTCAATCATATTTGCGAACAATATTTCTCCGGCGAGGATGACAATGTTTCAGATTACATCGCGGAAGGCTTGATGAAATCGATTGTCGCGAGCTCTCGAGTTGCGATTAAAGATCCAAAAAATTATGAGGCGCGAAGCAATATCATGTGGGCAGCGACTTGGGCTCTCAATACTTTAATCGGTAAAGGCAAATCTCAAGATTGGATGGTTCACATGCTCGGTCAAGCGGTTGGAGCATATACAGATGCAACGCATGGCTTGACTCTCGCGGCGGTTTCGATTCCATATTATCGATTCATTATGCCGAATGGAATTTCGAAATTCGCTCGATTCGCTCGCAATGTTTGGAATCTCGAAGGAAAATCTGAAGAGGATCTCGCGAAAGCTGGAATCGATGCGATGAAATCATGGATGGAAGAGATTGGAGTTGCAAAGACTTTGACAGATCTCGGTGCGACTTCAGAAATGATCGATGGAATTGCCGATGCAACATTCATTCTTGATGGCGGTTATAAAAAATTGACTCGAGATGATGTTGTTGCGATTTTGAAAGAAAGTCTCTGAAAATTTTTCCGAACAAAAATAAATCCCTCGGTCAGAAATGATCGGGGGATCTTTTTTATTTTGTGGTAATATATCAATAAAATTTTGAAAGGAGGATTCGATGCAAAATTTTTTAGAGGAATGGAAATCGCGCGGCAATGAAAAATCTGATTCGCATCAGTTTTGGGATGCAATGTTTCGAACGTTTTGGAAAATCTTGAATCCTAATGAATTGATGAAATTCGAAGTTCCAGTCCAGCTCGAGGATTCAATTGGATACATCGATTTTTGGATTCCAAAAACGCGCGTGATTATCGAGCACAAATCGAGAGGTCGAAAGCTCGATAAGATCGAAAAACAGTCTGACGGATCTATGTTAAATCCATTCGGTCAAGCTAAACGTTATGACGATCATCGCAAAACTTCAGAGAAAGCTCGATGGATAATCACTTGCAATTTCGATGAATTCTGGATTTACAATCTCGAGGCAGATCGTCCTGAACTTCATGTTCGGAAGATAAAACTCGAAGAACTTCCGGAGCGATTCGGTGAATTAGATTTTCTCGTCGACGAGCATGAATCTGAAATCAAGACTTCTGAATATGTATCTGCATCGGCTGGATCTCTAATCAAAGAGATTCGCGAGCTGTTTCTGAATTCGAAAGATGCGATGTCTGAATCAGAAATCAAATCGCTCAACAAACTCTGCATTCAATTGGTGTTTTGTATGTATGCTGAGGATTCTGGAATTTTTCCGCGGAAGATTTTTTTGAACTACTTGCGAGATTTGACAAATAAATCGCTCGTCGAAGTCAAAGAGGATCTCGCGAATCTATTTTGGAGATTGTCATTGAAAGATCTGCCGCGCGGAATTGATTCTCGATTGAAGAAATTTCCATATGTCAATATCAGTCTATTCGATGGAGAATCGCTCGAAATTTTGGATCAGCTCGATGGTCATTTCGATTTGAGACAATTGATCTCGAAGTTGATCGATGCAGCTGAGAAAAATATCTGGTCAAAGATATCGCCGACAATTTTCGGCTCGATTTTTGAATCTGTGCTGCAAGATGATACAAGAAGTGGCGGCGGAATTCATTATACTTCGATCGATAATATTCATAAAGTCATTGATCCATTGTTCCTTGATAATTTGAATCGAGAGTTTGAGACTTGCGACGATCTTGAGAAATTTCATGACAAGATCGCTCGATTAAAATTCTTCGATCCTGCATGTGGATCTGGAAATTTTTTGACTGAAACTTATATCTCACTTCGAAAACTTGAGAATCGAATAATCGATCAAACTCATGGATCGATCCAAATCAAAATTGAGAATTTTTACGGGATCGAGATCAATGATTTTGCAGTTCAAGTTGCTAAAGTTGCATTATGGATCTCGGAACATCAGATGAATCACACTCAAGATTTTTCAAAGACAAATATCGTCGAGGGAAATTCCCTATCGATCGATTGGAAAATTGTAATTCCAGATGCAAATTTTATAATGGGAAATCCTCCATACATCGGCGCACGAGTCATGGGAAAAGCTCAAAAATCTGATGTTCAAAAAGTTTTCGATGGATGGAAGAATCTCGGAAATCTCGATTATGTTGCATGCTGGTTCAAGAAGGCATCGGATTATATTCGAGATTCGAGAGTTGAAGTTGGATTTGTTTCAACCGATTCAATTTGTCAAGGCGATTCAGTTGGAACTCTTTGGAAACCACTCTTCGACGATGGAATCAAGATCAATTTTGCATGGAGTTCTTTCAAATGGG
>JAFUTY010000003.1 GCA_017484005.1 Selenomonadaceae bacterium | reverse complement strand
TTCGGTCCATATCCATCGCGGTCGGAGGATACTTGAAGAGAGCTAGCCCTAGTACGAGAGGACCGGGCAGGACAGACCGATGGGGAATCGGTTATCGCGCCAGCGGTATAGCCGAGTAACTAAGTCTGGGGCGGATAAACGCTGAAAGCATCTAAGCGTGAAGCCAGCTTTAAGATGAGGTATCTGAGACGACTTTAAGAATAAGAGGCAGATAGGTTGCAAGTGGAAGCATCGTGAGATGTGGAGCGAGGCAATACTAAGAGTCGAAAGTTTCATTATGGAGAAAACTCTATGCAGTAAGTGAGGGTGGAACCTCAAAGTAAGGAAAAATCTGGTGAGGATAGGGGAAGGGCAACACCTGTAACCATGTCGAACACAGAAGTGAAGACTTCCACCGCTGAGTGTACTGGGTTGGCGACGACCTGGGAGATTAGGTACTTGCCAGTTTTTCCTTTCATTTTCAACTTGGCGGCTTTGGTGAAGTGGTTAACACACTGGATTGTGGCTCCAGCACGCGTGGGTTCAAGTCCCACAAGTCGCCCCAATCGCAGGGGTATAGCTCAATTGGTAGAGCAACGGTCTCCAAAACCGTAGGTTGAGAGTTCAATTCTTTCTGCCCCTGCCAGATGTGAGTTTGAGAGTTCAGTCATTATTGGCTGAGCTTTTTAATTTGTGTAACTTTTGCATGTTGAAAGGATTGATCGTTTTGAAGAATTTCAATGAATCGCGCACATATGAAGAAGCGGTTGCAATTCATAGGCAGCGCGTTGAAGACTCAATCGAGTATTATGACAAGTACATTCTCGGGGGGGGGGGGGCATTCTTCATCCGAAATTGTCCGTTCTGTGGATATGATGAATTCGATGAAGAAGAAAAGTTTTATGACAGATATGGAGTAGCACGCTGTAAACGATGCAACTCACTTTATGTCAATCCCTGCCCATCGCAAGAATTGTTGAACGATTATTATGCGCATGCAAAATGCAATTCTATGCTGGAAAAAATCTATACGGAACGCGATCAGAAATCTAAAAGCGATATCCTCGATTCACGCGTCACATTTCTAGCTGATTTCATCAATCGAATGGATGAATCGGAAATTTCACTGCTGGAATTTGGATGTTCGAATGGATCATTTTTGCGCAAATTGAAAACGTATTTGCAACGAATCGGAATTGAAAAGAAAATTCGATTCGTCGGCGTTGATACTAATCCAGACGCGATATCTAGCAACAACGATTCTGAATTGGAGCTGCATTATGGTACTGCGGAAGATTTTTTGAAAAGTTTTGATGGAGTTTTTAATATCATATGGCACACTGAATTGATTGAACACATAATTTCGCCGTATGACTTGTTTACTCTCGCGCGAGAAAAAATGAGTCTCGGCGGATTCATGATTTTCACGACGCCTAACGAATTTGCACTCGAATCGAGAAGTTTGTCTTATAATGTACCGAGGATGCTCGCTTGCAGTATCTTGCCGCCGATGCATCTCAATGCATTCAGCACATTGAATATCACAAATTTCGCTATTCGATGTGGATTTGGAATCGTTTCGATTGAGACGCCCGGCAAAATGGATGTTGAAATGCTGGAGTTGCAGCGTGAAAATCTCAATAACGATTTGGCGAGACGTATTATCGCGCTGGATGATAATGAAAAGGAATTGATTCAAGAAATTTTATCGTCAACTGGCGCAAGCAGTCATATGCGCTGCGTTTTGAAAAAATTATAAATTACACAGCGTCGTTCCTAAAAATTGGGAGCGACGCTTTTTTATTTGTGAAATCGTAATTGTTCGGAACGTATTCTTCAATTGAACTCGCAGTAGTTGCAATTGATTCAGCTGCATCGGGAAAATTTCAGTTATATTTCAGAAATGTATAAGAGAATCTCCCTCGAACGATAAATGAATCGTTCATAGAAAAATTTTTTGTTGATTGCCGATATTCATTGGCGATCGAGAGGAGGAATTTCATGCGTTTCAAAAAGCTGAGTCTGAATCATTTCCGTCAGAAGAAGACAATGCTTTGCCTGTCACTGCTCGCAATGACGATGGTCAGTACAGGCTTCACGACGCAGGAGACGAGTAACGTTAAAATTAATGTTGATGGACATACTCTCAACACTCACCTTGACCGCGTTTCTCCTGCGGAAGTTTTCGATGCAGTGGGCGTCAAGCTCGGTGCTAAAGATGAATATGATGTTGATACGAAAGACGGCAAGACTTCAATCGCTGTCCGTCGTGCAGTTCCTATAACGATCGTGAGCAATGGTGTCTCGCGCAAACTTTTGACGGCTAAAACTACTGTCGGTGAAGTTCTTACTGAGCTCGGTTATGCAGAAGAAGAATATGATGCAAAGCCAGGGCGCGGTGCAAAAATCAAATCCGGCATGTCGATTCAGTTGAAGGAAAGTGCGGCACTTGTCGCGGCGAAAAAGGCTGAAGCGGAAGCTGAAGCGGAACGGCTTCGTGTCATTGAAGAGCAGAAAAAAGCTGAAGAGCTTGCTCGTCAGGAAGAAGAGGCACGCTTGGAGCAGCTGCGGCTCGAGGAAGAACAAAGAATTGCTGAATCTGATGGATATTACGCTGGCGACCAGTATGTCGACGAATCGCCCTCATACTACGGCGGCGCGATTGAGATGGAAGCTTCTGCCTATCTGCCAGGTGATGGCGATGGCTATGGTATCACGGCGACAGGAATTCCCGCGACCTATGGAGTTGTTGCAGTCGATCCGAGCGTTATCCCTCTCGGAACGAGACTTTACATTCCTGGTTACGGCGAAGCGATTGCAGCTGATACCGGTGGCGCAATTGTTGGAAATAGAATCGATTTGTGCATGGAGAGCTATGGCGAGGCTATGGCTTTCGGAAGAAGAAGCGTCACTGTTTATATTATGGAGTAAAAAATTGAAAATGATTTCGAATTTCGAGGCGGATCAAGTCGATCCGTCTATTTTTTTTTCCCGAAAATGCACAGTTTTAGCTTGTGCAGATCATGGAATCGCATCGCATGGAGTCAGCGCGTTCGATGATTCTGTCACGCTGCAAATGATCAAAAATTATTTGATTCATCGAGGCGCGGCGGCAAATGTATTTTCAAAATTCGCGGGAGCAGATCTTTTCGTCGTCGATGTTGGAGTTCGAGCGAAAACTCAAAACATTCCTGATTTGATTCGCAAAAAAATTTCTCACGGAACGAAAGATTTTTCCAAAGAGCCGGCGATGTCTGAAACTCAAGCGATTCAATCAATCGAAATTGGCAGATCAATCGCAAAAAATTTGATCGATCGAGGCTATCGAATTTTTCTTCCGGCGGAAATGGGAATTGGAAATACAACTTCAAGCGCAGCAATAACTTCGGCGATTTGCAAAATTCCGCCTGAAGTTGTAACTGGACGAGGATCAAATATTTCGGACGATCGATTTCAACGAAAAATTCAATTGATATCTCGGGCGTTGGAAGTCAATCAGCCAAATTCAAACTATGGAATCGATGTGCTCAAAAAAGTTGGTGGATTCGAGTTAGGATGTCTCGCCGGAGTCATGATTGAAGCCGCCAATCAAAAATGTTTGACAATTCTCGATGGATTCAATACATTCGCCGTAGCTTTGATCGCGGAAAAAATCTCGCCGGGATCAAAAAAATTCATGATCGGATCTCAAATTTCTCGAGAACCTGGGCAAAAATTCGCAAATCAAATTCTCAACGTAAATCCATTTCTTGATTTGAATTTGCGATTCGGTGAATGTTCGGGATCTTCAATCGTCGCGAGAATGATCGGTGAAAAAATTTTTGAATCGATTCCAGAAATTCCATTCAATGAATCTCAAGCGAAATTTCGAATTGATCATTTTGCAAAGCCGATTGATTCGCTCGGAATTTTTGAAACGATCGCGATTCGACTTGCAGGCAAAAAAAATATCGATGATCTATTGCAGACCATCGATAGAGATTTGCGTCATGAAATTGTCTTGGCATCAGTGAAAATGCTTTTGGAAATGAAAACTTTCGAAGAATGTGGAGTTTCGACGGCGATTGATGGAATTGGAAAATCGCGACAATCAAATTGAATATAAATCCTCGGCGTTTCGAGTTGTATATCGAGCGACTTCATCGAGACTTTCGCCGCGAATCTCTGCAATTTTTTCAGCGACAAATTTTACAAATGCAGGCTCATTTCTCTTCCCGCGATTTGGAGTTGGCGACATATATGGAGAATCTGTCTCGATCAACAAAAAATCTCGAGGAATTTCTCGAACAATCTCTGGAAGTTTTTTCGAATTTTTAAAAGTGATTGGACCATCGACGCCGATGAAAAATCCAAGTTTGATCGCTTCCATTGCGATTTCTAAACTTCCAGAAAAACAATGCAGCACTCCACGAATTCCATGCGCCTCGCGTTTCAAAATCTCGATTGTGTCTCCATGCGCCTCGCGATCGTGTACACAAATTGGAAGATGCAATTGACGCGCTAAATCGATTTGCCGAATGAAAATCTCACGCTGCAATTTTCGACGATCCGAATCTTTCTCCCAATAATAATCGAGCCCAATTTCTCCAATCGCGACAACGTGTGAATCCTCCGCCAATTGGATGATTCGCTCGTCGTCGCTTTTTTGCATTTGAAAAGCTTCCTCCGGATGAATTCCAACTCCCGCGAAAAGTCCATCGAATTCTCGCGCGATTTCTACAACGCGGTTCGATGTTGCAAGCCGATCTCCAAAATTGATAATTCGATTCACTCCAGATTCTCGAGCGCGATTTACAACTTCCGCGAGATCTTCCGAGAATTTTTCATCGTCAAGATGACAGTGAGTATCGACGAGATTCATGACTTTTCAACCTCGATGCGCGGGAATAATTGCTCAGGTTTTTCGATTCGATGTCCAAATTCGATTCGCAAATTTTCAATATCATCGAGCTGAACTTCATCAAAATTTTTTGTGGAATCCAAACCGAGCTGTTTCCAAATTTTTCGAGAAGTCAGAGGCATCGCGGGAGAAATCATGATGCTGATAACTCTTAGCGATTCAACGAGATTGTAAAGAGTTGCCGCGAGTTCTGATTTTTGATCCGGATTTTTGGCAAGTTTCCACGGCGCAGTTTCATCAATATATTTATTCGACCGAGACACGAAACTCCAAATCGTTTTCATCGCATCGGAAAGTTTCATCGATTCCATTTCCGCCCGATACTTGCGAATCGTTTCGAGCTTGTCAGATTCGAGCGATTGATCGACGTCACGATTGACTCCTGAAAATTCTTCAACGATTCCCTTTTGAAATTTGTTGATCATGTTCAAAGTTCGATGCAGCAAATTTCCGAGATCATTGGCGAGATCTGAATTGATTCGAGAGATTAATGCATCGCGGGAGAAATTTCCATCTTGTCCCAAATTGATCTCACGAAGCAAAAAATATCGAATCGCGTCCGCTCCAAATTCATCGATTAACAGCATTGGATCAACAACATTGCCCTTCGATTTCGACATCTTATCGCCTTCAATGACGAGCCATCCATGCCCATAAATCTGCTTCGGGAGCGGCAGATCCATCGCTAATAAAATGCATGGCCAAATTATCGAATGGAATCTCACGATTTCTTTGCCGACGAGATGAATATCTGCAGGCCAAAATTTCTCGAATTTTTCATCGTGATTTAAAAAGCCGAGCGCAGTGATGTAATTTATCAACGCGTCAAACCAGACATAAATCACATGTTTCGGATCATCTGGCACTGGAATTCCCCAATTGAACGTCGTGCGAGATATACAAAGATCCTCCAATCCCTGCTCGATGAACGCGATCATTTCATTGCGCCGCGATGTTGGTTGAATGAATTCCGGATTCGACTTGATATATTCCAAAACGCGATCTGCATATTTACTCATTTTGAAAAAATATGCTTCCTCTGAAACTTTTTCGACTGGACGATGACAATCCGGACAATTTCCATTTTCATCGAGCTGATGTTCAGTCCAATAACTCTCGCAAGGTGTACAATAAAGCCCAACATATTCACCTTTATAGATGTCACCTTTGTCTCGAATTCTGCGGAAAAATTCTTGACAGGTTAAATGATGACGCTCCTCGCTTGTCCGGAGAAAATCGTCATTTGAAATTTCGAGACGCTTCCAAAGCTCTTTAAACATCGCGACAATTCCATCGACATACTCGAGCGGCGTGACTCCTTGCGATTCTGCGATTCGCTGGATTTTTTGCCCATGCTCGTCAGATCCAGTCAGAAAAAATACATCATATCCTGCGAGCCGTTTGAATCGCGCAATTGTATCGGCGAGCGTTGTACAATATGCATGACCAATATGCAGTTTCGCGCTGGGATAATAGATTGGCGTCGTGATATAAAATGGCTGTTTCATTGATTATCCTCCTTGACGATCATTTGATAAATTTCTCGACGACTCATGTTGCAAATCTTGGCAGTTTCTCGAATTGCGGATTTCTTATCGAGTCCAGATTTCAAAAAATTTTTATACTGATTGAGCGGATCTAGTACAAGTTTTTCAATGACTTCGATTGACGGATCAAATCCTTCGACAATTATCACGAATTCTCCGCGTGGATCTTCGATTTGTTCGAGCAATTCCGAGATTCTTCCGCGCAAAAATTCTTCATGGATTTTCGTCAATTCCCGAGCTAAAACGATTCGTCGATTTCCAAAGTGAAAAAAAAGATCCTCGAGCGTCTCTTTCAGACGGTGAGGAGCTTCATAAAATATCAATGTTTCTTGACGCGAGTGGATCTCTGACAAAAGATCTGCTCGCTTTTTTTTCGTTCGGGGCAAAAATCCGATGAATGTGAATCGCCGCGAATCCAATCCCGAGCAAATCAATGCTGAGATTCCTGCGCTCGCTCCCGGCAATGGTGAAATTTTGAATCCATGATCTAATGTAGCTTTCACGAGTTCGAATCCTGGATCTGAAATTGCGGGAGTCCCTGCATCGCTCACACAAACTATCGATTCGTCGCGAGAAAGTCGATCTAAAATCTCGGAAATTTTTTCTGAATGATTGTTTTCATTGTAAGTTTCAAGCGGCACATGGATTTCATATCGCGCCAAAATTTTTCGAGTCACTCGAGTATCTTCCGCTAAAATCAAATCCGATTCCTTGAGAATTCTCAACGCTCGCAGCGTGATATCCTCAAGATTTCCGATTGGCGTTGCACATAAATATAACATTTCAAGTTTCCTTCGGCGATTCAGATTTTGGATTTCGCGACGGCTTGCGAGGAATTTTGCGTTTCGATTTCAATTTTTCATCGGCAGATTTTTCTTCGACTTTGATTTCTTCTTCCGTGAGAGTTTTGAGATCCTCCCACGCCGAGATTATCGTTATGCTCGAATCCAACAGAATCGTTGCAGTTCTTCGATAGCCGTTCGTCGTGATAACTTTGCCTCGACCTTCTTCAGTTTCGACGCGGCTTCCAATTGCGGGAGGATCGATTTTCGCCGAAACTTTGGGAGCGTTGGGATAATCCTCGTATTTCAAACAGCACATCAATCTTCCACAGATTCCGGAAATTTTGGCAGGATTCAGCGATATATTCTGATTCTTAGCCATTTTGATTGATACTGTTACAAAATCTGGAAGGAACGATGCACAGCATAGAGGTCTGCCGCATCCTCCAAGTCCGCCAACCATCTTTGCTTCATCGCGCACACCGATCTGCCGCAGCTCGATTCGAGTATGAAAAATCCTCGCTAAATCGCGAACAAGCATTCGAAAATCGACTCGCCCATCTGCGGAAAAATAAAAAATGATTCGACTTCGATCAAATGCATATTCGACTTTCACGAGCCGCATTTTTAACTCGTGACGCTCAATCGCTTCAGCTCCAATCGGTAAAGCTTTCAATGCAAGCTCGCGATTCTCCTCGAGCTGTGCAAAATCCTCCTCCGTCGCGATTCGATTGATTGAATTCAGCGGCGTCGGCAGTCGATCCTCTTCGAATTCCTGCGACGGAATGACAACTGTTCCGATTTCCAAACCGCGCCCAGTTTCGACAATGACTCGATCGCCGCGATTGACATCAAGCCCGCCCGAACGAAAATAAAACAGCTTGCAGATTTGATTCAGCCGCACGCCGATTAATGTTTGCATTCAATCCCTCCAATTTTTGAAATTTGCCGCGCGAATCAAAAAATTCTCGAGCGCGAGTCGAAGATTTACATTTGACGACATGATTCGACGCTGAGTTTCAATCGCGATTTTTAGCAAAATATAAATTTCATCCGTCGCGATTTTCATTCTCAAATTCCGAAGATCCTTCTCTGAATCTGCAAAATAGATAGGTTTGCTATTCTCAAGAAACAGCAGATCTCTAAGTAACATTTTTAGACAGAAAATCCAAATCAGTACAAAATTCGACTTGCTCGGATTTTCACTCATCGATTTGCCGCGGTCGAAAAGTATCAGATCATCTTTGCGATCGATCAATTCGTTCAGAAATTTGATAACATCACTTCGAAGATCGAAATTTGTCTCCTCGATCATCGTTTTGATCTGCATTGCATTCCCGACACTTCCATCACCGAGCGTTGAAAATTTTCGAGATTCATTTCGATCCCAGCCGATTTTCTCCAAAATTTTCTCGATATCGTCTGAATTTAACGGTGCGAAGCTGATTGGAGCACATCGAGATCGAATTGTCTGCAGAAGTTTCGATTTTACTCCAGAAACGAGGATGAAATTCGTTTGAGTCACAGGTTCTTCGAGCGTTTTTAAAAGTGAATTTTGAGCAGATTCATTCATCGTTTCTGCCCGCTCAATCAAAACGACATGGCGATCGCTCAAAATCGGTGCGCGAGATATCAATTGCTGCAAACTTCGAATCGTCTCGATTTTGATAACTGCATTCGCTTTCGATTCATCCGGCTCGATCAAATGAAAATCTGGATGCGTTAGATCATTTTCAAACGCGCGACATGATTCGCAATTTCCGCAGGGATTTCCTTCGATTGGATTTTTGCAGAGGAGCGATTCCGCAATGATTTTGGCGATTTGAGTTTTTCCAATTCCCTCGATTCCAGTCAATAAAATGTTTTGAGGAAATCGATTTGACGCGAGCATTTGACGGAGTTGCAAAATTTTTTCAGAATGTCCAATTATCAATTCAAAATTCATAGGCGATCACATATACAAATCGACGAGCATTCCGCGAATTGCATCATGGCTCGCGATGATGTCGAGTTTTTCAGCCTGTCCAAGTCGAATTTTCTCCGCCATTTTTTCGAGCTCGGTATCAATTTTCCGAACGGTCGTGTATGCTCGCTGACGACCGAATCGATCCCAGCCGCCGCTCGAATGAACTTCATACATTCCAGCGACAACAGTTGTCACGAAATTTTTGATGAGCGTTCGATATTCCGCAAGCTCGTCGAAAGTTGGTGTCGATGTGAGTTTCGCGCCCTGCTTATCGATTCGCTCGAGCATTTTTTCCAATTTTTCGCGACTGATTGGCTCGCCTTCCTGCGATAACAGTTCATCCTCGAAATTCATCGTTGTCGATTCAACTTTGCCGCGAACTCCACCGATTGGTGTGAATGCCGACCGATGATCCGCTGTCATTTCTTTTATTATCAACGGCATTTGATTGACCTCCATTCTTTAATGTAGCTTTTTGAATTACATTTCTGAAAAAATCCTAGGTATTATACATCGAAGGAGAGGATCTTTTTGAAAAAATTTCTAGCCGCGGCGATTTCAATGCTCGCAATGTTTCCAAATCATACTGACGCTGAGCCGATTCCGATGCGTGGAATTGTCGAGGGATTTTATGGTGAGCCGTGGAGTTTGGAAGATCGATTGGACATGATCGATTTTTGCGCGGCGCATGGATTCAATGCATATATTTACGCGCCGAAAGACGATCCGTATCATCGTGAGAAGTGGCGGAAGTCTTATCCAAAATCAAAGCTCAAGGAGATTCAGCAGCTCGTTGAGAAATCGAAAGAGAAAAATATTGAATTCATTTTCGCAATTTCACCGGGACTCAATTCAGAATTCAACAAAGACGATCTCAAAAAGATACTCAAAAAGATTTCGACGATGAAATCGATTGGGATAAATCGATTTGCAATTTTCTTCGATGATATTCCAGTCAAACGTCCGGAGGGACAGGCTGAATTTCTCAATTCAATCGCGAAGGAATTGGATTCAGAAATTTTGACAGTTCCGACGGAGTATTTTCGTCCGAACATGCAGCTCTATACCGAGACATTCGCAGCGAAAATCGATTCAAAAATTCTTCCTTTATATACAGGCGAAGCAGTCGTTGGAAATTCATTGAGCGACGAGGATTATTCAAAGGCAGTCGAGATATATCATCGACCGCTCGGAATCTGGTGGAATTATCCAGTCAATGATTATATGAAGGAAAAGATCGCGCTCGGTGCAATTGAAAATCTTCCGCGGCATTCAGAAATTCCAGCAATATTTTTCAATCCAATGAGTCAATCTCAGCTTTCGAAAATCGCATTGGCAAGTGGAGCTGATTATGCACTCGATCCTCGAAATTATGATTCGAAGAAATCATGGAATCGAGCGATTGAGGATCAATTTGGAGATCTTGCGCCGGCGATGAAAATTTTCGCGGATCATTCAATGCATATGGAAAATTCATGGGCAAAAGTTGGTGCGGAAGATGGCAAAAGATTTCGAGAGACTGCCGATCGATTCTTCGATAAATTTGACGAGGAATCTTTGAATTCATTGCAAAATCAAATCAATGAAACTCTTGCCGCGATAAAAACTTTGAGAGATCAATTGCCGCCCGAAGTGTTAGAAGAATGCTCGCCTCAACTTGATCAACTCGAGAGAATTGCGGAGGCTGATAAAGTCGCGGCTTATGCATTAACCACATTGATAATTCCGTCGCGAGTCAACACTCAAGATTTCGTCGAGGATTTGAAATCTCGATTAGAAGTTATCAATCGCGCGGAAGAATCTGCCAAAATTTCTGAGACATCGATGAAAGCATTTTTGACTCGAACGATCGATTTTTTGGGCGGAAATAAAAAATGACTCCCATTCAAAATTTCTGAATGAGAGTCGAGATTCAATCAAATCAATTCGAGCTTTTTGAATGCATTGTATAAACCATCTTTGTCAACGTCGTCAGTCACAAACGTCGCAGCAGATTTAGCTTCATCGCCGCCAGATCCCATCGCGACACTCACAGCGCAAGCTTCAAACATTGGAATATCGATTTTTGCGTCGCCAAATGCAATTGTGTCTTTGATATCCGCGTCGAGATGTTTCAACAATTCATGAATCGCGCGAGCCTTCGAGATATCCTTGATTCCCATGTCGCCGAACAATACAGTCTCTCCAGCTCCTCCCCAAGTTCCAACCGCCATATCTGGAAATTCCTTGACTGCATCGAGATAATCTTGATAGCTTTCGAGGATGAAACTGACTTTATTCAAATCGTCGCGATACAGCTCGCCATCGAAAATCATTTCTGGAAAAGCTTGTCGAACAGTGATTTTTTGATTGGCAGGCACTTTTCCCTTCCGAAAACTATATTCAGTGACTGTCGATTCGCCGCGCGTCTCGAAATTCTCGCTCGCATATAATCCCGAATTACTTTCAAGATAGAATTCTAACTTTCGAGAATGCAGCCAGTCAACAATGTGCCGCGCCTGCTCCGGAGTGATTAATTGATGAAAGACAACTTCACCATTATCTTCGACATAACTTCCATTCCCGCCAATCATTCCGTCGAGCCCAATATCCCAAATCTCTTGATAAACTTCCGCGCGAGATCTTCCGGTGCAGATATAAACCTTGTGACCATTCTTCCGAGCAGTTCGAATCGCATCGATCGCGCTTTTCGGAATGTTATTCGAATAATCGGTGAGAGTGCCGTCGACATCGATAAAAATTATTTTGCTCAATCGAATTCCCTCCTTTGATTTTTCTTGATTGAATGATATATTTTTGAAAACGAAATCGCTATGAAAATCCTCCGCGAATTTTATCACGATCGTATTTTGAGAGGTGGTTGCCGTGCCGATTCTAACGCTCCCGATGACGATGCAGGATGGATCTGAAGTCGTGGATTATGATCGCCGCGGAATTCCTCTGTATATTCGCGATGGAAAAATTCATGAGCAAAAAGTTCTTCCGCATTGGCACGATGATATCGAATTGATTCTGATGCTCGAGGGCGAGATGTTGTCGCATGTGAATCGCCGCGAGATATTTTTGAAATCTGGCGACGCGCTTTTCACAAATTCAAGACAGATGCATTTCAACGAATCGATTCAGAATCACGAGGGAAAATACATCTGCATTTTAGCGCATCCAAAACTCCTCGCGCCAACTACAGCGATGCAGAAAAAATTCATTCAGCCGATTCTTGAAAATCCTGCGCTCGATTTCATTCATTGGAAATCTGGTGAAATCGAGACGGAAGCAGCTGCAAAGATTCTCAAGGAAATATTTCAGTCAAAACAGGAAAATCAAGCTGCATATGAAATATCATGCTGTGGATTGCTTCAACAGCTCTGGCAGAAAATTTATCAACGCGGAATCGATTATTCATCAGACGCCGTTGAGATTTCAGATCTGCAAATTCTGCGCGATATGCTTGGATTCATCTATCAAAATTATTCGCAGAAAATCTTCCTTGATGATATTTCGCGGGCGGGGCAGATCTGTCGAAGTAAATGCTGTCAGATTTTCAAGCAGTTCATGAAACAGTCGCCAATCGATTTTGTGAATTCGTATCGATTAGCCGTCAGTTGTCAATTGCTCAAGAATTCAAAGTTATCCATCACGCAAATTTCCAGCGATGTTGGATTCATTCAGCCGAGTTATTTTGGAAAACTTTTTCAGCGCGCGTATGGATGTTCGCCGCATGATTATCGAAGAAGGAGCATAGAAAATGAGCGATCATTCGGATGAAATTCTCGCGTTGACCCAGAAACTGCAGTCGCTGTCGGAGGAATATCAGCGATCGCAAAAACAGCTGACGAAATTTTCGTTCGAAAATGCTCGGCTCAAAATTGACAATAAGCGTTATGAGGAGAATTTTCAGACGCAGGTCGAGAGTCTCAATAACGCGACAAAAAGCTCGCTCGATCAAATCAAGCTTGTCATGCGGCTTGTACAATATCTGGTGCAGGAGAATAAAAAGCAGGCTCAGCAGTTGAATCAATTCGAGGCGCAGCTCACGGAAATCGCGACGCAAGTTCCAGCGATTGTTGATCAGGCATTTCGACGGCAGCTCACACATCTCGACGAGAATTTCGATGATTTGTATGAAGAAGTCGAGCAGAAAATCGATCAAGAGGTTCAGCGTCAAGCCGAGGGATTTTCAAAAATGCAGTCTGATATTTCGACGCGAATCGAAAAGCAGATCGATCAAATTTTCAAAAAGCAATCGACGCGATTCGATGGAGTTATCGATAAACAGAATCACGTTGCGGCGCAGATTGAACGAAGTGTCGAGCAGATGTTGCAAAATCCTCCTCAGCCAATCGAAACAGATCATTCGGAATTTTATCGCAAGCTCGAAGAAGAATCTCAGACTCGAAAAGAGAATTCGATTGAAATTGCGCAGAAAGTCGATTTATTCCTAGAAAAATCGCGCGAATTCAACGATCAACAGATGAATTTCTTCGTTAAACTGCTCAGCACGGTTTTAAGGGAATCGCAGGATCAAAAATTGCAGCTGAATCAAGTTGCGGCGGGGATGGATAACATCGATTCGCAGCAGAAAGAGATCATTTCTGGAATGGCGAATGTCACATCGAGCGATGTTGGACAGATCAAACCGATCCTCGAAGAATTGAAAAATCAGATCTCGAACATGTCAAATTCGAATCCTGAAGATCTAAAATCGATCCTTGAAGAATTGAGAAATCAGATATCAAGTATGTCAAATTCGAATCCTGATGATCTCAAATCGATGCTGGAAGAATTGAGAAATCAAATCTCAAGTATGTCGAATTCAAATCCGGAAGATCTGAAATCGATCCTTGAAGAATTGAAGAATCAAATTTCAAGCATGTCAAATTCGAATCCAGAAGATCTAAAATCGATGCTGGAAGAATTGAGAAATCAGATCTCTAACATTTCAAATTCGAATCCGGAAGATCTAAGATCGATCCTTGAAGAATTGAAGAATCAGATCTCTAACATTTCGAATTCAAATCCGGAAGATCTAAGATCGATGCTTGAAGAATTGAGAAATCAAATCTCGAGCATGTCAAATTCGAATCCGGAAGATCTGAAATCGATGCTTGAAGAATTGAAAAATCAGATCTCGAGTATTTCAAATTCGAATCCGGAAGATCTCAAATCGATGCTTGAAGAATTGAGAAATCAGATCTCGAACATTTCAAATTCAAATCCGGAAGATCTAAGATCGATCCTCGAAGAATTGAAGAATCAGATCTCGAGCATTTCAAATTCGAATCCGGAAGATCTGAAATCTAACGAAGTTAAAGAGATGCTCGAGCGAATCGTTGACAGCATTGAAGATATCGGTTCACGTCAGCAGGAAATGCTCGGTGAAATCTCTACAATTTCAACAGATTCCGAGGATAAAATCGAACGTTCGAGCGAATCAAGTTCCGATGAACTCCTCCATAAAATTCTCGATGAAATCACAAATCTCACATCTTGGCAGCGTGAATTCTCAACTGAACTCGAAAATATCAGCGCGTGGCAGCAGGATTTTTCATCGGAAATCGAGGATATCACTTATCGGCAGCGAGATTTGGCAATGGAAATCGATAAAATCAGTGCGCAGCAAAAAATCCTCATGGAATCTGCGCAGTCCAAATCGCAATCTGAAACTCAGCCTCGGCAATCCAAAAATTCCGATTCGACAAAAAAAACCAGAACTCGAAGAACAACAAAAAGGAAATCCGATTCTATGTAGAAGATCTCCCGCGCGGAGATCTTTTTTTATTTCCGTTTGTTGAAGTCAAATGCTAGAATTCTCAAAGTCAAGTTTCAATGAGGAGGGCGGTTATTTTGAAACTTCGAACCAAAGTCATTCTCCTAGTCAATGCAATGATTGTTGTCGCATGCATTATCACAGCGCACATGGGATATCAAAGCGCGACGAGTGGATTTAATCACGCGCTGGAATTGAAAGCCGAATCGAATGTTAATTCATCGATGGAAATTTTGGATTTGCGATATCCCGGCGAATGGAAAATCGTCGATGGGAATCTGTTCAAAGGCGATAAATCAATGGATGGCGAGAATGATGTTGTCTCGAATCTTGCGCAATTGTCTCGAGGACAGGTTACGATTTTCAAAGGCGATACTC
>JAFUTY010000035.1 GCA_017484005.1 Selenomonadaceae bacterium | reverse complement strand
TTTAAACATTCTGCCTTCTCTACCTCTTGCTTTTTTCGATAGAAGATCAAATCTTTGCGCCCGGCTATTCTCCGATTCAAAATCCTCTGGCAACTTCACAGACAATATATCTACAAGTGTCCAAGGAGATTCAGCGGGAATTCCTAAGCATTCCTTGAACTTGCTGAGAGTACTGTCTAGGATTCTAACTTTGCCGTCACTCATTCCATATTTACGAAGAGCGTTTAACAAGACAGAAGGAATGACAGTATCATAATCAAAAAAATCTCCATACCGTCCCTTTATTATTGAATCAGCCACCTCTTCAAAGACTTTGAGCATCGCTCTATCATAAATCTCGCCTAATTTTTCTGCGATGCGATTCTGAATGTTTGTATTTCCATGATCACCAAAATTGTCTATGTCTACGGCATCTCTGAAATCTTGAATGAAACCTTTCACCTCGCCAATCCAATGGTCACGGGATCTTTTATCACGACATACAGAAATTAATATCAGGTGCGATATCAGAATCTCTACGATCCCCTTCGCCTTTTTCAGTTCAACTTGGGCGAATTCGTTGAGTATTGAATCTTCATCATCGAGATACTCTGATGCATAATCGACTTCTTGAATGATAGATCTAGAGTGTAACTCATCCCATCTCCCTTTTCCAATATCTGGATAAAACCTTCTAAATCTTGTTGACATAAAAATACCTGCCTTCCTAAAAATTTCTTCCGACGCAATTCTGAATTTAAAGCTCCCTCAGATTCTGTGCCAGCATTGAGATGATACGAAATCAAAATCAAAAAGTCAACAAAAAAGATCCCCGACAGATCAATCGCGATCTATCGGGGATCTTTTTTGTTATTTCCGGATTAAATCAATGCATATTTGAGGATGAAAAGGATTGTGAGAATATACATCAGCGGCGTGACTTTCGAGGATTGTCCAGAAAGCAGATGAAGAATCGTGTATGAAATCACACCGAAACAGATTCCTTCGGAGATTGAATACATGAAAGCCATCGAAAAAATCGTGATGTATGCGGAAACTGCATTGAGCATGTCATCGTTCCAATCGATTTTGGTGACTTGCTGCATCATTAAAAATCCAACCATGATCAATGCTGGTGCTGTTGCGAATGAGGGAATCGCTAAAAAGATCGGTGAGAAAAATAGTGCAAGTAAAAATAATCCTCCTGCGACGAGTGAAGTCATGCCAGTTCTTCCACCTTCAGCAATTCCGGAAGAGGATTCAACGAATGTCGTGATTGTCGATGTGCCCATCAATGCTCCAGCAGTCGTTCCGAGCGCGTCAGTCATTAAAACTTTTTTGACGCCAGGAAGTCTTCCATTTTCATCGAGCATATTCGCTTTCGATGCGCAGCCGATAACTGTTCCAATTGTATCAAAAAGATCGACAAATAAAAATGCCATGACAATCGTTGCAAACTCGAGTGAAAAAACTCCAGTCAAATCGAGTTGTAAAAATGTCGAATCAAGTGATGCGGGCATCGATACAAATCCCGACGGAAATAGACTGAATGCGCCGATATCAGGATTCGGTTCATAAATTCCAATCAATTCGCAAATCATTCCGAGAAACCATGTTCCAAGAATTCCTAGGAGAATTCCGCCTTTAACATTTCGAATCAGTAAAAATGCAGTGATTAAAATTCCAATCAATGCGAGGAGAACTGTAATTCCTTCAGAACTGAATGTTCCATTGGCGATTGACTGCTTGAATGAAAACAGTGTTACGAGAGTTGCACCATCGACAACGATATGAGCATTTTGCAGACCGATGAAACTGATAAACAGTCCAATTCCAACTGATACAGCGATTTTCAGCGACGTTGGAATTGCGTTGAAAATTGCTTCGCGAACATTGATCAAAGATAGAAAAATGAAAATGATTCCTTCAACAAAAACCGCCGCGAGAGCTTGCTGCCATGAATATCCCATGCCGATGACAACTGTGAATGCGAAATATGCATTGAGCCCCATGCCTGCTGATAAAACGAAAGGCATGTTCGCCAAAAATGCCATGATGAATGTTGCGAGCGCGGATGCTAATGCTGTCGCTGTGAAAATTGCGCCGGGATCCATTCCAGACGCGCTGAGGATCATTGGATTCACGGCGAGGATATAGGCCATCGTCATGAATGTTGTGATTCCTGCCATCAATTCAGTTTTGGGATCAGTTCCGCGTTCACTGAGCTTGAAAAATTTTTCCATGAATTAGAATTCCCCCCTTGATAATGACTTCAAAAAAAATCGAGTGTAGAATGCTCGAGATTTTTGAAACTCGCAAAAAATAAATCAAGGAGAGAAAAATGGCAACTCAATTTTTTCCATTACTTCCAAAACGCAAAGAGGCCTCGGCAATCAATCCGGACAAAGTCGGTCGCTGGGAAGATGATTCGTTCAATTTTTTACCGGCACTCGTCAAATCGCTTGCATCGGGCGGAAAAATTTCTGACTTCGATCATATCGATTCGATTCCGGATGTTTGGGCGAGACCATTGCTGTTTCAAATGGCGTTATTCGATGAAACTCACGAATTGCATCCTCGAATTTTGAACGAATGGCGATCGATTCTCGCAATGCTCGCGCTGAAAGAGATTCGACATTTGAGACTTTCGACGCTCGATGTACATCTCGATGCGCAATCTGGATCGATCGAGCAAATTCTTAGAATCCTCGCGCCGGAAGATTCAATTTCAAGATCGACAAATTGGGATCATTTATACGTTATCTATTTTGAAGATCTTCCGCTCGCAATGACATCGCCGACAACTTTAGTCTCGACAGCGGCAGATTATCCCGAGCGATTTTCTGGAATTTTAAAAGAGCCATGGAGTCGAGACAATCGCACATTGACAGATCCGATCGAATTTTTGACGCTCGAAGAATTAGCCGCGTTGAGATTCTGGATTTGGAATTTGCAGCAGACACTTCGATCGACAATTCCATTGCAGGATCAAGAAGAATCGGATTCATGCATGGATCTTTTCAGACTGCTCGATGAATTTCAGCGCGATCTTTCCGCGAAACTCAGAGATGTAGATTTCAGTTTCAATTTGACGCAATCGAATCTTGGATTTTTGGTCGGGATTTTTCGAAGTTTGAATCAGACAATCGCCGCTCGAGAGGCAACTTCAGACGATTCAGCTGTTCGACTTTTATCAACTCGAATTCAAAGCTGGGATCGAGATATCATTTTAGTATCGCCGGAAATGGTTAGAGATTTTTCGAGCGAATTGGGAATCCCCGCATCACAGCTCACGATTTGGCAGGGAATTTCGGCGAATGACATCACTGAAGAATTTTTGAATTCGGGCGGAGCAGATCGATCAAAACTCGGTCGAGTCACTTTAATCGATACAAATTGGATTCGTCCGGAGGAATTTTTCACGGATCAAATGGCAGTCGTTGAGCCTGGAAATGCAATTGTCGGCTCAATTCCAATCGCCGGAAGTTCATCGCTCGAGGAAGAAGATCTCACAGCGATTCTGCCGATAAAAAATTCACTGCTCGAGCTTTTCGATGCAAAAGAAATCGCGGATCGAATTTCACTCGAAGACACTCCGGAAGAGATAATTGTGAGATTCGAGTTTCCATTATCCGGAATTCATGGCGAGGCAAGTTATAAATTCCAGAAAAGTTATCCCAAAAAAGATCTGGTATATCTGCAGACAATGATTCCAGTCATTGAGATTTTTCCAGATTTCAAGCGGGATGGCTGGGATAAATATTTTCTCTATTATGAAAATACAAAGGCGCAGGAAAATTCTCGAGAGCTCGGGCAGGATTTTTTCTATGTCACGCCATTCACAGAGGATCGATTGAAAAAATTTCCAGCGTTTGCGAATCGATCGATTTTGCAGCTCAACGAATTTCCCGAGGCACTTCTATGTTCAGTAAATTCCGCGGGATTGACAATCGAAGTCGGCGCGATTTTATTGAGAGAACCGCGATACATCGAGCGGGAAATCGATCTCACGTGGCAAATCGGAATCGATTTTGGAACATCGAGCACAATGATTTATTATCGCGAAAAGACTCCTCGACCATTGACACTCGAGCCGAATCTATTTCAAGTCACAGATTCTGGAGCGGCTCGCGGAAGAACATTCATCAATTTCATTCCGTCAACCAGCGAGGATCAAATCGATGGATCATTCTTGTCGATTTTCCATTTATTGAATCCCAAGGCAGTCGAGATTCAGCCGCTCGTCGATGGACATGTTTTCAATTTAACAGTCGATCGAATTCCAACTTTCGAATCTTTGTCGCGAGTCGATGCAAATTTGAAATGGCAGGATTCAGATGTCGGTAGAAAAAAAGTCGCAGCATTCGTGAAACAGATCTGTTTGCAAACTTCAGCGGCAGCAGCTCGTCGTGGAGTCGAATCGATTCAATGGAATTTTTCATTTCCATCGGCGTTTTCAAACGAGCAGAGATTGGCATTTCTCGCAACGTGTCAAGAGTCAGTCGACGAAGTTTATCGAAATTCATGTTTCGTCGAAGATTCCGCAGAAATTCATGCGTGGGAAGAATCGAAAGCGGCAGCATTCTATTTCAACAAATTGAGCGAGGATTCAAAGCGCGTCGATACAAATTTCACAGATGGCGCGATTATTTTGGATATCGGTGCAGGCACGACAGATGTATCGATAATCAGCGGACAGCCGGCTCGAACGATTTATCACACGTCAATACAATTCGCTGGCAGATATTTTTTCAGACCGCTGTTTGATCATTACGAATTATTCTCGCCAGATTTTTTCAAGCAGAACAATTTCGACGGGACTGATGTTGAAAAATTCGCGGCGATTCTTGATGCAGATATTCGCGAGCATTCCGAAAAATATTTGCGAAATCTTAAGAATCTCACGGGCAGCGAGGATGTTCGAAATGTTTTAGAACTCTCGCAATTTGCAGTCTCGGGATTATTTTTCTACGTCGGCGAGATTCTTGCGATGTTAAAATCCATGCGAATTTTCGAGGAGAATCATGTGCCGGATATCTACATCGGCGGCAATGGATCGAGAATTTTTCATTGGATCACCGGCGGAGTTTGGAATTCATCGAGTCCATTTTTGAATGTCTTGAAAAATTCGATCAGTCTCGCATCGGGATTAGAATTGAATCGATCTAAAATTCATCTGAGCTCGAATCCCAAAATCGAAGTTGCCTGCGGAATGATTGAAATTCCACCTATCAATGCCGCGGATTTTTATGATGATGAAAGACAATCGGCGATGCTGTTTGGATCGAATGCAGATTTTTACACAGCGAATTCAGTGTTGGCGGGCGAAAGTTGTGTTGTCGGAAAGAAAAAAGTCGAGCCGGATGATTTCATCTCAGCTCGCGAAATTTCCGAAGGGATTGTCGCGTCAAAATCACTCACGAATTTCGATGCATTCGTCAAGGCGTTCAATGCAGATCGATCGATTTGGTTTGATGGAATCATTTTTGACGAGGAGTCGCGAATCGAGTTATACCGTCGCGTGAATGGATATTACATTTCAGAGCGCGGCAAGGATCTCAAACAGATTTTCGTCGAGCCAATATTCATTCTGACACTCAAAAAATTTCTGGAGGCAATGTGAATGGACGATTTAGAATCGCGAATCCTGATGCTCGAGAAAAAAGTCAATCTGCTCGAAGCGCGGCTCAAAATTCTCGAGGGAAAATCGAATCCAACGACAATCCCGAGCCATGTGAGTAAATCGATTTTGTCGAATCTCCACCGAAATTCTTCCGAGGAGTTTGTTGATGAATTCAATGCATTGAGCGATCTCTCGGGATTTGATGCGCGGAATGCTCGAAGACAGTTTGTCGAAAAATTCCATGTTCAAGCGTTTTCATGCAGCAATTATGAGTATCGAATGACACATCCAGACACTCCTCCCGAGTTTCAAGATGAATCGTCGGGGAAGGGAACATTCTGGGCAATTCCATCGCGCGAAAATTTTTCAGTCGTTCCAAATTTGAAAACGTATGAGGAGCAGTATCATTTGACAGGTGGAATGCAGGAGGCTTTCGAATCGAATTTCACAGGCGGGCGGACTTATGGGAAAATCATGTTGATTCGTCCCGCGGTTTTTGTTAAAGATCTTAACGGCTGGCGAATCGTTCGCCGCGGAGAATTAAAACTTCGTTGAAATTTGTACTAATCGAACGAAATCAGTATAAATTTTTGAGGAGGCTGCTGGATGTCAGAAAAAAAATCTGTCGCCGAGCTGTTACGCGAATTTTTGAAAGAAGATCCCACGCTGTTATCTCGTCCTGATGCGTTGTTGAAAAGAATCGAGCCGCATGTTTCCGGAGCGATGCGCGCTGATTTTTCATCACTTCAAACTGCGATGCGCGATGGAGTTGGAAGAATTTTTGCATCGATAAATCCTCGCGATGGTGAGGCAAAACATCTCGCGATCAAAGCGGCTGAATCGGCAATGCAGAATTCGCTGAATGAAAAGCGTCGCAAATTCATAATCGATGCAATGCTCCATGCGATCGAAACAGATCCGATTGACACATCGCTCGGTGCAGAATTGACGGCTGAAACAATTCTCGAGGATATTCCGACAATTGCACATTCAGCTGAAAAGCCAATCGATGTTATTGAATCCGAGAGCGACGATCGATCCGCGAATCGAGTGGCAGTTGACGATCACCACGGCGGCGAGCAGGTTGTATTCTTAGCGCAAAAACCTCGAGCGATGGATGGTGCAAATCTCAATAATCTCGCTGCGGCATCGACGATGACAGTTGAAACTCCGCAGCAGGCTGATTCAACTTATTTCCAGGCGTCGAAGGATGAATGGGGCGAGGAGAATGCAGGCGATTTTCTCTACGCAGAAAAGTATGATCAAAAAGACACTCATGAATCTTCCAACACCGTTTTGATTATGATTGTAGTTGTCGCGACGCTTGCAGTGATCTTCGTTATCAATGAAATGATGAGTTGAGAGGAGCATTCGATTGAAGAATCTGTGGAATAATTTCAAGAGGTTCGTCGCTCTAAAAATTTTCAGTTCCGAGGGAAGAATCAATCGCATGCAATATTTGAAATATCGAATCGCGCTTTTTGGAATTGGACTTGCGTTGATTGTGATTATCGCGATAGTCTCGAATCTTGTGCGATTGATCGATGATTTTGCGGGATCACTTGTCGCGGCGATTCTGTTATTCGCAATGGCTTTTCCAATTTTCCTCGGCGATCTTTTACTTGGAATTCGACGTTGTCATGATTTAAATCGAACGGGATGGCTGTTCGCGATAATGTTAATTCCATATGTCAATATTCTTTTGACGGTTTATCTGATGTGTTGGCGTGGAACTGATGGCGCGAATGATTATGGTGAAGATCCTGCACTCGATCTTCCCGAGATTCCGAAAGTTAGTTTGATCAAAAAGGCGTCGTGAATATGAAAATTCTAGTCGCGAATTTTTCCAAAATGATTAATGATTCGGGCGGACTTGCAAAATCAGTCTGCAGTTTTTCTAACGCGATGATTCAGCGGGATCATTCAGTGACTCTCGTTTATGTTGACGGAATCGATGGGAAATTTTTTTATCAGATCGATCCTCAAGTCAAAATTTTTGATCTTTGTCGAATGAATGATCGAGTTATCAAATTTCCAAAGAGATACAAAGTCATGCGCGAGATTCTTCGTCCAATCGATATTCGTCGAGCTAGAGATTTGAACGATCGATTCATTTCAAAATATCTCCTCGATAATGTCAAAAAAGTTCTCGAGCTTTCGAATCCAGATATAATCGTGACGTTTCAACCTGCGGCGAGTCGAATTTTTCTTTGCGATTTGGAGACTCAAATTCCAGTGATAACTTCGTCAGCTGGAGATCCTGAGGATTATTTCCACACTTATCCAGTTGGAGAATTGCCTGCGCTTGAAAAATCTGCTGCATGTCAAGTTCTATTGCCGTCATTCATCAACGCGCTAAAGTCTCGATTTCCAAATTTGATCGTCGAAGATATTGGATATGTTATCCCGCAATTCGATCCTGTTGATTTGAACGTTGAAAAATCGATTCACAAAATCATTTTCATCGGGAGATTGATTCGAAATCACAAGCAACCGCATCTGTTAATCGAGGCGTTCAATAAAATTCATCGAGATCCATCCGTGTCGAATTGGATTGTTGAATTTTGGGGATCTGGATCTGATTCTCGATTCGGAAGAGAATTTCAGGATATGATTCGCAAATACAATCTAGAATCGAAAGTTTTTATCAAAGGGACAACTCACAATGTCGAGGAAGTTTTGAGACTTGGAGATATATTCGCGATGCCAAATCGATACGAAGGATTTGGATTATCTTTATGTATCTGATTCGAAGATATAGTAAACTCTCCCAATTTGACATAATTGGCAGGAGATCAGATGTAACATGAGTGAAATTTATCGACAGTAGTGATATCTGTCAACGTTATGGAGTAGGAAGAATGCGTGACGGAATTTTGAAGTTCCTTTTTATCCGAATCCAACAATGACTTGTGAAGGTGATACTCTGGCGATGCAATATTCTCTTTATGGCAGTGGTGATTTTCGTAAAGCTATTGGAGAATTTCGATTCAAATGGGATGATGCCGCTCAATGGTTCAGCGTCGAGCATGTTCAATTCTAAATGAAAAAAGATCCATCGATCGAAAATTGATCGGTGGATCTTTTTTTATTCGGAAATTTATTCGACGAGTGACACTGGAACTTTCACGACAACTTTCAAAACATCGCTCGGCTCATCATCATCGAGAGATCCCCCGCCGCGATGTACATCCAGAGGATACAGAATTGCAAACAGCCCTGGCGATAAAATGATATTCGAATCCGGCACAAGTTTTTTATACAGCGTCAAATCTTTTTCCGGATCATACTCCTGCGCAATTTCGAGCTCAGGACTAAATGGACACCATCCCAAAAATTCCTCACCCTGCGCCACATATTGAACATCGATCATTTTCGTGTGAGTCTCCGGCAGCCGCTCTTTGATTGGATGAGTTTTGTATCTCTCGACTTTTGCAAAAATTCCTTGATCCCCAATTGGATAAATTCCAGCTTCCATCGTCGAAAAATCTGTTTCATGCAGAAATTTCAACGCCTGCTGCAACGCGTCAGAATGAGTATGAATCGCGTCAAATGTTCCGATATACAAACTCAATCACTCCTTATTCTTTCTCCTCAGGAATTATATTTGCCGAAATTTTCGCACGGAGAATTCGCCGCACCGATTCATCGATTCGCTCCTCGGAAATGATTCCTTTTTTGACCGCATCGAAAATTCCATTGAAAACTTCCTGCTCATGTTCATACTCATGACAGCACATCGCGATATCTGCTCCCGCTTGAATCGCTTGAACTCCAGCCTCGCGGAATGATATCGTTTTTGAAATCGATCCCATTTCCAAATCGTCAGTTATCACGACGCCATCGAATTCGAGCGATCCTCTCAAAAAATCTGTGATTATCGTTTTCGAAACGCTCGCAGGATGTTCAGGATCTAACGACGGATATTTGTGGTGAGAAATCATGACAAAATACATTTCCGACGGTCGGCTTGATATAACAGTTCGGAACGGCACGACATCTGTCGAATCCAAAATCGCGGAAGATACATCGATATCTGACAGATCATAATGAGGATCAACAGTTCCGCGCCCAATTCCTGGAAAATGCTTCAGTGTGAATAAAAAATTCTCCTGTCGATATCCCGCAATCGCACTTTGAGCAAATGACGCGACGATTGTCGGATCATCGCTGTATTTGCGGCTGTTGCTTCGATCATTGTCAACATCATAACCGACATCGAGAACTGGCGCAAAATTGACATTGATTCCCAATTCTCTCAATCGACGAGCAGTTTTGATAGCCCAAACTTTCGCCAATTCAATATCTCCAGATCGTCCGAGATCTCGTTGAGATGGCGGCGGCTCTATGATTTCCGGTGCTCGAGATACAACTCCGCCCTCCTCATCGATTCCAATAAACAGCGGAATTTTTGAGGGAGAATTTCGCTGAATTGAGCTCGTGAGTCTTTGAACCTGCTCTTCCGATTCCAAATTTCTGTCGAATAGAATGATTCCGCCCGGGTAATAATGACTTAACGCATGCAGCACGTTGTCATTGATTTCCGTTCCATGAATTCCGACGAAAATCATCTGTCCAACTTTCTGCTGAATCGACATTCGCGCCATGATTTTATCAACGCGGCGATCGATCGATTTTTCCTTGTCAACCGAGGGAGTTAGATAGACTCCTTCATTGTTCGAATTTTGCTCAACATCCTCGGAACATCCCGCGGAAGCTGCGACTGATAATGTTAGAAAAATTGTTGCGAGGATTTTAGAAAGTTTCATTTGATATCTCCTCAAAGAGTAAACTTCTTGACTTCAGTTTGAAGATCCGTTGCCATTTTGGCGAGATTTGTACTTGCGCTCGCGATTTCATGAATCGATGCAGACTGCTGTTCAGTTGCCGCGGAAACAGTTTCAGCATCCTGCGCCGCACTCTTACTTGTATCGCCAATCAATCTGACACTTTCGACAATCGCCGTGCCGCTGTCAGCCATTCCGCGAACCGCATGGGAAATCGATTGAACTTGATCCGCGACGCTTTCTGCATTGTCGATAATCTGATGTAACAGATTCGCCGTTTCCATGACTTTCTGCGTGCCATCGCGAACATCCTGCGCTCCAGCCTCCATATCTGAAATCGCCTGCTGAGTTTCCTCTTGAGTCTTGTGAACGATTTCGGATATTTGCTGAGCTGCTTCCCGCGAGGATTCCGCCAATTTTCTAACTTCATCGGCGACGACAGAAAATCCTCGACCTGCTTCTCCCGCTCGAGCTGCCTCGATTGCTGCGTTCAAAGCTAAAAGATTTGTTTGATCTGAAATTGCGGAGATTGTCTCGACGATTTGAGAAATTGCGGCAGATCTTTCACCGAGCGATTGCATAGTCTTGGCAGATTCTTCGGAAGATACTTCGATTTTCTTGATTTGATCGATAGTTTCCTCGAGAGTCTTTCCACCTTCACGTGCGAGATCCGATGCATTTTTGGATCTTTTAGCTGCATCGTCAGCATCATTTGCGACTCGTTGAATTGTCGTGTTAAGATTCTCAATCGCTCCCGACGCCGATGAAACTGCAGTCATTTGTTGATTTGTTCCAGAGGCGACGCGCTCAATCGATTCTGAAATCTGATTCGAGGCCGCGGCTGATTGATCAGTTGTCGCGTTCAATTTTTCTGCGTCGGCTGATAAAAGCTGCGAGGATTTGTTGACAGATTGAAGGACTTTTGCAACTCCAGCGCGCATTTCATTGACAGCCGTCGCAAGAAGTCCCAATTCATTATCGGAATTGACTGCTAAATTTTTCTCGGAAAAATCTCCCGATGCAAGTCGATGCATTTCTCCAATCATTAATTGAAGCGGCGCGGTGATTTTATTGACCGTCGTAGTGATTCCCGCGAAAATTAAAATCAGAAGTACAACTGATAAAACGATTGTCAATCTGAAAGTGAAATTGATCGGTTGAAACAGCTCGTCAGACTTTGCGATTGTTGCCATGCCCCAGCCGTTCGATTGAATTGGATTATAAAACGCGATCATTTCTTCGCCGTCTGAATTTGTATACTCGAAAATTCCCCGCTGACCTGATAACATTTTTTGACCGAGTTCGCGCAGTGATTGATCAGTTTCCTGCAAAATATTTCCATGCATAATCGCGCTTTGATCGGGATGAACGATGTAAATTCCATCTTTCGAAACGAGGAGATTATATCCAGATTCGCCGAGTTTCAATGCTCGAACTTTTTCAGTAATCGCGTCAACATTAATCGCGGCAAGAATCATGCATGTATTTTGTCCCGCATCGTTTTTGACTAGCGAGACAGAATTCACGATAACTTTTCCAGTGGCTTGCGAAATGACAGGCGGCGCCATGAATGAAGATTCCTGTCCAGTCATAGCACGTTTATACCATGCTTTATCGATGTTATTCGCGACTTGCATACCGTTCGAAGTTTGCATATAAGTCGTGCCAGATCCATCGAATGGGGCCCAGCTCACTGAATCATACGCGCCAGGATATTTTGACGTGAGTAAATTGTATCTCGCCAAAGTGTTTTGATTCATCATATCAACCACGAGATTTTTTGCGGCGTAATTAGATGAAGAGATTTGAGTCTCGAGCATTCGAGCGTCAATCCATTCCGAAACATCGTCACTGATTTTTTGAGTTGTCATTTCTGACGTCGAAATCAATGCTTCTTCGAATGTAGATCCCATGTATTTCGACGAGACTCCCGCGAGAATTATGAGTCCGAATGCTACCATTGGAAGGATGAATCGGAGAATTTGTCCCTTGACAGTTGGAGCATTAATTGCGTTGAGATTTTGGATGTTGTTTCCAAACATTTGAGAACCTCCTTTATAATTGCATTGGGAAAATCGATTTCAAACTTCTATAAAATTCCTCCTCGATTTGAAGTTTTGAAAAAATTTTATCAGAAAAGCGGCATAATACTCCTAGATTTATCTGTGGTGATATAAGCCTTGCACTAAACTCATAAAATGACATCGGGGGTGAGTGTAATGAAGACTTTCTGTTTCAAACTCTACAAATCAGAGAGAAACATCAAACTGCATAAACAAATTAATGCGGCAGGTTTGATATACAATCATTGCATCGCCCTTCACAAACGCTATTACAAGATTTTTCACCGATCCCTAAACACCAACAAATTGAAAGTACATCTAACCAAACTCAAGAAAATTTTCAAGTTCAGATATCTCTTAGAAATTGGTTCTCAAGCAGTACAAGATATTGCTGAGAGAATTGATAGAGCATATCAACTTTTCTTTCGAAATCTTAAACGCAAAATCAGATGTTCCCCGCCATCATTCAAGAAAGTTAAGAAATACAAATCTTTTACATTGAAACAAAACGGATGGAAACTCGATGAATCAACCTACACTTTGAAAATCAACGGACAAAATTACAGATATTTTCAATCTCGAAGAATTATTGGGAAAATCAAAACTATAACGATAAAACGCGATAATTTAGGAGATATCTACGTCTATATCGTCACGGATGCTACAGATTTTGAAATCAGAACGCGAACAGGTAACATAGTCGGTTTTGATTTTGGATTAAAGAAGTTTTTGACAGCATCAGATGGAGTCGATATAGAAAGCCCATTGTTTTTCGCGCAAAACTCGAAACTCATAAAGCAAGCATGCAGAAAACTCTCTCGAAAAGTGAAAGGATCAAACAATCGGCGAAGATCAAAATTAGAATTAGCGCGATTGTATAAGAAATCAGCGAATCAGCGTCACGATTTTCACTTCAAATTAGCTCACAGATTGTGTCTTGAATATGACGTGATCTGTATTGAAGACTTAAACATCAAAGCAATGCAGAAACTCTATGGCAGAAAAATCGGCGATCTTGCATTCAGTGATTTCGTCAACATCTTGAAATATGAGGCGTTGAAATTTGGCGTAGAAGTCATTGAAGTCGATCGATATTTTGCAAGCAGTCAGATCTGTCATTGTTGCGGATATCAGAACTCTGAAACGAAAGATCTCTCGGTGAGAGAATGGAAATGTCCGGAATGTGGCGCAATGCATAATAGAGATCGGAATGCCTCGATAAATATTTTAAATTTTGGGTTGGGACAACGACCTTTGCAGGAGATACAGTAAGACCTCATTTTTTGAGGCAAGTATTGTTGATAGCAGAATTCCCAGAATCATGGGGAGTTTGTCAAGGGACAGGAATGAAATTCGATAAAAATTCATAACCGCCGCTCTCAAAAATGTCTCGAATCGATTTCATTTCTTTGACAATCGGAGCATACTTCAATCGAATTTGGAATCTTAACATCGTCAACGATCCATTTTCAAAAATTGGAATTCTATCGAAAACAAATGCTTGAGGATTTTTATGCGCGAATCCATACTCGATTGTGAATCCGGCTCGATATCCTGCATTTCGAGAAAGCTCGAGCGTCGTTAGATCATAGACGCCGAGAGGATAAGCTACATACTCTACCGGAGTATGCAAATTCCATTCGATCACCTGCTTTGAATCGGTGAGAGCATATCGCTGAATGCTTTTTGAACCGACTTTAGTGACAGCTCGGCGATTTGGAGTATTGCTTTCGATATCGATTAAATTCGTCGATTGCATCGATTTGACTTGATCCCAATTGATATATCGATTATTCGTTCCAATTGCATTCGTCGCAACAAAGATCGTCGCGGGATATTGATACTCCTGCAAAATTGGAAATGCTCGCTCGAAAACTCCAATATATCCGCCATCAAACGTTATCACGACTGGATTTTTCGGCAATTCAGATCCATTCTGCCAAGCATCGAGCAGTTGATCGATCGTTATGACTGAATACTCCTCATCTTTGAGAAATTTCATCTGCTCAGCGAATTCCTGCGTCGTGAGATTTATTCGCTCATTCGATTCAACCATGATATCATGATAGACAAGAATCGGAACATCCTCGCGCGTCTCGATAAACATTTGAATCAATGGATATATGACAAAAAATCCTAGAATCGCAAGCGTGAGCAATATGTAAAATGGTGTCGACTTGAAAAAATTCTTCCGTGGCATCTCGAGACTCTCCTCTCGACTCTAAAAAAAAAATCTCTGGACAAATTAAACCATAGAAAAATTTTTCCTTCTAAAATGTTGCGGGAAAATTTTGATCCTCGTCGAAAAAGTCTCAAGAAAAATTTAGGAGGTCTTTAAATGAAACTTGGATTCATCGGGGGCGGAATGATTGCCCAATCAATTTTGCGAGGAGTTTTGGCGAAAAATCTATTCAAACCGGAAGAGATTTTCATCGCAGAAGTCTTTGAATCAACGCGGAATCAGTTGCAGCAGAAATATTCAGTGAATGTTGCAGAGAATCCCGATTCGTTTGATGTTGATATTTTGATTCTCGCTGTCAAACCAAAGGATGCTAAAAATGCTCTCAAAAAATTACAGCTCAATTCAAAAACGATCTTGATTTCTGTCGTCGCCGGATTAAGACTTGAAGTTATCGAATCGATTATCGGTGAGCAGAAAGTTATTCGAGTCATGCCGAATGTCGCGTTGTCAGTTGGCGAAGGAATGTCAGCATTGTCGCCGAATCGAAACATCACTAAGGAAGATTTTTCGAAGGCTGAATCGATTTTCAAATCCTGCGGGCGAGCTGTTCAAGTCGAAGAAAAATTAATGGATGCAGTGACAGGATTATCTGGATCTGCACCTGCATATGCATTCTTGATAATCGATGCATTGGCGGAAGGCGGCGTTGCATCTGGACTTCCACGGAATATCGCGACGGAACTTGCAGCTCAAACGTTATTCGGCGCGGCAAAAATGGTTTTGGAAACTCAAGAACATCCCGATGCATTGAGAGATCGAGTTACATCTCCGGGCGGAACGACAATCGAAGGCGTGCGAGTTTTGGAGAATTTTTCAGTTCGTGCGGCAATGATTGAAGCAGTTATCGCTGGAACGGAGAAATCCAAGGATCTTTAATCGAATTTCAAAGGAGGTCACCAATTGCCGATAACCGCACCAACTCCTCCAACTCCTCCAACTCCGCCGCAAAAATTGGAATCGAAAACGAATTGGGCAGTTGAACTTCATCCGCCAGTTCCTCATTTTTCATTTGGAAATCGAAAATCTGCGCCAGTTGAAGAAGTCGAAGAATATTCGGAAGAAGAATTTGTCGAGGAAGAATCGGAATCTGAAGTCGAATCTGAGCCGGCGGAAGTTGTCGAGGATGAACCGAATCCATTGCAAGTCGCTAGAGATCGCGTTCAAACCTATCATCGATCGGAAGATGGATCTCAAGAATCGACGTCAACTCAATCTCGCGAACCGATTCAGACAAACAATCGAATTCCTGGCGAAGTTCGTCCTGAAGAATTGACTCGAGACGCAGCAGATGCTCGAGGAAAATTGATCGTCGAGCAGTTTCGAAAGCTCGAGGAGATGAAAGATCAACAGAAAGAATCGCAGCAGAATCAAAAAGCTACATTAGAAGTACCTCGAATCAATCCCAGCGATCATAAATCTAGTCTCGGCACAGCGATTTTCACATTCGCCGCGATTCTAGTCCTAGTGATTGTTGCATTTTTCACATTGCGAAGATCGAGACTTCAAAAACATCGCGAGGAGATCGATTCGAAAAAGGATCTCAAAACTTCCGAATCTGTTTCAAAATCTGAACAAAAAAATGAATCGATTCAAGATCCAATTCCCGAACCGATTCATATTGCGCCTAAAATTCCTGCAACAAAAATCAAATCTGCATATTCAAACTCGACGTCTCAATCTCAAACTCAATCTAAACCTCAACATAAAACTCAATTGAACACTGAATTGATTAATGCAAAATTGAATTCTCAACAAAAATCTCAACAGAAATCGGCTCAAATTCCAACTGCAAAAATCAAATCAGTTGACAGAAATCCAAGCGATGGCAAGACTCATTTCGAAGTAAGAATCTAGGAGGCAGAAATTAATGCTCGATATCAAATATGTCCGCGAAAATTTCGATAAAGTCAAACGCATGCTTACACGTCGCAACAATGATCTCAACATCGATTCACTGCTCGATCTCGATCAAAAACGCCGCGATTTGTTGACTGAATCAGACGATCTCAAATCGAAACGAAATTCTATGTCAAAGCAAATCGGCGGCAAAATCAAAGCTGGCGAGGATGTTTCAGAACTGCAGGCGGAAGTTAGATCTGCTGGCGATAAAATCACTGAACTCGATGCGCAAATCAAAGAAATCGATGCGGAATTGAAAGATCTGTTATTACATATTCCGAACATGCCGGCGCAGGATGTTCCAGTTGGCAAGGATGAAAATGACAATCCAGAAATTCGTCGATGGGGAACTCCGCGGAAATTCGATTTCACGCCGAAACCGCATTGGGAAATCGGCAAGGATCTCAACATTCTTGATGCAGATCGCGCGGCGAAAGTCACAGGAACTCGATTCACTTTTTATCGCGGACTCGGTGCTCGATTGGAGCGCGCATGTATAAATTTCATGATGGATTTGCACGCGGATAAACATGGATTCATCGAAATGCTCGCGCCATATATTGCGAATCGCGATTCAATGATTGGAACGGGACAGCTTCCAAAATTCGCGGCAGACATGTTCAAGCTCGAGGGATTGGATTATTATCTCGTTCCGACCGCTGAAGTTCCAATGACAAATTATCATCGCGAGGAGATTCTCGATGCAGAAAATCTTCCGGAGCGTTATGCATGCTATACAGCGTGTTTCAGAGCTGAAGCGGGATCAGCCGGTCGAGACACTCGCGGATTGATTCGCCAGCATCAGTTCAACAAAGTCGAATTGATCAAATTTACAAAGCCGGAAGAGTCATGGAATGAGCTCGAATCAATGGTAATCGCGGCGGAAGATGTTTTGAGAACTCTCGAACTGCCTTATCGAGTCATTATGCTTTGCACCGGAGATATGAGTTTTACATCTGCCAAGACTTACGATCTCGAAGTTTGGATGCCGTCGCAGGAAAAATATCGCGAAATTTCATCCTGCTCGAACTGTCTGGATTATCAAGCACGCCGCGCAAATATCAAATTCCGCCGCGATAAAAAATCCAAGCCTGAATTTGTCCATACATTGAACGGCTCGGGAGTTGCAGTTGGAAGAACTGTCGCTGCGATTCTCGAAAATTTCCAAAATGAAGATGGCTCAATAACAATTCCAAAAGCGTTGATTCCATATATGGGCGTCGAAAAAATTTCGAAGGAGGAAACTTTGGCTGAACTTCTCAAGGAGGAATGATCTATGAAATCGATCAAAAAAATTCTCGTGCCTGTCGATGGATCGATTAACGGCTGCAAAGCTGTCGACGTGGCAATTGATCTCGCTGAAAAATGCGATGCATCGATGGATTTTGTATACGTCGCGAGTCAGATTAACAAAGACATTCCGAGCTATATAATTTTTGATCGAATTTGGGAAAAGCTTCCGAAGAAAATTCAAGCGGAGAAATTCGTTGAAAGCGGCTCGATTTCTCAAGCGATTCTCCGCGTTGCAAAAGATCGCGAGTCAGATATGATTGTCATGGGCTCGCGCGGATTGGGATTGTTCAAAGGTGCATTGATGGGCAGCGTCAGTCAAAAAGTTGTTGAAAAATCCAAAATTCCAGTGATGGTTATCAAGTAGGTGAAAGAATGTCTGTTTATACAAAGACGGGAGACTCTGGAAAAACATCACTTTATACTGGAGAGCGAGTCGATAAAAATTCAATTCGAGTTCAAACTTACGGCGAAATCGACGAGGCAAATTCATGCCTGGGAATCGCTCGAGCATTTGTACAGGATTCGAAAGTTCAAGACAAAATTCTCGAGCTGCAAAAATTACTTCCATTACTGATGGCAGATCTCGCGTCGCATGGAAAAGATCCGCTAATCACGAATGAAAATGTTGAATCGCTGGAAAAAGAAATGGATCGGCTCGAAAAAATTCTGCCGCCGATAAATTCATTCATCATCCCAGGATCAAGCCGCGCCGGAGCATTTTTAGATCTTGCACGGACAACGATTCGTCGGGCGGAAAGATCATTTTGCGCCTTGTCAATTTCCGAGGACACTCACGAAGTCGATCGAATCTTTTTGAATCGGCTCTCGGATCTTTGCTTCCTATTAATGAGAGTCGAAGATGAATTCAAATCTTGAAAATTTTTGGACGGTCGAGAAATCGATCGTCTATTTCAGTTCGGAAATAAAAAAAGATCCACCGATCATTTTTCGATCGATGGATCTTTTTTCATTTAAAATTGAACATGCTCGACGCTGAACCATTGGGCGGCATCATCCCATTTGAATCTAAATTCTCCATCACTTATTCCTTGAACGTAATTACTTTTATAAGTTACGACGATAGTATCACTTTTACATATCAACTTATCAAAGAAGATGCTTCTTGCTTTTCCAAAATGTTGTTGACGTATATCATCAGTCTCAAAATATTTTGTGAACTTGCCATTTTTTTGTTTTCCAATAATTATATAATTCGTAAAACTGACACCAAATCCACTTCTCACCAAAACATAAAAAGTAAAATTGCTGTCTGTGTCAATTCTATCTACAAGATAGGAATATTCTATTATTTCAGTTGAAAACAAATTCGTTCCGTTCGAATCGCCAAATTTTGAATTGTATCCTCGACCGTTCGAATCTTTTCCATATGGACGCGCTTCATCATAATAAAAATATAAAGCATCATCACCATTTCCAAAACGAGCAACACCTTTTCCATAGACATTTTCACCTTGCCACTTGGAAAATCTTTTATACAATTCTCCTTGGTTATAGATATCCCCGCTGAACACAAATCCGCCTGATGGTGTGTTGAATATTTCTCCCATTCTCACCGGAGCACTGAAATTCATTGCGAAACAGTTTTGACAAATTGAAAACAGAATCGCAAGAATCGGAATGATTTTCAACATTCAAAAACCTCCTCGATCAAAAATTCATCGCAACGATCATAGTCGACAAGAAGTGAAATGATCAAGAAAAAAATCTTTCGGAAGAAATTCCGAACGAAAATTCTCTCGGTTTTCAATGAATTAAGTTTCGAGGATTTACTATCGATATAAAACGCGAGGTGAATGAACGTGGCAATGATACAAAATTCCTCATCGTTTTTCGCAGTCGGCAATGCGTCTACAAATTCAGTTTCCACTAGAACTTCTGGAAAATCTGCAAATAGATCGTCCGCAGATTTTTCAAGCTCACTTCAAAGAGCTCAAGTTCAAAATCGATCTCAGCAATCTCAGCAATCTCAACAGACTCAACCTAATTCTCAAACGTCGCAAGATTCTCAGCCAGTCGATAAATCTGCACAGAATATCCAACCTCAAGATCAATCGAATCCTCAGCAGGCAGAATCGACAAATCAATCTGAAATCGTCGAATCTCAAGATGCAAATCAGCCATCTGCCGACGTCGAAAATCCAGTCAACACGCAGGATGCACCTCGCAATTTCACGGATGAAAATGCAATCACGGATGAATCAGCGGCAATCGCAGTCGCACCGATTCTCCAAAATTTGCCGGAAATCACCGTTCAAGACGAGGTTGTATCCGGCGGCGGCACACTCGATGCGCCAATTTTAGATTCTGCAGAGCCGGAAGTTTTGGATGAAATTCCAGTTCAATCCGACGAGACAACAAATCTCAATCCACAATCGGAGGAAAGAATTCCACAACAATCGCAGCTGCAGACAAATCAATCTCAAATTCTCGAGGAACTTCCAATAATCGAAGATTTGCCGGAATCGAGCGGAGATCTTCAGCCGATCATTCGACAAAATTCGCAGCTTCCAAATAACAATTCTCAGCCGATTCAAAGCGAAAATCTTCAACAAATCGCGACAGAAGAAATTCCAGAATCGAGCGGAGATTTTCAACCAATCGTCAGACAAAATTCGCAACTTTCAACGAATGTTCTTCAGCCGATTCAGCGCGAAAATCTTCAGCCAATCGCGACAGAATCAATTCCGCAGGAAGTCGAGTCAGCTGTCGAAATCGATCTGCCGAATCAAAATTCAGAGCCAATTCGACTCGACAACATGCGCACGCAGTTTCAATCGATCGTGCCAATTCCGCAGGAAACTCATCAGCGCACGCAGTCGATGCTTGTTCATCTTGGCGGGAGCATGTGGAATGCGTCGCAGATGCAAAGTCAGTCGCAAAATCAGATTCAGCCGCAGATTCAAAATTCAAATCGCGCACAAACTCCACTCCAAGCGAGCATAATTCAGATTCAAACGCAGTCGCAAACTCAGATTCAGATTCAGCCGCAGGTTCAAAATCAAATTCAGCCGCAGCTCGATTCGACACCGGTTCAATCGCTAATCAACAATTCAACAGTCGAAATCGATCTCACGACGCAGCAGACATCGCAACAATTACAACAATCTCAGCAATCGCAGCAATTACAGCAGTCTCAGACGTCGCAAATTTCGCCAATCACAGAAATTTTCGATCAACAGCTCAATGAAATCGCGACTGAAGAAATTGTGCCGCTCAGATCTGAATCTCAAAATCAAAATCAATCGGCAGCAATCACCGAGAATCGAGTCTCAAATTCAATCGGCTTGACTCTCGATCAAATCCTCGAGCGTCCTCAACAGCGTTCGAGAAATTTCTCGCAAAATCAATCGCAAAATCAGAATCCAAATCGAAATATCGCACAGCCAATCGAGATTCAGCGCAATTCCAGAGTTTCATTGATTCAGGATCAAGCCGTCGAATCAACCTCGAATCGATTCGATCAGACAATTCAGACCGTGGCAATCGATCGGACAACTCAAACAATCGAGCAGCCTCAATCGATCGATCAGCCTCAAGCTCCTCAGCAAACTCAAGATCCATATAACATTCGCGAGCAAATCGTTCAAAATGCTAGACTTCTTCAGCGTCAGGGAACGACAGAAATGGTCATTCAGCTAAAACCGGAACATTTGGGCGAAATGACTCTGAAAGTTTCAGTTTCAGCCGAGGGATCTGTAACAGCGTCATTCCATTCTGATAACGTTGCAGTTCGAACGATTATCGAAAATACACTTGTTCAATTGAAAAATGATCTCGCAAGTCAAGGAATTCGCGTCGATAACGTCGAAGTTTCACCCCAACTCGGCGGCGAATTTTTGCAGCAGGGACAGCAGGATACATCGGCGTGGCAGAATCAAAATCAATCTCAAGCCGCGCAAATCTCGCAAATCAATTTGGAGGATTTGGACGAGGATGGAGCTATCACTGCATACGATTCGTCAGCAGATCTCGCGCCAGTCACCGGACAGAATCTTTCGAGCGATGGCGGAGTAAATTATCTCGTCTAATTGGAGGGGAAAATCATGTCAAATCCATTTAACACGATAACAGTCAACGGTGTCACGTATGACGCTGAAGCATATGCAAAATCGAATCCTGCATCGACTAATAAAAATGATGAATTGGGAAAAGATGCGTTCCTGCTTTTACTCGTGACGCAAATGCAGAATCAAGATCCGCTCGATCCTCAAGATAACGGTGAATATCTCGCTCAATTGGCACAATTCTCCGCTTTGGAACAAATGACAAATGTCGCCGAGAATCTCGAAGAATTGCAGGATGTTGTCAACAATATCGATACGAGTGTTTTGGTTGGGCAGCTTTCAGGAATGATTGGAAATGCTATCAGTTGGACTCACGACGAACAATCTGCTGACGCTGATGGAAATCCAGTCACGACAACTCAAAATTATAGAGGAATTGTCACTGGCGTCACGATTTCTGATGGCGCACCGTCAATTGTCGCAATGGATGAGAATGGACAAGTTCATAAAGTCGCAATCAGTGAAATCACGAGTCTTTCTGCAATTCAATCAATTCAAACTGCTCAAAGCGATTCGACCGAGTCAACTGTTTCATAAAAAATCTTTTATCCGAACCAAAAAAGATCCCCGATTGATCTAGCAGATCTATCGGGGATTTTAATTTTCCGTGAAGGATTCAATATCGCAATGCAGAAATAATTCCAAAACTTGAATTTGAAAGGAGATTCAAAAATGACTGTGGATGAGTTAAAAGATGCTATTTCATCTAGAGGTTTTTGTTATGCATCTAAGGGTGCAGAGGAAAATTCATCTAAAATTTATATTGATGATTATCATAATGACGTTTTGAAGTCTCTAAATGAATACATCCAAAATCCAAAATCCAAAATCAGAAATCAAATCTCTCGATGTGATCGATGTGAAAGATCTCATCAAACAATTCGATCTCGATGCAATTAGAAAATCGACAATCAAATATTATCAAGCGATTCTCGATCTATCCAATGCACTCCTTGATCATTTACAAAAACTCGAGAACATTTCTCCAGACAATAAATCGATGCAAAAATTGAAACTCACTCCGGAAGATCTTCGCGGACAAATTAAAGATGTGCGCAATCAAATCGAGAATCTCAAATCGCATGCCGATCAATTTTTCATTCAGCTCAACGAAGTCAATCATTCAACGAATTTGATTCAAAAACTCGCGGAACTTGAATCGATGCCACGTCCAAGTTTTGAATTCATCATTGAAAACTTTGTAAACATCATAAATAAATTGTCGATTCATAATCTGGAATAAAAAGATCCCCGATAGATCGTTTGATCTGTCGAGAATTTTAAATTGGAAAGGAGATTCAAAAATGACTCCGGATGAAGTTCGCGAATATTTAATACAAGCTATGAATGAGCGTTTTGATATTCATAATTACGCTATCTATGACAGTGAGAATTACCGTTTTGGAAGAAATGGTGACTCGGAATCTGTTATCGATTGTATAACTCGTCATGCGATTCAAGGAAGATTTGCAGATTTTGTAGATTCGAGAACGAATGAAATCTTCGATGCATACATAAATTATCTCAAGTTTCCAGATCATGCACACATGAAATATTTCGATCCTCCAAAACCAGAACTCGAATCTCTCAATGTTGAAGATTTATTCGCGCAATTTGATCTCGATGCAATTGGAAAATCGACAATCAAATATTATCAAGCGATTATCAATCTATCGAATGCATTCCTCGATCATTTGCAAAAACTCGAGAACATTTCTCCAGACAATAAATCGATGCAAAAATTGAAACTCACTCCGGAAGATCTTCGTGGACAAATTAAAGATGTGCGCAATAAAGTCGAGAATCTCAAATCGCAAGCCGATCAATTTTTCATCCAGCTCGATGAAGTCAATAATTCGCCAAATTCGATTCAAAAACTTGCGGAACTTGAATCGATGCCACGTCCAAGTTTTGAATTCATCATTGAAAACTTTGTAAATATCATAAACAAATTGTCAATTCACAATCTGGAATAAAAAGATCCCCGATTGATCTAAGAGACCTGTCGGGGATTTCTTTTTTATTCGGAATTATAGATTTGCCGCACCAATCATTCCAGCATCTTTACCGAGCTGAGCAATGACAATCTCTGGAACGAATCCATTTGCGCCGCCGAAGCAATTTTCAATCATGATTTTTTCAATTCGATCGATCAATTTGCCGAGATATTCGGAAAGATCTCCGCCGAGAATTATGACTTGCGGACGGAATAAATTCACGATATTCGCGATTCCCTGTCCTAAAATTTCTGTATATTGATCAATGACTTTAGAAATTTCTGGATCGCCTTGATCATACGCGTCAAAAATTTCTCGCAATGATAAATCGTGCGCTGCATGTCGAAGTGCTGGAATCGATGCATAAGCCTCCAAACATCCATGGCGTCCGCATGAACATTCGCGTCCATTCGCAACTACAACTTGATGCCCAACTTCACCGCCGCCGATGTTGCCGCCTTCAAACAGCTCACCTTTGAGAATGATTCCGCCGCCGACTCCATTTCCGAGAGTAAACATCACAACATCGCTATGATCTTTTCCCGCGCCAGCAACTGCTTCACCTAACGCCGCGCAGTCAGCATTATTCGCAATTCGCACGGGGCATGGAATCACTTCGCCGATACTTTTTGCGAGAGAAACATCAGTCCATTTGATATTGTTCGAATAAATGACTTTGCCGGAATCGCGATCGATCGTCCCTGGAAATCCAATTCCGACGCCGACACATTGATCCAGCGGAATATTTTTTTCCTTCAAAATTCCGAGGACATTCTGCGAAACTTCATCGATTATCTCTTCCGAGGGACGCTCAGGATTCATTGGATATCGCTTGACTTCCAAAAGTTCATTTTGATCTGTCACGATTCCGATTTGAATCATGAATGAATTGATATCGACGCCAATTCGAATCGGTGATGCTTTTTCACGAATCGTTGTTAGAAGCGCATCGCAACTTCCCTCGATTTGCCAATCTCCGGAATTCGCCGGCAGAAAAATCGAGTCGCCTTTTTTATAATTCAGACGCTCGCCTTGATTTGAAATTGTTCCCTCGCCCTCAAGAATCAGAATCGATAGGAATGATGAATCGGTGACAGTTCCCTGCATTCGATAAGTCAGCACGCCATCGAGATTCAACTTGTCAACCGTGAAATAATCGCAATCCGCGATGTGAGGATAATTCGTTCCATGCTTGACAATTGGAACGCGATTTGTCACTGCCAAAGCCTTTTCGATGTGAAGATCTCTTTTCTTTCCATCAGCTCCAACGCGCCCATAATCATAAATTCGATAAGTCACATTCGAATTCTGTTGAATCTCCGCGATCAAAATTCCTTTTCCAATCGCATGCAGCGTTCCAGATTCGATGAATAATGCATCGCCTTTTTGAACTGACACTGCATTCAAAACTTCGAGCAAAGTGTTAGATTTGATTCGCTCTGCAAATTCATCTCGAGAAATTTCGCGCTTGAATCCATAATACAAAAACGCTCCAGGTTCAGCATCCAAGACATACCACATTTCAGTTTTGCCATACTGTCCCTCGTTTTGAAGTGCAAAGCTGTTGCTCGGATGAACTTGAATCGATAGATTATCTTTTGCATCGATGAATTTTGTAAGAATCGGGAATTGGCGAAATCGACGGCAGTGAGTTCCGAGAACTTCAAATCCCTCGGAATCGATGAATTCCTGCAGAGATTTCCCAGCGAATTTTCCATTGACGATCGTCGAAACTCCATCGGGATGACATGAAAGCTCCCAAGCCTCCGCGAGAATCGATTTGTCAGATTCAACGCCGAATTCATCTGCCAATCGATGCCCGCCCCATAGATAATCCTTGACTGCTGGTTTCAATTTCAAAATCACATGCAACACCTCCAATTTATTAAATCACTTTGAATCTTGTATTTGGCGAATGGAGTTTGAAAATTTCTCGAGAATTGATTCTGTCTGAATCGCTCGAAAAACTTTCATCTCTAAACACAACTCGATTTGGATTCTTCGACGCCATGAATTCAATGACACTCTTTGAAATATTTTTATCAAAACAGGCGATCAAATCTCCAGAATTGTAATTCAGAATTGTCGATCCCTCGAATTCTTCGATTTCTAATTTCAAATTCAGCTCGATTCCCCAATCAATCAGACATTCGAATAATAAATCGAGAGGAGATCGATCCGATTTTATATTTTCAATCAGATCAAACAATTTCTCGCGAGTCAATTCTTCAGGTGAAATCGAGACGTCTCGAAAATTTGTAGAATCCAATTTCAAAACTCTGAATCCTCGATCGATATTTTCAAAATTAGATCCTGCACGTCTGATTCTTTCTTTACCGATCTCACAAATATTTTTGAATCCAGATTTGAACGTCTCGGAATTTTCTGGACAGATCTCTGGCAATTGAACCATGATGAATTTCCGCGATCCATGATCTTCAGAATTGAGCTGCATAACTGCATGAGCTGTCGTCGCTGATCCACTGAAAAAATCTAAAACGATTGCATCAGGATCATTTTTGCAGATCATTTCAATCAAAAATTTGATCAATGAAAACGGCTTAGAATAATCAAAACAATTACCAAGTCCCAATCCAGACAAATCTTTTACAGCAGTTTCATTCGTCCCAATGCCGAGAGATTTATTCAATTCAACCGGCAGTAAATTCGTCGGGGTTTTATAACTTTCTTCTTTATTGATCCTTTGAAATCGAATAGAAAATTTTTCGCTTTTTACGATGAAATATGTGCCGTTTTGAATTTCATTTTCTAAAGTTTCTTGACTCCATTTAAAATGTCCAGTCATTCGAATGGGATTTATGTTGACTCCATTTTTTATTTCAAGATTATCCAGCAGGGTAACTTTTTCTTTTTCATCGGCAGAAATAACGCCGTTATCGATGAATTTGAATTTTATACTTCCAGCAGGAAAAGACAAAGTTTTGATTGGATTTCCTTCATTTAGCAAAGGCATATCTTCTCCATCGATAGGCGCACCATAATACTTGATTTTGTTGAGTCGTTTTTCATAGACCAAAACATATTCAACAATTTTTCGAGTCTTGATCGATAGAGAGGGCGGAGTATTAGTCTTTGTCCATAAAAGATTCGCAACAAAATTTCTTTCGCCAAAAACTTCATCACAAATCTTTTTCAAATTCGACTGCTCATTATCATCAATCGAGATAAAAATCACACCATCATCACTCAATAAATTTCGTGCGAGCAGTAATCGAGAATAGATCATTGAGCACCAGTCTGAATGGAATCGAGGATTTGAATCTGAATTCTCCACAAATTTTCGATTCCCATTTTCATCAAATAAATCGATCGCTTCCGAATATTCTTCCGAATCCATTTCAAATCGATCTTTGTAAATAAAATCGTGTCCAGTATTATATGGAGGATCGATGTAGATCAATTTGATCTTTTTGAAGTAACTCTGCTGAAGAAGTTTCAAAACATCGAGATTATCTCCCTCGATATAAAGATTCTCCGTCGAATCGAAATTTAAACTTGAATCGAGATCTGGACGCAAAGTTTTATCGATTTTTCGATAAGCATCGATTCGCGCTGAATTCTTTCCAACCCAGTCAAATCGATAAGCCTCTGGATCGTCAGAAATTTGATCGCCGAGAATCTGTCTCAAAACATCAAAATCGATCGAATGTTTGAGATTTCCATTATGATCGCGCGATTCAATAACACATTCCGGAAACATTTCAACAAGTTTAGAGATTCGATTTTCCATTTAAATCCTCCGAAAATTTTTTTCAAAGGATATCACAAATGAAAAAAGATCCGCAGATCATTTTTCGATCAATGGATCTCTTTTTTGTTAGTGGATCAGGATCAAACGTCACAATCGAAACCGTTATTCCTCGCAACATCTCTGAACCAGAATCCCGACTTCTTGATCTTTTTATCCTGTGTTGGCAAATCTACAGCGATAAATCCATATCGATTTTTGTATGCATTTGACCATGACCAGCAATCGATTGGAGTCCACGCATGAAATCCAAAACAATTTGAGCCTTCTGAGATCGCCTTGTGCAAATATGTTAGATGTTCCTTCAAAAAATCAATTCGATAGGAATCATCGATAAAGCCGTCTGAATCTCTGAAACGCTCCTCGCCCTCGACTCCCATTCCATTTTCCGCAACATACCAATTGATGTTATGATATCTGTCTCGAACATTTATAGCAATATCGTACATCGCTTGAGGATAAATTTCCCAGCCGCGATATGGATTGATTCGCGCGTCAGCCGGCATGAATTCTTCAAAATATTTCTCCGGAAGCCATCCATGCGAATTATCAAAATCGGATTCACGCGCCTTGATTCTCGAGGGATGATAATAATTGACGCCGAGAAAATCGATCGTATTTTTGAGAATCGTTTCAAGTTCATCGGGAGTTGAATTCCATAAAACTCCATCGCGATCCAAAATTTCCGTGAGATATTCCGAGAATTTTCCATTGATCGCAGGATCTAAAAATGCATGATTTTTGAATTCTTCAGCGAATCGAGCCGCTTGCAAATCTTCTGCGGAATTCGATCGAGGATAAGCTGGAGTCAAATTCAAAACAATTCCAATTCTTCCGCCTGATTTTGCACAATCTGATCGCTTGAAAATTTCAATTGCTTTTGCCGATGCAAGATTCAAATTGAACAAAACTTGACATGCCTTTTTACCATCGACAAGCTTGGGATAATGAAATTGATACAGATATTCTCCTTCGACGATAACCATTGGCTCGTTGAATGTTATCCAATTTTTGACTCGATCGCCGAAAAGCTCGAAACATCTCTGAGCAAAAATCGCAAACAGATCGACAACTTTTTTCGATTCCCAGCCGCCATATTTTTCATAAAGCTCAATCGGCAAATCGAAATGATGAAGATTCATGACTGGAGTGATATTCTGCCGCAAAAATTCATCGATAACCGCGTTGTAGAATCGAAGTGCATCCTCGTTGACAGATCCAGTTTCGAAATCTTGAATCAACCGCGTCCATTGAATTGAAGTCCGCACCGAGTTTAATCCAATCTGCCGCATTAACTCAATATCTCGGACGAAATCATTGTAGAAATTCGATGCAACATTCGCGCCGACTCGATCAAAAAATCTTCCGGAGATTGATCGTACCAGAAATCGAAAATGGATCGATGCGCCTTGTGAAATCTGCCTTCCGATTGAGGTCCAGATGTTGCCGCGCCCCACCAAAAATTTTTGGGAAATTGATAATTCATGATTTCACCTTCGTTTTTTGAAGTGAATCATACATCTCCGTCAAGAGCTGCGCCATATCTCGAATCGCGAGTGCAGTCATAAAATGATCCTGCGCGTGAATCAGCAGAATCGATTTTTCAATTTGCTCTCCATCACATTCCGCAGAAATCAGCGATGTTTAAATGTTGTGTGCCTAACCGATTTCCCTGCCCGCATCAGAAATTTTTTTCTTAGCTGCATCAACGTCGCCAGTCTCAAGCATTTCGCGAACTGCTTCAATCGCCATTGAACGCCCAGTTTCAGAATGCAAAATCAATTGCATCGACTCCTCAACAATTTTTTCATCCATTTAAACTACCTCCTCAAAAATTCAATCTTCATCTTCATCATCGGCAACTTTATTAGCCGCAATGACAAATGGAGCATAAATCGCGATATCGACAATCAGCCACACAATTTGCAGCAAGCCGCCCATCACAGATCCAGTTCCAATCATCGCTTCGAAAAAGATCGGCATCGTCCATGGCACGACGTATTTGAAAACTGGAACGATCCCTGCAGTTATCGCGAGCCAGCCGATTACTGTATTTGCAAGCGGCGCAAGGATATACGGAACTAATAGAATTGGATTCAAGACAATCGGAAGTCCAAATGCAATTGGTTCTTGAATATTGAAAAACATCGCCGGAAGTCCAAGTTTTGCAACGGCTCGCCAGCTGTCTTTCTTCGAGAAAATCAGAATCGCTAAAACCAATCCGAGAACCTGCATTAATCCAGCTTCAAAAAATCCATTTGAAAAAATGTAATTTGCATCGCCGGATTGATTTGCAAGCTGCGCCGGCATATAAACCATGTTTTGAATCGCGGCAGTAACAGCCCATGAATTCCGAACCACCAGAAAAACCAAATTATAAATTGATACAGCAACGAGAAACCTATTCCCTGCGAAAATCCCATCAATGGAGCTTGAAAGACTGCATAAATTAAATCATTAAGTGCAGTCTTTCCAAAAAATTGAGCCTGTACAATGATTGTCGCAAGGATCGTAAATACCGATAGAGTGATGAAAATTGGGATCAAAACTGCAAACGATTTTGATACTGCGGGCGGAACTGTATCTGGCATCTTGATTCTGATTTTTTCATTTTTCGAAAGCTTTATAAAAATCCATGACGATAAAGTTGCGACAATCATTGAAGTCAGAACGCCTTTATTACCGAAATATTCGAGACTAAATCCGCCAACATCGCTGACAGTTTGAGGAGTCATAATGATAAAAGCTCCCATCGATGTTAGAGCTGTCGCAAATTTATCTCCGCCCCAAATACTCCCGAGTCGATATGAAAATGCCGCAACGAGTAAGAATGAAAAAATTCCAAAGCCGACAGTGACAATATTGTTGCATAGACTTTGAAGAATTTTCATCGCCGCGACAAATCCAGACGTTTCATATGCATCGCCGCGCAGACCAGTTATCGAATAACCGAGATCCATACCATTTTCGCCCATAATCGTGCCCCATGGATCGAGCACAACCCATTCAATAATCCCAAAAAACGAGCCGACAATGATAAATGGCAGCAACATGGAAAACGAATCGCGCATCGCAAGCAGATATTTATTGCCCGAGATTTTTCCAGCGAGCGGCATCATGACTTGCTCAAATTTTGAAACGATCGAGTCCATTGATTCACCTTCTCAAAAAAAATAGAGCAGAGCAGAAATCGAAAAAATCCACTCCAAATCGATATTGACCTGCCTGCATCACAAACCAAATAAATGTTTATGAAAATCCCTCTGATAATAGACTAGACTTAGTCAATAAGAAAGTATAAATTAATTTTAAAAATTTCGAGAAAAAAAGAGTCTCGCGATCACTCGCAAGACTCGGAGGAGGTATTCATGTCTAATTTGAATTTGACTTCATATAAAAATTCAAACGCGCTGAATAACATGGCAGTCTTTGAATGGGATATTGAAAATGAGACTCTCGAATATGATGAAATGCTTCCACACATCATGCAGCGGCAGCTTCCAAAGACGAAGATCAACGATCAATTGGAAATTGCTCGATTGATCCACCCGAAAAATCGTGCAGAATTTCAAACTCACATCGATCGATTGATCAATTCGAAATTCCAACGTGAAGCTGAATTTCAAGATTTCCAATTAGATTTTAAACTTTATACGATTGGAAGATGTTACATCTGGATTCATCTTGCGTATCGAGTTCAAATCGAAGAAAACCGCGCCAAATTTGTAACTGGATTCATTCAAAACATCGATGAAAATCGACAGGAACATGCACGAATGCAAGTAATGGTTGAAAGAGATCTAATGACTGGACTTTTTAGTAAGATATATGCAAATTATCTCGTGAATCAGATCGTATCTGAAAAAATTCAAGGAATATCTCATGCATTGCTCGTTTTAGACATGGATAATTTTAAACAAGTCAATGATAAGCTTGGACATTTGATCGGTGACGCTGTGATTTTAGACGTTGCGCTAACTCTCAAGCGAATTTTTCGAAACACTGATATTCTCGGGCACATCGGCGGCGATGAATTCATGGTTTTGATGAAAGATGAATGTTGACATTATCGATTCAAAATGCAATTCACTTCGAAATTTATTGCGACGAAGTTACACTCAAAACGATGAAAGTGTTTCAGTTTCAGCGAGCATTGGAATTGCGATTTCGCCGCAGCATGGTACAGATTTCAAGACGCTGTTCACTCACGCAGATGCCGCGCTGTATCAAGTCAAACGAGCCAGCAAAGATTCGCATTTGATTTATTCGACGAATTTTGATAAGAATCGCGAGCCGTTGAAAAATCCAAGTCAGCAGCATTCGGCAGATTATCAGCAATTGATCACAAATCCGCTCGAGTATATCTTTCACATGGTTTTCAAATCGAAAGATACATCGCTCACAGTTCAGATTTTATTGGAGATTTTCGCCAAATATTTCAATCTTCAGCGAGCGTATGTTTTTTGGAATGCTGATGGTTTATATTTTCCGCGGATTCTATTTGATTGTACAGTTGGCAATTATTCGAGTGCAGAACTTTCACATAATCCGGAAGTCCGTCGTCGAATGTGGAAAAAATATTCGAATACAAAGTATGGAAGATTCACAATTTGCGAGGATACAAGCAAACTCAAGGATCGATCTCGTAAAGTTTTCGAACGCGCAGAAATCAAAGCATATTTAGAGTGCGCGATAATGGATGGAGATTTATTTCTCGGCTGTGTTGGATTTGATGACTGTAAAAATGCTCGTGAATGGTCTAAATCTGAATTCGAAGTTTTGAATGCTTTTGCCGATATTTTGCATAGATTTTTATTTGGACAGATGTATTATGAATTGATGAAAAAGAGCAGTATTTGGGATTTTTGATCCGATTCCATATAGAAAATCGATTTCCATACTGAATTCATCTTATACTAATCGCGGTAAATGTGCTTTTATCGGATCGATGATGTGAGATTGAATATTCGAATGGTTGTCCATCGCTCAAAAATGCAACTTGAGACACTTCGAGAATCGGGAGATCTTCATTGATTTTCAATTCCTCTCGCTCCAATTCAGTAGATCTCACGGCGCGAATCGAGCGATGTGCTGATTGAATTTTGAGTTTCAATTTTTCTTCGATATAACTGTAAATCGAATTTTCGAGAATATTTTTTGTAATTCCATGAATCAAATTGATCGGCATTTTCATATATTCAACGACGATTGGAGCGTCTTCGAGAATTCTGACGCGTGTAATATCATAAACGAAATCATCGGTTGACATCGTGAGTTTCATCGCAATTTCTTCCGAGGGATGAATGATTTCAAATTTCAAAACTTTCGTGTGAATCTCGCGCCCCTTGTAAGTTTCAGAAAATCCGGCGAATTGATTTTCCATGCTCAAACTCAATTCCTGCGCATATTTATTGTTCAATGTTTTGACGAATGTTCCCCAGCCGCGGCGTTTGACGACTAATCCTTGATTGACGAGTTCATCGACTGCGCGTTTGATTGTCATTCGACTTGCATCGAATCGTGTACACAATTCTTTTTCGAGAGGCAGCTGTGCACCTGGTAAAAATTCTCCATCGCGAATCGATTGACGCAAATCCTCCGCAATTTGTTGATATTTCAGCATCTGCAATTCCCCCTAATCGAAAAATTTCTTCAAAGGATATCACAAATAAAAAAAGATCCACCGATCATTTTTCGATCGATGGATCTCTTTTTTGTTCGGAAAAATTTTTAATCCACAGAAATCAATTCGTATTGATCATTTCCCATTTTCAAATCTTTCATCGCTTGAAGCTGATGCATTCCATGACGCGACTCGATTCTCTCACGAAGATCTTTGCTGTCTGGTGCGCTGTAGACTAAATCGCAGCTCGCTTGATCAATCGCAAGAATATCGTTCGATGCAAGAATTCCGATATCTTTCATCGTCGGTTCAGCAGCTTGAGTTCCTGCGCAGTCGCAATCGACACTCATTCGACGAAGTACATTCAAAAAGACGATGTGTTTTCCAAAGAAATCGCAAGTCGCCTTTCCAGAATCAGCCATCAACTCCATGAATTTATCTTCGAGAGGGAAAGTTCCATCAAACCAAGCTGGTCCAGCTGGAGGCATTCCGAGCGAAGGATCATATCCATGTACTTGACACTTTCCAACATGACCGCTCGCACAGCCGATCGCAATATTTTTCAACGCGCCGCCAAATCCACCCATCGCATGCCCTTTGAAGTGAGTCAATACAATCATCGAATCATAATTCTTGATGTGCTCGCCCATGTTGACATATTGAAGATGTTTTCCGCCGCGAACTGGAAGATCGACTCCGCCAAATTCATCCATGATATCGACGTCGCAAAAATCCCAGCCGTTGATTTTCAAAGTCTCGCGATGATCTTCCGTGGTGTATCGACTGCCGGTATAAAGAGTGTTGCATTCGACAATCGCGGAATTTGGAACTTGAGCTTGAAATGCTCGAACCATATTGCGCGGAAGAATATTCGGACCATTTTTCTCGCCAGTGTGAAGTTTGATTGCGACTTTACCATAAATAATCGCATCGTTGACTCGCTGATAAAGATCGATCAAGCTTTTTGAATCGATTTTTTGAGTGAAATAGACTTTTGCAGTTGAGCCGTTGATTCGATTTCCTGCAACATTCTTCGAGCCGACAACTGGTGCTTGTCGAGAAATCAATTCCGATTTGCGGGCAGCTTCAGTCTTTGAAATTCCTCCGACTGCAGCTCCAACAGCCGCAATTCCAGCGAGCTTGACAAAATCTCTTCGTGAAACATCCATTAAAATCCCTCCTTAAAAGTTTTTTCGAGTCTATCATTTCGAGTTAAATTCAAGCAATGGTTGTTTTGTTAAACTAGTTGAAAAAATTTTTGGAGTTGAATTGAATGACGCCGCGAAAATTTCTCGAAGAATTTTATTTTCATGACAGCTCGCCAATTAAAATTGATTTCTACAATCGCAGAATGTTTTTCATCATCGATTTCTGTTTTTGGATGCAGAATTGGTATCGCTCGGATATTTTTCCAGAAAATGATTTGCTCGAATTGCAATTTTTTGGATTGAAGGAATTCGAGATTGGAAATCCAAATCGAGATCTCAGTTCCGGCGAAATCATGCAAGTCGATCTTTTCGATGATGAAGCAATGATTTTCAAAATTTGGGATCGAGCACCGTATGAATATTACGAGATCAAGATTCGAACGGAAGATGTTGAACCGAATTTGTCTGAATTTCTTCATGTGAAAAATTTTGTGATGAATACTTTGAAGAGCACAATGATTCTGTACGATGAAATCGAGTTCAAATATCGAGGGCTTATGCATGATTTTCAAAAGGAGCAAATCGATCGAAATTCAATCAAGATTTCAATTTGGCGAGAGTCTGGAATTTGTTTATATGATTGTGAAGTTCGAGATAATCCAATTGATATTTCGAGAGTTGTCGAGGATATTTTGCATGCGCCGATTTTGATCGATTCAAAGTCGATCATTCAAGCAAAAAATGAAATCGAGATACCATGGTTTTCCTAAATCCGAACAAAAAAAGAGATCGAGGATCGATTTTGATCCCCGATCTTTTTTATTTCATTGATTGAAGTTGTTTTAGGATTTCATTTACAATTCCGTCATTTCGAGTGTACCGTGTAAATCGCTTTAAATTAATCATCGCCAACTCATAATTACCTTGACGATAATATATTATGCCACGATTTTTGTACGGCGGAATGTAATTTGGCATAACTTTGATCGATTTATCAAAGTATAATAAGGCTAATTTGATATTTCCTAATTCTGCATACACCACTCCTAATCTGTCATATGCGCGAGCAAAATTCGGATCAACCTCTATTGCCTTGGAATAATCTTCAATAGCTTTGTCAAAATTTTTGATGGCTTTGTACGCATCTCCGCGCGATAGATACATCCAGTTGTCGTCTGATTCTAATTCGATTACACGAGTGAAGTCCTTTATCGCAAGTTCATACAAAGATTGATCATAATATATTCTACCTCTACTGTAGTATGAATATATATAATCTTCATCGATTTCAATTGCTCGAGTATATTCTGCTATTGCCAATTCAATTTCATTGCACTGAGCATATACATTTCCTAGATTATCATATGCACAAGCGTCATCAGGATTGATTTTGAGTGCGCTATTAAAATCCGCGATTGCTAGATCATATTTTTCTTGAATGTAATATATTCTGCCCCGATTATTATAAGGTTTTATAAAATTAGCAGAACATTCAATTGCTCGAGTGAAATCTGCAACGGCAAGATCTAGTTTATCAGAATCAAAATCAATGTTATATTGATCTTGATATATAACACCACGATTGTTATATGCTGCTGCGAATTTTGAATCTAATAAAATTGCGCGAGTATACTCTTCAATTGCGAATTCATAATTTTGTTGTTGATAATATTTCATTCCGAGATTGAAATGTTCTCTAGAATTCATAACAAGCTCCATGTTTTATGAGAAAGATCGAGGATCGCAATTGATCCCCGATCTTTTTTACCCCCAAATCACGCGAACAATATCATTCTTCGTCGCAATGATCATCAATAATAGAATTAGCGCGATTCCAACTTTTTGAATATTGATCAATGCCTGCTCGCCCATCGGTTTTCCACGAACTGCTTCGATTAATAATACGACGAAATGACCGCCATCGAGCGCAGGAATTGGAAACAGATTCAGAATTCCGAGATTCATACTCAAAAACGCCGCGAAGTTCAGCAATGGCACGAATCCAGCTTGAGCAAATTGCCCAGTCATTTGAACGATTCCAATTGGTCCAGCGAGTTCAGATGAATCATGACGTCTGAATAGATCCGCGATTCCTGTCACCATCATTTTGAAAACTGCAACCTCTTTTTCGATTGCCATTTGAGCAGATTCGACGAATCCTGGATGCGTCGTTGTCACTGAACTCATTACGCCGACGAGAGATTTTTTCGCTTGTGAATCGTAAGTCGGCTCGACTATCGCTGTGGAAATTTGTCCATCGCGCTCAAATTCGATTGATAATTGAGTCCCTTCACCAACATTTTTGACTCGATCGACAAATGCCGTCCATGATTCGATTTTCTCCCCATCGACCGAGAGGATTCGATCTCCATCTTTCAATCCAGCAAGATCTGCCGCTTTGCCCTCGAGAACTGTTCCGAGAATCGGTTCATCTGACGGCATTGCTACTCCATCGAAGAAAAAAATTCCGAAGAATAAAATCAATGGGAGTAAAAGATTCATCGCTGATCCCGCAAGAATCACGAGCATTCGAGACTTAATCGGGCGTTCACAATATCCTCTTGAGCCTGCAGTGTTTGTAGATGGATCCATTCCCGCGATATCGTTGAATCCTCCGAGAGGAACTGCGCGAATCGAATATTCAGTTTCGCCGGATTTTCGAGAAAAAATCTTTGGACCAAATCCAATTGCAAATTCATCGACTCGCATTCCAGTAAATTTTGCCGTGACGAAATGTCCCAATTCATGAACCAAAACCAATAATCCAAAAACGAAAATCGCCGCGACTATCGTTAGAATCATTTTCAAACCTCATTTCAATTTTTCAAGAATCGATTTTGCAGTCTCCCGCGATTCGAGATCTTCCGCGTAGAGATCCTCGAGCGCGGGATTTTTTTTGTTTGTGCGTCGAGAAATTGTCTCCTCGATTATGTCATAAATTTGCAGAAATTTGATCCGTCCTTTCAAAAATTCTGCAACTGCGATTTCATTTGCTGCGTTGAATGTTGTCGGAAGTGTTCCTCCAGCTTTACCAACTTCATACGCAAATTTCAATCCTCTAAACGTTTCGAGATCTGGTTTTTCGAATGTGAGATCTTTCATCTGCCAAAAATCGAGCCGCGGAAGATCTGATTCAATTCGATTTGGATAATGCAGGGCGTAATGAATCGGCAATCGCATATCAGTCGTCGCGAGCTGAGCGATTATCGAGCCATCGCAAAATTGGATCATTGAATGAACGATGCTTTGAGGATGCACCACGACTTGAATTCGATCATAATCAACATCGTAAAGCCATTTTGCCTCGATGACTTCCAAACCTTTGTTGACGAGCGATGCTGAATCCACCGTGATTTTTTTGCCCATGTTCCAAGTTGGATGCGCTAACACTTGATCGATCGCTGCATGTTTCAGATCCTCGCGAGATTTTCCACGGAATGGTCCTCCCGATGCAGTCAATAAAAGTTTCTCGATCGATTTTGGATTCTCGCCGTTCAAACATTGAAAAAATGCGCAATGCTCACTATCAACTGGCAAAATTTTTACATTATATTCCCGCGCGAGCTTTGTGATGATTTCTCCCGCGACAACTAGAGTTTCTTTATTGGCAAGCGCGATTGTTTTATGAGATTTAATCGCTTTGACAGTCGGCTCGAGCCCTGCAAATCCTGTCATCGATGTCACGACGATTTCGATTTCATCAACTGTCGCTGAATCGATGAATGCTTGACGTCCGCCTAAAATTTCAGTCGCACCGGAATATCGAGATTTCAATCGCTGATAAGCCGATTCATCAGATAAAACTGCGAATCGAGGATTGAATTCATGAATTTGTTTTTCAAGAAGTTCATCATTTGAATTCGCGGCTAAAACTGTGACTTGAAACTCGCTGGAATTGCGGCGAATTACATCGAGCGTCTGAGTTCCAATTGATCCCGTCGAGCCGAGAATCGCAATTTGCTTCATTAAAATTCTCCTATCGTGAAAATGTAGATGAAGAAATAATATGCAGCTGGCGCGGTGAATAGCAGTGAATCGAATCGGTCGAGCACACCGCCATGCCCTGGAATGATATCGCCGGAATCTTTCATCCCTGCGAATCGCTTGATAACTGATTCGACAAGATCTCCAATCGTCGCGGCAATTGCAATTCCAAATCCAAAGACTGCCATTTCAATCGCGGGGAAATGGAAAATCAAATTTCCAACTAGAGATGTCGTTGCGACTGTTCCCAACACTCCACCGAGAAATCCCTCGACAGATTTTTTTGGAGAAATCGAGGGGGCAAGTCGATGCGAGCCGAATGCAGTTCCGACGAAATATGCAAATGTATCGCTCGCCCAAGTTCCTAAAAACATCATCCAAACGAGCGCAGATCCAAGCTGCAAATGGATTCCATATTGATCGAGGGGAGTTTCAATCAAATCAGATCCCATTCCGCGAAGTAAAATCAGAAATGCAAATGGAAATCCGATGTAAAAAATTCCGCCGATCGATGCTAAGGCGTCTGGAGGATTGACGAGCTGATAAAAAATCAGTGTCAAAATCAGAATCCAAAATGAAATCGCGAGCATCGCTGGAAGAATTATTGTCGAAAATGTTATCGATGAAAATAGATGTGTTGCCGAGGACATGTATGCAATTCCGAGAATTCCTGTGATTGCAATGAATCCAAAAACATAAGTGAGATGAATTCGACGGCGTTCGAGCAAATCTGAAAGTTCATGCCACGCGATAAATGCAAGAATCAATGACATTCCTGCAAAAACTCTTCCGCCCTGCTGAATCATAATCGCAATGATTGAAATTCCAATTATCCCTGTGAAAATTCTCGTGATCATGATTTGGAAGTTCCTTTCGAATTTTTCAAGCCGCCGAATCTCCTGTCGCGATTTCCAAAATCGATAATCGCTTCGACAAATGCTTCGGGAGTGAATTCTGGAAATGCCTCGTTCGCGAAATAGAATTCAGCATATGCAGTTTGCCATAGAAGAAAGTTGCTCAATCTTTTATCGCCGGAAGTTCGAATCAATAAATCGACCGGCGGATCTTCCGATGTGTCCAAAAATTGATCGAAGTTATGCTCGTTGATCGAATTTGGATCGATTCCACTCTCGATAATTTTTTGAACTGCACGAATTATTTCATCCTTGCCGCCATAATTTGTCGCGACGTTGAATCTGACTCCGGAATTTTCCTTCATTAAATCTTCCGCGGATCGAATTCGATTCTGCAGACTCGGTGCAAGTTCATCGATTCGCCCCAAAAATTTGATTCGAACGTTATCCTCGGACATTTCTTGAGTTTCGCGATCTAAATATTCAGCAAAAAGCTTCATTAAAAAATCGACTTCAGCTTGAGGACGTTTCCAATTTTCAGTTGAAAATGCATAGACTGTCAACGCCTCGAGTTCTAATCCAATTGCGACTTTCAAAATTTTTTTCAACATTCGAACGCCGGCAGTGTGTCCAGCAGTTCGAAAGAGTCCTCGACGTTTTGCCCAGCGACCGTTTCCATCCATTATTATCGCGACATGTTTAGGCAATCGAGACCATTTGATTTTTTCGAAGAGGGGATCTCCTTTACGCGGAATTGGAAATGTGTCTGAATCCCAAACCATTAGAGATTCTCCTTTGCAAATTTTTTTCTGGACAAAAATAAATCCCTCTCGATACAAAATCAAGAGGGATCTATTGAAGTTTCGCGAGATTTTAGACTTCGATTTAAACTTCCATGACTTCCTTTTCTTTTTTCGCGCGAGCATCATCGACAAGCTTGATATATTTGTCGAGGAGCTTTTGAATATCTTCCTGACCTTTTTTGCGATCGTCTTCAGTGATTTCCTTAGCCTTCTCGAGCTTTTTGATCTCCTCATTGCCATCGCGGCGAATATTTCTCATTGCGACTTTAGCATCTTCAGCTTTTTTATTGACGACTTTGACAAGTTCCTTGCGACGTTCTTGAGTGAGCTGCGGAATTGAGAGTCGAATGACTGCGCCATCAGAATTTGGATTCAAACCGAGATCCGATTTTTGAATTGCTTTTTCGATTTCCTTGAGCATATTTTTTTCATACGCTTTGATCATAATCATTCGCGGCTCAGGAACTGTGACCTGCGCAATTTGATTGACTGGAGTTGGTGTGCCGTAATAATCGACGAGCACTTTATCGAGCAGAGATGAAGATGCTCGACCGGTTCTGAGCGATGCAAATTCACTTTTGAGAGCTTCGACACTTTTTTTCAATCTCTCTTCGCTTGACGAGAGAATCTCTTTGACCATTGTTATGCCTCCTCGCGATTCAGTTTTGCGCATGATACAACAATCGATCGCAAAAATCTACCGCGAGAGTTTCAATCGAGAAATTCATAAATTTTTTCGAAGTTCCTCGCACGCATCGAGATTCTGTCTGTAAAAATCCTCGCGAGAAATTTTATCTGTGAGAAATTGATCATAATAATCATCGACGCGGCAGAATATCGGGCGAGATTTGTAGATCGTGCAGAGATTCGATTCATGATCGAGATATTTGCAAGATCCATCTGGAAGTTTCATGTCAACTGCGAATGGAATTTTTTCGATCTGCCGACAACATGCGCCGCATTGATTGCATGGAAACATTTAATCGCCGCTTTCATTTTTTTATTTCGCGGAGAATTTTATCACGTTCCTCGGAAGTTGGCGGAGTGATATCGAATTCAATTTTGCCTTTCGATTTCAACTCTTCGATTGCTGTTTGTTTGAGCAGTGAGATTTTGTAATCCTCATAAAATTTCATGAGTTTCAATTGATCTTTGCCAAATTCACCGAAATAGCATTTGTATGAGACTCGAAAATTTTTCTCGTCAATATATTCGAAAAGAATTTCTCCACTTCGAAATCTGAGAGTTTGTTCCTGTTCAGTCGCAACAATTTTCTTGATGAGAGTTTCATGAACATAATTGGCAAAGTCGTCAATGGAAAAACTTCGAAGATCATCAAATGCCGACGCCAGCCCTTCAAGAAAACTGAATTCATTTTCCTTGCGTTTCAACATGCTATCATCTCGATAGATTTAGTATTGGAGACACAGCTGCTCAGTTTTCCGACGATTAAATTCAACTTGCCCGCCATGCATATCGAGCTCGTCCATGACTTCGTCTGAAACTTCTTCCTCTGGAATCTCCGACATTTCTGGTTTGCTCGCGTAAACTTTGTTGGTGTTTGGATCTTTTTGAAATAAACGAACGGCAAATTGAACCATGCCGTTTGCCAATCTTTTCACTCGAGTCGCAACAGTTGCTCCAAATCCATGTTGTAAGCAATCCGATAGGAATGATTTAACTGAACGCCACAAACCTTTAAACCAATCGACGATCGCTCTCCAGTTGTAAACTACAACAGCCGCCAATGCACCAGCGGCTGCTCCTGCTGCAACTGCTCCCCAAAATCCCGGAAAAAGCAGAACTGGCAACATTTTCAATTCACTCCTTTATTTCAATTCGCGACTAACAAATTTTGGAATCTCATCTTTCGATGCTTCATGAAATTCAAAACGCGAATTCGATGGACGGTTCGAATCTGACAAAAGCAATGACTTTATTTCGTCAGGAACTTGATTTTCTGGAATTCTTCGAGTTGTTGTTTCAACATGCCATTGTTCATCCTCATTTTTGGAAGAGGATGCTATCAATGCGCCTCCTGCAACTGCCGCCAATCCAACCAACACTGGAATCATGACGAAACTTCACTTCCTTCTTCAACAAGTTTCAATCCTTGATTTGATCTTCGACTTGCGATAGTTGCCTCAATCGATTCAAAAACTAATTCCTTTCTAACGATCGATTCTCGACGCCGAGCCGCTTTGAATGCTGCCATCAATATCGCATTCGAAATATCACTTCCAGAAATTCCTTCATACTTCGTCGCAATCTCAACCGCATCAATATCATTCGGCATTTCTTTCGGAATATAATGTTCCCAAAGCTGTCGGCGACATTTCAGATCTGGCAACGGAAATTCGATGTGAGACGAGATTCGACGCATGAATGCAGGATCAAAATTCTCGATGAAATTTGTTGCAAAAATCACGAAATCCTGATAATCATTCATCACCATCAACATCACGGATCGAGTTTGATTGACACTGACATCAGTCGCACTTGTCATATTCGTGACTCGTTTCGAAAGAATTGCATCGGCTTCATCGAAAAACAGAATCGAGTTTGTAGATTTAGCCGCCTCGAAAGCTTTCCGAATATTTTTAGGAGTCTCGCCGACGTATTTGGATTCGATATCGGCATAATTGACAGCTAAAATTTTTCTACCGAGATGTTTAGCAATCGCATGAGCTGCCATGGTCTTGCCAGTTCCAGGTGCGCCGTAGAGATTGATTCCGACTCGTTTCGATTGCTTGAAAACTGATTGGAAATTCCAAGTCTCGAAAACGATCTTGCTATTCTCTGCATAATCAGCGACATCGAGAATTTGATCTTTGACGCTGTCTGGGAGAATCAGATCGTTGAAAGAGTATCGAGGCTCTTCCGGAAAGAATTCAATTTGTGGCTCGGGAGATTTTTTTGATTCTGAAGTTTTTGAATCGGACTTTGGAATTGGAATCATCTACATCCCTCCAAAAAATGAATTTGGTAAGATTATAATTCAGCCCCCCCCCCCCCCCGAGTCAATAGTCAATTTCGACAAAATGCTCGAATCGAAAGAAAATCCTCGCGAGGAGGAATTCACGATGCGATCTTATTCATTCCCGCCTGATGATATTCTCAAATTGCAATTTCAACTTCACGGCTCGCGATTCTATGATCTGTTTTGTTTTGGAATCGATGCGGAAGGAAAATTCGATCCGAAATGTTCAATTTTCAAGGGACAAAAACGCGCAATCGATGGAGCACTCACGCTTTTCGATGAATCGATTGAAATAATCCTGTCACATATTCCAGAGGAAATTCGCAAATTGATCTTCGTCGTGAATCCTTTGAAATTGCGCCGTGGAGAATCACGATCGAATTTTTCGATTCAAGTGTCGCCAGTCGCATCGAAGAAATCCACATTTCAATTGAAAGAATCAGACATAGATCCATCGCAAGCCATCGTGATAGCTGATCTCGCGCGAACATTTTCAGCGGATCGAGTCAATTGGAGACTTCAATTTTTTCGCGAGGAATTCAATGGACTATCTCAAAAATCGCGAATGAATCTCGAAAAGAATTCAACGCGAACGATTCTAGTTGTAGATTTGTCGCCAGATTCAGATTTGGATTCGATTCATCGGCTTGCGATTCGAATGATTCCGGAACTTTTGAAAATCGATGCGGAATCTGAAATCGATTATTTTGCATATGCATCGCGGGCAATTCGACTCGAGCCGATCAATTTTTCAAATTTCTTCATTAATATACCGCCGCGCGATTCTGAAACTTTGATGCTCGGGACGAAAAATGATCCATATGTCGCAATGGAAATGATTGTCGATGAATTCAGATCGATTCAAAATCCAACGCTCGCAGTGATAATCACGAATGGAAATTTCCACGATCGAAAATGGGTTCGGAATATTTTGATCGATTCGCAGCAACTTCCGATTTTCTGGAATTTCTTCGGAATCGGTGGAAAAAATTGGATCACAAAAATTTTTGGTTCGAATGGATATAAACATCTTCGAAAATTTGCTGAACTTCCAAATGTGAATTTTGCAGAGCTCGATGATTTTGCCTCGATGAAAGATTGGGAAATTCGAAATTGTCTTCGGAAAAAATTTTTAGAATGGATCTCTCGATAAACTCTCGAGAGATCTTTTTCTTTTCGGGACTAGATCTATTGTAGGAATTTGAAACTTGCGATATATTGTCAAAAAATTTCAGTTGGAGGTGGTTTCGATGTCAGATAAATCGCTCGCAGTTTTAGATTCGATTTACAACCAGGCACTTGATGGATTAATTGGACAGGATTCAATCGAAGAGCTCGCGCGGGATTATTTGAAAACATCCGGCTCGCTCGAGGATAAAGTTGATGATTTGATTCGCGTTCAAGTTGCAAAATGTAGTGTTGCGGGATTTATGACGGGGCTCGGAGGATTGATAACGTTGCCGATAACTATCCCAGCGGATTTAGCGGCAAATTTTTCATTCAAATTCGAATGGTTGGCGCGATAGCATACATGGGAGGACATGACATTCGTAGCGATCAAGTTAGAACGGCAATTTATCTAGCGTTATGTGGAGGAGCGGCGTCAGAAGTTCTTCGAAATGCAGGAATCAAATGCGTCGAAAATATCGCAAGTCAGATCATTCAAAAGCAATCGACTAAAGCGATTCTCGATCAAATCAATAAAGCGGTGGGAATCAAACTTATCACTCAAGCGGGCGGGAAAGGTGCAGTGAATCTCACAAAACTCGTTCCATTGCTCGGCGGAATTGTCGGTGCAGTTTTCGATGGAGCTTACACTAATAAAGTTGGAGACATCGCGAAAAAATATTTCATTCAAAATCATAGGAGGAGATAGCATGGCAAATTTTTCAGTGCTCGAAAACGTTCCGGAATATCGAAGTTTTGCCAAGGCATGCATCGATGCGGAAAATTCATTCAAAACATCGCCGGATAATTGCGTCAAAACATCTCGAACTGCTCTCGAATCGGTGATGAATTGGATTTATAACCGTAACAAGAATCTAATTCCAGAATCTGGTGAAGGTGGATTGCTCTATCGTCAACTCTCCGGCAAAAATTTTCAAAAAATCATTGATCAAAATTTGTTGCGACGACTTCAATGGACTCGAAAAATTTGCAACGATGTAATTCATGTGCCTCCAAAAGTTCCAACAGATCAACAGGCTAAAAATTGTCTCGAGAATGTTTTTGATCTCGTGAAATGGCTTGATCGATATTATGGAATCAATCGAATCTCGAAATCGTTTGATCGCGATGATATTCCAACGGAAGATACATTGTTAGATAGCGCGTTGAAATATGGAGCGGCAGCATTGGGAGGAGCGGCGGTTCTCGGATTAGCAATTCTCGCGAATAAAAAATGATTCACAAATAAAAAAGATCCCCGACAGATCGCAATTGATCTATCGGGGATCTTTCTTGTTCGGATTCAGAATTCTAAATCTGCATGAGTTCCAGTTCGACAGAGTTCAAGTATCAAATTCACTCCATCGATTCGATATATGAGCAGCCAATCCGGCTCGATGTGACATTCGCGATGCCCAATCCAATCGCCATGCAATGCATGATCTCGATATTTCGGATCAAGATTTTCTTCGCGGCAGAGAGCATCAAAAACTTCAATGATTTTCCGAAGTTCCTTTCCGCGGCTAGCCATGCGTTCGAGATCTTTTTTGTATCGTTTGGATGAAAAAGCGGTCAACATTGGTGATATTTCTCCCTCCAATCATCACCAAGAATTTGTCGAACCATATCCTCGCCATCTTTGTAAGGACCAATCAATTCCTCTCGCCCTTCAGCGATATCACGGAGATATTGAGCCATCGCTGGAGTCACTTTCAATGGACGATATTCATCCTCCATTTCGATTTTTTCATCTTCGTTTTTCATCAAAATCATCCTCCTCATTCACTTTATATTTCTTCCGCCAATTCTTTCCGAGGATTTGTCGAAATAGATCTTCCGGATCTTTAGCAGGAATCAATTTCTCTCGACCTTCAGCGATATCACGGAGATATTGAGCCATCGCTGGAGTCACTTTCAATCGCCGATATTTATCTCCCAAATCGATCCCTCCTCATGCTAAAATTCAATCAATCTTATCACAAAATTTGGAGGTTTTAATTATGGAATTCATAGATCCACACCTCGATCCGATCATTCTTTGGAATCAAAAACCAAAAATCGAATCGAATTTCAGCGAGGCAGTTCCAATTCACAATCGAGAGATCATTTCGCCAATCAGAATTCTGAACGAAGTCAGAGATGACACTCAATATCAGACAAATCTGTTCGGTGAGGAAGATGTTCCGCGCGATAGAAAGCAGATCGATTCGTATCAACATGAGCGCGGCTGGAAAAATCGAATGATCGCCGGCGATTCGCTCGCAATCATGAATTCGCTGCTCCAGCGTGAAAATATGGCGGGGCAGGTTCAAATGATCTATTTTGATCCGCCGTATGGAATTCGATTCGGGAGCAATTTTCAGCCGTTCATCAATAAGCGCGATGTGAAAGATCGAGATGAAGATCTGTCGCATGAAATGGAGACAATCAAGGCGTTCAGAGATACTTGGGAGCGTGGAATTCATTCATATTTGAGCTACATCTATCGTCGAGTTTCAAAGGCGAGGGAATTATTGTCTGATTCTGGAAGTTTGTTTTTTCAGATTGGCGATGAAAATGTGCATCGAATTCGAATGGTGCTCGATGAAGTTTTTGGATCTCAGAATTTCGTCTGCCAAATCTGTTTTCGAAAGAAAGGCATGCCGCTCGGTGCGAGTTATCTCGAAACGATGAATGATTATATTCTTTGGTATGCAAATGATAAAAAGAGTCTCAAGTATCGTCAGCTATTTGTTGAAAAAGATATTCAAGGAGATCCAATTTGGCGATCGATTGAGCTTCCAGATGGATCTCGCCGCCCAATGACTCGAGATGAATTTGCTAATTTGAAATCCATTCCAAAAAACTCCCGAATTTTTCGGTATAGAACACTTTATCCCGCCGGTGTCAATGAAAATTCGATCTTTCCGGTAATTTTTAATGGAAAAGAAATAACTCCTCCTCCAGGAAAAAGTTGGAAGACTCACGAAGAAGGAATGAAAAGATTAATCAAAGCGAATCGAGTTGATATTGCGCCGAATGGAGAAACTCTTCGATATCTCCAATACTTCGATGATTATCCAGTCGCCGCATTAACAAATTTTTGGAATGATACTGGAGGAGACACTGATAAAATTTACACAGTTCAAACATCTAAAAAAGTTTTGAGACGATGCATTTTAATGAGTACAGATCCCGGCGATCTTGTCCTCGATATAACTTGTGGATCTGGAACGACTGCATATGTCGCCGAGCAATTCGGTCGCCGATGGATCACTTGCGACACATCCAGAATCGCTATCGAAATTGCTAAGGAACGAATCGCTACTGCAACTTTCGATTGGTATAAAACTGCCGATAACAAAAACAATCCTCGCGCTGGATTTCAATATAAAACTGTTCCGCACATCACACTCAAATCAATCGCCAACAATCAGCCTCCCGCCGAAGAAATTCTCTATGATCGCCCAATTTCAGATCCAAAAAAGATTCGAGTTGCATCAGAATTCAAAATCGAATCGATGCCTTCACCGATAGTTATGTCCGTCGATTCAGCTGCGCGCGGTTATGGAAATGAATGGATGACGTTTTTCAGTGAGCAAATCGCAACAATCGATGGAAGGAATGGAGAGAAAATCGAGTTGTCAAATCTGATGCCCATCGAAGAAATGAGTTCTTTCAATGCGACAGCTGAAACAGATCGAGCAAATCTGCATGGATTTTATTCGGAAGTTCAACTCAAGCGATGAATGCAAAATCTGTCGAGGATTGTTTATTGGAGGCTCGGAAGAAAAAAGATCCGATCGACTTTGCGATATTCGCCGCGTTTCAATTTGATTCAGACGCCGAGGAGTTGATCGATAAAGCAGAAATTCCAAATGTGACAGTGTTAAAACTTCTAATGAATCCAGATCTCTTAACGACAGATTTGCGGAAGTCTGACAAGAATGCAGAATCTCTGATGCTCGTTGGGCAGCCGGATATCGAGATGAAGCGCGTTGAAAATGGAAAGATCGTCGTGAGAGTTCATGGATTTGATTATTACAATTTCAGCACGCGGAAAGTTGAATCTGGTTCAGATCGAAATGTTGCGTTATGGATGTTAGATCCGAATTACGATGGAAAGATTTTTAAACCAACCAAGATGTTTTTCCCGATGAAAGATCCAAATCGCGGCTGGGATCAATTAGCTCGCACGTTGAAAAATGAAATCGATCCGAAAAAGATCGCTCAATTCTCAACTCTCGAATCATGTCCATTTGAAAGTTCAACTGGATTAGTTGCAGTGAAGATCATTGATGATCGCGGTTTGGAATCGATGCGAGTGTTGAAAGTATCGAAGTGACATGATTTAATTCGGAAATCAAAATTCGAGGAGGAATTCATGATGGCAAAGATTATCGGTTTTGAAGGCGATATGCCGATTGTCGATGACGAAAAGACGATGAGAGCTCTTCGTGCGCTGCGAGATATCAGCGAATACATGGCGAAGGAACGTGTTGCTGAAAGTCTCGGACTCTACACTGAAGAAGATATCGTGAAAATGTGCAAGGAGATTCGTCATGAGTTGTACTACGAAAAACATCCGGAAAAAAATCCTGTTCGACAGTAATGTTTTGATTTCCGCAGTTTTGAATCCAAATGGATCGCCGCGGAAATCTTTGTTCAAAGCGACAACATACTGCCAAGCTTACATCTGCGATCAAACTGTCGAGGAACTCAATCTAAATTTCACAACGAAACTCTCGAAATATCTGGACAGGCTCATGGAATTTTGGCGAATCTTTTCCGAAAAATTCACAGTGATTCCGATGCCCGAAGATAAAATCGATCTTGAAAATAAAATTCGCGATGAAACAGATCGACCAATTCTTCGGGCTGCTATCTCTGCTGCAATTGATATCATTGCCACAGGCGATCGAGATTTCACCGAATCGAAAATCGATCATCCTATGATTTTGACTCCGTCGCAATTTCTGATTTTGGATCTCTAAAAAAAATTGAGAGCCGATCAATTTCGATCGACTCTCGTTTTTATATTCAAAGGAGGTTTGAATTTTGGAGGAACAATTAAAAAATTCGCTGGTTATAAATTCTGCATACAAAGAGCCAGCGAGACATTTGGAATATGATGAATCGCAAAAAACTTATCGAATCAAAGATGGACGCCGCCAGGCTGGATATAAATTTCAAGCACCCTCGAAGGGAAAGAAATCGATCGCAGCTGAATATTTCGTCCCGCTCGATAGAGTCAATGAACTTCGAAATTTGATAAAAAAATGGCGCGAATCGAATTATCCAGGAATCACTCCAATCACTCGCACACTTCTCGAGTATTGGAAACGTCCAGATCGATCTCCCAAATTTTTCTTCTGTCAGCTCGAGGCAATTGAGACTCTGATTTATCTCACCGAGATTCAACCTGATTTTAAAATTCCGCCCGATGGATTAAAACATTTTCAAAGACTCTGCACGAAACTCTGTACTGGCGGCGGAAAAACAATCGTCATGGCGATGTTAATTGCATACATGGCTTGCAATAAAAATCGATTTGCGAGTGACACTCGATTCTCGTCAAACATCTTGATTGTTGCACCGAATCTAACAGTTCGCGAGCGATTATTAGTCCTCGATACTGCTGAACATAAAAATTCTAACGATGAAAAAATTCGAAATTATTACGAGATCTTTGACATCGTTCCGCAGGAATTGAATTTCTACTTCAAACCAAAAATCCTCGTGATAAATTGGCAGCAGTTAATGGAAAAGAATGATAAACCTGCAGTTGATAAACGCGGTGCAAAATCTGACGAGGCATATCTTCGAGATATCGATGGCGGAAATTTTGTGAGCAAATTCAGATCAGCGAGCAATTTGATCGTGATAAATGACGAAGCTCATCATGCGTGGCGAAATGAAAATCCAGAGCAAAAATCGAATTTGAAAGGTGCGGAGAAAAAAGAATTCGAAGAGGATGCTCGAACAGCAACAGTTTGGATAACTGGATTGGATCGAATTCATCGCGCGCGGAACATTCGTCGATGTTTCGATTTTTCAGCGACTCCATATATCCCGAGTGCTCGGAAAGATGACAGTGCGAAATTGTTCGGCTGGATTGTAAGTGATTTTGGATTGTTCGATGGAATTGAAGCGGGAATCGTGAAAACTCCAATGCTCGTTTATGATTCGAATGGATTGAAATCGACTCAAAAAGGATCGAAGTACAAATCGAAATTGTTCCATATATATCGCGAAGAGGGAGTTGATAAAGATCTCGGCGACATAAAAAAATCTGAAGATGAAGATCTGCCGGAACTCGTTCGAGACGCTTATGCATTACTCGGCGCGAGCTATCAAAAATCAATGGAAGCGTTCAATGATCAAAAAATTCCTCCAGTGATGATAACAGTCGCCAGCAATACTTCCGCAACAGCTCGAATCAAATATGCATTCGATCATAAACAACTTCCAGTTCCCTCTGAACTTTGTAATCCAGAAACAACTTTGAGAATCGATTCAAAAATTTTTAGCGATGAATCGGAAGAAGAACTTCGAGAAAAATCAAATACTGTTGGAAAACCTGGAGAAGCTGGAGCAGATATTCGAAACGTGATTTCAGTTGGAATGTTATCGGAAGGCTGGGATGCTCAAAATGTGACTCAAATCATGGGACTTCGAGCATTTTCGAGCCAATTACTCTGCGAGCAGGTTTTAGGTCGAGGACTTCGAAGAACAAGTTATGAATTGCTCGATAAAGAGGAGACTTTTCGAGCAGAATTTGTGAACGTCTTTGGAATTCCAATCAACATTCTTCCAATGGATGAATTTGCAGATGGCAGACCGATTCCTCCTCCCTCTAAACCAGCCGCGCGAATTTATCCAATGCCGGAGCGCAAATCTGATTTCGAAATCATAATTCCGAACGTTTTGAGAGTCGATCGAATTCAATTTGAAACGCTGTCGATCGATTGGCAAAAAATTCCAGAGCTCACAATTCAAACTTCAGATATCGCGACGCGTGTAGATATGGGCGCAGTTGTCGATTCTGAACCAGATTCTCAGCGATTATTAAAAATTTTGTATGATCGCGATCGACTTCAAACGATCATATTCGATTCAGCGGGAAAAATTTTCGATCTCACAATGAAAACTGATCCTCGCAATTGGCAAAAGCATTATACGAAGTTGCATTTAATTGGACAGATCGTTCGATTAGTTCAAGATTTTTTGGAGTCTGATAAGATCAAACTCGATTCAGATAAAGTAAAAATTCCGCGCGAAGTGCTCTATGCAATTCGAATCGAAAATATCATTTGGCACATTTGGGATTATATTGTCGGTGAGGAGGGAGAATATTTTGTGCCGATGTATAATCCTCAAGCTCGAGCAATTTCGACGAATGACATGATGCCATGGTATACAATGCGTCCTCACAAGCCGACGAAAAAATCTCATATATCTCACATCGTCGCCGATAGTTCATGGGAAGACACTGTTGCAGAAATGCTCGATGATAATGAACATGTGATTTCATGGGTGAAAAATGATCATCTTGGATTTTCAATTTCATACAATTTCGAGGGAAATCCACATCGATACATCCCCGATTTCGTCGTGACGCTCGATAATGGAAAACATCTTGTGCTCGAAGTGAAAGGAGTGGCTATTCCAGAGGATCAATCAAAATATTCTGCGCTGGAAAAATGGTGTGCCGCTGTAAATAAAGAAGAGGAGTTTGGAACATGGAATTGCGCCATGTCTCGAACTCCTCAAGATGTCGATGGAATTATCGATTCAATACTTCAGAAAAATATTTGATTGTCTTTTGTAATCCAGTCGTCGAATCGATTCTCGGTTGCCAATTGAGTTTTGATTTGGCGAGCGATATATCTGGACGGCGTTGAGTTGGATCATCTGAAGGCAGTTCACGATAGACGAGTTTTGACTCTGATTTCGTGAGCTGTTTAATTTTTTCCGCGAGATCTTTCACTGAATATTCTTCAGGATTTCCTAAATTTACTGGACCTAAAAAATCCTCCGGCGATCTCATCATGCGAATGATTCCCTCGACGAGATCCTCGACGTAACAAATGCTTCGAGTTTGAGATCCATCGCCATAAATCGTGAGATCTTTTCCTGCGAGAGCTTGAGTTATGAAATTTGAAACGACGCGCCCATCATTTGCATCCATCATTTCGCCATATGTGTTGAAAATTCGAATGACTTTGATTTTCGTCCCATGCATTCTGTGATAATCGAAGAAAATCGATTCCGCGCAACGTTTACTTTCATCATAGCAAGCGCGAATCCCATGACAATTAACATTTCCTCGATAATTTTCATTTTGAGGATTCTCGAGCGGCTCACCATAAACTTCACTCGTCGAGGATTGCAACACGCGTGCATCGAATTTTTTCGCAAGTTCCAAAACATTCAACGCTCCAAAGACACTCGTTTTCGTCGTGAAAATCGGATCGCGTTGATAATGTGGAGGACTGGCTGGACATGCAAGATTGTAAATTTCATCGAGTCCATTTTCGAATTGCGACGGATCAATCGGCTCGATAACGTCATGCTCGATCAATTTTCCAAAAACATGCTCGCGCGATCCAGTGCAAAAATTATCGAGACAATAGACTTGATTTCCTTCTTCGACAAGACGTTTGCACAGATTCGCACCGATGAATCCTGCCCCGCCTGTGACTAGAATTTTTTTCATGACTCAAGCGACTCCAATCTGGAAATACTTGAATCCGATTTCCTGCAGAATTGACGACTTGTAAATATTTCGCCCGTCAAAAATAATTTTCTGTTTAAGACGTTGCGACATCTCGAAAAAATCTGGCGATCTGAATTCTTGCCATTCTGTGACTAGAATCATTGCATCAGCATTATTCAGCGCGTCATATTTACTGTCGCAATATTCGATGTTTGTATTATCTTTCAAATAGAAATTGCGAGCTTCATCGACAGCCTTCGGATCATATGCTTTGATTTTTGCACCGCGGCTTGTCAATTCGTTGATAATCGAAATCGCTGGAGCTTCTCTCATATCATCGGTTTGAGGTTTGAACGCCAATCCCCAAACTGCAAAAACCTTTCCAGTCAAATCCTCGCCGAACTCTTTGACAATTTTTCGCGCGAGAACTTTTTTCTGTTCGAAATTCACTTCTTCAACTGAATTCAAAATTCGCGGCTGATATCCATATTCAACGCTCGAGCGAATCAATGCTTGAACATCTTTCGGGAAGCAACTTCCGCCATATCCACAGCCTGGATAAATGAATTTATAACCAATTCGTTTATCTGAACCGATTCCTTTTCGAACGAGATTCACATTCGCACCGACATGCTCACAGATATTTGCAATCTCATTGATGAATGAAATTTTCGTTGCGAGCATTGCATTCGCGGCATATTTTGTGAGCTCTGCACTCTTTGTATCCATTGAGATAAATGCATTCTCGTTCAAGATAAATGGAGCATACAATTCATGCATAATCTCGAGCGATTTTGGATCTTCCGCGCCAACTACGACGCGATCCGGATGCAAGAAATCTTCGCAGGCCGCGCCTTCTTTCAAGAATTCCGGATTCGAGACTACATCGAATTTTATTTCAACGCCGCGCGAATCGAGCTGCTCTTGAATTTTTGCGCGAACTTTATCAGCAGTCCCAACTGGAACTGTCGATTTATCCACAACGATCATCGGTTGAATCATAAACTGCCCGAGCTCTCGTGCAACTTCCAAAACATATTGAAGATCTGCAGATCCATCTTCGCCCATTGGAGTTCCTACCGCGATGAAACAGATTCGCGACTTTTCAACTGCAGATTTGATATCCGTCGTGAAATTCAAAGTCTTTTTATTGAGATTTTCTTCGACGAGATCTGCAAGCCGCGGCTCGAAAATTGGAATGATTCCGCGTTTCAAATTTTCAATTCGCTCTTTTTGAACATCGACGCAAATGACATCGTTGCCCATCTCCGCAAAACATGTTCCAATGACAAGCCCGACATATCCCGTCCCGACAACTGCAACTTTCATTGAATTACCTCCAAATTGAAATTAATTGAATGCATATTAACTGTTCAATCAACTATTTAACTCTCACAATGTTTTTTTGATTCACGATAACCGAGATAAATGAATATAATCAGGGCAAATATGAAATAAATCGAACTAGTGACTTGAGCACTTTTCAAAAACCAAATCACTTGAGAATTATAATCGCCGCGGAAAAATTCCAAAATGAATCTTGCGACGGAATAAAGCATCACATACATCGCGAAACATTGACCTTTCGCATGATTCCAGCATCGAAAGATCAATAGAAGAGCGAATATCACGATATCGAGCTGACATTCCCAGACTTCCGCAGGATATAGCGGCTGATCTCCATAAGTTCGATAAGCAAGCGTTGTCGATGGATATAGAATTCCAAAATTTCCTCCAGTTGGAGATCCAAACGCGTCGCCATTCATCAAATTCGCACATCTTCCGAGAGCCTGTCCAAGAATTATCGCCGGCGCAAGAATATCCATAAATGCAAGCACATCGAGATTTTTTCGTTTGAGATAAATTACTCCCGCTGTGACTCCGAGAAACACTCCGCCTTGAATTGCCATGCCGCCCTGCCATACATTCAAAATTTCTGTGATATGATTTCGATAATAGCTCCAATCGAAGAAAAATACATCCCACAATCGCGCGCCAAGCAATCCAAATCCTCCGCAAATGATTCCGAGATCCACAACATATTTCTCAAAACCGCGTCCATCCTGCTTTGCAAAAAAATATCCAACTCCCGTCGCAAGGATTATCGACAGCGAGAGAATCAATCCATATGATCGAATTGGAAAATCGCCGATGAAAAAAATATATTGATGCATTTGAAATCACCGGAGGAGGAGTGCGACGCTGTTGCAGACTAATTTTCGAGACTTTGCGATTGAAAGATCGGAAACATCTTCATGCATGACGTGATAACTTCCGACCGCTGCGAATTTTGTGATCAGTGAAAACAATTGCGCCGGTGCAAATCGAATCGGCAAAATTCCATCCTCCTGCGCAAATTGAATCTCATAACAAATCTCTTCCAAAACTTTTTTCATGAATGGCGGACACTCGAGATTCTGATGCCTGCGCCATGAATCGATCTGTAAAAATTTTGGATTCTCGCGGCAAAAATCGAAGAGTCTCCCAGCGAATTCCGGCAGATCATTTGTATCGAATGGAATTTCATCAACCATTTTCATGACGAGATCATCAAGCTCAACGAGCAATTTTTCCTGTAGACTCAATTTTGAAACCTCCAATCAAAGACTTCCATTGCATGATAATCGAAAATTCCGAATGAAAAAAGATCCTCGATCCAAAAATTGATCGGGGATCTTTTTTATTTTGTGAAACTTTGGATAGACATTTTCAGAAAAATTTCCTGTTGACACTGGGGGGGGGGGGGGGGGGGCCA
>JAFUTY010000002.1 GCA_017484005.1 Selenomonadaceae bacterium | reverse complement strand
GGATCAAAAACTTCCTGCTCGATTGTTCGAATGTGAGTTGTCTTATTTTCTTCAGTTACCATCGTGACTCCATCGCCAGATCGAGTCGCCAAAACATTCGCGATATTGAATTTTCTCATTACATATTTCGCAGCGCGTTCAGTTGCCTCGTCATCTCCAACTGCGATAGGTTCTAGCAAAACTCGATTCAATCGCGCGATATTCGGTGTCAAAAAATCTGCGCTATTTGTCTGAATAGAAATAGTGTAAAGCAACGTGGTTAAATTCTTTCAAGAGAAAAATTACACTTGATGTAACCATGTCAAAATCTAAATATAGATTTATTCGAATTTGAAACTAATTGCAAAATTGTAAATAGAACATGATATAAATTTCATCTCAATATTAAGTCTCATAAAAATTAGTTAATTTTAGAGAGAAAGATGTTTCATACTATTTAGCAACATCATAAATACTAACGAAAAAATTATCAAAGCGATTGCCCATTGAAATGCCAAGTCATAATCATTGGCTTGAACAGCTGAATAAATTGCAGTTGACATCGTTTGAGTGACATTTGGAATATTTCCTGCAAACATTATCGTTGCACCGAATTCGCCGAGCGATCTTGTAAATGCTAAAACTGTTCCCGCCAAAATTCCAAAACGTGTATTAGGTAGAATGATTCTCCAAAAAATTTTCCATTCACTGACTCCTAGAGTTCGCGCGGCATAAATTATATTTTTGTCGAGCTGTTCAAATGCTCCGCGAGTCGTTCTATACATCAATGGCAAAGATACTACAACTGCTGAAATCACTGCGGCTTTCCATGTAAAGACTAGAGATATATCGAACTGCAGCAAAAATTTTCCGATTAAACTTCTTTTTCCGAAAAATAGGATCAAAAAAAAGCCTACAACTGTAGGCGGTAAAACCATTGGCAAAGTTATAACTGCATCGGCGATTCCTTTGAATTTTTTCAGACTCGCAACTTTGTACGCGAGAAAAATTCCTGCAAAGAATGTTATCAATGTTGACGCGATTGCAGTTTTCAGAGTCACTATCAACGGAGCAATTTCCATTCTGTCACCCATTCATCAGAATAATTTTATCAGCCGGAATTTTTACATGAATTTTTTCAGATCTGATTTCATTCCAAAGATCTTTTTGAACTTCCCAGCGAATCAATTCATCTCCCGCACGCACCATAATAATGCAGGAAACTGTATCCTCGATCTCTTTGACAACTTCAAAATCGAAAATGTTTTCCGTATCTGTAAAAGTATATTCAAACGAATCAGATCGAATCCCGATGAATTTTAAATCATCGGGAATTTTTTTATTGAGAGTCAAAGTAATTTTCCAATCTTCCGCGTAAATTTGATTCTCGGAAATTTTTTTTGCGGCAGAAATATTTTTACAGCCTGTCAAAATCGCTGATGCAGCTGTTCGAGGATTTTTGAAAATTTCTTGTTTTGAATTCATTTCAGAGATCCTGCCTCGATCCATCACGGCAATTTTATCCGAAAGTCTGAATGATTCATTTGGATCATGCGAGACTAAAATCGCTGAATTTCCATATGACTCAAAAACTTTTTCCAATTCCAACTCGAGCCGCCATTTCAAAAATGAATCCAATGCAGAAAACGGTTCGTCCAACAATAAAATTTCCGCGTGAGATGTCAAAATTCTAGCGAATGCAACGCGTTGCTGCTGACCTCCAGAAAGCTCGTGAGGATATGAATTCTCTAATCCTATCAACTCAAATCGCTCAAGATTCTCTCGAAGTTTCGATTTCTTATCCCCAACCGCCGCGAATAATATATTCTCCGCAACTGTCATATTGGGAAAGAGTGCATAATTTTGAAAAAGATATCCAACTCGACGCATCTGAGGCGGCAGATCGATTTTTTGATCACTGTCAAACAGCGTTCGACCGTTCAAAATGATTTTGCCGGAATCTGGAGTTTCAATCCCCGCAATACATTTGAGAGTCATGCTTTTTCCACCTCCAGACGCGCCGAGCAATGCAAAAATCTCGTCCTGCATTGAAAAATTGATATCCAAATCGAAATCACGAAGATGTTTCTTTATATCAACTTCGAGCTTCATTCGATGACAGTGAATCCATATTTCTCAAAGATTTTCTTAGCAGAATCGCTCGATGTGAATTCCAAAAATTTCTTTGATTCGTCAACATTTTTCGAATCCTTGATCACTGCCGCCGGATAAATCACAGGTTTATGAGAATCATCTGGAGCGATCGCAATGACTTTGACCTTGTCAGAAATTGCCGCGTCAGTAGCATATACAACTCCGCAATCAGCCTCTCCGCTTTCAACCCATGCTAAGACTTGTCGAACGTCAGATCCATAAACCGCTTTCGATTTTACTGCATCCAAAATTCCGAGATTAGTAAAAATTTCCTCGGAATATTGCCCAACTGGAACTCCTTTAGGTTCACCGAGCGCGATGTGTTGAATATTTTCATTCGTCAAACTTTCGAATGACGTGAGATTTTTATCACTATCATTCGGAACGATTAAGACGACTTCATTTTTCAACAAATTTTTTCGTGTATCTTTGAGCAGAGAATCTGATTTTTCCAGAGCGTCCATTTGTTTTTGAGCGGCAGAGAAAAATAAATCGGTCTCGCCGCCATTTTCAATAGCCTGTTGAAGAGATCCGCTCGATCCAAAATTGAAAACCAATTTGATTTGAGGATTCATTTTTTCATATTCCGCCGCAATTTCTTTCATCGCATCAGTCAAGCTCGCCGCGGCAGAAACATGAATCTCGGTTTGAGGAGTTTCAGAATTATTTCCGCATCCAGTCACAAATAAAGTCATTGCAACCATCGCTAATCTAAATAAATTTCTCAAAAAATAACCTCCTAAAAATTTTAGATAGTGATAAAAATCACATAACCTCGGAATAGTATTTGCTAAAATCAACAAAAATTTTAACAGGAAGGTGAAAGATGTGGGAAATATTTTTAAGAAATTAAAATATCTAATCCCGATTTCTCGATCCGCAAACAATCATCAACAACTGAACGAGGGCGGTCGAGATTGGGAAAACATGTACCGCGATCGCTGGAGTTTTGATAAATGTGTCCGCTCGACGCATGGAGTCAATTGCACCGGATCTTGCAGTTGGAACATTTATGTAAAGAATGGACTCGTTGCATGGGAAAATCAAGTTCACGATTATCCAGAAACATCGCCGGACATGCCAGATTTTGAACCGCGTGGATGTCCTCGAGGAGCATCGTTTTCATGGTATTTATACAGTCCTCATCGAATCAAATATCCATATATTCGTGGAGAACTTGCTGAACTTTGGCGCAATGCAAGAAAAAATTCATCGACAGCATTGGAAGCTTGGCAAAATATCGCTCGCGATCCTGCTCAAATGAAAAAGTATAAAGAAGCTCGCGGAATGGGAGGATTTGTTCGATCGAACTGGGATGAAGTTTCGGAATTAATCGCGGCGAGTTTGTTGCATACGATTCAAAAATATGGTCCAGATAGAATTTTTGGATTTTCAGTCATTCCAGCGAAATCGATGTTGAGTTACGCGGCAGGATTGAGATTTGTTCAACTCTTAGGCGGAGCAGGATTAAGTTTTTATGATTGGTATGCAGATCTTCCTCCCGCCAGTCCTCAGATTTGGGGAGATCAAACGGACGTTCCAGAATCCTCGGATTGGTTCAACGCCGGATATATTATCACCTGGGGCTCGAATGTTCCATTGACTCGAACTCCCGACGCACATTTTTTGACTGAAGCTCGATACAAAGGAACAAAGGTCGTCTCGATTGCTCCAGACTATGCAGAATCGACAACGGTCGCCGATACTTGGATAAACTTGAAAACTGGCAGTGATTCAGCGTTGGCAATGGCGATGGGACATGTCATTTTGAAAGAATATTATTGGGGCGAGCCGGCTGAATTCTTTGTCGATTATGCTAAAAAATTCACCGATTTTCCATTCTTAGTAATATTGGAAGAGAAAGATGGAAAATATCAACCTGGAAGATTTTTGAACGCCAAAGATTTCGGGCGCAAGGATAAACATGCGGAATTCAAACATTATGTGATTGACGAAATTTCTGGCAGCATTGTAATTCCAAATGGAACAATGGGAGATCGCTGGGATCGACAGTCTAAATGGAATTTGCGAGATGAAGATAGTGACACTGGCGAAAAGATCTCTCCAAAATTATCGATTTCGGACGAAAAAGATAAAGTTGTAGAAATCGTTTTGCCATATTTTGGAAATGACAGAGGCAGTAATTTGACTCTAACTCGTTCAGTCCCCGTAAAAATAATAGGAACTGCTGAAGGTGTGAGATTTGTCACAACTGTCTATGATTTGACTCTTGCGAATTACGGAATCGATACTGGATTAGGTGGAGAATGTGCCAATTCATACGAGGACGATTCACCATATACTCCGAAATGGCAGGAAAAATATACAGGCGTGAAAGCTGATATGGTCATTCACACCGCTCGAGAATTTGCCGAGAATTCATTGAAAACTCACGGGCGAACAATGGTAATTATGGGCGGAGGAATAAATCACTGGTTTCATGCTGATGTAGTCTACCGCTCGATTTTGAATTTACTTTTATTCTGTGCATGCGAAGGTCGAAACGGCGGTGGATGGGCTCATTACGTTGGACAGGAAAAATTGAGACCTGCTGAAGGCTGGGCGCGATTAATGACTGCAACGGATTGGCAGGGCGGTGCAAAACTTCAAAATTCCACATCATATTTCTACTTCGCAACGGATCAATGGCGCAGTGAAGAAGTTGATACTCTTCCATTAGTTGCTCAAACTGAAACGCCTCGATATCGTCATCCTGGAGATTACAACGTTTTAGCGGCTCGATTAGGATGGCTTCCGAGCTATCCAACATTCAATAAAAGCGGACAGAAAATCTTTGACGATGCAAAGTCTGCAGGTTTTGAAGGAATCGATGGAATCAGAAAATTTGTCGCTCAGAGTTTGAAGGATAAAACTTTGCAATTCGCAATTGAAGATCCCGATGCTCCCGAGAATTTTCCTCGAAACATGTTTATTTGGCGGAACAATTTAATCGGTTCATCGTCGAAAGGGCACGATTATTTCTTGAAATATTTGCTCGGAACGAAAAATAGTCTATTCGCGGAAGAAGAATCACCAATCAAGCCGACAGAAATCAAATATCGAAGCGAATCGGAAATCTCTAAACCTGGCGGAGCATTGGAAGGCAAATTGGATCTGTTAGTTGACATCGATTTTCGAATGGCATCGAGCGCGCTTTATGCAGATGTAGTCTTGCCAACTGCAACATGGTATGAAAAAACAGATCTGTCTTCAACCGATATGCATCCATTTGTACATCCATTTCAAGCCGCGGTAGATCCATTGTGGGAAGCTCGAACGGATTGGGATATTTTTAGAACGCTCGCTCAAGCAGTTTCAAAAGTCGCGTCGGAATCGAATTTTCCAATTTACAAAGATGTATTTGCCGCACCGATTCAGCACGATAGCGAGGGAGAAACTGCTCAGCCTGAAGGAAAAATTCTCGATTGGAGCAAAGGAGATTGTGAACCTGTCGCTGGAAAAACTATGCCTGCAATTGGATTGATCGAGCGCGATTACACAAAAATCTATGACAAATGGATCGCGCTTGGTCCAAATGTTGCAAAAGGCATGGCAAGTAAAGGCATGAGCTGGCAGTCAAAACAAGATTATGAAGAAATCAGATCTCGCAACGGAGTTATCGAGGATAAAAATCTGATTTCATTCGGAATGCCCTCGATTTTCGATGCAAAACAGGCATGCGATGCAGTCATGGGACTCTCGACGACAACAAATGGATCAGTTGCAGTTCGCGCATGGAAAGATTTGGAAAATAAAACTGGACTTTCAAATTTGACAGATCTCGCAAGCGATCGAGCATCTGAACGATTCACTTTTGACATGGTCGCAATTCAACCTCGCGAAACTATCACTTCACCAACATTCACAGGCAGCAATCAAAATCGACGCTATACTCCATTCAGTACAAATATCGAACAATTAATTCCATTCCGAACCGTTACAGGGCGTCAATCATTCTACGTCGATCATGAAATGATGAGAGAATGGGGCGAAACGATGTCGATCTATAAACCGATTTTGGAATTTCGTCCTCTCAAAAATCCAATCGGCGGCGTAAAAGAGATCACATTGAAATTTTTGACTCCACATAATAAATGGAGCACTCACTCGATGTATTTTGACAGCCAGCAGATGTTGACGCTGTTTCGCGGTGGACAGACAATTTGGATGAATGAAAAAGATGCCGCGGAAATCGATGTGAAAGACAATGACTGGCTCGAAGTTTACAATCGAAACGGAGTTGTAGCCGCTCGAGCAGTTGTAAGTCCTCGACTTCCGCGCGGAGTAGCATTCATGTATCACGCTCAAGACAGACATATCAACGTCCCTGGATCGAAAATTTCTGGAACTCGCGGCGGAACTCACAACACTCCAACGCGAATTCATATGAAACCGACTCACATGATTGGCGGCTATGGACAATTGAGCTATGGATTCAATTACTATGGTCCAACAGGAAATCAACGCGATATTTACATCGTTGCTCGAAAGATGGAGGAGGTTGATTGGCTTGAAGATTAAAGCGCAAATTGCGATGGTGATGAATCTCGACAAATGTATCGGCTGTCACACCTGTTCCATAACCTGCAAAAATGTTTGGACGAATCGCGAAGGTGCAGAATACATGTACTTCAACAACGTCGAGACAAAACCTGGATTGGGATATCCTCGCGATTGGGAAAATCAGGACAAGTGGAAGGGTGGATGGCAGCTCGATGGTGACGAGTTGTCATTGAAAACCGGTTCGAAATTGGAACGAATTATGAAGCTGTTTTATCATCCCGAGCAGCCTGAATTGAACGATTACTATGAGCCATGGACTTACGATTATGAAACACTGATAACTTCCAAAAGAAAAAATCATCAGCCAGTAGCTAGACCGCGATCGCTGATAACTGGACAGCGAATGGAAATCAAAGCTGGACCAAATTGGGACGATGATTTAGCAGGTGGAGAATCGGCGCGGAAAGATCATAATCTGAAAAAATCTGCTGAAGATATAACGCTCGAATTTCAAGACATTTTCATGAAATATTTGCCTCGAAACTGCAATCACTGCTTGAATCCTGCATGTGTCGCAGCATGTCCAAGCGGAGCAATTTACAAGCGTGACGAGGATGGAGTTGTCCTAGTCAGTCAAGATGCATGCAGAGGCTGGAGGCATTGCATTCCTGCCTGTCCTTACAAAAAAATCTATTACAATTGGAAGAGTAACAAAGCTGAAAAATGCACATTCTGCTATCCTCGACTCGAAAATGGATTGCCGACAGTTTGTACAGATACATGCGTCGGAAGAATTCGATATTTAGGCGTGATTTTGTACGATGCAGATGAAGTTTTGAACGCCGCAAAAACTTCCGAAGAGGGAAAGATCTATTTCAATCTGCTTGACGTGATAAAAGATCCATCGTCTCCAGAAATTCAATCTGCCGCCCGAAGTGAAGGAATTTCCGAAGCATGGTTAAGAGCCGCTGAAATCTCGCCAGTCTACAAAATCATCAAGAATTGGAAATTAGCACTGCCGCTTCATCCCGAATATCGAACGCTCCCGATGGTTTGGTATATCCCGCCGCTGTCTCCAATCATGAAAACCGTCGAAGATAAAGTATATCTGCCGAATTCCGACGCAATGAGAATTCCATTGAAATATTTGGCTGAACTATTTTCCGCAGGCAATGTTGAAGTCATCACCAAAACTCTGCAGCGACTTTTAGATATGCGAACAGTTATGCGTCAAAAAGAGATCGGCGAATCTGAACCTCAAAATTTGGAATTCGAAGTCGGCGAGTATGAAAAAATGTATCGATTGCTCGGAATTGCAAAATACAGCGACAGAATCAAACTTCCTTCAGGATTGCAAGGCAAGACTCACGAACAATTGCGCGAATTGCAAGGAACTGCGGGCTATATTTGTCCAGGAGGCTGTTGATGGAAGAATATCAATTGACTTTGAAAATCGCTGCATATTTTCTTGAATATCCAGACGAGGAATGGCGCAGGGATTTTTCCGAGTATCGAAAAGCCGCTGAAGAAATCTCAACTCCACAAGTAAAAAATGCATTTTCAGATCTGTTCGATTACGTTGAAAACATGGGATTCGATGAATATGAAAATCTGTATGTTCGATCGTTCGATTTCTCTCAAAACACGAATCTCTATTTGACAATGCACAATCGAACTGACTTCGGAAAACAGTCGCAGGAAATGCATGAATTCAAGACGTTATTTCTCGAAAATGGATATGATTTGAACAAAGAACTTCCGGATTATCTGCCGGCGATTTTGGAATTAGCATCGACAGTTCCTCGAAATAATGCAAAGAAGATCCTCGACGCTGCAAAAAATAAAATTGAACTTTTGCGCGATAGATTCATCGAAGCAAAGTTAGCTCAAGCATTTTTGCTCGACACAATTTTGACTCAAGCGGAAAGATTAGGAGGTGACTAGATGTGAGCGATTTTTTGTGGGGAGCATTGCCATACGTTGCATTTACATTTCTGATAGTCGGAACTGCCGTGAGATATTCTCGCGACGAGCGCAATTGGACAACAAAATCGAGCGAATTTCTTTCCAAAAAGAGTTTGAAAATCGCTGTATGGATGTTTCATCTTGGATTGTTCATGGCGATTGGCGGACATTTCATCGGGATTTTAGTTCCGAAATTTTTGACAGATGATTTTGGAATCGATGAACATCTCTATCACATGATTGCATTGTCAGGCGGAATTCCTGCAGGAATCTTATTCTTCGTAGGATTTTTCATGCTAATGCAGCGACGTTTTGGAAATCCTAAAATGTCTGTCAACACTTCAAAGATTGATGGAGTGCTTTATCTAATCCTGTTTGGAGCAATCGCGACAGGTTGTTTATCGACTGCATTGAATGCAACTGGAATTTTGGGAGATTTCAATTATCGCGAGACGATTTCACCATGGTTCAGATCGATTCTGATGTTACAGCCGGACGTCGAATTGATGGAAAGTGTGCCGTTGATTTTCAAATGTCACATGTTGATGTGGATGGCGACAGCGATAATCTTTCCATTCACAAGACTGGTACACTGCTTGAGCTTTCCATTCGAATATTTTGTCCGGAGCAGCATCATCTATCGCAAAAAATAATTTTTAGGAGAGTTTTTCATGGAATCAAAAATGTTTTGTTACCAATGCCAAGAAACAGCGAATGGCAAAGGCTGCATGGTCAAAGGCGTATGTGGAAAAACTGCTGAAGTTGCCAAGTTGCAAGACAAATTAATCTATGCAACGAAAAAATTGAGTGCGTCGAAAGTTTCAAATGTCGATCAGACAATCATTCTGAATCTGTTCTGCACAATCACCAATGCAAACTTCGATCCAAAAATTTTGAGTGACAGAATCGATCAGACTTTGAAACTGATTCCGGAGCAAATCGAAATTCCGGAAAATGTTGGAGTGCTTGCGACTGAAAATGAGGATATTCGAAGTCTGCGCGAGTTGATAACTTACGGATTGAAAGGCATGGCGGCGTATCTTTATCATGCCAACGCGCTGAATTATCACGATGAAAAAATCAATGAATTCATGCGCGAGACTTTGGCGAAACTTTTGGATGATAATTTGAACGTCGAAGATTTGACAGCATTGGCACTTGAAACTGGAAAATTTGGCGTTGATACAATGAATCTCCTCGATAAAGCAAACACTGAAACATATGGGAATCCAGAAATTACGAAGGTTCAAATCGGTGTTGGAAAAAATCCTGGAATTTTAATCAGTGGACACGATTTGAAAGATTTGGAAATGCTTCTCGAGCAGACTGAAAATCAAGGTGTCGATGTCTACACGCATGGAGAAATGCTGCCGGCTCATTATTATCCATACTTCAAGAAGTATAAACATTTCATCGGGAATTATGGAAATGCATGGTATCTGCAGCAAAAAGAATTTGAGCAGTTCAATGGCGCGATTCTATTGACGACGAACTGTCTCGTTCCGCCGAAAGATAGCTATCGCTCGAGAGTTTTTACAACTGGCGCAGTTGCATTTGAAAATTGTCAGCACATCGATGAAATCAATGGCAAAAAGGATTTCACACCGATTATTGAATGTGCGAAAAAATGTCAGCCGCCTACTGAAATCGAAACTGGCGAGATTATCGGTGGATTCGCTCACGAGCAAGTTTTCAAATTGGCTGATAAAGTTGTCGAGGCAGTTAAATCCGGTGCAGTTAAAAAATTCGTTGTGATGGCTGGCTGCGATGGTCGTCAAAAATCTCGCGAATATTACGCTGAATTTGCAAAAGCCTTGCCGAAAGATACAATCATTTTGACTGCTGGATGCGCGAAGTATAAATATATCAAACTGCCGCTCGGTGATATCGGTGGAATTCCGAGAGTTTTAGATGCAGGACAATGCAACAATTCATATTCGCTGGCATTGATCGCGCTCAAGCTCAAAGAAGTTTTCAATCTTGATGACGTGAATAAATTGCCGATTGTCTACAACATCGCTTGGTATGAGCAAAAAGCAGTCATTGTATTGCTTGCATTGTTGCATTTGGGAGTCAAAAACATTCATCTAGGTCCAACATTGCCAGCATTTTTGAGTCCCAATGTCGCGAAAGTTCTAGTTGAAAATTTTGGAATCGGAACGATTTCAGACGTCGAAACTGATATCAAAAATTGGATCTGATGTAAGTAAAAAATTCTCCGAGCGAAAATATCTACGGCAAGTCGCTATGATATTGAGCCTGAATTTAATTCACGGGGCGATGAGGGAAACTTCATCGCCTTTCATTTTGAAAAGGAGATTTTGGAATGAAGGAAATTCGAGTTGAAGATGCAGTTGGACAAATTCTCTGTCACGATATAACCGAGATTGTTCGAGGCGTCACAAAGGGAGCAAAATTTCGCAAAGGTCACATCATTCAAGCGGAAGATATTCCTGAACTGTTGAAACTCGGCAAGGAAAATATTTTCGTCTGGGAAAATGATGAATCGAAACTGCATGAAAATGATGCCGCGGAAATTTTAAAAAATATTTGTCAAGGCGAGAATCTGAATTCGTCTGAAGTCAAAGAGGGCAAAATCGAGCTCTCGGCAAATTGCGATGGAGTTTTCTACGTTGATTCTGAAAAATTGAATTCTGTGAATGACGTTGAAGAAATATGCATTGCGACAGTTCAAAATCAAATTCCAGTTCGCAAAAATAAAATCGTCGCTGGAATGAGAGTGATTCCGCTCGTTATTGATAAAGATAAAATGAATCGCGTTCAAGAAATTGCAGGATCTGAGCCGCTGATGAAAATCGTTCCATACAAAAAATTCAAAGTTGGATTGATTGTCACTGGATCGGAAATTTTTCACGGGCGAATCAATGACACATTCACGCCAGTTATCGAATCCAAATTGAGAACTTACGGCTTGAATATCGATGAAAAAAGAGTTTCCAATGATTCTAAGGAAATGACTCAAAATTTTATCGCTGAACTTTTGAACTCAGGAATGGAAATGATCATTTGTACAGGCGGGATGAGTGTCGATCCAGATGATAGAACTCCTGCCGCGATTCGAGACAGCGGTGCAGATGTTGTGACTTATGGAGCTCCAGTCTTGCCCGGCGCGATGTTTATGCTCGCGTACAAAAATCAAATTCCGATTATGGGATTGCCAGGTTGCGTGATGTATTGTTCCAAAACCATTTTTGATTTGATCCTGCCGCGCGTTTTGACTGGAGAAATTTTGACGCGTCAAGATTTTACAAAATTGGGAGTTGGAGGACTTCTTTGATGGAAGGTTTGACTTTGGAAATGGCGATCGATACTTTGCTCGCTCAAGTCAAAAAGATCGAAGAAGTTGATTCGATTCCATTGCTCAAAACGCTCGATAGAATTGTTGCGCGAGATTATGCTGCGAAAATCGATAATCCACCATTTAATCGATCGCCGCTCGATGGATATGCACTTAATTCGACTGAGACGCATGGAGCGACTTCAGACAATCCAAAAAAATTCAAAATCGTCGCGGAAGAATGTGCGGGCGATTTTTTTTATGGAGAAATTCAAAAATCGGAATGCCTGCGAATAATGACTGGCGCGGCAATTCCAGCGAGTTGCGATTGTGTGATTCGTCAGGAAGATGTTGAAATCAATGGCGAAAATATTTTTGTGCCGTATGAATTGCATCATAATGAAAATTTCTGCTTTGCCGGTGAAGATGTTTCGAAGGGCAGAATTTTGATCAAAAAAAATACCAAGTTGAATGCTAAACACATTTCAATCTTGGCAAGTCAAGGATATTCAGAAATTGAAGTTTTCAAATTGCCACGAATTGCAGTTGCATCGACTGGCGATGAACTTGCAGATCCGAGCGAAAATCTTTCCGAGGGCAAAATTTACAATAGCAATTTATTTTTCATGGCATCGCGATTGAAGGAATTGGGATTCGAGCCAATCATTTTTGGAAATTTGAAAGATGATATTGAATCGGCTTGCCAAAAAATTCATTCTGTCGAAAATCAAATCGATTTGTTGATAACATCGGGCGGAGTTTCAGTCGGCCAAAAAGATATCATGCATGAAGTTGTAAAAAATTTAGGCGAGAGAATTTTTTGGCGCGTGTTGATGAAACCTGGTGCTCCAGTTATCGCGTGGAAAACTGATAAATTTTTAGGACTTGCGCTATCCGGAAATCCATTCGCTGCATTTGCAACTTTTGAACTTTTAGCGCGTCAGATTCTTACCAAAATATCCGGCGATTCTGAAATTCTCTACACTTCCTGCGATGCGGAAATGGCTAGTGAATTCAATAAGAAAAGTCCATCGCGCAGATTTATTAGAGCGGAATATCGAAATAGAAAAATTTATCTGCAGAATCAACATGAATCGGGCTCATTTTATTCCGCGATGAATTGCAACTGTCTGATTGATATTCCATCCGGCACTGAAAAACTTTCAATCGGCGATAGAGTCAAAGTGATTTTGCTATGATAGATCGATTCAATCGAAAAATTGAATATGCTCGAATTTCAATCACCGTTCGATGCAATTTGCGCTGTCGATATTGTATGTCTGAAAACGGTATTGAAAAAATTTCGCCGAAAGATGTTTTGACTTACGAAGAAATTATCCATGTGACAAAGATTTTCTCTCAACTCGGGATAAAAAAAATCCGCCTCACTGGTGGAGAACCTCTTCTCAGAAAAAATATTTGCGAGCTAATCGCTGCGTTGAAAAATATCAACGGAATCGATCAAGTGACTTTGACAACGAACGGAATTCTGCTTTCAAAATATCTGGAGAATTTAATTTCATCCGGAATCGATGGAATCAATTTGAGTCTTGATACTCTCGATGCAAAAATATTTTCGGAATTGACTCGGCGCGATCTATTTTCAAAAGTGATCGAGAGTTTTCAAACTTTGATCGACAAAAATTTTTTGAATATCAAGATCAATTCCGTCCTAATTCATGGAATCAACGATCGCGAAATCTTGAAATTGGTTGAACTTGCGAAAAATAATCCGATCAAAATTCGATTCATTGAACTGATGCCGATAGGATGCGCTGAAAATTTTATCGGCGTCCCAACGTCAGAAATTTTCAAAGTGATAGAAGAAAATTTTGGAAACATGATTCCGATTGACGAAAAAGATCAATTACATGGTCCAGCGAGATATTTCAAAATCGAAAATTTCATCGGGCAAATTGGATTCATCGACGCGCTTGAACATAAATTTTGCAGCAATTGCAACCGAATCAGATTGACAGCCGAGGGATTTTTAAAACCATGTCTGAATTTTGGAATCGGTTTGGATTTGAGAAATCTGTTGCGATCGAATTGCGATGATCAAATGATTTTGTCAGCGATTCAACAGACAATCTATAACAAACCGCGCGAACATCTTTTCAATGAGATTAATGATTTGCGCGACGAGAGAAAAATGTATCAAGTTGGAGGCTGATCAATGGGAAAAATCAATGCGATTTGTATAAGTGAAAAGCGCGGCACATCAAAAAAGCTTGTCGATTCTGCGATTTTTCACACTGAATTTGGAATAGTCGGCGATGCTCACGCTGGAAATTGGCACAGGCAAATCAGTTTTCTCGGGCAAAGTGAAATCGATGAATTTAAGAATCGCGGAGCAAAAATCGACGCTGGATCATTTGGCGAAAACATTATCGCGGAAGGATTTCAATTCAAAAAATTGCCGATCGGTACAAGATTGAAATCTGGCGAAGTCATTTTCGAAATCACGCAAATCGGCAAGGAATGTCATAATCATTGCGCGATTTATCAACAAATCGGCGATTGTATAATGCCACGCGAGGGAGTTTTTGCGAGAGTTTTGCACGGCGGCGAAATTCATGTCGGCGATCAATTGGAAATCGCAGCTGAAAAAATTCCGTTGGATGCGACGATTATAACTTCGAGCGACAGATGTTATCGAGGCGAGAGAGAAGATCTAAGCGGCTTGAAAGTTGAAGAAATTTTGATCGCGAATGGCTATCGAGTCTCTGAAAAAGTGATTTTGCCTGATGAAAAAGATCTGCTCAAAGAAAAATTGATCGATTTTTCGAATTTAGGAATCGGTTTAATTGTTACGACGGGCGGGACAGGATTTTCGCCGAGAGATGTCACTCCTGAAGCGACTCTCGAAGTTGTCGAAAGAATTGTTCCAGGAATTCCAGAAGCGATGAGAAATTTTTCGATGCAAATCACCAAACGATCGATGCTCAGTCGCGCTGCCGCTGGAATTCGAAAAAGATCGTTGATTGTAAATTTGCCTGGAAGTGTCAAAGCTGTTGACGAATGTTTGAATTTCATTTTGCCGGAACTTAAACATGGAATCGAGATTTTGCGCGGAGATGATTCAAATTGTGCGCGTTGAATTTCGAGAAAATTTCATTGGCAATAATCGCTGGAGGAAAAAGTTCAAGACTCGGACAAGATAAAAGATTCATCGAAATCGGTGGAATGTCTTTGCTTGAAAATGTTTTGAGAAAATCTGCGGCTCAAAACTTCAGCGAGATTTTTTTATGCGTTGAAAAAAATTCATCTCGAATCGCGGATCTTGCGACAAAATACAACGCTCAAATCTTGATCGATCATATTCAAAATGCAGGCGCACTATCTGGAATTGTCAACGGCTTACAACATTCGAAAAATGATTGGATTCTTGCATTGTCTTGCGATATGCCATTCTTCGACTTTGAAATTTTGAAATCTGTAACTCTGTCAAATGATACTTCAATCATTCCAATCGTTGATAATCGTAGACAAATGCTCAGTGCGTTTTATCACAAATCAGCGATGGAAATATTCTTGCGAGAATTGGAAAATCATCGGAATAAAATCAGTGACGCCGTTGAAAAGATCTCTCACGAATTCATTACGGTTGAAAATTCTTCCGTGAATTTTTTCAATGTAAATACTCAAGCAGATTTGAAACTCGCTCGCGGTCGATTTGAAAATCTTTCGAGAAAAATTCCGATCGTTTCAATTGTCGCGCCAAGTTCTGGGACTGGAAAAACAACTTTCATCGAAAAAGTCACTCGAAAATTATCATCAGATTTGAAAATCGCTGTGATAAAAAGTGATGCTCACGGTTTTAATTTGGATATCGAAGGCAAAGATAGTCAAAGATTTCAAAATGCCGGCGCGAAAAGTGTTGCAGTGATTTCGCCGAGTGGATGGTTTATGATTCAAAAAACTGAAACTCGAGAAGATTTTTTGAACGTCGCGGAAAAATTTGATGGAATCGATTTGATTTTGACAGAAAGCCGATCGCATGGAATTTTTCCAGCGATATCACTTTGGCGCGGGAATGGTGAAGTTGTTCGAGATGAAAAAGTTTCGGCGATTTTTTCGATCAAGCCTGAAATATCGACGGAATTTTTTCAAGCTGATTTGAATGATATCAACACGGCGATAAAAATCATTTTATTTCTTGCAGGATTGAAGTCGGGAGATGTTTTTGCAAAATGAATCATTGACAGAAAGAATCAGAAAAACTTATGAACGGCTCGGAAAATTTTCTAGCTTGTATGATGGAATGATAACCAATTCGAGCTTTCTGGGGCGTTTAGCGATGAGATTTTTTTGGGGGCTGTCTGATGAGGATTATCAAAGATTTTTGAATCAAGCTTTTGCAGGAATCCCCAAAAATTTATCGGGACGATTGTTGGAAATTCCAGTTGGAACTGGCGCGATCTCTTTGCAGGTTTATAAAAATTTGCCTGATGCTGAAATTTTTTGCGTCGATTATTCTGAAACGATGCTCAATGCCGCTAAAAAACATTCGCGAGAAATGAATTTGACAAATGTTCAATTTTTACGAGGCGATGTAGGAAATCTGCCATTTCCAGATCAAAATTTCGATGTCATTCTTTCGATAAATGGACTCCATGTCTTTCCAGACAAAGATGCGGCTCACGATGAAATCCGGAGATTATTGAAAATCGGTGGAATTTTCTGCGGCAGTCTATATATTTCTGGACAAAATCGACGCACTGATTTCTTTGTAAAAAATTTCTGCGAACGCTGCGGATATTTTGCTCCACCTTTTGAAACGCTGCAAAGTCTGAATGAAAGACTCTGCAACCTCTACAGTGAAGTTCAAATTTCACATGTTCAATCGTTTGCAGGTTTCATCTGTCGAAAATGATCATTCGATATTACAGATTTCAATTCCGCAATTCTCACATTGAATTTCAGTTTTCAAAAACTCAATATTTTTTATGCAAATCAAGCCGTCATGCATTTCGACGATATTTTGACGGCGCAAATCGCTCAACATTCGATTCACATTTTCACGAGTAGTGGCTGAATAATTCGCGAGATCTTGATTTGTCAATGACACTGAAATCAAAATTCCATCGCTGAATTTCTGTCCATAACTATTGGCGAATCGAATCAATGTTGAATAGAACGCGCCTTTCCTTCCATATAAAACCAAATCTCGAAATTTTGAATTCTGTTTTCTCATATGTTGCATGATGATTTTTAAAAGGCTGATTGACAATGAAGTTTTCTTTTCGAGATAACTTTGGAGCGTCGGAATTTCAATTGCGTAAACTTCAGATGAAATCTGTGCGACGGCGTTGAAAACATGGATAGGATTTTCTTCATACAGTATCAATTCACCGATGACATTGCCTTTCGTCGCAAGTCTGAGCGTGAGAATTCGTCCATTTTCAGCATATTTCATCACGGAAATTTTTCCAGATCGAACGATGTAGAAATGTTTGGCTGAATCGCCTTCATGAAACAGATATTTCCCGCTTTGAAAAGTCATAATTTTACCTGGAATTTCATAAAACTGTCTTGTAATCGATTCCATTTGTCTGACTTCCTTATCAACAAATTCATCCAAAGGAGGCGTGATTAAAATGGCTGAGGAGAATGTTTTGAATCAGCTTGGAGATAATCCATCGCGAAAAGAAATTCTCGCACATTGGAATCCTGAAAATGAAACTTTTTGGACAAAATTCGGTGAAAAAATCGCTAAACAGAATTTGTATGTTTCGACGTGGGCATTGACTCTATCATTTGTCGTATGGACTCTTTGGGCAACAATCGCGGCACAGCTCAATCAAGTCGGATTCAATTTCACTGACGCTCAAATTTTTACTCTCGCATCGCTGCCTGGACTTGTTGGAGCGACTTGCAGATTATTTTACACATACATGCCAGGAATCGTTGGCGGAAAAAATTGGACATTGATTTCCACTGCATTATTGCTTTTACCGATTATTGGATTAGGAAATGCATTGCAAGATACATCGACTTCTTACGATACATTTTTCATGCTCGTCGCGGGAATTGGTGTTGCAGGTGGAAATTTCTCCTCGTCGATGGCAAATATTGGATTCTTCTTCCCGAAAAAGAATAAAGGATTGGCTCTCGGAATCAATGCAGGCGTTGGAAATTTGGGAGTGTCATTGATTTATCTGACTGCACCGATTTTGCTGGTATGGAATTTAGGAATTTTCGGTGCACCATTGATCAATTCAGCGGGCAAAGAAGTATTTCTGCAAAATGTCTGTTATTTCTGGGCAGTTCCAACGATTCTAACTCTGATTTTGATTTGGATTTTCATGGATAATCTGCCGATTCCAAAACAAAGTCCAAAGAGTATTTTATCGATTTTTGGAAACAAACATACATGGCTCATGACGTGGATTTATACCTGCGGCTTCGGTCAATTCATTGGATTCTCGGCGGCGTTGATGCTTCTATTGAATCGAGAATTTCCAGAAGTCAGCATGGCGTGGGGAGCATTTTTAGGACCATTCATCGGAGCGAGCATGCGTCCAGTTGGCGGCTGGCTTGCAGATAAAATCGACAGCGGCTCAAAAATTACTCTATATTCGCTATTCGTGATGCTTGCGTCATGTGTTGTCGTTCTGATTGGAATTCAATCTCACAATTTCGCAATGTTTTTCGGTGCGTTTTTGATGTTATTCTTGACGACAGGATTTGTTAATGGCGCGTCGTTCAGAATGATTCCATACATCTTTAGTAATCCAGTTCATTCATCACTTGTCACTGGATTCACAGCGGCAATTGCGGCTTATGGAGCATTTTTGATCCCCAAAATTTTTGGATGGGCTTATTCGAATTATAACCTCGTGACTCCAGCTTTCTATGTTTTGATCGCTTTCACTGTTATAACGATTGGATTCACTTGGATTTTCTATGCGCGTCCAAATTCTGGAATCAAATGCTAGGATCAAAATATGGATGAAAAATTAAATCACTTCGACAACGCTGGCAATGCGATTATGGTTGATGTTAGTGAAAAAAATATCACTGAACGAATTGCAATTGCTACTGGAAAAATCATTGTCAGTCCAGAAATTTTTCAAACGATCAAAAATGGAACTTCAAAAAAGGGCGATGTGATTGGAGTTGCTCGAATCGCTGGAATCATGGCAGCTAAAAAAACTTCTGAAATGATTCCATTGTGTCATCCATTACCGATTACTCATTGCAAAATAGATTTTCAAATGATCGAATCGGAATCTGCAGTTGAAGTTTCAGCGACGGTTAAAGTTGATGGCAAAACTGGAGTTGAAATGGAAGCTCTTCATGCAGTCAGCATCGCACTTTTGACGATTTATGATATGTGCAAAGCCATCGATAAAAAAATGGAATTGCAAGACATTCATCTATTGGAAAAACATGGAGGAAAAAGCGATTTAGATTTTCGAAGAAACTAAAAAATCGTGCAAGTATATTTGAACGATTTCACAAATAAAAAAAGAGATCCCTCGATTTCCATGCGGAAGTCGGGGGATCTTTTTTCATTTGTGTTATCTCAACATATAAGATTTTTTTCGCGTCGCAGTATCTTCGAAACAAAAATAATCCGGACGATGTCGCGATTGAGTATATTCGAATTGAACTCCATCGGAATCAAAAACTCTCCCGCTAATCACTGCAAGACAATTATACTCGCCAAGCTCCAGATACTTTTTATCAAGATCCGTTGCGAGCTCAGTTGTCATTCGACGCTTACTAGTCACAATCACAATTCCCAACTGCGATTCGAGATATTCATAAATCGATTTCAGTGCGATTTCTTCCGTCAAATCTTTAACCACAGATTTCAAAAAATAGTTGATATCAAAAATCAACGGCTTTCCATCGATACATCGAACTCGATGAACTTCAAAAAGCTCGTCGCCAATTTCAAAATCAGTCAGCTCCGCGATTTTTTCATCCGCAACAATCTCTGACAATTTCACGACTCGAGTTGTCCCGACAAAATGATTTCGTTCCGCCGCTTCTTTGAACGATTCAATTCCGCCCATCTTGAATTCCTTTTTTTCGACAGGCTTATAAATGACTCGAACACGCTTGCCCTGCTGCGCTTGGATATATCCTGCATCGATAAGCATCGCCAGCGCACGTCGAACAGTATTTCGCGCACATCCATATCGCGCCGTCAAAACACTTTCAGACGGAAATAATGAATGAAATGGAAACTCACCACTTTCAATTTTTTGTTTCAGCTCGAAGAAGATCGTATCAAATTTCACGCCGCGCATAATTCATCCTCCACAAGTTCAACTAATTTACACAAGCATTATACGATAAATTTCCGAAAATAAAAGAAAATTATCATTGACTTGTATAAATAAGTTTTGTAGAATCCCCTCAATCAAACAAACTTGTTTCATCAAGTTGAGGAGGGGAAAATCATGGGGAAGTACACTGAGGATTCAAAGGAACTTCTTGAATTTGTCGGCGGAAAGGAAAACATCGCGGCAGTCTCACATTGCATGACGCGAATGAGATTTGTGCTTGCCGATCCCAAAAAAGCTGACGTGAAAAAAATCGAATCGATGAAAGTTGTCAAGGGAAGTTTCACTCAAGCGGGACAGTTTCAAGTTATCATCGGCAACACCGTCGCGGAATTTTACAAGGATTTCACAGCTGTCGCGGGGATTGAAGGAGTTTCGAAAGACGCTGTGAAAGCTGCTGCCGGCGCGAATCAAAATATCTTGCAGCGTGCTGCTGCAATTGCCGCGGAAATCTTTGCACCGCTGATCCCTGCAATTATCACCGGCGGTTTGATTCTAGGTTTTCGAAACTGTATCGATCAGCTCTATCTTTTCGACAATGGAACAAAAACTCTCGTCGAACTCAGTCAATTCTGGGCAGGCATGGATCATTTTCTCTGGCTCATCGGTGAAGCAGTTTTCCACGTCGGAATTCCAGTTGGAATTTGCTGGTCGGTCGTCAGAAAGATGGGTGGAACTCCAATTCTCGGAATCATCCTCGGCTTGACTCTCGTCTCGGGACAGCTTTTGAATGCTTATGCAGTCGCGACAACTCCAGCAGATAAAATTCCACATTGGGATTTTGGATACTTCACCGTGGAAATGATTGGTTATCAAGCTCAAGTTTTACCCGCGATCCTCGCCGCATTGACTCTCGTCTATCTCGAAAGATTTTTCAAAAGTATCGTTCCGCAAATCATTCAAATGATCCTCGTTCCATTTTTCAGTCTCGTCTTATCAGTCTGCGCAGCACATTTTATCCTTGGACCTATCGGCTGGACAATCGGTTCAGCGATTTCGAGCGTTGTTTTCAGTGGAATCACAGGATCGTTCCGTGAAATTTTCGGCGCGATTTTTGGATTCATCTATGCTCCACTCGTTATCACTGGTTTACATCATATGACTAACGCGATTGATCTCCAATTGGTTGCAGATTATGGTGGAACGATGCTCTGGCCAATGATTGCGCTGTCGAATATCGCTCAAGGTTCAGCAGTTCTCGGAATGATTTATCTGCAAAGAAAAAATCCTGCCGCTCAAGAAGTCAATATTCCTGCATGGATTTCTTGCTATCTCGGTGTCACTGAACCGGCGATTTTCGGTGTCAATTTGAAACACTTTTTCCCATTCATCTGTGGAATGACAGGCTCGGCATGCGCAGCAATTCTTTGCGTCGCGACTGGAACAACTGCAAACGCGATCGGTGTCGGTGGAATTCCTGGAATTCTTTCAATGCAGCCAAAATCGATGCCGACTTTTGCGCTCGCGATGCTCATTGCGATTGTTGTACCATTCATTCTTACAACGATCGTAGGCAAGAAAAAAGGAATCGATAAACAAGCTGAACTCGATGCAGTCGAATCGGAATCTGTTGAATCTCAAACCGAATCAAATTCCGAATCGAAAATCGAAAGTGAACATGAATTCAAAGCTTATCTCGATGGAGAAGTCATTGCGCTCAAGGATGTTGGCGATGGAGTTTTCAGTGAAGGTATGGTTGGCGATGGGCTTGCAATTCGTCCAACAAGCGAGACAGTTTGCGCTCCAATTTCTGGAAAGATTTCGGTGCTAATGGATGAATCGAAACATGCTGTCGGAATGACTTTATCGAATGGAGTCGAGATTCTGATTCACGTTGGGCTCGATACTGTTGCGATGAAAGGCGAAGGTTTTGAATATCTTGTCAAAGTTGGAGATGAAGTTCAAATCGGAACTCCATTGCTAAAATTCAGCCGCGATGCTATCAAAAAAGCTGGACATCCTGATACCGCGATTTTTGTTGTCACGAATCCGAATGGAGTTGACTTCAAATTCATCAGCGGACAGAATGGAAAGACGAATGAAACTGTTATCGCGACTTACTAATTTCAATAAGGAGGAGTTTTTAGGATTGACAAATAAATTATCGAAAACATCGTGAGAGATGTAGCAAAATCTTTCAAATGTCTGCATTGTTCAAAAATGGGACACCGTCAACAAAGATGGAAGTGAAAATCCTCCACTCATGATGCGGCAGACTGATTATCTCGAAAAACGCGCCGGCAATTGGAAAATCCTGCATGAGCATACATCTGTCGCGCAAAATTGGGATGGGACGATTGACGAATAGATTGGAGAGATTCATTTGAAAAAAGTTGCATTGATAACAGGTGCATCGAGCGGTTTGGGAAAGGAACTCGCCAGAATCCATGCATCTCAAGGCGGAAATCTTGTCATTGTCGCGCGGAGTGTGGATAAACTCAACGAATTGAAGAGTGAATTGGAGCTGAAATACAATTCCAACGTTTACATTCTGCCGAAAGATCTGTCGAAAATCGATTCTGCCGAGGAGATTTATGACGAGCTCAAGCGTGAGAGAATCAGAATTGATTATCTGATCAACAATGCGGGACTCGGCGGGCATGGATATTTTCACGAGCGAACGATGGATCAAGATTTAAATCTCGTGATGGTTGATATAATTGCACTGACAAAATTGACAAAATTGTTTCTTCGAGATTTTATCAAACGCGGCGAGGGAAAAATTCTCAACGTTTCATCGACGGCAGCACTATTCCCCGGCGGACCTCTGCAGGCAGTCTATTACGCAGCAAAATCATATGTGACAACGCTCGATGCAGCTATCTGGCAGGAAATTCAAGGAACTGGCGTGACAATCACAACTCTAATGCCTGGCGGAATGGATACAGGATTTGCAAAGGCATCGAGTCTTGAAAATACTGCGCTGGCTAAAGAAATGACATTCAGTCCGGATGTCGTCGCTCAAGACGGTTATGATGCAATGATTCGCGGTGATATGGAAGTCATTTCGAAATTGACGCCTGAACAGTCTGAATGGTTCAAAACGATTCCGACAACTCCAAAAGAATTTTTGCTGAAACAGATTTTTGAAATGCAGAAATAGGAGAATATCGATGCTGTACTATCAAGATGTTATCAAAACTGCGGCAGTCAAAATCGAATCAGTCAAGTTTCCAAATCAACAAATCACTCTCGCGGGAAATATTTTCAAATCAACCAAAATTTCTCGCGAGAAATATCCGGCAGTGATAATTGGACATCCTTCCGGCGGAGTCAAGGAACAGACAGCTGGAGTTTATGCAACACTGCTCGCTGAAAAAGGATTTTTGACGCTAGCTTTCGATGCGAGCTATCAAGGTGAAAGTGCTGGAGAGCCTCGATATTTGGAAAATCCCTCGGCGCGAATCGAGGATTTTCGATGTGCGGTTGATTATCTTACAACGCGGAACGATGTTGACAGTGATCGAATCGGAATTTTGGGAATGTGTGCATCCGGAGGATATTGCATAAAAGCTGCCGAGACAGATCAGCGAATCAAAGCGATAGCGACAGTCAGCATGGCAGATTTGGGAGATCTGTTTCGAAATGGATTAGAGCGCGATATGACTGACGAGGCTCGTCAAAATCTATTGGCGCAAATTTCATCGCAGCGCACCAGAGAAGCCAATGGAGAGCCGATTTTTTACATCGGTTATGTTCCAAATTCCACGGAAGAAACTGTCGGCAAGCAGAATGATTATCGCGAGGGCTATGAATATTATCGAAACTCTCCCGCGAAACACGATCGATCAGTCAACAAGATGATTTTTTCGCGAATCGATTCAATTATCAATTTCACAGCACTGGATCATGTCGAATTGATTTATCCGCGCCCTCTGTTGATAATTGCAGGTTCAGAGGCAAACACGAAATATTTTGCGGAAGAAACATTTCACAAGGCAAAGGGAATCAAAAAACTTCGATGGATTGACGGGGCGACTCACATCCAGCTCTATTACGTCAAAAAATATGTATTGGAGGCAATCGAGGAGCTCAACAATTTCTTCGATGAATATTTGAATAAATGAGGTGAGATCATGGCGAGTTTCAAGGATAAAGTTGTCTATCAGATTTATCCAAAATCGTTTCAAGATTCGAATGGTGATGGACTCGGGGATCTTCGCGGAGTGATTCAACGGCTTGACTATTTGAAGGATCTCGGCGTCGATTATCTCTGGCTCACACCATTTTTTCCATCGCCGCAAAAAGATAATGGTTATGACGTCTCGAATTATTGCGAGGTCGATTCGCGTTTTGGAACAATGGCAGATTTCGATGAATTGGTAAAATCTGCCGATGAAAAAGGTTTGAAAATCATGCTCGACATGGTGCTTTGTCATACATCGGATCAGCATGAATGGTTTCAAAAAGCGATCAATGGCGATGAAAATTATCAGCGATATTACATTTTTCGCGATGGGCGTGGAGATAATGAGCCGCCGACAAATTGGCAATGTGCATTCGGCGGAAGTGCATGGCAGTGGGAATCTCATCTGAAGAATTGGTATCTGCATTTGCATGATGTGAGTCAGCCGGATCTCGATTGGACGAATCCAAAAGTTCGCGAGGAGCTTGCAAATGTCGTGAGATTTTGGAAGGATCGAGGCGTTGCAGGTTTTCGATTCGATGTAATAAATTTGATATCAAAGCCGGAAGTTTTTGAGGATGATACTGAGGGACTAGGCAGAAAATTATTTGCAGATGGTCCACACGTTCATGAATATTTGCGCGAATTAGTAAAGAATTCCGGAATAGATGGAATGATTACAGTCGGCGAAATGGCATCAACAGATCTCAAAAATTGTTTGCTTTACACACGTCCAGAGGATCACGAGCTTTCAATGGTTTTCAGTTTTCATCATTTGAAAGTGGATTATAAGGATGGCGATAAATGGTCACTGATGAATGCAGATATTCACGAGCTGAAAAAATTGTTCGAGGAATGGCAGGTTGGAATGTCAAAATCGGGCGGCTGGAATGCAGTGTTCTGGTGCAATCATGATCAACCGAGAGCAGTTTCGCGATTTGGCGACGATGGAATTGAATCTGCCAAGATGCTCGCGACAACAATTCATCTGATGCGCGGAACTCCGTATGTATATCAAGGCGAAGAGCTCGGGATGACAAATGCAAAATTCACTTCGATTGAGCAGTATCGCGACGTCGAGAGTTTGAATTATTACAAGATTCTTCTCGAGCAGGGCAAATCCGAATCTGACGCGCTCAAGATAATCGGTGAGAGATCGCGTGACAATTCTCGAACGCCGATGCAGTGGTCGGCTGAAAAATTTGCAGGATTTTCAACGGCTGAACCATGGATTTCTTCGCCGAAAAATTTTGAAACGATAAATGTCGAAAATGAATTGCGCGATAAAAATTCCGTCTTGAATTTTTACAAAATGCTGATCAAATTCCGCAAAGACAATCCAATCGTTCAAGATGGCGATATCGAATTCATCGAGCGGGATAATGATGATGTCGTTGCATATCGAAGAACTCTCGATTCGAAAGAATTGATCGTGATTTGCAATTTCAGAAATTCCGAAGTCAAATTGCAAGATCGATCGTTGTCTGAATATCTCGCGGCAGGATATAAAAAAATTCTCGGCAACTATGAATCGATCGATACAAATTTGCGTCCATATGAATCGATCGTTTTCTCACTGAATTAACCGAACACAAAAGATCCTCGATAGATCATTTGATCTGTTGAGGATCTTTTTCTGTTCGGAATGATAAAGAAAGATTTAGTTGATTGAAAAATCAATGCGCTAAAATCTCGAATTGATTCTAAATGTTGGAGGATTATCAATGGCGAATTATAATTTCGAAAGTGTATCCGGCTCAACGATCACTGCAAGCAATGAAAATGACTCGATATATTTTTCGAGCGATATCGATTCAGTTTCAATTGATCTCGGCGCAGGATCTGACGTTTTGAGCATCGCTGGAACTGCAAATCAAATCACGATATCCGGAAGCGGCGAATCAAACAATATCACAATCGCAACTCTATCCGGCGCAAATATTACCAATCAAATCAATGTTGCGAATGAATCGAGCAGCAAAGTTTCAGTGCAAAATCTAAATAGCACCAGACTTTTCATTTATCAGACAAATGGATCTGGAACGAATCAAGTCGAAATCGATAGCATCACCGGCGCGAGAAATATTTTTTTCATGAGTGTCTCCGGCTCTGCATCGAATGAAGTTGTCCTCGAAAATGTTGAAAGCTCGAATAATTTCTTCGCAATCGATTTAGGTGCTGGAAATCATAGCTTCGGCTCGAATAGCGATCAAATTTCGATTGGCAATATCGCTGATTCGAATGATTTTCATATGTGGCTCGATGGCGGAAATGATTCTCTGATTGTTGGCAGCGTCGGGAACAATGTCAGTATCGGTGCAGTTGCGATTAATTCATTGACGGCAGAAATCGGAAATGTTTCAGACGGCGGAGTGTTGACTTTTCTCGGTGGAAATCAATTTAATAGCATCAAAATCGAAAATCTCGGCAATTCATCATATTTGAACGCGGAATTGCAAGATGGAAATGATATTGTCGAAATTGGTGATATCGGCAGCAACAGCAATATCACTCTTCAAGGAAATGGCGGCTCTGATACATTCAAACTCGGCAATGTTCAAGGGAATCTCGAAATCACATCTGGAATTCCAAAACACATTAATCGAGTTGACGTTTCGCGAAATCCTGGAATCACTGCGGAATCTTTGGAAAGCTCGGCGGAATTCAATGGAATCAATGTTGAAATCTCGAGCATCGGAACTGATTCGAGCGTCAATATATCGGGCGGAAGTGATTCTGATCGAATTTCAATCAATGGAATCGATAGCGCAAATGTTTCGATGAATCTCGGCGATGGCAATGATTCCATTTTCATCGATACAGTTTCAAGCACTGCAAATATTTCGATCAATTCTGGATCTGGCGATGATTATATCGATATTGCAAGCGGCGCAAATCTATTGATCACTTACGAAAGCGGCAACGATACGATCAATAATTTCGATTCAAATACTACGCTCGTCGCGAATGGATCTCTTATCGCTACAAATTCCGGATATGAAGTTTCAGTTGGCAGTAATATAATCACAATCATTACCGATTCATCTTTGACTTCCGATTCCAATGGAAACATTTTGGCAATCGATCTGAAAATCGATAGTGTTGATGGTGGAAATACTCTTTTCAGTATTTCGAGCGATTTGAATGAAGATATTACTTTGACAGGCAGCTCAAGCAATTCAAATATTTTCTACGCGGAATCGAATTCGGTATCGAGCAAATCAGATCAATCAACAATCACAATTACAAACATCGATTTCAATTCTGGAGACGCGATTTTAGTTGATGCAGGAGTTAAGAATTTAACTGCAGATTTCTTCGGTAATGGAAAATTCTACAACTATGCAAACGCGGCAGATGCATCGACTTCTGGAGTTTATGCAGGAACAGTTTTCGATGCTTCAGATCTAGTTTCTACTTCTGGAATTACTTTCTCGATGATTCACATGGCAGATGGATCTGTGACTCTCAACGATGACAATGAAATCGACGAGGATTCAATCTACAGTGTAGTTTGGACGAATTCAGGATCGACGGCAATTATCAACTTCAGCGATTCGCAAAATGATGAAATTCTCCTATTCACCAATGCAAATGGAACAACTCGCGATTTCGTTTCACTCGGCGGAGATTTCAACGATACAATCTATGCCGGTGCAAATGATACTATCAGTGCTGGCGATGGCAATGATATTATCTCTATTGAATCCGGCGCAGCTGGAAAAAATGCAGTTGCAAATGGCGGCGAAGGCAATGATACAATCTATGCAGGGCGTGGAACTATCATTGTCTATAAGCCAAATTTCAGCGGCGATGATATTGTTTACAATTTCACTGCTGGAACGAGCAGCAATTCTAACGTCATTGATATGTTGGGACTTGTTAATGGAACTGTTTCAATCAATAATTCTGGTGAACTTGAATTTTCCAACGATAACGGAACGACTACTTTCGTCATGGGGAGCGGAACTTTCACGAATCAGACAGATATCAAATTCGTTCTGACTGGTACAAAAGGAGTTATTCGCGTTGCAGATTCAACTCACACCGTTTACTATGATAAAGATGTCACAGCCTATCAAGGCGGCGAGAATGGAACTGTTATAGTTGATTCGAGCAGTTCAGTTAATTTGAATCTTGCGGGATCTGATGTTTCCTACTACAACATCGCTAACATCGATGCGAGCTCTGCAACTGGAAGAATCAATATCTCCGGCGATTCCAATGACAACGTTCTCTATGGCGGACAAAAATCTTCGACTCTATGGGGCGGCGGTGGAAATGATACTTTGATCGGTGGAACTGGTCGCGATGTATTCGTGTTCAATTCGAGCGATGGCAATGTTACAATTCAATATGGAGATTCGAATGATGTCGTCGATCTTTCGAGTTATACAATCGATGAAATCTCGAATTATGAATTCACGGATTCAGGATTGATCATTTCAGTTGGCGAATCGAGTTTGAATATCGTTGGAACGAGTATGACAACATTCAGTCTTGCGAGTGGAAAATATACTGCTGATTTCACGAATCATACTTTCAACTCATAAAAATCATTCGGAAATAAAAAAAGAGATCCCCAGATCGATTTTGATCTGAGGATCTTTTTTATTTCCGGATTAAATTGGATGAAACATCATGTTTCTTACATTTGGATTCGTTTCACTGCTTCGGAAAGCTGCGGAATGATCTGTTTCTTTCTCGAAACGACTCCAGGCAGATAGATGTGAGTGCCGCTCGAATCTTTTCTGAATGCTTCGCCGATCAATGTGCGCGGAGATCCAACGTACAATAGAGTTGTCGCTTCATCGAGAATATTTGTCACCATCAGCAGACTCATATCATAGCCGCCCGACTTGCACAAATTCTGCATCGCATCGAGAAGTTTCGATTCAATCGCCATGACTTCATCAGTATCCATGACGGAAATCTGACTGACAATGATTTTATATTCACCGATCTGGAATTCTTTGAGATCTGTATTCGCGATTTCTGGAGGAGTTTTATCTCCAATCCCTGCGCCAGCTCGAAGCATTGCGAGCCCATATTCTTTCAAATCGACTTTCGCGATATCTGCCAATTTCTCGGCAGTCTTTTTATCGAGCGCAGTACAGGTTGGCGATTTGAACAGCAATGTATCTGAAATAATCGCCGATAATAAAACTCCCGCGATCGATTGTGGAATTTCAACATCGCGATCCCAATACATATTCGAAACCATTGTCGCAGTACATCCAACCGGTTCAGTGTGCATATAAATCGGCTCAGATGTATGAACTCCGCCAAGTCGATGATGATCTACAATCTCGATAACCTTGGCATTCTCGATTCCTTCGATTGCCTGTCCACGTTCATTGTGATCGACCAAAATCACTCGATCCGGATCTGTCAGCGTCAATTCGTCTTTCGAAATCAATCCTACCAATCGATTATTTTCGACAACTGGATAATTGATGTAATTCAATTCTTCCATTTTCCCTTTGATATCTGCCAAAAGATCGAGCGGCTTGAATGAAACTGGATTCTGCTGCATGATTCGACGAATCGGGACGCACTGATTGATCAATCTTCCGACGGTATAAGTATCATATGGCGTCGATAGAACAAATGCTCCACGTTCCTTAGCTTCCTCGAGAACTGATTCTGCAACTCGACAATTTTCTGTGACGAGCAAACATGAAATTCCGATATCGATGCATTGACGAAGAGTTTCCTCGCCGCGATCTCCAACCAAAACGATATCCTTCGGCTTGACAACTTCTTTAATCGTTGCGAGAGATCCTGCCGCGATTCGAACTTGTCCCTCGATGAATGCTCCCTCGTCGCCAGATACTAAGACTTTTGCATCGGTCGCTTGAATGATATCTCGATATCTGACGCGCATATCAGTCAGCGAAGTCATTCCGAGCTCTTGAAAATATCGCTTTGCAAGATCGTTGACTGTCACCATTCCGACGAGCTCACCGCCAGAATCTGTGACTGGAATCGAGAGGAGATCAGTTTTACGCATGATTTCGCCGAGATGTCTCAATGTATCATGCTGTTTCACCACGACTTTCGATTCGAGCGCAACATCTTTCACACGCGGATAAAGATCCACGAGCAATTGCGGAGGATCAATCTTGAAATATTCGAGAGCATATTTCGTCTCATTATTGATCTTGCCGCATCGAGCCGCGACAGCATTGAATCCCAGCGAACGTTTCAGATTTGCATAACCGAGCGCAGAACAAATCGAATCGGTGTCAGGATTTCGATGACCGATAACATAGATCGGTTTTTTCTTTGCCATTGAAAAGCCTCCCAAAAATTTTTTGCATTGAAATTAAATTGGGATTATTCTACAAAAAACGTTTCCAAATTGAAAGGAGAAATCTGAATGCATAAATTTCAATTGAACCGCGCTGTCAAAATCGCTGGGGAGATGATTAAAGCATTCTATATCAAGGGAGACGTCGAAAAAGTTCTGTCGTATATCAACTCGAACAATTTTACATGGATTGGCGGCAGCGTTGATCAAATTTTGACGAATATCGAGGACGTTAGAAAATTTTTCTATCGATTCGTTGATGTTATTCGCGAGTCATTAGATTTTTTGAGCGAGGATTATCAAGTCGTCGCATCGTCTGAAGATAGCTGTGTCATTGTCTCAAAAATAATTTTGAGAGATAAACAGCATTCGAATCAAGTGAAACTATTTTTCTCATTCTATTTTCAAATCGTCGATAAAAAGATTCTATGCTCGAGCTATCACGTTCATCATTTGGATTTGAACTGTGGATGTCCATTGTATCAATTTGTTTACAATGATGAAATCAAAATCGATTCGCCGCGTCTCGATATGACTAAAATTGCGATGAAAAGTTTTCTATTGGAAGATTGTCTGCCGTATATTTATATCAATTTGCAATTCATCGAGCTCATTGGTTATAAGCGGCTTCGAAATTTCATCGCGATGTCTCAAAAATCCTCGCTGTCACAAATTCATCCAGCGGATCAATCGCGATATGTTGAAGTGCTGAATCGCTGTCGATCGAAATTGAAAGATCAAAATTCATATTTCGTGAGCTATCGAACTCAATCTCCCGAACAAATTGATCAAGATTCGTCGCAGGTTTTTGAATGGGGAATGATTTCGAAAATTGACGATCGATTTGTGGTGAATGCTTTAGTTTTTCCAATCGAAGAAGTCGAGGAGATTAAAAATTCAGACTCGAGTTTTTTTTTTCGATTTAATTCTCGGGGGGGGGGGGCAGTTTTCACAGCTCGTCAACGATTGCGGAATTCATGTCGGGGATTCTCTCGTCATATTTTCAAGGCAGCGGCAAGTTGAGCTCGATGGAAGAAAGATCAATCTCACGCCCTCGGAATTCGAGATTCTCCTTGTGCTCGTCGAAAATCTCAATAAACCGATTGAGCCGAGTGAATTTTACAAATCGATTTGGCGAGATGGAGAACTTCAAATCACGAGCAACACTCTCACCATGCACATCTGCAACCTTCGACGAAAATTGAAACTCTCGAAGGATTCATCGATTCGAATTGAATTCATTCGCGGCAAGGGATATCGATTGTCTCTCAACGAATAAAGTAAAATTTATCTCAAACCGATTTTTCGAATGATAGGATCGCTCCGAATTTTTTTTGAGGAGTGATTTTATGAAAAACGTTTTGGTCATTTCCGGACATCCAAATTTGAAAAGATCCTACGCGAATATCACGATTCTCGATGAATTGCAAAAATTGATCCCG
>JAFUTY010000034.1 GCA_017484005.1 Selenomonadaceae bacterium | reverse complement strand
TCCATACATCGATCAAATCAAACAAATCAAAAATCCAAAACCAAAAAACGAATCTATCGATGTGAAAGATCTCCTCGCGCAATTTGATCTCGATGCAATTGGAAAATCGGCGATCAAATATTATCAAGCGATTATCGATCTATCGAATACACTCCACATACACTCCACGATCATCTGCAAAAATTTGAAACATCGCAAGCCGATACATTCAAAGATCTTGCAAAAATTTCGAATCAACTCGGAACAAAATATTCTCGAAATCCAAATCTCACCGACGAAGAAAATTCCATGCTCGAATCACAATTCAATTTTTTCATGCAGCATCTCACAATCGGAACGAAAGATGTGCGCAATCAAATCGAGAGTCTCAAATCGCAAGCCGATCAATTTTTAATTCAAGTACTTCAAAATTACAAATTCGCGCTGAATAATTTTTATCAAAACGCTCGCGCGAGCATCTATCGAAAATTTGCATTTCAAGCGGGCGGAGATCTTCAAGAAAAATTCGAACTCGAGACGCAGATGATGAATCTCAGCGAGAATTTTCAGCGTGAATTGCAATCAGTGATCTTTTCGTCAGATTCCGCCGAAGACCGAATGTTTTTGCTTCGATGGGCAGAATCAATAATCAATTTGCCAGTTGATGCAGTCATAGCGTTTGTCGATGAAAGAAAACTCGATAAAATTTCCGAGGAGATTTTGTCGAAATTCAGTGAACTTCGTCAGCAGAATTTCGCAAATTATATCGCCGATGCAAAGTCATACAGCGAGGATTTGAAACGTCGCGAGGATGAATTCAATGCATTGATGTTTAGAATGCGAAAGGATCTGATGTAATGGGACTTTTTTCGTCGATTGCCAAGGCTGTCGGAGAATTTTTCGGAATTGCAAAATCTGAACCTCAAACTCAAATCATTGAACATCACGAGCCGGATAAAATTCGGGCGGCAGAAATTGAACGAGATCGCGCAAGGATTGAACATGAAACTCAAATTCGATTGGCAGATCGCGAGGCAGAGCGAATTCGAATGAGTCAAGAGGCTCAGCTCGATATCATTGAAGCTCAAACGGCGAGTCAAGTTGCAATTGAAAAAGCTCGCGCGGAAGGAATGATTCAAGTTGCAGAAACATTGACTCGAATGCAGGACAAAATGCTCGAAATCGCTGAAAAACGAATCGCGATAATCGAATCGGCATCGATGCAAACTGTTCGCGAAATTGAAAAATTTTATCAAGAAATCGAGTCGCAAATCCTTTCGCAAAATGACGAATATAATTTGAAAAAACTTCCGCAATTGCTCGATACGCTGAATAAATTCGAAGAAAATTCGCCGGCGTTCAATCTATATATCGCGCAAATCGATCGTGACGCTCAAAGACAAGTTCAATTCGTGGTGCAGCAACTCGACAAATTGCATGAGCGGCAGGATCTTGTGATTCGAAGTTCAATTGCGACGAAGGATAAAATTCTCGAGCAAACTGGACACATCGTTCAAAATATCCTCGCCGAACAAAAAAATCGGCAGCTTCCTCAAATCGATTCAGAGTCTGAATTGAGGAGAGGCTGCCTGCCGGTTGAAGATTATTTTATATGCTTCGAATTATATTCAACCTTTGTACTTGATTTCAACTCATCGATTGGCGCGTTGACAAATTGAAGAATCGCCGGACGAGCAACATCATAATTGTCGTTAAAACATCCATGCCACGCCTTTGGAATCACACACAATCTCGAATTTGGAATCATTTGATGCGCCTCGAGAACTGTGACAACTGGCGCATGATCATCCTCGTCGCCAACCATCAATAACACTGGACATTTGATTTTCGAAAAAACTTCCGAGCCGACTGACATTCCATGCCAAAATTTCATGTATGAATCATAAAATTCCTGCGTGCGATTTGGTTCTGGACGAATTTGCAGCTCGATCTCCGTAAATTCCGGATCGATTTTCTGCATATCCTCGACTTTCATCTCGCCGGAAAAATATCCTTTTTTGAGAGTTCCTGCACCAATCGCAGCGATTCGCTCAACCAGATCTGGATACATTGCCGCGAGTTTATATGCAGTGTAAGCTCCATCGCTGAAACTGATAATTTGCGCCGGAGTATTTGTGAGAGATTTCATGACCGTCGCCATGTCATTAGCTTTCTGCTCGTAAGTCAAAGGATCTCGACCGATTTCAGATCTTCCATGTCCTCGAGTCGCAACAACGATCACTTGATAATCATTGCGAAGATCGTCAATAATTCGACCAAGTTCATATGCAGATCCAACTCCGCCGCCGTGAAAAATGAAGATCGGTTTTCCCTCGCCATAAATTTCGTAATAGAGTTTCGCGTCGCCAACATCGATGTAATTTCCAATCGCGGCATTGTTTCCATATGGAGTTGGACTTCCGATTTTGTCGCCTTGCATGAAGTATCTCATCGCGTCAGCTTGAGAATTTCCAAAGATCAGACTCAAACTCAAAATTCCCATGGCGATCAATTTTTTCTTCATCGAATCATCTCCAAAAAATTTTTCCTACATTATAAATATGGATTCTGGAAATCGACAGCAGTGATATTTTTGTAACTAAAAAAGATCGGGGATCGAAAATTGATCCTCGATCTTTTTTTTAAATTTTACTGTCGCCGACTTTATCGAAGGTCTCCAAAATTTCGCTATCAGGTTCAACATCCATTTTACTGACAATATAAATCGCAGCCAGAGCAAAGATGAATCCAGGAACAATTTCATACAATCCAAAAAGCTCAAATTGTTTCCATGCAAGCACAGTGACTCCGCCGACGATTATCCCTGCAATAACTCCTCGACGCGTTGTACGTTTCCAAAACAGACTCATTAAAATCGCTGGACCAAATGCTGCACCGAATCCTGCCCAAGCATAAGCAACCATGTCCAAAATGAAACTGTCAGGATTGAATCCGAGAAAAACAGCTATCGATGCAATAATCAATACAGAGGATCGAGAAATCCAGACCAATTCCGCTTGATTTGCATCTTTTCGAATCAAAGTTTTATAAAAATCCTGCGCAAAAGCTGACGCCGCAACTAACAATTGAGAAGATGCAGTTGACATAATTGCAGCTAAAACCGCGCTCAAAACTAAACCTGCAACAATCGGTGGAAAAAGTTGATTTGTCATGAGCAAAAATACTGTCTCGGAATTTGTACCCTCGAGAGTTGTCGTCAAATAAACTGTACCAATCATTCCGATTGAAACTGCCGCCGCTAGACTCAAAATGACCCAAGTCATTGCGATTCTTGTAGCTTGAGGCAATTCTTTAGTCGATCGTATTGCCATAAATCTAACCAAAATATGAGGCTGTCCAAAATATCCAATTCCCCAAGCTAATAGAGAAATCAACTCAATCGCGCCCATCGTCGATCCATCTGGTTTTGTCAATGGCTGAAACATCGTCTCTTTATATTCAGAAATAGCATTGATTGTATCTCCAAATCCTCCTAAACTCATCGCTGCGCAAGTTGGAACAATCAGAATCGCAAAAAACATCATGACGCCTTGAATAAAATCTGTCCGGCTAACTGCCAAAAATCCACCGATCAGAGTATAAAATACCACAGATCCTGCGCCTAAAAAAATTGCGTATTGAAATGGCAAACCGAAGACTGTTTCAAAAAGTTTACCTGCCGCAACAAAACCGCTCGATGTATACAGAATAAAAAATATCAATATGAAAATTGCAGGAACGATTCGAAGCAAATTGCTTGTATCTTTATATCGATTCTGTAGAAATTCAGGCAGAGTCAGAGCATTTCCTGCAAGTTCAGTGTATTGACGAAGTCGCGCGGCAATAAATTTCCAATTCGCCCAAGTTCCAATTGCAATTCCAATCGCAATCCATCCAGCGTTCAATCCTGCAAGATATGCAAATCCAGGCACTCCCATCAACATCCAGCCGCTCATGTCAGACGCTTCCGCACTCAACGATGTGACCCATGCGCCAAGTTTTCGATTTCCCAAAAAATAATCGCTCATGTTTTTCGTTCGGCGATAATAATAAACTCCAATCGCCATCATCAAACCGATATACAAAACGAAAGCGTTAATAATCATGACGTCATTAGTCAAATTCAAAAATCTCCTTCCAAATTCAAGATGATTAATTGTAACAGAATTTTTCGGAAATAAAAAAGATCGGGGATCGCAAAATGATCCTCGATCTTTTTGTTCGGAAAATTATCTTTCAATGATCCCGTCAATTCTCAGAGAAAAATATGGTGCACTTCGATAAAACGATTCAGCGAAATATCCATCTTTGATCGCATTGATCTTTTTTCCTTTATAAATGACACTCGGAGGATTTTTGCTCCAATCCATAAATGACAAATCCACTTCAGCAGAATTCAATCTTTGTCCGTTGACAGTGAAAGAATTCGTGTCAAAAATTTTCAATTTGCCGCTTGAGATTTGAGATTCAATTTCCGCAACTTTTTCAGCAGTTCCAACCGCGCATGATTTTCCGAGAGCAGTAATTCCAACCGCTCCCTGTGAATATCCTTCCGCCCAGTCAGTTTTAATTTTCTTGCCATTCATCATCGCCGCGAAAAGATATTTGTAATAAACTTTCCAATTGTTCGTTGCAGAAGTCAAAATCGCATCTGGCGCAGCGTCACGCATATCGACATTGTATCCAACAGCGTAGCAAATTTTTCCAGATTTCAAAAGTTCTTGAATCGCGGAAGGAGATCCTGCTGAATCTGCATGCTGTCCAATTATCACTGCGCCGCTCGAAACTAAATCTCTCGCTGCAACCGCTTCTTTGTCAGGATCAAACCAGCTATTCGTATAAACAACTTCCATAACAACATCTGGAACAATGCTCTTGATTCCGAGATAAAATGCTGTATATCCCGAAACAACTTCTGCGTAATTGAATGCACCGATATATCCAACCTTAACTTTGCCAGCCGATGTAAAACTTTCCGGCTGAGAAGTTTTGTTGAGTGCGCCAGAATTCAACAGCTCTTCCAATTTCATCCCCGCGACAACTCCGGAGACATATCGCGACTCGTAAACATTGGTGAAAGCGTTTTTGAAATTCTTGAGCCCGCTGACTTTCGCAAAATCTCCCGTGACTGCTACAAAAGTCTGATTTGGATTTTTCTCGGCTGCCTTAGCAATAAACGTCTGATGTCCATAGCTGTTTGAAATTATCAGATTGCATCCTTGTTTCGCCAAGTCATTGGCAGTTTCATAACAAGTTGAATCCTCCGCGACTTTTTTCTTCCAGATGATCTGATTTCCATTGATTCCGAGATCCCTTGCTGCCTCGGTGATTCCTTTGATGTGCGCCTCGGTATAACCTTCAGTCTCATCGCCAACCAGAATTACACCGATTTTCAAATTCGCCGCCGCATCGACTGAACCATTCATGCCGACAATCATCAAAAAAGTAGCTAGAAAAATTCCTAAGATCTTATTCATGAACCTTCCTCCTTAAAAATTTTTCCGAAGTATAATTTATTTTTTAATCCATGTAAAACAGAAAAGATCGGGGATCGCAAAATGATCCTCGATCTTTTTTTTATTTGTGGAAAAATTTTCCCATGCGAGAATTTATCTGATAATATCGAGACCGAATCAAGTTAAGGAGGAAAAATCTGATTGAAGATCATGTTTTCCGCTGGCGAAACATCCGGCGATCTTCATGGAGCAAACCTCGCGCGCGAAATTCTGCAAATGGATTCGACCGTTGAACTCATTGGATTCGGCGGCAGTCAAATGCAGCAGGCTGGAGTCAGACTTTATAAAAATTTTTCAGACTACAACATCATGGGAGTTTGGGAAGTTATAAAAAATCTCCGGCGAATCTTGAAATTGCTCGATGAATTGGAAGATTTTGCGCGCCGTGAAAAACCAAATCTCCTCGTGCTAATCGATTATCCAGATTTCAATTGGCGGCTCGCAAAACGAATCAAAAAGCTGGGAATTCCAATTTTTTCATACATACCGCCATCAGCTTGGGCATGGAGAAAAGGTCGAGCGAAGGATTGTGCAGAAATCGCTGATGAATTCGTCGCGATCTTTCCGTTCGAATTGCCAGTGTATCAAGATGCCGGCGCGAATATATCGTTCGTCGGAAATCCTCTCGTCGATTCAGTTCAAACATCAATGTCGCAAGATGAATCTCGAAAATTTTTTGGAGTTCAAGACGAGCCGATCATTTTATTGATGCCTGGATCTCGTCGGCAGGAAATCGATCGATTATTGCCCGTAATGATTGAATCTGCTGAACTTATCGCTAAAAAAAATCCTCGAACAAGATTTTTTCTACCAGTCGCGATAGATGGAATTGAAAAATTCACATCGAAATCCAAAATCAAAATCGAGCTTGTCACTGAACATCGATACGATCTATTTTCAATTGCAGACGCGGCAATCGCAACATCAGGCACAGTCGTTTTAGAAGCGGCCTTGCTCGATTTGCCCTGCGTGATAGTTTACAAAATGGCAGCGTTCAATTTTCTAATCGCGAAACTCTTCGTGCATGTGAAATTTTTCAGCCTGCCGAATATTTTGCTCGATGAATCGATTCAGCCGGAATTGTTGCAGTCTGAAGTGACTCCGGAGCGAATCACGGAAGAGATTTCGAAACTTTTCAAAGGAAATCCAAATCGCGATAAAGTCGTGAGAGATCTTCGCCGCGCTTGTAAAAAATTGGGACATCGAGGATCAGCTCGACGTGTTGCAGAAAAAATTTATTATGCTGCCGAGAGTTACAAAATCAAAGATCGTTTGTGATTCAAAAATTTCCAAATCTAAATAAGGAATTTGAAAAATGAAAAATTATCGTCGTTTGCTTCAATATATCCGTCCATATTTGCGACGGCTCGGAATTGCGATAATCTGCATAATCTGTGCCGCCAGTGCGAATCTCTATTTGCCGTGGATTATCAAAGATATGATCGATGATGTCCTCGCCGCGAAAAATATGGCGATGCTCAATGTCATTTCAATCGGAATCGTCGTTGTATTTCTATTCCGCGGAATTTTTTACTACGGACAGTCATACCTCGTTTCATACATCGGTCAGCGCGTCGTGATTGATATTCGCGAAGTCATGTTCAAAAAGTTTCAGCGAATGCCAATCGCGTATTTTGACAAACATCAAACTGGCGAGACGATGTCATTTGTCACGAATGACGTTGCAGCGATTCAAACTGCGCTCGTCGATAAATTGATCGAACTTTTCACGGAAGGATCAGTCTTGATTGGTTCGCTCGTAATGATGTTTTATCTCGATTGGAAACTTTCGCTATTAACACTGATTGTCGTGCCGATGGTTGGTTATGCGATGCGAATCTTTGGAAAAAAGTTGAAGGAAAATGGAACAGTCATTCAAGAAAGAATCGCTGATATCACTTCACTCCTGCAGGAATCGATTTCGTCAATTCGCACCGTGAAATCATTTGTTCGCGAGGATTTTGAGATCGAGAGATTTCGAAAGCAAAATGATCTGAATTTCCAAGCCGCGATGAAAAATATCAAACTCACGAGCTTATTGACTCCTACGGTTGAATTTTTAGCCGCCTTGGCAGTGACTTTCATCGTTTGGTTTGGAGGTTATGAAGTTGTCAATGGAGTTTTGACAGCTGGAGCATTAGTAGCATTTTTGACTTACGCGGTGAATTTGGCGAATCCTGTCAAGCGAATTGCTCGAGTCTATGGACAGCTTCAACAGGCGATGGCAGCCGCGGATCGAATTTTCAAAGTTTTGGATTTGGAAGAGGCAGTGACAGATCATACAAACGCGATCGATCTCCCACGCGTCAAGGGACATGTGACAGTTGACAACGTCTCATTTTCATACGACGGCGAACATCACGCGCTTGAAAATGTATCGCTCGAAGTCAAGCCAGGACAAATGATCGCTTTCGTTGGACCATCTGGCGCAGGAAAATCGACAATCGCAAATCTGATTCCGCGATTTTATGACGTTGATAGTGGAAGAATTTTGATTGACGATCACGATATTCGCGACGTGACACTGCATTCTCTTCGCGAGCAAATCGGAATCGTTCCGCAGGAAACTACATTATTCAGCGCGACAGTTTTGGAAAATATTCGATACGGACGGCTCGATGCGACCGATGCGGAAGTTGTCGAGGCGGCTAAAGCTGCAAATGCAGATGAATTCATCAGAGAACTGCCGGAGGGATATCAAACTCAAATCGGTGAGCGCGGAATGAATTTGTCAGGCGGACAGCGTCAAAGAATGGCAATAGCTCGAGCAATTTTGAAAAATCCTCAAATCTTGATTCTCGACGAGGCAACTTCTGCGCTCGATACAGAATCAGAAAAAATTGTTCAAGAAGCACTCGACAAATTAATGCTCGGTCGAACGTCATTCGTGATCGCGCATCGACTTTCGACAATTTTCAACGCGGATCAAATTTACGTAATTGATCACGGCAAAATTCGCGAGCATGGAACGCACGAAGAACTTCTGAAATTGAATGGGCTGTATTCGAATCTGTATAACATTCAATTCCGGTCGTAACAGGAGGAGCATATGTATCTTTTATACAATCTCGCGGCAATAATCGTCGTGATTTTCGTGATTCCGATGTTCCTAATTCGTGCGATTCGCGAGCGAGGATTTTTCGAACGAATCAAGCAATCGCTCGGCTTTTTCCCCGAACATTCTCTCGACAAAGTTGAAAAGAAAAATTGCATTTGGGTTCATGCGGCGTCAGTCGGTGAAATTGTCGCGACGAGTCCATTGATCAAAGAATTTCATCGCGAATTTCCTAAAAGTCCAATCCTCGTTTCAGTTGTGACGACAGCCGGCTATGAAATGGCAAATCGAATTATCAAAGATGCCGACGCGATCATATATTTTCCGCTCGATATTCCATTTGTCGCGTCAGGAGTTTTGCGACGAATTCATCCTCGAATTTTCATGCCTGTTGAAACTGAGCTCTGGCCTAACTTTTTCAAAACTGCGCGCGAGATGCATATTCCAGTCATGATGGTCAACGGGCGAATCGGTAATAAAAGCGTCAAGCGTTATAAATATCTCTTTTCAATTCTTCGCGATATGATTGGGACTGTGAAATTTTTCGCGATGCAATCTCCAACTGACGCAGCAAAAATTCGCGAGCTCGGTGCACCAAATGAACTTGTCACAGTCACAGGCAACACGAAATTTGATCAGACTTACACAGATGTCAATCCAGAGGAGCGTCAAAAAATTCTCGAGGACATGGGATTGACAGACGCTGAAGGAATTTTTTTAGCGGGCAGCACTCATCGCGGCGAGGAAGAATTTGTCCTCGATGCATTCAAAGAAGTTCGCAAAAATCATCCAAAATCTCGATTAGTCATTGCACCGCGAGAACTTCTTCGAACTATGGAAGTCACACATTTGTGCAAAAAAGCAGGATTCACTGTTGCGACGCGGACTGAATTGCAAAAACGTCCAGCCAATCATGAAGATATTGTGATTCTCGATACAATTGGTGAGCTCGGAAAAATCTATTCGATCGGTGATGTTGTCTATGTCGGTGGATCGTTGATTCCACATGGCGGGCATAATTTATTAGAGCCTGCCGCGCATGGAAAAGCGATCGTGACAGGGCATTTCATGTTTAATTTCAAAGATACTCACGCGCTTTTCATGGAACGAAATCCGCAGGCATGCATAACAGTCAACGACGAAAAGGAATTGACGCGCGAAGTTGCAAAGCTCTTTGACGATCCGGAACATCGAAAGCAATTGGAGGAGGAGACTCTAGCAATTGTTCATGAAAATCGCGGTGCGTCTAGAAAAACTGCTGAACTTCTTCGAAAAGTCTTGACGGAATATGAATCGCGAAATTCAGTTCGAAGTATCGATAAAGTCGAAAATTTTCAGACGTATTTTATTCATCTTGTCCATAGTAAAGATATTGATGGGTTTTTTCTCAATATTTTAGCGACGATTCTATATGTATTTTCACTTGTATACGAGCAATTGGTGAATCTTCGATTACTTGGCTATGAACTTGGAATTTTCTCACGTCGAAAGTTGAATTGTTTCGTGATATCGCTCGGAAATATTACGGTCGGTGGGACTGGAAAAACTCCAACAGCGCAAAGATTAGCGCGCGAAATTCATGACATGGGCTATCGAGTTGTCATTTTGAATCGAGGATATCGTGCAAAATGGCATGGCGATGTTGGAATCGTTTCAGATGGAAAAAATATTTTAATGGATGCCAAAGAAGCCGGTGATGAGGCTTACATGCTTGCAAAACATCTTCCGAACGTCCCAGTTTTGATAGGTGCAGAGCGATATATCACTGGGAAATATGCAGTTGAAAATTTTGGAGCTGAAGTCGCAATTCTCGATGATGGTTATCAGCATTGGCAGCTCGAGCGTGACATGAATATTTTGCTCGTCGATGCTGTCAACGTGTTCGGTAATGGATACATTCTTCCGCGCGGAACTTTGAGAGAAGCAATGTCACATATTGAGCGCGCTGATGTATGTTTAATGACGAAAGTTGATCAAGCGATTGACGGCTCTCGCGAGAGAATTCGTGAGACTTTCAAAAAATACAATCCAAAAGCTACAATAGTTGAGAGCGTTCACAAGCCGAAATGTTTCATTCCGCTCGCTGATTGGTATGTCAATATTGCAGGCGAAGGCGTGAGTGTCGATGAAATTCGCGATCGCAAAATCATGGCGGTCTCCGCGATTGGAAATCCAGCGTCATTTGAGCGAACATTAAAGGATCTCGGGGCAGAAATTATCGAGAGTTTGCGATATCCGGATCACCATGAGTATACAGTGAAGGAAATGCGCGATGTGTTGCAGCAGGCGGAAGATCAAGATGCCGAGGCAATTGTCATAACTGAAAAAGATGCAGTGAAAATCCCGCGTGAAGTGGCTGAGGCGACGTGGAAAATCAAAGTCTATGTGATTTGTGTCGAGGTGACTTTCACGAATGGATCTGAAGAATTTCGCGACGAACTTCAAACTGAGCTTGAAAATCGATTGAGAAAGTGAGGAGGATGTCTTGCCGATTCAAAGATCGCGCGACAATTTCAGAAAACTCATTGATGAATATGTACAAACTCACCAAGTGATAATGCTCGATAATCCTTGGATTTCAATGGGATTGAACGGGATATCCTCTGAAAATTTCAGCATCAATGTTGGCATTGGCAGCACATTTTACGGTCATATTAACAGTTCGATCGGCGCGAAAAATTATAAAATCAATCAAAAATTGCTTCCATTATTGCAAAGTCGATCGGATATCGTTGCAAAGATTCAAAAACAGTTCAATGGTTGCGATTTCATTCGTTCGATTCATTTGAGCAGCGCAAAGCAGAATCTGTCTTTCGAAATCAAATGGTTCGGGACGCTCGATGAATATTTGAAAAGCATCGTGAATTTACCGATTTATCGTTCTGGAATTTCAAAATCAGATTGCATCTATGAATTGTCTGATCTTGGAATTTCGCAGGAAAATCATGAAATGAAAGAATTTTTGAGATATCCGCGTCAAAATTGGGATTGGCTCGAGTATTTGGAGATTTATGAGGAATTTGATTTGTTATTGCCGAATTTGAGAGAAACTCTTGCCAAACTTTTAGATCGACATTGCGCCGGTATTCGAATGCTTGATATTATCCACAGTTTGTGAGAGGAGATTCGAAATGAAAACGATCTGTGTAATTCCAGCGCGATATGCATCGACACGACTTCCTGGCAAACCATTACGCGAAATTCAAGGAAAACCGATGATCGTGCGAGTATTTGAGCGAGCATCGAGGGCTGAAAAGATTGAATCCGCCGTAGTTGCAACAGATGACGAGAGAATCCTTGAAGCTGTCGAAAAATTCAATGGTCGAGCAGTTTTGACTCGAAAGGATCATCCAACGGGGACAGATCGAATTGCGGAAGTCGCTCAAAAATTTCCAGATGTCGATCTGATTATCAATGTGCAGGGCGACGAGCCATTAATCGAGCCGAGTTTGATCGATCAGCTCGCGGCACAATTTGAAGACGATCCAGATTTACAGATGGCGACAGTTGCGACTAGGATGAATTCGATTGACGAGATGAAAAATCCGAACAATGTGAAAGTCGTTATGGATCAAAATTCAAATGCGCTATATTTTTCGCGATCAATGATTCCATTTCCACGCGTCGAAAATTTTTCCGAGGTTTACAAGCACATTGGAATCTATGCATATCGTCGGGAGTTTTTACTCGAATTTGCAAAAATGAAACCTACTCCACTCGAAAAAACTGAATCTCTCGAGCAGCTTCGTGCATTGGAAAATGGCTACAAAATTCGAGTGATTAAATCGAATGATCGTTTTGTCGGAGTTGACACTGAAGAAGATCTTGAACTTGTCAACAAAATCTATTTGGAGGAGGGAATTGCATGAAAAAAATTAAACTGAGAAATTTTGAAATCGGCGGCGGAGATCTGATTTTACTTGCAGGTCCATGCGTTTTGGAAGGGCACGATCGATCTCTCATGATTGGCGAAGGGATCAAAGAAATTTGTAGTCGATTGGGAATTCCATACATCTTCAAAGCCTCATTCGACAAGGCAAATCGGTCTTCGATTGACAGTTACAGAGGTCCAGGAATCGAAGAAGGATTGAGAATGCTCAAACAGATCAAATCTGAGCTCAATGTTCCAATTGTCACTGATATTCATGAATCGAATCAAGCTGAAGAAGTATCTAAAGTCGCTGATATTCTTCAAATTCCTGCATTTTTATGTCGACAAACCAGTCTTCTTGAATCTGCAGCGAAAACTGGTTCAATTGTCAATGTGAAAAAAGGACAATTCCTATCGCCAAATGACATGAAAAATGTTGTTGATAAAATCGAATTCGCTGGATCTGAAAAAATCTTGTTGACTGAACGTGGCGCGTCATTTGGATATAACAATCTTGTCGTGGATATGCGATCGCTCCCGATTATGCGTCGATTTGGATATCCTGTGATTTTCGACGGAACTCACAGCGTTCAATTGCCTGGCGGAGCTGGAAAGACTTCCGCAGGACAGCGCGAATTCGTCGAATATCTCGTGCGTGGAGCTGTAGCGGTCGGTGTTGATGGACTTTTCTTGGAAGTTCACGATAATCCTCCCGAAGCCTTAAGCGATGGCGCAAATATGGTTTATCTTGACAAGCTCGAGGATCTGTTGAAATCTGCGCTCGCAATTCATAAAGTCGTGAGGGATAGACTATGAGCAAAAAATCGGCGATCAAAGAATCCGCGATTGAAACTTTGAAACTTGAATCCGAATCGATTGCGAATCTGATTCCGCGCGTCAACGATGAATTCGAAGCAGTTGTCCGCGATATTTTGAATTGTCAAGCTCGCGTCGTCGTGACAGGAATGGGAAAATCTGGACACATCGGTCGAAAAATGGCGGCAACATTTGCATCGACAGGCACTCCCTCGTTTTTCATGCATCCTGCCGAGGCGTTTCATGGCGATCTTGGTATGGTGACGGCTGACGATATAGTTATTGCGATTTCAAACAGCGGCGAATCGAGTGAAATTGTCAATATTCTTCCAGTGATTCGGCGAATTGGTGCGAAAATTATTGCAATGACTGGCAAGCGAGATTCAACTCTCGGGAAAAATTGCGATCATTTTATCGATATTGGAGTTGAGCGCGAAGCGTGTCCATTGAATCTTGCACCGACTTCAAGCACAACTGCAACGCTTGCGATGGGCGATGCGATCGCTGTAGCATTGATGTCTGAACGAAAATTCACTGCTCAAGATTTCGCGATGTTTCATCCAGGCGGTGCGCTCGGTCGAAAACTGTTGCTTAAGGTTGAAGATCTTATGCATGTCGGCGAGGAAAATCCGATCGTTCAAGTTGACAAAAAGATTTCCGATGCACTTTTTGCAATGACAGAAACAGGATTAGGCGCAACGTCAGTCGTCGATTCAAATGGAAAATTTGTCGGCTTGATAACTGATGGAATCATTCGCCGCGCAATTCGAGAAAACAAAAATCTTCTCGACGAATCGGTGGAAAAATTCATGACGCCCACTGCATGGACAATTGATCCGAACGAACTTGCAGCATCGGCGTTGTCAAAAATGGAAAAGCATAAACCTCGTCCGATAACAGTCTTGCCGGTTGTCGATTCAGAAAAAAATCCTGTCGGAATGGTTCATTTGACGGATTTACTTCGCGCTGGAATTGTTTAATCGAATTTGCTTCAGAATTTAATGTAAATTTTCGATTTGGAATTTAGAATTCGGAAGAAAAAATTTTCCGAGGAGGTGATTATAATGGTACGGAAAATTTTCATGCTCCTCGCGATTCTATTCGTGACGTTCGCTCAAAACGCCTCAGCAAAAAAAATTGATCCGAATGAATGGCACTACGATTTTGATATTCCAGTCACGAGTGTAGTCAATGCATTGAACGATGAGGGCGATTTTGATCACAAATTGTATTTTTCAGATGTCGCAGGGACGAATTGTCTGATAGTTGTCTGTCATGGCTGGCACGACGACAATGATCAATATGGAATCACGATCAACAATTCGCAATACTACGATTATGCGCATGGAATCGCGGAGGCTATCGAATGGTGGCAGTCTCAAGGAATTCTGAATGCTCGCGATATCGAAGGGATCGTTTTAGTCACTTGTCACACTGGATTTGCTCCGCGCACGGTAGATCTTCCAGAGCTCGGAGTGAAAATTGTCGCGATAAATGATTACAAGGGCGAAAATGGAGTCGTTGAGCAGTTCGATCGGCAGACAAAACAGGTTATCGCACTGTCAATTTATCGAAAAGCAGATCCGCGATATCCAATGAAGAGTCGAAATCGCGGCACGAACATTCAAAATCGCAAGATGACGCAAGATGAATCAGATCGCGTTATGATTTATTAAAATTTTCAAGATCGGATCGAGAAATCTTTCCGATCTTTTTTTGATCTATTCAGAATGTAGTGATAAAAATAGTGGAAATTTTTCGAGGAGAATTTTTATGAAAATCAAAACTGACGCGATTGAATGCGCAAAAAAAATTCAACTGATCATTTTCGACGTCGATGGAGTTTTGACAGATGGCTCGATAAATATTTCGTCGAATGGCGAGCTTTTCAAATCTTTCAACTGTCGCGATGGATTGGGAATCACGATTGCGCATCGAGCGGGCTTGAAACTTGCGATAATCACTGGACGAAAATCTGAAATTGTCGAAATTCGCGCGCGGGAGACTGGAATCGATAAGACATGGCAGGGGAATCTCAATAAACGCGACGCTTTCGAAGATGCAAAAAAATTCTTCAACGTCACGGAAGATCAAATCTGTTATGTCGGCGATGATTTGATCGATTTGCCGATAATGACTCGAATCGGACTTCCAGCGGCAGTCAACGATGCGGTTGAAGATGTTCGAAATATCGCCAAAATTGTATCGGAATTCGATGGTGGGCATGGTGCAGCTCGCGAAATCATTGAATTTATCCTTAAATCGCAAAATCGCTGGCAAAATATTGTTGATGAATATTCAAGGTGAGAAATGCTATACAATACATTAATGCTGCTCAGCCGACTGATTCGACTTCTGCCGTATGATTTCGTGCTGTGGATTGGAAAAATTTTTGGTCATTTATACTATTTATTAATCAAAAAACAGCGAAATCGGGCGATTCAGCAGATGATGCCTGCGCTCGGTGTGAGTGAGGATGAAGCGAAGAAAATTGTGCGCAAATCATTCATAAATCTCGCGAGAAATGTGTTTGATATACTATATATGCCTAATCTTAACGAAAAAAATCTGGGTGAGTATATCGAAATCGATCATTTGGAACGAATGCGGGATGCTCTTGCGGAAGGACATGGAGTTGTAGTTTTGACGGGACATATTGGGACGTGGGAATGGTTATCAGCGGCGTTTTCATTGAATGGAATGCCTGTCACAGCGATCGCAAAATTGCAGCCGAATCAAGAATATTCGCGAGTGTTAGATGATCTTCGCGCGACAATTCATGTTGAAATTTTCAATCGCGGAACGTCTGAATTATTGGCGGCAGGTCGAGCGTTGAAGGCTGGAAAAATTCTTGGATTTTTGGCGGATCAAGATGGAGGTCCGGGCGGAGCATTCATAAATTTTCTCGGTAAAACTGCATCGACACCATTAGGTCCAGCGGTTTTCGCCAAAAAATTCCATGCACCGATTTTGCCTGCATTCATTTTGCGACGCGAGGATGGAAGGCATCGAGTTGTCATTGGAGAGGTTTTGCGATATGAGGATCACGGCGATTCTGAAAAGGATCTCTTTGATCTCACGGAACAAATGACTCGAATTATTGAAAAAATCATTCGTGAAAATCCAACTCAATGGCTCTGGTTTCAAAAACGCTGGAATACTCCGATCGAAATGGCAAAGACTGGTAAACATCACAAATAAATTTCCGAATCGATCAATCTTTTTAGAGGTTTTGCGATATGAAGATCATGACAATTCTGAAAAGGATCTCTTTGATCTCACGGAACAAATGACTCGAATCATTGAAAAAATCATTCGTGAAAATCCAACTCAATGGCTCTGGTTTCAAAAACGCTGGAATACTCCGATTGAAATGGCTAAGACTGGTAAACATCACAAATAAATTTCCAAATTAAAAATCCCCGATCGATCTTTTTTAGGATCAATCGGGGATCTTTTTTTTGTTTGTGAGAAATGAATTTTCAGATTCATGTCGAAAAATTCACGCGGGAGGGATTCAACATGGAGGATTTAAAGTCGAGACAGCTTGAGTTGCTCGAACAAACTTATCTCAACGCGATTCCGCAATTGAAATTTTCGTCGCCATTTGAATTGCTCGTTGCAGTGATTCTCTCAGCGCAATGTACAGATCGACAGGTTAATAAAGTCACGGCGGAACTTTTTCCAATCGCAAACACTCCAGAAAAAATTCTCGAGCTCGGTTTGGAAAATTTGGAAGAGATAATAAAACCTTGCGGCTTCTATCATTCGAAGGCAAAACATATTTTCGAGACGAGCAAAATTCTCTTCGAAAAATATGACAGCAGTGTCCCTCGAACTTTCGATGGATTGATCGAGCTTCCTGGAGTCGGGCGAAAAACTGCAAATGTCGTTTTGAGTATCGAGTTCAAAATTCCAGCGATTGCAGTTGATACTCACGTTTTTCGAGTCGCAAATCGATTGAAACTTGCGGAAGGGCAGACTCCTCTCGAAGTTGAATTAGGATTGCAACGAGTCATTCCCAAAGATAAATGGTCAGCGGCGCATCATTGGTTGATTTGGCACGGAAGATTGCTTTGTCATGCTAAAAAACCAAATTGTTCGGAATGTCCACTCAATAAAATTTGCCCGTCGAGTGTTGAATAGGTATAATCAATGGAAAAAGTCACAATAATTCAGCCTAAAATCGTTTCGAAGTTTCAATGTGACGGCTCAAAATGCAATTCGATGTGCTGCCGTGATTGGGCAATTGATATAGATGATGAAACTTACAAAAAATATCTCGAACTCAAAATTCCAAATATCGAGTGGAACGAGGAGCTCAAATCTCGAATTTTCAAAATGAAATTGAATGGATCTTGTCCAAATCTCGACAGCGATCATCTGTGCAAAATTCAAAAATCCCATGGCGAGTCGTTTTTATCTCAAACTTGTCGAGAATTTCCGCGGCAGAATAAATTCATGGGCGGAAGATTTTTCGAGCGAATCTTGACACTTTCATGTCCAGTCGCGGCGAATTTGATACTGCGGCAGAATCAGCCGATCGAATTCGATTTTTTACTCGGCGATCGTCCCAATTTTTACATCGATGTATGCATTGGACTTCGAGAAATTGAAGTTGAAAATGTATTAAGTCTTCAGCTCGCAATAACTCGAATTTTGCAGAATCGAAAAATATCAATAGATCAGCGATTGTTGACGCTCGAATTTTTTCTGGAAAAAGTTGGAGATATTCGATGGGGCGGAGGAGATTCAGCCGAAGATCTTCGTAAAAATATCGAGACGCTCGAGATTTTTTGTGTCTCGGAAAAATTCATGCGCGAGGATCTCCCCAAAATTTCTCGGAAGATCAAATTCAATCCCGAGGAATTTTTACAGATCATGAAAAAATTGATCGATTCAATTCGTGAAAGATCGACAGAATTTCGTCCAGAGATTCGCAAGTATTTTCAACGGATCAATTTTAATTCAATATCACTCGACAAATTCAAAACGCTCGATAGATTCTCAACGATTTTCGAAAATTATCTAGTCAATGAATGTTGGATTCAGCTTTTTCCGTATCGATTCAGCGATCTTTCGACACTCCAAAATTATTTTTTCTTCGTCATAATGTATAAGTTTCAACAATTCGCAATGATATATCTCAACGCAAAATCGAAAGATGAAATCATTCGCTGCATTCAATCTTTCGCGCATATATTCACGCATCACACGACGCTAATGGATGAAATTTCAGCCGTCGCAAAAATCGATTCAGTGTCAAAATTGCTGCAGGTTTGAAAAAACTTCCCCTATAAGTTAGAATAGCCTCCGTCACAAAATTTTTGAGAATCCGATCGGAGGGAGATAATGTTTCACATCGTCGTAGATTTGGAAATGAATCCAGTCAGCTATAGACGAAAAGGCAGACCATTCAATGCGCTCGCGGAGGAGATAATCGAAATCGGTGCAGTCAAGCTCGATGATCGATTCGAAAAAATCAGCGAGTATCAGGCTTACGTTCGTCCGGATAAAGATATAAAGCCAAACATCACACAGCTCACCAAAATCACAAATGAGAAAGTTGCGAATGCAGATAAATTTCCTGTTGCGTTCAAAAAATTTCTCGAATGGGTGCTGGAAAAAAATCTCGAGGATCAAAATCTCAGCGCGATTAATTTTTCAAACGTCAGATTTTATTCGTGGAGCGATTCAGATATCAAGCAGATCCGCAATGAATCGAAATTCAAACTCGAGTCATTCGATACAAAAAAACTCGAGCAGGCGTGGATTGATTTGCAGCGTGAATTTGATTCGAAACTTGGACTTCGAGCGACGCTGTCACTGCAGCATGCAATTGGCGCGATGAATAAAAATTTCGAGGGCATGGCTCACACTGCGCTCGCCGATTCAGTCAATACCGCGGAAATTCTAATTCTGATGCAGGATGACGAAAAATTTCAGCAGGTTATGAGTCCAATCAAAAACATGTTAAGTCGCGAAGTTTTGACCTCATCGATCGCGGATCTTTGTCCGGAACTTGCAAATTTCAATTTCAGCAGTTGAATTTTCCCCCATCGCGGGGAATTTTTTTTGCGTAGGTGAATGAGAATTGAAATCGAAATCTATGGGAATTCTAGGACCAATCGGAACTCATTCTGAAGCAGCGGCACGATATCTAAACTCAAAACTCGAAGATCAATTCGATCTGAAAATTTTTCCAACGATCGACGAAGCAATTTCAAACGTCGCGGAAGGCTCAATCGATTCAGCATTCGTGCCAGTTGAAAATTCGCTCGAGGGATCAGTCAATATCACGCTAGACACTCTAGCTAGACTCGATGATCTCAAAATAGTTCGCGAATTGGTCTGGAGCGTTCATAATTCAATGATGATCAAACAAAATTGCCAATCGATCAAAAAAGTTTTTTCACATCCTCAAGCATTGTCGCAATGTCGAGAATTCATTCGAAAAAATCTTCCCGATGCAGAAATTGTCGCGACGAGTTCAACATCAAAAGCCGCGGAAATCGTCGGAAAATCGAGCGTTGAGGATGGATTTGCCGCAATTTGTACTCAGCGGGCGGGAGAATTGAATTCATTAATCGAATTCGCTCGAGAGATTCAAGATAACAGTTCAAACAGCACTCGATTTTTTCAAATTGCGCGGAAGGATTTTGAATCGATTGAAGATCCAAATCTGCCGTCAAAAATTTTGATAATCTGCTACATCGATGGAAAGAAGTCTGGCGAGCTATGCAGTGTATTGGAAGAATTTGCGCATCGAAATGTTAATTTGACTCGAATCGAATCTCGACCTGCCAAGACTGAATTGGGAACATATATTTTCTTTTTTGATTTGGAAATGAATGCGCCAAAAAATCGATCGCGCGAATTGCATCGAATGTTGATTGACGAATCGCTCACAGCCGTTTCTCGAAAAACTTTGTGGCTGAAAAATTTAGGAGAGTTTCCAGTTATCATTGCGAAAAATTGATCAAACTTATACTCGAAATCGATTCTTAGTACAAATTTGAGGAGGAATTTTTTTATGGTTATCATTATGACTCCGGAGGCAACTCAAAAAAATATCGAGGATGTTGTCAGCGCGATTGAAAATGTTGGGCTCAAAACGAAAATCACAGTTGGCGAGCAGCAGAAAATCGTCGCAGTTATCGGTGATAAAAATCGATTGAGCTCTGTGCCGCTCGATGCAATGGATGGAGTTGAGCAGACTGTCGCGATTTCAAAGAGTTATAAATTGGCGAGCCGTGAATTTCATCCAACGCCGAGCATTATCAACGTTGCAGGAATTCCAATCGGCGGCGAAAATATTGTTGTCATGGCTGGACCATGCGCTGTTGAATCTCGCGAACAGCTTTTAGAATCGGCAGAACTTGTCAAATCTGGAGGAGCTCAATTTCTTCGCGGCGGAGCATATAAACCTCGCACGTCGCCATATTCATTCCAAGGTTTAGAAGAGCAGGGATTGAAATTTTTGGCTGAAGCTCGAGAAAAAACTGGATTGAAAGTTGTCACTGAAGTCACGACAGTCGAAGCGATCGAAGTTGTCGCGGAATATGCAGATATGTTACAAATCGGTGCGCGGAATATGCAGAATTTTGGATTGCTCAAGGAAGTTGGAAAATGTGGAAAGCCGATTCTGTTGAAACGCGGATTAGCTGCAACAATCGATGAATGGCTCAACGCCGCGGAATATATTATTAATGAAGGAAATCCGAACGTCGTTTTATGTGAGCGCGGAATTCGAACTTATGAAACTTACACTCGAAACACGCTCGATATGAGTGCTGTCGCGGCAGTCAAACATCTGTCACATCTACCGATAATTGTTGATCCGTCGCACGGAACTGGAAAATGGAGAATGGTAAAACCGATGGCGTTGGCAGCGATCGCGGCTGGAGCGGATGGATTAATGATGGAAGTTCATCCAAATCCTGCAAAAGCATTGAGCGATGGACCTCAATCATTGACGCCGGAACATTATCGCGACATCATGGATTCAGTTTTCAAAATCAAAAAATTCATGCAGGACGAGAAAATCATTCCGCAGGTTCTTTGATTAATTTTCACGGAAATAAAAAAGATCCCCGACAGATCGCTTGATCTATCGGGGATCTTTTTGTTCGGAATTCAGATCAATTTGCTTTGACGTCTCAATCGAATTTCATCGCTATTTTGTTTGGAAATCGATTCATATTGCGCCATTGGTTTATATGGTATCTGTACACATTTGACAAGCATCTGGAAAAGTTCCTCATTTGTCATTTGATCAGATATCGAAGAAATTTTTTGATTGACTGCAATATAACTTTTCAACGTCGATTTCGCAACGATTCCGTGATTTTGGATCTCAGTTAAAAGAGTGAAATCATATGGAGACAATGGAAATTTCTGCTCCAAGTAATTCTGAATCGCTCGAAAAATCAATGGATGATACGTCAATCCTCCGCGAGGATGTGCATATTCAGCGTCTAACAATTGTAAAAATGACGGTTGAACAAATTCCTCGAAAGGATCTCTGGAAGAATTTAGACTCGGCAATAATATCCCGACATCTGACCGGCATCGATATTTCCCGAGCAACAGAGAATTGGAGGATTGTCTATTTTTAATTTGAAGTGTCAATCGGCTTTGCGATGAAATTCCAAAATTCAAGCCCTCCAAAACATCTTCGTAATTCAAAAACAAGCAATAATCCGCTTGCGATTCCAAATTTTGAGACTTAAACCACTCGTCAAGATTCACATCTTCGGACAAGATGAAAAATCTTCCATTCATTTTGACGATGCCTGAAGTCAAATATACATCATTGTCTCGTGTTTCAAAATCAAGTCCCGCAACAATTCCATTGCAAAATTTATTGTGAAAGACTTTCAAGAAATCGCGCGGATATCGATAGGTCTCCTCCAACATTTTTGCCGAGAGAACGTTGCCAGATTCAAAAACTATTTCAGTGTAATCTCGAAATTCCATGATTCATCCTACCTCGTCCCATCGAAGAAAGACGCCATTTTCTCGAAACTGTGATATTCCCCGTCAGTATTGTCATTCGACCGATTTTTAATCAGTGAATATACCATTCTGGAATTGTTAGAACTGACGCGCACCTGATAAATTCGAAAACCATAGCCATCTTTCGCCGGAAACAAGAAAATACATTGCTCAAAATTATCACTGTCATTGCCGTTTTTACTTTCTTGAAGCTTGATATTCCGCAGAGGATCAATGATCAATTTTTGAATATCCTCCCTGCTCCAACATGTATTGTCTTCAAGCCGCTTTCTCAATGTAGTTTCGAGATTCAGATCCTCACGATTTTTTTCACCAAATTCGAAATTGTAAAGAACACTGTTTTTTTCCTGCCCATAAACATCGCGGACGGTGAAATGAATTCTTCGCGCAGAGGAAAATTTGCGTATCAATCGCGCATTATTTTTATCAAGTGCCGCCCGATTCTCACCATCTTCATAGATTTCATAAACCATTCTCGGCGACGCCATTTCGATTTCTGGCTTGATATATCCAAACTCTTTATCCATAAGATAGCAAATGCTTCCCTCGAGACAAGCGATTTTCAATTCGTCAGTTCGATCCTCATCCTTGCCATCTTTACTCAGATTTTGAGTGTTGCGACGGATATTTCGCCCAGGCACAAATTCTTTCATCAGATCGTGGAAAAGCATGATGTTGCAAGACTGTCCTGAAAGCTTGTAATAATTGACTTCCTGCAACGTTTTATCGTCATATTCGCCCAATAAAATACTCAACAGCGCGTAAATATCTGGACAAATGATTCGATTGATTTCCTTGATCGTGATTTCAATATTTCCGAGAGGAGCATTTTTCTGCTCCAAAAAAGAATTTTCATTTTCGCGGACATAAAGATAATAATCATCTTGTCCGCCGATACAGATTTTGCGATCCTCTTCCTTTCCAAAATTCACCGCAACAGTGCTTGACGACTTGTAAAATTCAATTTTGATCGCTTCCGCCATCTGCCAAAGATAATTGAAATTTCGATGCATACATTGCTTATCATAATTGTCATTAGTATCTTGGTGACGCGTCGGAATATGTTTTTCAGCCGTCTCATATTTTTCGATGAAATCTTTGTACAGCGATTGTTTCTCATTAAAAATTGACACAATCTCAGATTTTTCATCGAGATTTTCTGGATCTATGCTATTTGAACGATCTTTTTGAATTTCAACAGCGTCATCCAATCTCGACATGATATCGATTTCATTGCTCGGCAGAATTTCCAACATATCAGGATTTGCTTGGATTTCAGGATTAGATTCATGCTGAAGATAAGCGTCAATTTTGATTTTCAGAAGTTGCAGGATTCTATATGTAATATTGTTTCCACCGAAAGAAGAATCTCCATTTTCAAAACTTGTTTTGATAGATAGAATCTTTTTCCCATTGCCCATGCTAGCCGTGGTATAACTATATTCACATTTTGCCAAATCAGTCGTGCCACCGCCACAATCAATGACAAAAACAGTTTCAGATTGTCCGCTTTGCATATTCTTAATTCTCTTGGCAATATGATTATAGACAATCGCGATGCCCTCATCCAAACTCAATTCCGCTCTTTGAACGATGTAATTTGGCTTTGGAAACATCTCTTGCATTTTGTTCAAAAAACTGGTTTTCAATTTCACTGGCGCGGAAAAATGAAGATATCTAAATCGCTTGTGAAAATATTGTTCCGATAGAGCAATGACATGGCTTAAATATGCTTTGATAACATCCTCGCGACGAACTCTTGCATTGTTGCCTTGCGAATCGAAAATCTCTTCTTCTTTATCCAAATCGTTGATCCAGCTTTTGATTTCATGGAAAACTGTGGCTTTACTCTCGAAATGATCGTCAATGATTCGCTTTTTAGCATCATAACCAAAGGCGTATCGAATCTCTTTTCCATCTTCGCAAGAATCGATGTAAACCAAAGTCGGAATCATTTGTCGCGTCGTATTGTTTGGATCTGTAACATCAGGGAATTTGACAATCTCCGGCTGATTAGCTTGCTCGTCAAGAATTCCATAACTTCCAGCGGTTGTATTGCTCGTGCCGAAATCTATGCATAAAGTGCGCTTTGCTTCCTCCAAATTTCGAAAGCCCAATTTACACGCTATAGCATAAAATTTCTTGTCAGTTTTATCTTTCGGAAACAGTATTATCTCGTGATTACGATTTTTCTGAATGGATTTGTAATCAATATCTTCCGATGCAAATACCAACTTCGGCTCATTTCCAATTTCTTCAAGATGTCCAATTGCTACAGTTTTTTGTAGCGATGTGTTGAACAATGCAACTCGGCTATATGTGACACTCGGTGCGCCATTTCGAAATCGCAATGAAAAATTGTCTTGAGCTCTAACTGGAATCTGATCAGTTATTGTGAAATCCATATAACTGATTGAATTAATTACTGCTTTGTTCCCAGTTTTGTTCCCAGTCTTGTAAATATAATCCATTTCTTCCATATCGAATGGCGCAACTTGATCTTTCGAAACATCTTGATTTTCGATTTGATCTTCGTTTTGAGCTGGATTTTGATCTTCAATTTGCTCTGAATTTTGAACATCATTCGAGGGATTTGTTGACGGATCGACTTGATTCGATGAATTATCCTCTTCCAATCCGAGAGTAAATACGTCAAAGAATAAATCCAAATATCCAGTTTTATCCAGACGTCGGAAAGCTTTATCATTGAATTCGATGTTCGCCTCAGTCAGACTTTTTTTCAAAAATTCTTCGATATCATCGCCAGGAGTGTTTTTTGCCAAGACAAAATCGCGAAAATCAGATTCTGTATCGAATGTAAATTCACCGATATCAATTTCCAATTCTTCCAATTTTTCCTTGATTTTTTTGAGCTCCAATCGATGTTTGTTGGCAGGTTTTCCAGCGATCAATAGAGCTGACCAGTCATGTTCCTTCTTTTTCTGATCCCCCAATTGTGTACACCTCTATTTTCATTGAAAATTTACATCTTTTCCATTATAGCTGGAATTGCTGTGCGGAAAGTTGCCTCCAACTCACTCATATTTCTGATAGTATAATAGAGTCCATTTCCCGCCAATTGTTTCAAAAAATGTTCATTCATGTTATTTCCAACGCCGATAGCAATAATTTTCGCACCAGCATTTTGCATCGATGCGACTTTTTGCAATGTCCTATCAGGATCAAAAGGATCGCCGTCTGAAACCATGATGACAACTTTACCATTCGTGCTAGATCTCAAAGCGTTATCAGCCAATTGGAAGGCGTCAAACATATTTGTCCCACCGTCAGCAGACATGCTATTGATCGCTTGATGTATAGCCTGCTTATCCTGCACGAGCGACAATAACAATCTAGCTTGAGATTCGAATTGAACCAATCCCAATCGATGAACTGACAAATCGATAATTTCATCGACGAGAGCATTGCAAGCTTTTTTAGCCTCTTTCAAAGGAGTTCCAGACATACTTCCAGATGTATCGAGCAACAACATAAAATCAACTGGCAATTGTTTCGGCTTGATATCCATTTTTTGATTGTCGCGAATCACAAGTTGCTTTCGAACGTGAGTTTCTTGATCTTCGACAGTGACTTTCAGATCTTGACTCTTATCAAAACTGAAAGTTACATTGATAGCTGGCTTGCCTTTTTCAGCGGGAGGAATTCCATCCAATGTGACACTTCCGCGAAAATCGTGGTATTGAATATCCAAGACATCTTCAACATCGCTACCAGTTTCATAGATGTTAATATCAACACTCGTCTGATTGTCGATAGATGTTGTATAAACACGAGTTCGCTCGCATGGATATTGCTCGCCCTTCAAAAGAATCTTTGACAATATCGAATTGCCACTATCGTCAATGATTTCAACTCCCAACGAGTGAGAAATGATATCTTGAAATTTACCTTTAGTCTGTATACCGCTTGACTCATAATCTGCAACGATACATGCACCGATAACGACCAAAGTATCGAGCGTCAATTCAGTGTCTACCTTTCGATTGACAAGCTTTTCGATATCCTCACGAATTCGCGGAATGTAGCAACTTCCGCCCGCTAAAATGATGTTATCGATAGCGTCAACCGAGAATTGTTGCTTATTCAAAAAATTTTTCAATCGCGTCGTGATTTTGTCATAGATATTTTGACAAGCATCATCGAATTGATCGCGCTCAACTTCGATATCAAAAGTGTAAGGCGATCCTTTGAATTGAAAGAGATTTGGAAGGCTGACTTCGCTATCAACGTTATCAGACAATGCAATTTTTGTTTTCTCGACTTCATCTTTCAGACGTCCAGCTGCAGAGTCATATTGAACTGAATCCAATCCCGACGCTTTTTGAGATGAGAAATCCATTCCAGTCTTTCCACTTAATCGTTCCAAAAAATATTGATTGAAATTACTGTCGAAATCATCTCCGCCCAAATGACGATCGCCGTCAATATCAATAACAGTATAATCACCTTTTGTCGGATCTGCTTCAAGAATGCATAGATCGTATGTTCCGCCACCGATATCAATGACTAGAATTTTGCCGCTCAATTCTTTCTCGCGTCCCGCTGCAACCGCTGCAGACATCGGCTCAGTAATGATTCTAATGACTTCGAATCCCGCTCGCTTGCCAGCATTTTGCGTTTCAGTTTTTTGTTTTCCATTAAAATACGCCGGCACAGTGATGACTGCTTTGATAACTGTATTATCTTCCAATTTCAATTTTTTTATAACAGTTGCCTTGACTTTTTTCAAAATCTCGGTAGCAACATCCGTTGGATTTAGAGATTTTCCGCGACATTCCCATTTTTTATTTGGATCGCCCATGAATGTTTTTGACGAGCGAATCAAATTTTGAGGATCACTTTTTCCAATGGATTTTGCATTCTGTCCAATGATATAGCTACCATTTTTATCGACGTACAATGCCGATGGAAGCATTTTGTCGCCGCCGTCGAATTTAATCAGAGTCGGTTTCCTTTTTTTCATGTAGCAAGCCAAGGTATTCGTTGTGCCAAGATCAATTCCAATTGTCACACTTTTCATTTGACAAAATCCCCTTTTCATTGAGCTCTAAAGCTGTGAGATTCATCAGAATTAGAACTATCTTCCTGATTTTCCACCGGTGTTTCTGAAGAATTTGGTTGCATATTCTCACCATTTTCATGATTCGAATTTGCTTGCAATTGATTTTTCAAATTTGCAAGTTCCTGTTCCAATCCCTCACGTTTTCCCTGTTCCTCGAAAAATTTTTGTTTCCATGAATCACGTTCATCATTTGCAGATTGAATTTTTGAATTTGCATCTTGAATTGTATCGTTGATTCTTTGCTCAGCGTTTCGTTCAACTTCACACAGACGATCATAATCCTCCAATTTCGATTGATTATCTCTAATCAAATGATCATATTCATCGCGCTTTTCTTCCGATTCTCTTTTTGCATTTTCCAGATCGCGATTCAATTGCTCATATTTAGATTTTTCATCCGCTAAATACTGTTGAGCCTCAATCATTGATCGCACTTTTTGATTGTAATCAAAGATCTCTCTATCTCGATACTCACGAAGCTCATCGAGTTTAGTTTGGAAATTTCGACTCAAATCTTGATCCAATGCTCGAATTTTTTCCGTTTGATCCTCAAGATCATTGCGCAAACGAGTATTTTGATCCGTCAAAATATCAACTGTATTTTGTAAATCGCGATTCCGTTTTTCAGACTCCTCATATTTGTCCCGCCATGAATCAGCCTCTCGAGAATATTCAATGGCGATATCATGCAAGTGAGTTGTCGTCTCCTGCAAAAGATCAATTAAATCCGGATTGCGCATTTCTTCCAATAACTTGCCAGCATAACCATGGAGCTCCTCGAGTTGTTCCCCACGTTCATCCATCTTATCAACCTCCTTAATTCTCCAAACTTTTCAGATTGATAACTTGCGTCTCGATTTCCTGCAGTTCCGAATCTTTCATTTAAGAGAAAATCATTTTGAGCGTGCCGCTATCAATCATTTCCATTTCGAGCAAAATTCCATCCTTCGATTGATACAAATCTGGATTTACAGTCACTTTTCCAACGTAGACTGCACCATTTTGCCCTTCGATTTCCAAATTCTCGGTATCAGCAAACGCTTGATAGACTGATACTTGATATTCATTATCTTTCAAATCCTGCCATAACAATGGAATTCGTTTTGTCCGATATCCATATGGCGGCGCACAATCGATGTATTTCTTGAAAAATTTTCCTCTAGCGATTCCGAGACTGAAAGGAATTTTGCTGATAATTTCGATGTTGCTATCATTCTGTCGAATAGATAGATATCGAACTGCTCCAGCCGCAACATCAGCGATTGATTCATCCTCGAATTCAAAATCATCGCTATCAAAAATATCTGCTCCGAAATATTCAGTTAGCAGATTCAAAAAATACTTGATTTGTGAAGTTCCACCGAATGGTTTGACAAGTGTGACTTCATTCCTATTCAGATATGTTTGACTGAAAAGATCATCCAACAAATCAAAGATCTTTTTTCGCAAATCTTGATGTTGAAATAGATCTTCCATTTCTTGACGTGTCAATTCGAATTCGTAATATTCTCCACTGCCATAAAATGTTCGACCATACTGAATAGATTCATCGTCGTCTGAAAATAATTTTTCTTTCAATTCTGTCGCGACTTTTCGAAGTTCATATGAAGTTTTAGCGCGATTTTGAGTATCATCGTGAGATTGAATTTCACCAATTTCCTCGGAATATTTTTTCGCAATTATCTCGGAGAAAATCGCTTCGTCAATATCAATACCACCATATGCTAATCCAGCCGAGGCTAATTCTTCGACAAAAGTTTCATCGTCATGCTCAATTTTCAATAAACTCAAATCGAGCGTAGATCCTCCAAAATCGAAAACTACCACAACTTCATCGTCAGAATTCTCGTCGAGCAAATCTTCCATTGAAAATAACGCTGCAAATGGCTCTGTGATTATGGTTTCTACAGAAATTCCAGCATCTTTTGCAGATTGATAAATTCGACTCCGCTGAAGTCCTGAAGAGCAGACTGGAACTGTGATAATCGCATGGAGTTCTTCCGCCGTGCAATTCAGCTTTCCTTGCAACTTTTCACTGATACCGCGAAAAATATCTGTCGCAATTTCAACTACTGAAAGACTTCGCTGGAGATTTGGAATTTCTTTAGCCCATTCTTCAAGTTCCAATTTTCGCTTTATGTATTCCACAGCATTTTCTGGATTTACATTAGGATTGACAAGCGTATCTCTCGCAGAATCACCAATTTTGATTTCCAGATTTCCAGCCTTCGTCATATCATAAAGTATAATGTTTGGAGTATAATCTTGATCGACATTTTGACTCAAGCGCACAATGCTAGTTTTTTAGCACGAAGTCTTGCGGTCTTGATATTGCATGCCCCAAAATCGATTCCGATGAGCGTTTCCAATCAATTCACTCTCCATATTTCAAGATAATGATTCTGCCGCGGTGTTGAAAACTGTCAAGATCACCATCGCTATCTTCATACGTCATAAAATAAGGCAATAATTCAACTTCACCGACTTTTCCATCGTCTGATTTTATCGAGGTCTTTTTGGATATTGGCGGATCGATATCATCAAGCAAATCGCCCTCAACCATTTCGCCAGGCAGAATTTCGTGAGTGTAAATTCCGCAATTCGACAGATATTGATTGAGTTTCTGCAAAAATTGCTCATATCCAACACTGTTTTTGCCGCCGCGATATATACCAATCATGATATTATCGAGCAAATTTTCACCGATAATCTTGAAAAATCGATTTGTGATTTCTTCAGACAATTCATCCAGATCGTATTTTTGAAAATTGAATTTGTCATAGAGTTTACTCAATGCATCCAAGCACCAGCCGAGATTTTTGATGAAACTTTGTCTAGCCGGATCAGTGATTTGCGATTGTTTCACATAAGTTATCAAACTGTCCAGATCTTGAATGCTCCGCGAGAGTTCGTTTTCGATAGTTATCGCGTCACCACGGAAAAATGCAACAGGTTTTCGCGGTTCTGATATTTCAAACGATGTTATCCATGGCTTTTCAATCGGCTTTTCAATTGATTTTTCGGTTGATTTTTCGATAGGCTTTTGAATCGGTGAAACAATTTTGAATGTTGGTTTTGGAGAAGTCGCTACATTCTGATTTCCGAGACTTGACAATAATTGTTCCAATCGAGAAATTCTTTGATCTTGAATCGCAATTTGTTGATTTTGACGAGCAACCTGCTGTTTCAATTCGGAATTTTCTTGAGTAAGTTGAGAAATTTGAGAATTTGATTTCGAGCGTTCAACTTTGAGAGATGTGAGATCTTGAGACAGATTTGTCAATACTCTTTTCAAATTGTCTATCTCGCGATTTAATCCATCGATTTTTGTTTGATCTGTATTTGCAACTGTCTGTCGAGGAGAACTTACCTTAGATTCAAGCTGTCCAAGATGAAGAGTGATGCTCCTTTGTTCCGCTTGAATTTGAGTTATCGCTTTTTGAATTGGCGTCAAATCGTAAGTTTGAGCAGGCGCAGGAGAAGCATTGCTCATTGATTTTGCAAGTCTATCCTCCACGAGCTTGATTCGTCGATTCATGATGTCATTTGAGCGACCGATTTCAGCATTCATTTCTTGACGGATATTAACCATGCTCTGATCAATCTGTTCAGATAGACGCTGTTCAATTTCGTCGAAAGAAGGAATCTGAGGAATTTTGATTTTTCGTTCAACTTCAATCACGATGCCTGATTTGTATTCATCCATGAACCACCATGGCAATCCAAACCATCCCATTTTTCACATCACACCTTTACTGATTCTTCGGTTCGACAAAGACAATACATACTCCGCGAAGTATACGTTCCTCGCGATCGCCATCCTCATCCAGATAAGGAATGATATGAGGATAGACTTCAATTTCATCTATGATACCAATCTTGTCTTTATCGGATGTATCTTTCGGAAATGGCACTTCAAAATAATCAGAATGGCTGTAGAAATCCAATCCTGGCGTGATATCATTCTGCTTATAAACATGAACCGAAAGCAGATATTCTTCCAAAATATTTAAAAAATCTCGCCAAAATGAATTTCTCTCGGGATCTTGATCATATTTTATCCCGCTGTTACATGCTCGCAACAGATCCCAAATTCGATCTTTCACAAATTTTCCAGTCCGCTCCGCAAATTCCTCACTCGCATCAGTATCGATATCCTCGGGCTCTTTGAATTTCTTATCAGCATAGTCTGAAATTCCATCGAGATTTCGTCTTATCGATTCAGCACGTTTAATCATGTCACGAGTTTCCAATAAATTTTTGAAGTTATCGAGAAAATTATTCAAAATTGAGATGTCCTTTAATTTTGTCACATGATCGCGCCATGCATCTGTGCTATCAATATTGATCGGAATTCCAAGAATTTTTGGAGGCTCAGGAGTTTGAGAATCCTCGAAAATTTGTGGAGATACATCCTCGATGATTTGCGGTGAATCTTGAATATCTGAATATTTGTTTGGAAATTTAGATTTGAGTCGAGACTTTCTTCGATTGGACTTGTCCGAAGCTCTTTTCCAAAAAGTAGATAGACTAATATCACCCAATTTATTGAACAAATGAGCCAAAAACTTCAGAATTTCCATCCGGCTCACTCCCAATCACTTTCATTTTTTATTTTCAACTTTCCATCATTGATAACTTTGCCATCTCTATCCTTAGTGACAGCTTTGATTTCCAGAGTTCCATCTTTTTGCATCGTGAAAGTTACTTCAATTTCTGTATCAACTTTCCTCAGCCCGGGCGGAAGTTCAACCGTCAAAACATTAACCTGCTCCATACCTTCTTGATCGGTGCGAGTCATACCTGGATAATTATCAACATCATATTCATAATAGTAAATCTTGTATTCACGCTGATCGTCTTTTTCAAGGAGAAAAGTTTGACTTCCAGACGCCGGCAATGGAGCATTTTCTGGAATGAGCATTTGAAATTTGTTGTAAACAAATCCATCCCGCGCCCTTGTACCGATTTGAGTGTTGGTGATGTGCTCGATGCTGTCCAATTGTACAATTCGCTCGGCTAGAATTGCTGCTCCGCGAGAAATCAAAAACGATGCATTGGTAGCTGGATCGATTTCTAAATCTGGAAATCTTTCTTTCAACGCCTCGCGAGCAAGTGGAATATTTGAACTTCCTCACGCCATGACAACTACATCGACTCGATTTATTCCCTTTTCAGATGCTTTTTTCAGTGTCTGTTGGACAATATCAACGGTGCGATTTATGTCCGGACGAATCATATCCTCAAAATCTTCGCGCGATAAATATGCTCCAAAAACTTTCGGCTTTCCTTTGATTATCAACTGTAAATCTCTTTCCGATTCATTTTCTCCCGATAAAATTTCTTTCATATGATTAGCATTGCGCCAAATTTCCGCCATATTGCTACGATATTCATCGATCTCCTCGCTATCCAAATCGTCAAGTTCATCCGCATCCTTTGGGAATTGGATAGCATAACGCTCCTCGATGCGCTTGATAAGATATTGGACAACTCGATCAGTCAAAAGATTTCCGCTGAGAGAATTATCACCTCCAGTTGCGATTTCCTTGAGATTGTTTGGTTGCCTTTGCACTATCGAAACATCAAACGTTCCGCCACCAAAATCATAAACCATAATCACTGCGCCAGGTCTATCAAATTCAGTATAACTTTGCAGATAATCTGTAGCGGCTGCTGTCGGTTCAGAAGTCAATTTGACATCGAGCCCACAATCTCTAGCTGCTTTTTTTGTTCTGCCTTTAGCTACTACTGGAAATTTAGCAGGAACAGTAATGACTGCGCGATCGATTGTCCCTCCCATTGCTCCAAATTCCTTGAGCAATGCATCTTCCATGTTTTTGACAATTTTCATCAGAAATCGCTTTGTTGCCTCGTGAGGTTTCAAGCAAAAATGATCGCCATTTACAGCTGTCATTTCATAGCGATACTCTGGATCTGACAAGTGAGATTTGAAATTTGCAACTCCCGCCAATGGATGTATTGCCATTCCTGCCAACGCATTTTTTCCAATATCCCATTCCGATTCGCTACGAAAAAATAGAACTGAGGGAATCAACTTTTCACCGCTATATTTGAGTTGTGTCAATTTACCTGATTTCTTCTTAGTGTATGAAACGATCGTCGTTGTAGTTCCAAGATCGATGCTGATCTCTTTGCCTGTCGTTGTATCCATTTGCAAGTCCTTTCATCTCAATACATTTTCATTCGATCGAGTCGCATTGTTCGATTTTGCCCAATGATTCCGAAAGGATATTCCCAATAAATTCGATATTCACTTGTCACATCGAGAAATAAAATCTGGATCAATTTGACGATTTTGCGATCAGATTCATTTTTTTCTGCGGAAGACAAATCAGAAATTCATTCTCTGCATGGTAAAAATAGATGCTCGATTTTGGATAGATCGCCCTCAAAACTTCACGAAAATACAATCTGCGTCCATTCGTTGATTCTTGACGTCGCAAAAATTCCAAGATCAACTGTTTTCGCTCGGAATTCAGATTATCATATATTTTTTTAGCAGATTCGCCAAAACATCCATTCAATAAATCTTGATCCAATTTTTCTTCATGCAAAGCAGATGCTGACATGCCGCTCAATCGATCCAGTCTTGCTAGAAAATGTAGCAGACAGTTTGATAATGCTTTGACATCTGACTCTTGATATTTCCATGAATCGCAAGGGCTCAACAATTCATCAAAAATATCAGTAAATCTCGGCAATGGATTTACTATCGCGATATCATCTTTTCGTAAACTGATTTCCAAAGAGGGTGATGAATTTTTGAAAGATGAATCCAGCTTGTAAAATTTTTGAGAATCATAATTTCGCCATAAATAATCCATCAAATCACCCCTATCCATCGAAAATCTGGATAACGATTTTCCAAGAAAAGTAGGACATAATTTGCATAATCAGTGAGAAATTTTTCATCGCCAGAAAATTTTATGTAACAAAATGGCAATGCATGTCTCTTTTCATAGAGATACTGCTCGTGCGGTATGTAAGATTCTCCATAAGTCAATTCATGTGAATATCGCGGAACAATTTTCAGATCGCTTTTTTCAGTGAGATTAAGTCTATAGAATTGACAGATAAATCCATGCTCCGGCATGCTCAATTTATGCAGGACAAATTCAAGATCTCCCTCAGTTCTCAATCTTTCTTTGGAAAATCTTGAATCGCTCGTCGAATTGCTGAAAATTGGAAAGTCATAAATATTTTTGCTGTCAGTTCGAATAATCTGTACAAGTTCACATGGCTCAAGCAATCGTTCCTTGGCGATTAAAGTGATTTGTCGTCGATCAAGATCTTTTTCCGCCGCAATGATTTTGGCAAAATCGCTGATATCTGGACAGATAAAAGCATTGTCATCTATATTTTTGAATTCATAGCGATAAATTTCCCGATCTCCATATGGCGCGAAATAGGATCGATTCTGATCATTTGCAATTTCATATTCCGGCAAAGACACAGATTCAGTGCGAATATTCCACATCAATTGCTTGCCAGATAACAGTTTTCCGTCCAATTGATTCTGTTCTAAACAATATGGCACTAAAGTTTCTGGATTGTCATTGAGAAAATCTGCCACTCGAGCATATTGATCTTGATTTGGAATTTGTATTTTTACAGCTCGACGACTATACGGTGAAAAAATGATCGGTCTTGCAATATGATAGATATCCGCTATATAGAAAAGAATTCGCTCGGCTTCGGTGTAACTCAAATCGTAAGCCAATCGATAATTGAACTTGACATCCTCGCCTTGCAGATTAACACATCCAGTATATGGATATTTATCAGTGCAAATTTCCGATGCATTTTCGCAGGAACAATTCAAAAAATAATTGTTCTCTATATTGATACATTGCGAATTTCCCAAAAAATTCTCTTCATCTTTCGACTCCTGAAAATTTCCAATCATACGACGAAAGCCTCTCACGCCGCCAGAAATATGCGTAGATATCAGTGTCGTTGCGATATTCCATTTATCGCTAAAATCCATTCGAAGATTTTTATTTTCTTTCAATACACGATTGCGAATTTCTTCCAAAACTGAATCATTCCGAGCCAAAAGTGCATTGAAAGTCTCGCTCAACATCTTTTTCTGATCGATAGGAATATTTGCCTTCTCAATTATATTTTGCAATTCTGTCAAATCAGTTTTCATTTAATTTCCCCCTAGCCAATATCAACCAAAGATCCGTTAAGAGACAGCGTCGATTTAGCATCAACAACGACTTTACCATTTCCAGTAATATTGACATTGCCTTGAGATTTCAAACCGATTTCCTTTCCGGATTTTCCAATTATTCCCTGATTATTGATTGCAACTTCATTATCATTTGTCTTGATATATGTGCCTTTTGAATCGAGCACCAATTCAGTTTTATTTTGAATCAATCGCACTTGATCTTTCGTCAAAATTATTTTGCTTTCGCCAATGACAATCTCGATTTTTTCATCATCCATCAGAATTAAATTTTCACCGGAAGCAAGTTTCAATTCTTTCTCACGGAAGAAAATTCGTCGCTTGAAATTGTTGCCGATGTACTTTTCAACAATGTTTTTACATTCATCTGCCAATGCATTTTCGCGCGATGCTGAAACTGCATACAAGTCCTCATTTGAAAAAATGATATTCACTTTGTCACCGATATCCGGCAGAAAAACAATTCCACTCGACAATCCAGTATATGGACTTTGGTACAGAATCCAAATTCGCTCGCGATCCATGTCTTGAATGTTTGATTCTTTGAATGAAACTTGAATCCGTCCGAGATTTTTTGGATCTTTATTTTGCTCAACGATGCCCTTCAAATATACAGTTTTCTCTAGATGTTGCGTCGATGTAGCGTCATATTTCCAAGATGAATATGGCTCTAACTCGTAACAAAATTCATAGGTTTCATGCTGAAAATCAACGCTCAATGAATGAATGACATATTCTCCAGATTCTTGAGATATCTTGACTTTCGCGCCAAATGGTAAATATCTTTTCAGATTAACTGTGATGAATTTTTGTCCCGATCTATCTTTGATCGCTGAATATCGCAAGATTTCATCCGATTTGATATCATATGCAGAATCAGATAACAATTCAGACAAGACGATCGAACCTTTTCCAGATTTTGTATCATCTATCCATAGAGGAATTTTCAAATATTCAGCAATTCGTCGCAAAAAATTGAAATTCGATTCTTGGTTTTGCAAAATTGGTCTGGAATATGGAGTCAGATTGACTGAATTCGATAGACGCAAGTCGCAATTTTTAAGTTCCAATAGAGATTTTGAAAGTACATCACCGAATTTTTTCGAAGGATTCTGCCAAATGCGTGTATAGATAGATTCATCCTCATTGATTGATAAAGATTTCGCGAGCACTTCGATACTGGAAGAATGCAAGGATTTATTGACTCGCACATTTTCAATTCTGCCGCTGAAAATACAGATCGATTTGCCCTTTTCATCCCAAAAAATCTGAACTTCTTTCCCTGCGCGATCGAGAAAACTGTTTTCAGCTTCCATTGCAATAGCACAGCAGAAATGACATTTGCTATGACTATTGCATTTTTTTTCGAGATTAAACTCTGTGAAATAGAGAATTTTTTCGAATCCACTAACACGCATCTGACTTTACCTCATTTGATTCTCGTCAAATATCCTTCGTCAACTCTTGCGAACCCATTCCCAATCGCTTGGCCAGTCACTAAGAACATCGATCTTGTTCATATTGTTTTCGCGTTGTGTCAATTTGAGTTCAAAGCGATCATGATCCTCTGTCGAGCCAGATGTCGAGAAGTAAAATTCTTTGTAATCGACAACGAAAACCTCTTTGAGAGTATAGACCACTTGAAAGCTATCCTCTGCAGATTTAACTGCTATGCAAATATCCCGATACGCAGCCTCTTTGCGATCACGTGCCCACTCGCTGAGTTTGCGAAATTTTTTCATGAGTTCAGGAGCTTGGGGAATTTTTCCTTTGATCGTGACTTTAGCCAGCATGTTTCCGGATTTTTGCTTGACGTTGTCATCAATTGTATCCAAAAAAATTTCCGCCGATTCAATCACGGAACTCTCGTCATTGTCTTGCTCATTGATATCTGTTCCGATTGAGATCAAATCTTCCGGTGTTTGATCTTTTGTCGCGATAGCAATTTTGAATCCATGCATCGCAATTCCCCCTTATCATTTTTGTTCAGTTCTAATTTCAGGATCGTCCAAAGTCGCTTCCATTGAAGACAAATTGATTTTCAGTTCGCGATTATTCGTTTCAGGATTTGCCGCTCGAGTAATTTCTTCATTTTTACGCAAAATCAAGTTGACATCTTTTCGATGCTCTTTGCTTTCAGCACATCTTTTCCACTTGCCGACTATTCCCTTGATGAATTCTCTATCAACGCCGCCATTCGATTTATCTTGAATTTCAATTTTGTATATAATGAGAACGTAATCCTCGAGCAAAGTCACATAGATTGGACGATAATTATTGCTGTCCGGATTTTTATAAAGAGTATTGGCAATATATACATATGTGTTTTAAATATTGCCCATCTTGTCTCCAGAGAAAACAAATCCCATGCGATCTTGATTAATTGCCGCCCGCAAATCATCACTGACTCCAAAATAGTTTTCCCTGTTGAATTTGGTGACAAGTTTCGAACGCACATCGGGATTTTCAAAATCGATTCTGACGCAGGGCAATTCGCGATGAACATTGAGCTTATGACTCTCCAAATATGAATGTTGCTGACTTCCAATCAACAATCCTCCAGCGACATATGCAGCGTCAATATATACACCTGGAATTGCAAGTCTCTCCGCGCCATTGAATAGCTCGATATTTCTCGGACGAGTCAACGTGAAATTTGGATAAGCATATACAGCATGTTTGTTACTGATATTCTGCAAATCATCGCGCTTGCTCTCAACATATTTTGGAGACATCAAAAATCCATTGTCCTCATTCGGCTTGAAATTAAAGACTGTCACTACACGAGCTTCATCCATAATCGGTAAAAATTGACGAAGTTCATTCATAGTGACAGCTCGAGAGGATTTCGATTTAACTTTGGAAGATTTCTTGACTGAACCATCGCCAAATAAATCATCATCATCGTCGTCGTCAGTTATCTCGTCATCTATTCCTTCCGATACACCAGGAACTATTCCAAACCAAATTTTATTATCCAATGTGTCGCGACCGACTTTTTTGATGAAGTCATGAAAAACTTCTTTGCATTCTTTCACTAGAAGTCCAGCGGAACAATTGGCAATAATGATTTCGTCAACCAGTTTTCCATCTGTCGTTGCATGATCAAACAACGCTTGAACTCCCAACAATTTTTGAACAGTTTCAGTCATTGCTTGAATGAATGATTCTTTCGCGCCTTGATATGTTTGCTCATAAGCATGTTTTTTCTCGAGATTGAATTCGCGCTGTTGACGAACTTCCGCCAATGACATCGCTACAGTTCCGCTTAAATTCTCAGAAGTTGTTACAGGAGCATATGTAGATACTACCAAATCACGAACGAAGTCACTTTGACTATCAACTTGTCTGTTATAATCTTGTTCTATAATAGCAGACAACAATTTTCGTTCAGATCCAGTTGATTGAGATTCATTTTTTTCATTCTTGGGAGTTTAAATTTCCCTCACTCCCAACGTGCCATCTTCTTCAAAATAAGCAGTATATCCACTTGCTAATTGTTTAACCTCGTTTTCATCTTGACCAATATTTTTGCCAAGAAGTAGATCTGCCGCCTCGATTTTCTTGTCCAAATCAGCCATTGCAAGCGGTAAAAGATTTATAGCTGACTTCCCATATTGAGATCGCACCCGTTTCATGCATTTTTTGAAAGTTCCATATGCCTCGTCAGTGCTCTCACCTTTATCAAGACATTCATAATATTTGTCTTGAGCCGCTTGAAGTTGTGCGCGTAAATTCTTGGCAGATTCAACTTCTTGAGTCGGTTTCAATTGTTCAAACAATTCATCGTAATTGAATTCCAAATTGGATTGTCCGCTGTTTTCCTTGGAACGATACAGATTCAAGAGCATTTTGTAATAGCCGTTGTCAACGATATTCAATGGAATTGCGCCTGGAGAATTTTCCGTTGAATAAGTCACGACAATTCCTTTTCCACCGGCTGCCAATTCATGTTTTTCGTATACAGTTGGAGCAAATTTCTCCAAAAATTTCTTGAAACTGTGAACAGACAACTTTTCTTTGACATCTTTATAGACTGTTTCGCTTGCAGGATTCGACGCTATAGACAAAATGCTATAAAGACTTGGTTTGTTGGAATCGAATTCTTCGAACAAAATCGATCGATATGTACGTTCAGCCATACATCAATCCTCCTCCAATTCTGAAAAAAATATATTACTCAACGCGGCTTGAGATATAGCTGTCATGAGACTTCGAGTCACGACGATATCGGTATCCTCTACATCTGCCAATTTGAAAATACGATAATTGCCAACTGCCGACGAATTTATCTTGTAACGCGCAATCCCATATTCGTCCTTCAAAAGCTCCTTTCCCTCATTTTCATCGCCCTCTTCATCGAGCAAATGCATATATTCCTGTCTGACAGCTCTAATCCGCGGTGGTAAGGCCAAGATATATGGTTCATGCAATCCCAACGTTGCATCGTCAAGATAAATTGGTTTGTAAAATAGATTGTCCACTCCTTGAGAATCCAATATTTTCTTGAATTTTGGAGAAATCAATGGAATTCCATCATTGTAAAGAAAATCTGGAAACTCTAATCCACTTCCCTCAGCGATTTGTACTGTCACTCGTTCATGATTCAGAAATTGGAAAGATGAAGTTTGACATGCAAATGACAGTGTCAAGATTTCTTCGCCAGCTCTTACCATATCTTCGAGATTGGTGTTAGCTGTCATTCTGTAAAAATTTGACAATAAACTCACCGTCTAATCTGAATTGAATTCTGAAAATCGCTTTTTGACCATCATTATCGGACTGACATATCCATAATTTGGATTGTCTCTCAACCAAACGAGAATTTCTGTATCATGATCCTCCAAAAATTGTTGACTATTCATGCCTGTATTTTGAGGATCAATCGGAAATTGATGTTCAATATCAACTTCGAATGGCAAGATATTGCGCGGAGTATCATTCAAATAAACGAAAAATATCACGTTATCGCAAAAGACAATACAATCATTCTGCCAGCCATCGATAGACAGATCGAAAACTTTTTCAGACTTCAATTTTATCGATAGATTTTTATCTTTTTCCGCAATTGCATCGGTGAAATGCTCCAATCGATATTTCGTCAGAGTGAGATTCGATTTATCTCGCAAGACAGTTATCACTTTGCCGGTGCGTGGAAGAGCATATGTGTATCGATACGCTTCCTTCGAAACGTAGAATGGAAAGCTATGATGCGGTTTTCCAACGTCAGTAAACGCCGATAATTTCGATTTAATCTTTCGAGAAATTCTATCCAATTTGTCACAAAATTGTTTCTTGACTCGTTGATCTGCATAACAGACTATTTGACGATCCTTTTTCGATGTTAAACGTCTAACCAACTTTTCAATTTCTTCGCGCACCAATTCAGCATAATTTTTGATATCTGCAGGAGTCAATTTGATTTTATTGCGAATCTCTATCTGCTTGCAAATCATTGATTTTTCTTCATCTGTAAACGTGTAACTGTGTCCACCGACATGCCATTGAATTCGCCCTTCACTCATTACATCATATGCTTTGACACTTTTCATTTTTTCGATATCTGGATAATCCTCTGGATATCCTACTAGCATTATGCAATTGGTAGCAGAATTGATATCATAGCCACAGAATTGCGCCAATCTGACCAATTCAATATTCTGCTTGAAAACTTGATTTCCAGGGATCAAATGATGAGCCGCATAACGCCATCTATTCGGCTTGCTATTTCCAAGAATTTCAACTTCATCATCGAAATATTGATCGTAAGGATCTGCATGCGGTTTTGTCGAGTTGTAGTTTTGTCTCAAGATATTTGAATTATTGTTGACCGTCGCAGATTCATTGTCTAATCGATAAGCGCAATTTTCACATTCAGATCTGTTTTTACTGCAAGAACATAGCATTCCAGCGCGAATTTCTAGAGACTTGTCCGATTTGGATAAAGTTTCAGATTTGGCGGGGGATGCTATATTTTTTTCGAAATTGATAGAATTGATATCTTTCGATGTTGACAATTCATCGCTTGTAATTGATTGATTTGATTGGAATTTTTGATCCGATTGAGTCTGAATTGATTGATTTTGAATCGATTCAGTTTTGACAGATTGTTTTGGAGTATCATTTTTTGGAAAATTTATCGATGCAACTTGAGCGGAAATCGCCGATCCTGTAACGACATGATTGTTTGTTCCAGATTGTTGCGGTTTTATGAATTGTCCTGCTGCACAAGTAGATTTCGCGTTTACAGTCAACAGATTCGCACTCGCTCGATGTATGACGGTATCAAAAATCGGATTAGCTATGCATGGGCATGGAATTGGCGCACCTGCTGGAGTTGGTGGCAAAAATGAACATGGAATTGGCGATTGATTCGGAATCAATTTTGCCATCTTTGTGAGCAATTTTTGTCCCTTGAATTTTGCTTTGAAATTCGCAGTTTCAATCGCTTTGAATCTCATTCCCAATGGACATGTAAATACTGCAGATTCAGACAAATATTCCTTGCCCATAATCAATCCAGCTCGATTCGAATTGGCTCGATTTTTTGATCTCCATTCGCTATCAATTCATTTTCATCATGCGCAATCATATATTCAATTGCGCGAGATTCTATCGGTCGAATATAAACGAATGAATTTGCATCGGGATGCTCAATGAAAATATGTTTTTGCTTTGCGATTGTCATTGGGGCATTTCCTGTCGCGGCTTCTGGACGATCTGTGTAAAGAATATCAAACGAACCGCCCGCATCGATGAATTTATACCAAGTCTTGAGCTTTGCATTTCGATCGATAAGCAGTTTGAATTTTCCCTTCTTGCGACGACCGATATAATATTGGAAAGGAACTCGCTCGCCATCTGGAGTTATTGTCTCGACTTTGATTTCTCCACCATCGCGACATTTCAATAATCCATAAGCGACACCAGTTTTTCCAGTTGGACGCATCATGATCTCGCGCGAATCCTCAATATCTCCCAATCGAATCTTTCGAATCGCATCGGCATCTTTCGTTCCAGGTGGTGGATAGATAACAAAATTCGGCATGGATTGATCGTCGCCAAATTTCAATAATGAACGAGCTGCACATTGTTTTTGAATTTTTTTATCAGGGACAGAACTATCAATTTCAATGCCTGCAAACACTGCAATAACTTCCGAATCTTCTTCTAGATCTTCTTCTTGTCCTGATATTTCTACGATTGAATCTTCGGAAGCTGTATACTCCTTGAATAGATGCGAAACAATCGGGGATCGAGATGAATTGCCTGCTAGAAATATTGATATCTCCTTGACATTCGACAATGCGGCAATTCGATTATCTTTGCCTGCACTTTTATCAAATGCTTCCGCTAAAGATGTAAAGAATCGACGAATTCCCTTTTCGATTCGATTTCTAAATATCGCTTGCAAATCAACGATGTTGTCTCCAATTTTCAATTTGAGATTTGCATCTGTCTTTTTATCTCCATTCTCACGATACAGTGTCAATTGAATTTGTCCACTCGATATTATATTTTTCGCATCTTCAGATTCCGGAAATTCCCAAACTGGACGCAATTTTTCCATTAAATTTCGCATGTTCTGTTGAGCCTCGCGAGAATTTTTCAACAGACTTTCATGTCCCGCGAAAAGTTGAGCATCTGGCGCAATTGCAAATGGAATATGAGATCCTGTAACTTGAGCATTGTCGCCATCTGGATGAAGTAGATAATCTTTATTGGCGCGGAAAACTTCAAATGCTAACAATCTGAGTAGATTCTCTCCGCCCAAAGTTCGATCGCCATTTTCACCGAAATGTATCAATGTATAATCATAGCGATCATCTTCAGATTCTTTGAACATTCCAAAGTCGAAATCTGTCGTTCCACCGCCAAAATCGAAAACTGCATAATAGACTTGATCATCATCTTCCGGCTCGAAATTATATTCCTGCAAAGCTGTGATAGCATACGCTGCTGGCTCAGATGCAACTTCGCGAATCATGAATCGTTTCATCATTTTTTCGTCTGATAAAAGCGATGTTGGTAAAGATTTATGCAGACCTTTTCGAATGCTATGCCACATGCGCTCTCTGATTCGATGTTCATACGTGACTGGAAAAGACATGACATAATGTAGAAAGATTTTTCCGCGAATCATGTGATTGATATATCGACCGAGATAATATGCATAGATTTCTAAAGGATTCATGTCATTTTCGCCGAGATCCATGAATGGTGGCAATTCCCAAATTTTTCCTTGAGAATCTTGCAATTTCAATCGTTGATTACTCGAGCCGCACCATTGCTTTAATCCCTCGAAAAATGTATTGTGTTGCTCACTTGTCGCATCTTTCAAATTTTGAAATGCATTGTGAGAAACTGTCAGATCATTCCAACTTGTATCGGGACGACCAGTTTTTGCCGAATAATCCTTCAAAAATGAATCCAAATTTATGAATTGCAAGACCGTCGGATTTTCATAATTTTTAGCTTGCAATCCCTTGCTATATGTTCCACTGCCAATTTGCAACGGCAGAACTTGCAATTCGTCAGTTTCATAGACTACAACGGTGCTCTTTGTTCCAAAATCTATAGCGACAATTCCATCTGACACATCTGCCGCAGGATTTCGAGCCGTCAAACTTTCTCCTAAATCGATCAATAAAGAAATTTCGTCAGATTTATCAGATTGATCCCAAAGATCCCAATGACCTCGATTTGGATCGCTCAATATCTTTTCATCGTAAGGATCTAGAGCTATCGCACGCTCATCGCAATGCAAAAGTTTATCTTTGAATTTTTTGCGAAAATCTTCACCAATTACAAACGTTGAATTCGATGAAACATTTTCAATCTCTTTTGGAATCCAATCGATCGATATGCCCGATTCAATTTCATCGCTCAATTTTTGGCAGTCTAGAGAAATTTTTCCATCAGCGATAGTCAGATAATCGAGACGCGATCTCAAAAAATTATAAGCTTCAATAACGTTTTCAGTGTTGAGTTTATAGGCGTCTGAAGGCATCAGATCATATTTCAGCCAATACATCAAGGTTTGAGAATTTGAGACAGGTTTGCTATTCTCACCGTTGAAACGAAAAATCGGGATATTCCAGCCATGATCTGAACTCGATCCCTGTCCATATATTTGCGAAATTCTACCGCGATAAACATTGAAACATCCATAGCCGCCGTCAAATTTATAAGTCATACCATCGCATGCTGTATTGCTGACGACGATTTTGTTGCCGCTGATGAAATTTCTATTCGTCGCAAAACATTCTTGAGCTTCTTGTAATGTTGGCAAAACTCCATCGAAGCCGAAGAATTTCATTAATTCACTGTCAATGACGACAGTCGATTCAGCGCAATTTTGATATGACGTAGAAAAATAATTCAAATTTGGCATTACTCCAACGATTTGCGGAATGTAATAGACATTCCTGTTTTCCATGTATATCCACGAAGCATCGCTAGCAACGACAATGTTTTTCAGCCATTTCAACAATAGAGCAACACTTTTGTTCACTTGATCGATTTCAATCTGAATGACAAGTCCGATCTGTTGATTTTTGTATAGACTCATTTCTTCTGGCGAGACTTTGATTTTTGATACAGTTTTCGTCGTTTGAATCAATTCAATCCCTCCAATCTAACTAAAGAACGCTTGACGATTTCTCCAGTCACTGCATGTGAATATCCAGCAAAAATCAATTGCGATACATTTCCATTTTGAGGAGATTCATTGTCACGTCCCATTGTTTCAGAATCGAATCGCGATCCAATTTGAGGATTCAATCGATTAAACAATGGCTCGCGTTGACTTCGATTTACCGCATCGAATGCAAAATCAAACAATGCAACAAGTCGATCGTTTTCTTCATCGTTTGTATCGTTTAATTTCAATCCATCACCGATATAATCCCAAAGTTGATCTAGATGTCCTTTCTGCAACGCACCACAGAAAAAATCTATCGGATTATCACAACCACCAAATATTCCAGCGATAGAGTCTTTATGCTTGGACGATAGACGAAAAAATTTTCCATAAGCATCCTCGAGCGATCCATAACTCTCGCGCCATTGCTCCAATTCTTTCTTATTTTCATCAGATTCTCTCAATCGATCTGCAACTTTCGCCTTGTAATTATCAAGCTCCCACTGTTTGCTTGACAAATCTCTTTGATATCTCTCGTTCAATTGTTGAAATTCTCTCTGATGATCTTCTCTCTGATAATCTTCTCTCGAACGTTGAAGATTTTCTTGATTCTCCATCTTCAATCGATGAATTATCTCGCCATAATCCCAATTCAATCGGTCGATTTCATTCTTGCGATCTTGATTCAACCGCTGAATCTCGTTTCGATGTTGATTCTCCGATTCATTGATAATCGTTTCATATTTCGTTCGAAGTTCTGTCAATTCTTCATCAGATTCAATTCTCAAGCGATAATCTTCCAAATTGAAAAGACATTGACGGAGAAAAATTCGATTCTTTGGATCGCTCAGATAGTCCCTCATCTGTTGAATAAAATTGTCTTGCAAAATCTTTCACTTCCCGTTGCAGTTTTCATTATTATTTTGTACACCGAAACTTTCGGGGGGGTTATAATCTCTTATTCTGAAAATTCATTGTCAAAAATTAGTTTCATCGGGACGATAATGAAACTATCAATTCAAATTTATTAACGTAATTATTTTGAATTTGTTGATCTACAAGAAACCGATGATATGTTAATCAATGCGACGAGATGATATAATTTACTTAAAGAATTTTTTGATTGAGGTTGATAAGATGGATTTAGAGTTAATTGAAACTCACAAGATGCCAGAAAAACCTCCTCGAGTTTCAGTTGTCATTGCGCTTTTCAATGGCAAAAAATATATCGAAAATGCAATTGAATCGGTGTTGAATCAGACACTCAAAGATTTTGAACTTCTAGTAATCGATGACTGCTCGACCGATGACAGTTTTGAATTTGTGAAAAATCGATTTGACGATTCGCGAATCAGATTATTCAAGCATGAACCTAATTTAGGTTGTGCGGAAGTTATCAACGATGCGATTCGAATTGCGCGGGGAAAATATCTGCAAATTCTCGCGCAGGATGATGCATTGATTCCGACAGCTCTGCAAACTCTATTTGATATTGCAGAAAAATCTCAAGCCGATGTTTTGCATTCGACGAAATATTTGAATGCACTTGATCCAGAATTCAAAATTAAAGATGGATTGAGTGCAAAAATCACGAGCGAATTTAATCCAATTTTGGGATTGCAACCGATCGATTTTCGTCAACGTGTCAATGGAATTGGAGGAGGCACATTTTATCCGGAATGGCTAAATTTCTGTCGAATCGAATTCCTACGCGATAAGAAAATATTTATACCTGACGTTCGATTGGCACTCGATGTATTTTTTCTCATTGAATTGATGCTCCTCACTGAGCGATTTGTGAAATCTGATATACCGGTGCATGTCTATCGAAGTTTGAGTACAAATTCAATCACAAATTCGAGCGTAGAATCGCACTTCAAAACATTCCTTCGCGATCTACCATCGATGTTTGAATTTATGCGATCGCTGTTTCGACGCGAGGATGCTTTGACAAAAATTTCTGAGGCAGAGCAAATCGATTTGACATTCAGATTAATCACTGGAATTTTCAAATTTTCAATTCAAAACGTCGATCCCAAATTTTTGACAAGCGATGCGGCTGACAAGATTATGATCGAAGTGCTATCTCAGCCAAAATTTTATTCCGATGAATTCATTCGAAATTTCATCAAAATATTTTGCAGACTCTTATCACGATGAAAAAAATCCCTCGATCGAGTAAAATCGATTGAGGGATCTTTTTTTATTCAGGAGTTGAAAAGGTGATTGAATGCAGAAATTTTTTGATCTCTATGAAAATGATTTATCGATTCAAACGTTATTGGATCGATTTGAAAATCCTCGCCATGGAAAAATTTTGGTGACAGGAATTTCTGGAACTCAAAAAACATCGGTGATTTCCAAAGCGCATCGAGAATCTCAAATCGCGATTGTAACTCAAGATTCAAAGTCGCTTGCTGATTGGAAAAGGGATCTCGAATCGTTCAAATCGAATTTAGAAATCGTCGAACTTCCAGAAATCGATTTAGCAGAATTCAATGCAACATCGAGGAGTTTGGAAATTTCCGCCCGAAGAATGGAAATTCTATCTCGATTATCTCGAGGAGAAAATTTGATAATCCTCGCCAAGATTTCCGCGGCAATTCAAAAAGGAATATCTAGACAGAAATTCGATGAGTTGAGTTTAAAAATTTTTCCGAGAATGCAAGTCGATCGAGAGAAATTTTTGAATCAATTAATTTCGCTCGGCTATGAATCATCGTTGGAAGTTGAACGAGCTGGAGAATTTTCACCACGTGGAGGAATTATCGATATATTTCCGGTGAATTCGACAACTCCACTTCGAATCGAGTTTTTCGATGATGAAATCGATTCAATTCGTCAATTCGATCTTGCAACGCGTCGATCGATCAAAAATTTAGATTCGACAACGATATTCCCGCTCGATCAAAAAGATTTTCGCGAAGTTTCATTTCTAAATTTTCTCGGCAAAAATTCCATAGCGATATTTGACGAGCCGAATCGACTTCAAGATTCAATCAACGCGCTGAATCGAGAATCTCGAGAACTCAAATCGTCGCGAATCGAGTTTCAAGAATTGGTGAGAGAATTTGATGGGCTGGAGATTTTTATATCGCAGCTTTCGACAAAACTTCCAGAAATCAAACTCACGGAAAAAATTCACATCGCCGCGACAGATATGACTCCATTTCAAAATCAACTCGATCTGTTTGCGGATGAATTGGAACTTTGGCGGAATCAAAATCGAAATGTATTTTTGATTTTACCGACGCAGGATCGAATCGATTCCACGCAAAAAATCCTCGAGCGAGCTGGAATTTCGACGGATCAAATTCGATTCGAAATCGGGAATTTTGTGACAGGATTTGAATTTCCGAACGCCAAAATTTCAGTTGTCACGGAGAAAGATCTGTTTGGACATTCAAAACATCGAACGATTTCGAGACGTGTCAAAGGTGAGAAAATCTCGAGTTTTGAGGAGATTCGCGCGGGAGATTATGTAGTTCACTTGACTCATGGAATCGGAAAATATTTAGGAGTCGAGACGCTCGAAGTTTCTGGTCTGCATAAAGATTATCTCAAGATTCAATTCGCGGGCACTGATAAATTGTTTCTGCCGCCGGAACAGATTTCATCGCTACAAAAATATCTCGGCGGCGATGGAAAAATTCCTCGATTGTCAAAGATGGGCGGCTCGGAATGGAATCGACAGAAATCAAAAACTCAAGCGGCAGTTGAAGAAATCGCCGAGAAACTTTTGGAAATTTACGCGGTGAGATCGTCTGAAACTGGATTTGCATTTTCGAAAGACAATGAATCTCAGCGCGAATTCGAAGAAGCATTTCCATTCGAGGAGACTCCGGATCAATTGCAGGCGATAGCAGAAATCAAGCGAGACATGGAATCGCCCAAGCCGATGGATCGACTGCTTGTCGGTGACGTTGGATTTGGAAAGACAGAAGTTGCAATTCGGGCGGCCTATAAAGCTGTGCTCGATGGAAAACAGGTCGCAGTGCTAGTTCCAACAACAGTTTTAGCGCAGCAGCATTTTCAAACTTTTACCGAGCGATTCAAAAATTTTTTACCGATCGTCGAAATGATTTCGCGATTCAGAACTCCTCGCGAGCAAAAAGAGATTCTCGAGCGCGTTGAAAATGGGCAAGTTGATATTTTGATTGGAACGCATGGAGTTTTGAACACGAATCGAGTGCATTTTCACGATCTCGGTTTACTGATTCTTGACGAGGAGCATCGATTTGGAGTCAAGCAGAAAGAGATTTTTAAATCGGTCGAGTCAACAATCGATGTTTTAACACTTTCCGCGACACCGATTCCGCGAACGTTGAACATGTCTTTAGTCGGTGCGCGAGATATGTCAGTCATTGAAACTCCGCCGGTCGAACGATTTCCAGTTCAAACTTACGTCATCGAAAACAATGATGAAATCATTCGCAACGCGATTCGTCGAGAGTTGCAGCGCGGCGGACAAGTCTATTTCATATATACTCGAATCGATACGATAGATTTGATGCGGCAGAAAATTCTCGAACTCGTTCCAGAAGCGAAAATTCAAACTGCGCATGGGCAAATGAATGAATCGCTCCTTGAACAAGTGATGCTCGATTTTTATAACGGTGAATTCGATATTCTGCTATCAACTTCGATTGTCGAAAATGGACTCGATATCGCCAATGCAAACACGATCATAATTTACAACGCGGATCAATTTGGATTGTCGCAACTGTATCAGATGCGCGGGCGAGTTGGAAGATCGAATCGAATGGCTTTTGCATATTTAGTTTATCAAGCGGAAAAATCTTTGACTGAAAATGCTGAACGCCGGCTCGAGACGATGAAAGATTTTGCACAGCTCGGTGCAGGATTCAAAATTGCGATGCGAGATTTAGAGATTCGCGGAGCTGGAAATATTCTCGGTGCGCAGCAGCATGGACACATCGCGAGCGTTGGATATGCTACATATTGTAAACTTCTTGAAGAGGCGATCGAGAAACTTCAAACTGGCAAAGAGAAAATCGAAATCGATGAATTGCCCAAAGATCCTCAGATTTCGCTCAATATCGAGGCGTATATTGATGAAAGCTACATTAATGATGACGCTCATAAATTCGAGATTTATCAGCGGTTGTCAATTGTCAAAACGGAATCAGAATTGCAAGATCTGATTGACGAATTGATAGATCGATTTGGCGAGCCGACTCAATTCGTCAAAAATCTCCTCGAGATCGTTAGAATCAAGAATCTAGCGCGTCCGATAAAAATTCTCGCGATTTCAGATTCAAATGGCGCGATCGATTTCACATTGGAGGATCGACTCGCAATTTCAATCGATGCAATTTCAGATCTACAGCAACAATTTCCGCATGAAGTTGAAATGATTCCGCGTGAAAATCTGGTGCGAGTGAAATATAAATTTTCTGAGCGAAAAAATCTGTTGAATCGAATCGAGAAGATTTTACAGATCCTCACCAGTTGAATTTCTCGATTTTGGAATCAGAATTGCAAGATTTGATTGACGAGTTGATAGATCGTTTTGGTGAGCCGACTCAATTCGTCAAAAATCTTCTCGAGATTGTTCGAATCAAGAATCTGGCGCGTCCATTAAAAATTCTCGCGATTTCAGATTCAAATGGCGCGATCGATTTTACATTGGAAGATCGACTCGCAATTTCAATCGATGCAATTTCAGATCTACAGCAGCAATTTCCGCATGAAGTTGAGATGATCCCGCGTGAAAATCTGGTGCGAGTGAAATATAAATTTTCTGAGCGAAAAAATCTGTTGAATCGAATCGAGAAGATTTTAC
>JAFUTY010000033.1 GCA_017484005.1 Selenomonadaceae bacterium | reverse complement strand
GAAAATCATTTCTGAATTACTTGAAAGAGTCTCGGGATAAATCTTTGGAAGATGTAAAAAATGATCTGGCGAATCTGTTTTGGAGACTCAATACAAAGGATCTTCCGCGAATGATCGATCCTCGACTGTTGAAATTTCCATATGTTGATGGTGAATTGTTCGAAGGAGAATCTCTCGAAATTTTGGATCGTCTCGATGGGAATTTTGATTTTCGAAAAATGATCGATAAATTGATTGATGCTTCCGAGAAAAATATTTGGTCAAAGATTTCGCCAACGATCTTTGGATCAATCTTTGAATCGATAATGAGTGAAAATACACGTCGAGGCGGCGGGATTCATTACACATCTCCGGAGAATATTCACAAGGTGATCGATCCATTGTTCCTCGACGAATTGAATCGAGAGTTTGATCGCAATGAGAATCTCGATGAATTACATGAAAAGATCGCTCGATTGAAATTTTTTGATCCTGCATGCGGCTCGGGAAATTTTTTGACTGAAACATTTATATCTTTGAGGAAATTGGAAGATCGAATCATCAAAAAAATCGGCGGATCGATTCAAGTTTCGATCGAGAATTTTTATGGGATCGAGATCAATGATTGGGCGGTTCAAGTTGCAAAATTGGCACTCTGGATTTCCGAACATCAAATGAATGGAGGAGATCATTTCCTTCCATTAAAAAGAAATGCAAATATCATCGAGGGAAATTCATTGATGATCGATTGGAAATCTGTGATTCCGAACGCCGATTTCATCATGGGAAATCCTCCATATATTGGATATTCGATGCAAACTCCGGATCAAAAATCAGACATGAAAAAGATTTTCGAGGGATATCGAGCCGCTGGAAAAATGGATTATGTCTGTGCATGGTTCAAAAAGGCTTCCGAATATATAAGAGATTCGAAAACTGAAGTTGGATTTGTATCAACGAATTCGATCTGTCAAGGCGAGCATGTTGGATTTCTATGGAAAGATCTTTTCGATGATGGAATAAAGATCAATTTTGCATGGTCAACGTTCAAATGGGAAAATGAGTCTCCAAACAAAAAATTCATGGCTCAAGTTTTTTGTGTGATTGTTGGATTTTCGAGATTCGATCGGAAGATTAGATTGCTCAATGGAATTGAAGTTTCAAGAATCAATGGCTATCTGATGGATGCGCCGAATGTTTGTATTGAGAGTCGAAGAGATTCTGTCATGGATGTTCCAAAAATGACGGTAGGAAATCGTCCAGCTGATGGTGGAAATTTGATTATTGAGAAAAAAGATCTCGATGCATTTATTGAAAAAGATCCTCGCGCTAAAAAATTTATCAAGCGATTAATCGGTGCGGAAGAATTTTTGCATGGAAAACCGCGATATTGTTTATGGTTGGTTGATGCTGAACCTTCCGAGATCAAATCGATGAAAAATGTTTATGATCGAGTTGAAAAATGCAGAGCAGATCGACTCAAAGGCGCGAAAGATCGTCAGGAACTCGCAAAGACTCCATGGCTGTTTCGCGAGCAGATGAATCCAGATCGATTTCTTGTGATTCCACTTATCGCAGCGAGTCGTCGAGAATATATGCCAATTGGATATTTGGATTCTAAAACAATCGCGACAGATCGAATAGGAATCATTCCGAATGGATCTCTCGAGCTATTTGGAGTTTTATCATCGCGAATCCATGTGATCTGGATGAAATCAATCGCCGGATATCTTGGAACTAGCTATATCTACTCAGTGAATATAGTCTACAACAATTTTCCATTTCCAAATCACAATCCAAAGATCGAAGTTACAGCTCAAAAAATTTTAGATGCTAGATCTAATCATAAAAATTCAAGTCTCGCTGAATTATATGATCCCAATCTCATGCCGCCCGATTTGAGAAAAGCTCACGAAGAAAATGATCGAGCAGTGATCGATGCATATGGATTTCCACGAAATATTTCTGAATCTGAAATCGTCTCGAGACTTTTCGAGATGTATCAAAATTTAATTCGGAAATGAAAAAATCCATGGAAACGCAGTCTGAATTGAAATATAATTTGCTAAATCAAGTGTGATTTTTTTCAGAAGGAGAGTGAAACAATGGGAAAACCGCTGCAAATCATGGAAACAGTTCTTCGCGACGGTCATCAATCGCTTTGCGCAACTCGAATGCGTTATCGTCAAATGGAGCCGATGCTCGGTGCGCTCGATGCAATTGGATACAAGGCTCTCGAGGCATGGGGCGGCGCAACATTCGACACGTGTTTGCGATTCCTTGACGAAGATCCATGGGAAAGACTTGACAAGCTCAAGGCAAATCTCAAAACGCCGATTCAGATGCTGCTTCGCGGACAAAATCTCCTCGGCTACAATCATTATTCAAACGATGTTGTCGAGAAATTCGTTCAAAAAGCATCGGCGCATGGAATTGGAGTCTTTCGAATTTTCGACGCGCTCAATGACGTTCGAAATTTGAGAGTTGCAATCAAAGCGGCACTCGAATGTCCCGAGAAACCTGAAGTTCAAGGCTGTCTGGTTTATACAATCTCGCCAGTGCATACCAATGAAATGTTTGTTGATTTGGCAAAACAGCTGCAGGAGATGGGCTGTCATTCAGTTTGTATCAAAGACATGTCAGGATTGCTCGAGCCGTATGTTGCCGATGATCTCGTCCGCAAATTGAAAGCTGGGCTCGATATTCCAGTTGAACTTCACACACATTGCACATCGGGATTTGGACATGCAACCTATCTCAAAGCGATTGAAGCTGGAGTTGATATCGTCGATTGCGCACTGTCACCATTCTCTTCCGATACATCGCAGCCATGCACCGAGACAATCGTCGCAATGCTCGAGGGACAAGATCGCGATACTGGACTCGATCGTCAAAAAATGACTCCAATCGCAAAACATTTCTTGAACGTCAAACAGGAATTGATCAAAGAATTTGGTTTGAAGGGATATTTCGATATCAATCCAAACGTCCTCGATTTCCAAATTCCGGGCGGAATGTTATCGAATCTCGCGAATCAGTTGAAAGAGATGGGCGCAGAGGATAAATATCAAGATTTGCTCGATGAAATGCCGAAAGTTCGAGCCGATGTTGGATATCCTCCTCTTGTCACACCGAGTTCGCAAATTGTTGGAACAATGGCAACGATGAATGTTGTTGCTGGCGAGCGTTATAAAATGATTCCGAATGAGTTCAAAGATCTCGCTCGTGGAAAATTCGGTCGCACACCAGTTCCAATCGAAAGATCTTTCCTCACAAGCATTTTGCATATTCCGGAAGATCAAATCATCGAGGACTGCTCGATTGAAGATGCAAAGGCTGAAACATTTGATCAATTCAAAGCGGAGCTCGTCGATAAAGGATTCTTGAATCCAACTGATGAAGATGTTTTGAGCTATGCATTATTCCCACAAGTCGCGGAAGAATTTTTCAAGAAACATTATCAACCAGTGACAGCATATAAACGCGCTTGATAATTTCATAATCCGAACAAAAAAAGAGATCCACCGATCAACTTAGATCGATGGATCTTTTTTTATTTCCGGAATTCAAAATTTGCAACAATCGATTGATTCAGTTGTCATAAAAATGAATCAAACTGCAAATTTACGAGAAAAGTTCGCAATCGGTGAGAATCGTTGCCACAAAAGTGGATGAAACGTCACGTTTCGCGCTCGGCGGGAATCGAACCCACGCTTCAAGCTCCGGAGGCTTACGTCCTATCCACTGGACTACGAGCGCAATTCAACGATCCGAATTTTACACTCTTACATCGAGCTCGTCAATTTTAAAACTGCCTCCAATTTTTCAAGCGGCAAAATTTTCAAATGCGACAATTCATTTCGCACAACATACATCATTTCAATCAAATCGCGATCCTCCGGCGAAAATCCTGCCTGCGCGTGATATCTCAAATTTCGAAATTCCATGTCGAGCGGTGCCCACATCTCATTTCCAAACTCGTCGCGAATCGGCAAAAGTGTCCGGAGAAAATCTTCATTCCGCAAAATGATCTCCTCACGCTGACGCTCAACAATCGGCAAAATCAGCTGAATTTGAGTTTCCCAAATGATTCTGTCGAACATTGTATCGAAATCCGTCTCATCAAACGAATTTCCTATCGATTCATGCGCAAATCGCCTTCCATTGAAATACAATTCCGCCCGCGACAATTTTTGAAGAAGTGTCTCACTTATCGAAATTTCCATGGCGAGTTTTGTTGCGACAAGTGCAGTATACCATTGCTGCATCGGCGTCAAATCTGAATCTTGCAACAGTCGAATCGTGAAAAATTGGAGATCGACGGGCGAGATGAATTTTTTGATCAGAATTTTTTGAGTCTGCAGATTCGGTCTTATATGTTTCGCGATGAATATGATTGAGCCGAATGAATTTCGCGAAACTGAATTGAGATCATTCACGACGCTGGCAAATCGATCTGAATTTGAAATCGGGATGAAAATCAATCTGCCATCGAGAGCATTCTGTTTTGACAAATCGAGAAATGGCGGCGATGAAAAATCCTGCCGATAATCTGTCGTGAATTGATCGACGATTTTATCGAAAACATCGAGCGGCTCGATTTCCATTGAATCGAAAACATTAATCGCCGGCGACAGATTTTGCAGCGACATGAAATCTGACAGAATTCGAACGAATCCATTGAGATCTTCGCGCGGCAAATCGATTATCGCTGACTTTCCAGCTCGCGATGTTTTGGCAACTTCCTGCAAAAAATTTTTCGCGCCAGGAGTATTTCGCCACCATTCATAAATTTGCGCGCACATCACTCACTGCCCTCGAGCGTCAATTTCATCAGCGAATCCTCGATTTCAGATTCCGCGCCAGCTAAACTCCGCGACGTTTTCAGCGAATAATTTTCTCCATCGATTTCGAGAATTTTGAGATCGATCAATTTTTGAATTTGCAGATCGATTGTCGATGTGTCGAGCGCATATTCCTCGAAAATTTCCGAGATTTGATTTCGCGTGAATTGATCTCTTTGCGATCGATAAAGGATCAAAACTGCCGATTGAAACACCGCGAGAATTCCATCATTCGCGAGAGATTTTCTGAACGCCGAATCGATTGAATCATTGAATCGTCCATCTGCCATTGCGATTTTCAAAAATTTTTCATCGAGTTTATACGCCGGCGAATCAACCGTTCGAAAAATTCCCTGTCGATATCCCTCGGCAATTGACTCGATGCATTGCCGATAGAAAACGCTCAAGACAGATTCAATTTCAGACGTCCGATTTTGAATCATCTCTAAAATTTTTTGAGGGAGATCGAATCCTGCATTCAAAAGATCCTCGAACGTCGCTGAATTCTTGGGCTGGAAATTTGAAAATGGAAGAGTGATTTGCAGCATCTTCGACGCGAATTCATCATCGGAAAAATTTTTGAGATACATTGCCGCGATTTGATCGATCACCAAGACATTTTGCATTTTGGGATCAGATTTTGAATCTCGCGCCATTTCACGACGTTCATTGAGTGTCAACGCGCGATCTTCCACTTGAATCGAAAAATCTTCCGGCGGCTGAATCGATTCGAATCGCGAAATTGCATTTTTGACTTCGACTTCGCGGCTCGGATCTTGCGTGCAAATTCGAAACAGATTTCCATATTCATGAAGGAAGTTATCGAGCGTCTGATTTTTGTGAATCGATTCATCCTCCGCGATTGGATTTGACGGCGGAAATTTTTCAGCGATCAATCGACGGAAGAGTCCCTCATTCTGCGTTTTGGAATAATGAACGAACGCTCGATTCACAAAATCTCTAGCGGAATCTCGATCTTCAACCGTCGCAATTTTTCCTTCTGAATATTCAAGCTCGATTTGTCCCATGAATTCAATTCGATCGATTTCAAACTGCTTGCCGATTCGTTTTGAAATTCCATCGACTTTCGAATCAAAATCGATCAATTCGTCCTTGAGTTCCGCGGAATATTTGGATGCGAGGAGTTTCATCGTGCCAAGATCGTAATTTTTCAGCGCGTGATTGTAAGATTTTTTCACTGCGTCCTCGAAAGATTCTGTTGCCTTGATTCCGCGCATGTGACGATCGAGCTGTTTGCAGATTGACTGCGGATCGAAAATCGTCGGAATTCCTTTCGTCGAAAGTTCGAGATACTCCTCACCGAGCAAACATCCATCGAAAAATCGATTCGCATTGAAAATTGACGGTGTTGTCTCGGCAAATCGATATTTCATCAATCTGACAATTGCCTGGATGAAATCTGCATGTTTCGAATCGCGCGTATTTTGTTGAAGTTTATCGAGCATTTCATCCGCTTTGAGAATCGAGGCGCGAATTTGAAAATCGTTGAGATCGACCGGCTCGACGTCTTCCAATGGTCGCGATGAATATTTCGCGGGCGGGAAATTCGCGATTGCGACTTGCAAAACATTCTCCGCGTAATTAGCATCATCCGGCAGATATCGCTGAAACATCTTGTGAATCATTGAAACAATTTGCGAATCGAAGTTGATTTTCGAAAAATCTCCCGCGAAATCGAATCCAAGATTGAATTTTTGATCTTCCGAAAGCATTGACAACGCGATTACTGCCTGCGCTCGAAATCCATGTCTCAATGCAATCGTCGCAAGTTGAAATGGATCTTCGATTGGTGGAGCGTCATCGTTCGGAATATATTGGAAACTTTTCGAGACAGATTCAGAAATCGATCCGGAATTTTGATCTTCAGATTGAGTTTGATCTTGAGATTGATCCTCGACTTTCTCGATTGTCACTTCAACTGGAATCTCGATTCGAACTTCAGATTTTCCGAGAATCTCCCAATTCTTCGATTGATTTCCTTTTGAATCGAAAATCGTTCCATTCAAATTTTCATCGAGCGTCAAAATCGAAATCGGAATTGGTGCTTCAGTTTTACGTTTGACGAGACTCGAAATCAGATATTCAAACATTGGAATCCAATTTTTGGTTTCATCGAAAGATTTTGTCGTGACAAGAAAAACTCCAATGATCTTGCCATGATGCGCGTTGATCAGATCTTTTTGCATCTCGTAATTGAATCTGAAAATTTCAGTCCAGCATTTCTCGTGAGTGAATTCGAGATTGAAAAAGTAGACCAGACAATTTTTCGGCGTCTGATAATTCGCGATAATCCAATCACCGCGTGAGTCTGAACTGATTCGAATATGCTCAGAAATCACTGGAGTTGCAGTTTTCCAAAGCGCAAAGATCAATAGATATCGGCGCAGATTGGAAAGTGCCTCGAAATTTTGAAATTCAGATGGCGCAGGAGATTTGAAAGATTGTGCGAGTCTTGGATCGAGCGGTGCACTCGTTTCAGTTTTCTGCAGATCGATACTGCCATGAACTTTCGCGAGAAGTTGACGCTCATTCGAATCCACGTAATAAAATTTGATTCCATGCCATGTGCAAAGATTCACATAACCAAATTTGAACAGCGCATCGAGGATTTTTTCGACAGAAATTCCGCGACGCTGTTTGATTTCTGGACGCGTTCCATTCGTTTTATGACGCTCAACAAACAATTCGACAGATGTCACATTTCGAAGACAGAGATCCTCCAAAAGTTTTTTGATGATCTCCCGCCCGGCGATTGAAATTTCGATCAGTCGGCTCTTGAGCTTGCTGATTGTGAAATCCTTTTTCTGCTCACATTTTTCAACATGGATTTCAGATTCATCGAGCAAATATTTATGAATGTCGAGATCATATTTTTTCATTCCATTTCCAACGATCTCGGAAAATTCTCTCGCAAAATCCTCGGGAGTTTTTTCAGGTTCTGGTTTTGATTTTTGAATTGGTTCAGGCGCAGGAACATCTTTCGGAATTTGGATCATTCCGCGCATCACAAGGAAGGAAATTTTATCGCCGAAATCTTTGGTGACTTGATTGAAATCGTCATAACTTCCAGAATGAGAATCCTCGATCAATTTTGCGAGCCGGATAAATTTCTGCCCATCACGAAGCCATTTTGCCAATGGAATTTTCGATTCGCGATTCAAATGAACTTCAACCTGCTTTTTCAGCGGCTCACAGAATTCCTTCTCCTTATCCTGCCCCGCAACATCCAAATGCTGAAGTCGCAGCAGCACATCTCGCAAACTGGATTTTCCAAGCTCATCCTCCCATTTTGAAATCTCCTCCTCGAGCTTTTTGAAATTGTTCAATTCCAAAATTTCCTTGAGACGATCAATTTTGCCGAGCTCATTTTGAATTTCAATTATCGAGCTCAGCGATTTCTCAAGATCGACTGTTTGTTCAGATTTGAGAAATTCATTTCCGCTCAAAACATCCGATAAACTCTTGAGAAAAATCTTGGCACGATCTCGCTCCTCTTTGAGTTTGAGGAACAAACTTCGCGCCTCATTTGAGTCCGCCATGTTGAAACTGCCTCCTTCATTTTAATAATTTGAAAAAATTTATTGAATCCTATCACAGTTTCGAATCTCGCGCGAGGATTCAATTTCGTTTTAAAAAGTGAAGGATTTTTTTCTAATGCGACGAATGAATTTTTCTCGAATCGAAATTGTTCGGTTAATCCATCGATGTTTTCTTCACGAGTTTTTTGAAAGAGGGGATCTTTTTATGAACATGGGTCTGCGCCAGAAATTCTATGTCCTCGCTGGATTATCTGCGCTACTCGTCGCAATCATGGCAATCATTGGATACAATTCATCCAGCTCAATCATTCGCAAAAATGTTGAAGCAGAACTCGCAATGATGGTTGAATCAGAAAAAAATCTACTCAACGGCTGGCTCAAGGAAAAAGGAGCATCAGCAACTCATCAGGCGAATTTATTGAGTTCAATGAATGGCGATATTAATCAATTGAGACGCCGCGAAAATCTATCTTTGACGTTGAACGATCCAGAACTTATCGAAATGACTGTCGGTATGGAAGATGGATTTTTCATGGGCTATCATTATGGCGATGCGACTGGAAAAATCGATCCTCGCCAGCGTCCATGGTATCAAATGGCAAAATCAGCTGGTACAACAGTTTTCAGCGATCCATACGTCGATTCATTCACGAATAAAACGATCGTTTCCGCTGTTGCACCATTCACAGCAAACGGCTCATTCTTCGGTGCAGTTTGCAGTGATATCACACTCGACGAGTTGAAGAATCAAGTTCAAAATTTGAAATACTACGGCGAAGGAATTGGATTTATCGTCGATAACAATGGAAATATTCTTGCGACAAATGGACAGGCAGCAGTGATGTCCAACATTCGCGATATCGATGGACTCGGCGATCAATTCAGTACGATTCAAAGTAAAGAATCCGGCTTTTTGACTCTGATTCGCAATGGTGAGGAGCAAGTCTTTTCATTCTCCAAAATTCCTGCGGCAAATTGGTATGTCTGCTTGAGCGTTCCAGATGATATCGTCCATGCAGAAATTTATCAGACGCGCTGGATTTATCTAGCACTATTCGTCGGCTCATTCATTTTAATGATGATACTCTGCGGAAAAATTGCAGTTTCAGTTGTCGCACCGATTTCTGAACTCAAAGATCAAGCGGCTCAATTAGCTGAAGGAAATTTGCAATTGCAGGATCTTCGAATCGATACTGACGATGAAATCGGTCAAATGACTGACGCCTTCAATCGAATGAAAAATAATCTCCACAAAGTCATTACTCAAATGGTAACTACATCCGAACAAGTCGCCGCAGCATCTGAACAATTGACGGCTTCAGCTCAACAATCCGCCGATGCATCAGTTCATGTTGCCGAGACTGTCGCGGAAGTCGAAACGAACATGGAAAAACAGCTCGGCGATATCGATCAAACGAAACAAAATGTCGATGTCGTTTTCAAAGATATCGAGCAAATGTCGGATCGATCGATTTCAGTTTCCGAGGCGTCAATCAAGACTTCAGACGCCGCACATCGAGGATCTGAACTCATGCAGGCGGCTATCGATTCGATGAAAAATATCGAGACGAGTGTTATTTCTGCCGCTGGAGTTGTCAAAAAGCTCGGTGAAAATTCCAAACAGATCGGTGAAATTGTCGAAGCGATCACTGGAATTTCTGAACAGACGAATCTTTTAGCTTTGAACGCAGCGATTGAGGCTGCTCGAGCAGGTGAACATGGTCGAGGATTTGCTGTTGTCGCGGAAGAAGTTCGAAAACTTGCAACGGCGTCTCGAGAATCAGCGGAACAGATTCGCGATAGAATCGGCTCGATTCAAAATGATACCGAGGAAGCAGTTCGATCGATGGAAAGCGGAACTGCAGATGTTCGCGCTGGAACTGATGCAATTTCTGAAGTCGGTGCACAATTCAATTCGATTATGGATATGGTTCAGGGCATTCGCAAGGAAATGGAAGGAATCATGGCATCAGTCGATACTGTTTCAGATGGAACAACTCACATCGTCGAAGCGGTTGATTCTATGGATACTGTTAGTCGAAAAACTGCTGATGATACCAAGACAATTTCCAATGCAACGGAATCTCAATCCGCCTCAAATCAAGAAATTGCTGCAGCATCCCAATCGCTCGCAAAACTCGCTACAGATATGCGCGTGACGATTGGAACTTTCAAAATCTGAAACTTGTATTCGTGAAGAAAATTTGATCGATGGGAAAATCGAGAGTTGATTGAAAAAGATCGGCTCTCGATTTTTTGTTCGGCAGGAAAATTTTCTGATAAATCGAATTTCTTCCTAAAAATATTTCGAGGAGGAATTTTTGTGAAAATCGCAATGGCAAATGATCATGCCGGAACAAAATTGAAACTCGAGATCAAAACATGGCTGGAATCTCAAGGGCATGAAGTTCAAGATTTTGGAACTCACGACGAAGAGGGATGCGATCTCTCGGATTTTGTCTATCCTGCATCGCTGGCAGTTGCAAAGGGAGAATGTGATCGCGGAATTTTTGTCGATGGAGTTGGATACGGCTCGGCACTCATCGCGAACAAAATCAATGGGAATTATGCAGTTGTCTGTCAAGATCCATTCTGCGCTCGATTGGCTCGCGAGCATACCGATTCGAATATCTTGTGTCTGGGCGGAAAGATTATCGGCTCAGCTATCGCGATGGAAATTGTCGAGGTTTGGATGAAAACTGATCCATTGACTGCGGAAAAATATCGCCGCCGCGTTCAGAAAGTCAAAGATATCAATGATAAACACTGCGTTCCTGTGAAATGAAAAAATTTATACTGATTGAACGGTTTCAGTATAAGTTTCCGGATAAAAAAAGATCGAGATCATCTCAATTTGCGAGAGGATCTCGATCTTTTTCGCGATTTTATTTGGAGGAAAACATGGATCTAAGTTCTACTATCAGTAAATTCGATTATCAAGTGAGAGCGACTCTAAAATTATGGGACATTGACGAGCCGGAAGACAAAGATCTCCTCGATGCCGCTGAAGATGCTCGCGAATTAATGTCAAAATCCAAGAAAAATCCCATACTGTTTCAGATTCCGATTTCGAAAAAATTATCGATATCCTCCGCGCAATGATTACAGTCAAGCAACTTGGAAGTGGGACTTCTATTCAATTCAAAGATGATTCTCACAAACCTTGGGTATTTCAAAATCGTGATGAAGTCGAAGGATTTTTCTGGCAACGCTATTCAAAATATCTTGAAACGGATAAATCTTGGAATGAAAGTTTGATCTCTTCATTAAACACAGCATCGAATGAAATTCTCGATATGCTCGGAAATCCAAAATCAAAAGATCCATTTTCGCGTCGAGGTCTAGTCATTGGCGACGTTCAATCTGGAAAAACTGCAAATTACACAGCTCTCTGTTGTAAAGCGGCAGATTCTGGATATAAATTGATCATAATTTTGACTGGAATCATTGAAGAGCTCCGCAAACAAACTCAAAGACGTCTCGATTGGGAATTCACTGGTCGCGATAATGTCAAAAAAAACAATATTGGTGTTGCGAAATATGGTTCGGATCCGCAAAAACAGATTTATCCATTGACAACGGTTGACAATGATTTTTCCAATATTGGAAATGCGATACCTATCGGTGGAATCAATGGAACTGTCTTACTCGTTATCAAAAAAATACTTTCGTTTTGCAAAGTGTTTTAAGCTGGCTCAATATAGGAAATCTCTCGAATCACTCGCTATTGTTGATCGATGACGAGGCAGACAATGCATCCATAAACACTGCTCAATCTGGTGAAGATCCAACCGCGATTAATTCTCTTATTCGTCAGATTCTACAAAAATTCGAGAAGAAATCTTACGTTGGAATCACTGCAACTCCATTCGCAAACATTTTCATCGATCCAAATGAAACTAAGGATCAAATGCTCGCCGATGATCTTTTCCCTCGTGATTTTATTTATTCTCTAGCATTTCCAGACAACTATATCGGTCCAGAGCAAATCTTTGGAGAGAATGGAAAATACAAAAGCATGATTGAAACTCTTCCAAAGGGGAAAAAATTTGATCCTGATACCGAAGAATGTTTCCCTCAATTTGATCATCCTGAGAAAAAATTTTTTAAACTGAAAGCCGATTCAAGAATCAAAAAGCTTCCCGAGAGTTTATATGATGCAATGAGCTATTTTTTGCTCGTCAATGCAATTCGAGATTTTCGCGGCGAAACAAGAACACATAGAACGATGATGATTCATGTCACTCGATTCACAAGTATCCATGAACAAATCAAAGATCGTGTGGATGAATGGCTCATGAAAGTTCGAAAAGCACTGAGAGAGCCAATTCCTGACAACACAATCGATACCGTTGATCGTTTGAAAAGAGTTTTTGATAAATTCGAGCTCGATAAGAAAGTAAAAATATCTTGGGATGAACTTCTATATGAATGTATTCCAAAAGCAGTATCTCCCATAACTGCTGGAATTCAAAATGCGCTTGAAAACGATCTGCATTACGATGCGCATTCCGCACATGGCTTGAGGATCATTGTTGTTGGTGGAAATTCTTTATCGCGTGGCTTGACTCTCGAGGGACTTTGCGTTTCATATTTTTATCGCAATGTAACAGCGTACGATACACTTATGCAGATGGGACGCTGGTTCGGATATCGCCCAAATTACGCCGATCTCTGCAAAATTTGGACAACAGATAAAATAGCCGAATGGTATGGATATATTACCGACACGATGCAGGATTTGAAAGATGATTTAAGAATGATGAGACGTCAACAACGAACTCCTGCAGATTTTGGAGTCAGAATTAAGTTGAGTCCCAGCGTTCTATCAATCACTGCGCCGAATAAAATGCAAAACGCTGCAAAATATCAAATTTCTTTCAGTCGGCAATTTGTTGAGACAAATGAAATTCCATTGAAAGCACTTGCAGACAATGAACAAAGAATTCGTGATTTCATTCAATCGATCAGCAACAAATATCCACATGCGACAAATAGCCGATATCCAAATGCTTGGAGTGGAGTATCGAGTGCTGACATCGCAAATCTTGTGAGAGAAATGGATCAGACATCTACATCATTCTCGACCAAAGAGATGAGTGAACATATTTTACGGAATTTATCGAATGCAAAATGGGATGTCGTAATTCCAACAGGTGGTGGAAAAAATATTTCATTGAAAGGAACTGTACCATTTGAACCACTCGCGAGAACTGTTAAAGTTGACTATGGATCTGTAGTGTTCTACGGCAGAAAAAGAACGATCGGTGGATTTGAATTGACTAGCGACTGCCTAACAGAATCGCAAATCGAAAACATCAAATCTGAATTCCGTGAGTTAAATCCTGAAGAGCCGGAACGCAGACTATCGAATCGCGCATATTTAATAAAAGATCGAAATCCAATTCTGTTCGTGTATGTTATTGAGCCATTGAATCGTGACAAAACTTCAGAATTGAAACGAACAAAATTGATCTTTGCGCTCGGAATCGGTTTTCCAGAAAATGAAAATGCAAGACCTGTCAATGTTACCATCAATAAAGCAATTCGCGATCGTCTGAATCAAGAGGCGATGGAACAACAGGTGGAGTCTGAAGATGAAAATTGACAGTGTTGATAATCTCAAAAAATCTTGGCTAAAAGTTTCGAAATTCGAGCATGGATACAATTTAGTTCCGATCGATTCTCCTATCGAATATATGATTGGATACGATGATAATCTCAATAAAAGTTTGAGCGTAACAAGCAAACATCAATCGATTCAGTTGCAATCGTCTCGGATCATCGAAACTCCTAGATTTTTTAAACGCAAATCGGATGGATGTTGGCAGTTCATGCTAAATTTGAAAGATCCAAAATTCGAGTCGAGTTTCATCGAGATGTGCTTTGATTTGATCAAATTTTCTTCAACTGGTATTAACGAGAAAGATGCGCTCGAGCGATTTTATCTTCGTTATGAATATTGGCGCAATTTGTTCGATAATTACAACGCCGAAGGTTTGTCAGAGGAGCAACAGCGAGGATTGATTGGCGAGCTGTTATTTCTCCGCAATTTGATCCTCAATGGCTCAAAATCTCCCGATGAAATTCTCGATGGCTGGGAAGGTCCATTGAAAGCACATCAAGATTTTATTTATGCAGATCGTTGGTACGAAATCAAAACCGTCATGAGTTCAGCGAAAAAGATTCAGATTTCTTCACTTGAGCAATTATCGCGCGAGGATTTTGGAGAGCTCGTCGTATTCAAATTGGAATCTGTCGAAAGTGACGTTGAGAATTTTTTAACACTGAATTCTCTAGTTGAAGAGATTCGAACTCTCCTCGATAGAAATTCTGAGTCGAAAAAAATCTTTGAGAATCAATTGGCGCATGCTGATTATCTGCCTATCAAACGTTATGATGAATTGATGTATCGAGTTTCAAAAATTTTTCGATTTGCAGTTGATAAAAATTTTCCGAAACTTACTCATAAAAATGTTCCTGCAGCAATAATCGATGCGACTTATTCAATATCGCTCGATCAATTACAAAACAACTTGATCTCGTGTGATTGAATTCATCCGAATAAAAAAGAGATCCTCGGTAGATCAATTGAGATCTGTCGGGGATCTTTTTTATTTCCGAAAAAAAAAAAGAGACGATCGATTTCTCGACCGTCGTGTTTCAAAGAAAGAGTGAGAGGAGTTGCATGTAAATTCACTCGACAGATTTTGCCGAGACGAATTTCACGAGATATGAACGTCGACATTGACTCCTTTATCATCGCGAGGCGGCTGTTGATTTTGATCCTTGCGATTGTCTTGAGGAGGAGGATTCTGCTGATCCCCAGTTGGTTTTGGAGGAGGATTTTGACCGTCGCGATTCTGAGCTTGATCCTTCTGATCTTTTGGAGGCTCAGGAGGCGGATTCTGTCCATCGCGAACATCTTTTTGAGCCGATTCCTTCGTTTGATCTTTCTTATCCTTCTTCGATTTCTTATCTTTTTTCGACGAGCTTGAGAGATCTTGCGAATCGAATTGACGCTCGAATTGCGGACGATCTTGACGATCGTTATCGAAAGATTTTGCCTCAGCAGAGATTCCAAAAACGCCGATGCTCATTGTCAGCGCGAGAATTGCGGATGTGATTTTTTTCAACTTCATGAAGAAGCCTCCTTTGTTTGAACTGTGCAAATATTACCGCGCGAGTTTTAGATTGTCATAAATCGGATTTGAGATTTGGATTAGAAACGAATCTTTTGGCGATTTCGACAGCAGCAACTCCATCTTTCGCATATGCATCAGCTCCCGCCTTGTCTGCATATTCTTGAGTCAATGCTGCACCGCCGACCATGACTTTCGCTCGCGAGCCGGAATTATGCAACTCCTCGATGACTTTGTCAATCTGAACCATTGTTGTAGTCATCAGCGCGCAAAGTCCAACGATATCAGCGTCATATTGAATCGCGGCATCGACAATCGTTTTTGAATCAACATCTTTGCCGAGATCGATCAATTTGAATCCAGAATTCGCAAGCAGTGCTCCAGTGATATTTTTGCCGAGATCATGAACATCGCCTTTCACTGTCGCCATGACAACTGTTCCGAGAGATCGAGTTTCCTGCGCTGGAAATTTTTGTTTGAGAGAGTCGAAAGCGATTCGCATCGTCTCGGCTGATAATAAAACTTGCGGAAGAAAAATTTTTCCAGCACCAAAATCGATTCCAATTTCATTCATCGCGGCAGTCAGAGATTTTTCGGTGATTTCATTCGCATCGAAATTCTCGGAAACTGCTCGATCGATCAAATTTGCAACTTCATCTTTTTCTCCATCGATAACTGCCTGCTTGATTGCATCGAGCGGCGGCAAATCTGAAACTTTTGCCGTTGCAGCTTTCGAAACGACTCCCGAAAAATTTTTGCTGAATGAAATTCCATTGGGATCTTCGCCGAGGAGCGCGGATGATGCTCTTAAAACGTTTTGCATTGACTCGTCGTATGGATTCATTATCGGCGCGTTCAATCCAAATGCTAACGCCATCGCGAAAAATGTTGAATTGATCAGCGGACGATTTGGAAGTCCGAATGAAATATTGGAAAGTCCCATCGTTGTTGGCAAATTCAATTCAGATTTATACGTCGCGAGAGTTTCGAGAACCTCGTTGCAGGCTCGAGCATCGGCTGAAACTGTCATTACTAACGAATCGAGCAAAAAATCTCCGTCATCTAATCCAGATTTTTTTGCTTCATTAATTATAGATTTTGCAACGTCAACTCTCTCTCGAGCAGTTTTTGGAACTCCTTCATCAGTCAACGGCAGACATAAAATCGCCGCGCCATATCGCTTTGCCAATGGTAAAAATTTTTCGATTCGATCTTTTTCCGCCGAGACTGAATTTATCAACGCGCGCCCTGGATAATGTTTCAATCCCTCTTCCAACGCGGCTGGATCACTTGTATCAATTGCGAGCGGTGCATCTGTCAACTGCGAAATTTCGACGATCGCTCGTTTCATCGCTGCGGCTTGATCGATTCCGCCCACTCCCATATTGACATCGAGAATATCTGCGCCGGCTTTGACTTGATTGACTGCTTCCTTTTTGACGCTGAGAAAAGATCCCTCGCGAATTTCCTGCGCCAATTTTTTTCGTCCGGTTGGATTGATTCTCTCACCGATTAATCGAGTTGGCAATTCAGAATCGATTGTTACGGATTTAGTTCTCGATGTGAGAGTTAATTTTCGATTGAATTTTCGAGGAGCTTCCGAGACTCCTTCGAGATTTTTTTTGACTGCGCGAATATGATCTGGAGTCGTTCCGCAGCATCCACCGAGATAAGCCGCTCCAGCTGCTACCAATTTTCGAGCGAATGATCCGAACGTCTCGGCATCCATTGGATATCGAGTCGCGCCGGATGAATCTAAAAATGGCATTCCTGCATTCGGCTGGACACTCACAGGAATTCGACAACTTTTGGCGAGTTTTTCGACGACTGATATCAACTGCTCTGGACCTAGCGAGCAATTCACTCCAACAATCGATGCGCCGAGCGATTCGAGAGTCACAGCAGCAACTTCCGGAGGAGTTCCAGTGACAGTTCGACCGTCTTCCGAATAACTCATTTGACAGATTATCGGGAGATTGCAAGCGTCTTTCGATGCTAAAACTGCCGCGCGCATTTCTTGAAGATCGATGCATGTTTCGATTATCAAAAAATCTGCGCCGGCGTCTGATAATGCTTTTGCCTGCTCAAAAAAATTTTGATAAGCAGTATCGAAATCCAAATCTCCAAGCGGTGCGATGAATTTTCCAGTTGGACCAATATCTCCAGCGACTTTGACTCGATTTTTCGATGCAGATTTTGCGATTTCAACTGCCGCTCGATTTAATTCCGCGACTCGATTCGACAATCCATAATGCTCGAGTTTCAATCGCGACGCGCCGAATGTGTTTGTCGTTATGATTGTAGAGCCCGCGTCGATGTATGCTTCATGGATTTTTTTCACGACGTCAGGATGTTCAAGATTCATCAATTCAGGACACGCGCCGGGTTTCAATCCTCCAGCCTGCAGCATTGTTCCCATCGCGCCGTCAAATATTTCGATCAATCAAATTCCTCCTCATAAAATTCGAAGTCCAATAATTCCAGTCAATATTAATCCCACACAAATCAGATGCGGAAGTGAAATCGATTCATGAAAAAAATATACGCCGAAAATCACTGTTCCCATCGTTCCAATTCCTGTCCAAATCGCATATGCAATTGACAGCGGCAATTTTTTCAGTGCCAGCGATAGAAATACAAATGACAAAATCATTCCGGCGATTGTTACGATCGAGGGAAAAATTTTTGAAAATCCTTCAGTGAGTTTCAAACCGACTGCCCATGTCACTTCAAATAATCCCGCGACGATTAGATAAATCCATTCCAAATTTCAAATCCTCCGCGCATAACAATCGATTTTCGAACAAATCTCGCACAAGCGTGACGCTTGACCCATTATTTTTTCACTGGATCTATATAAACCCACAAGCGCAGTGATTGATTTTCGCGGCTCGAGCATCATCGATTCGGTTAAACAAATTCCGATTTTCGACGCACATGACAATTCGAAAATCTGCGGCTGATCTTCGAGTGGAAAATCTCCATATCCAGGCGAAAATCTCCATCGAGTTTTGAATCCATCTTTCGAGAATTTCTGTTTTATCGAATTCTCAACAGCATCAGCAGCTTGCTCAATCGCTGAAGTTGCCGCGGCATCGAGGAGAATCGCCGATGTATAATTGCCATCGGAAAATCTTCGAGTGATTTCAGTTTCGATTTCAATTCCAACTGTCGCGGATAAACAGATCAATTTTTCACAAGTCGCAAGATGTTTTCCAATCGATTTGCCGTTGAGTTTGATTCGATTGTCAACGATTTGAGTTTCGCAGTCATAATCATAGATTTCCCAAACTCCGCGGGGAGTTATTAAAATTTTTGCATCGTCGCAAGCCTCGGCAATCAATTCATCGGAAAAATTTTCAGCTCGCGACAGCCCTGCATATCTTCGAGTTTCCTTTTGATCGATTGAGAAAATCGGTGCATTATAGATTTGCATTTGAAATCCACCTCGCTCGAATTATAGCATTGAAAAATTTTTATGCGATTGTTAAAATCTTCAAGCCAATAACACATTTCTCAAATTTTGTAGGAGGAAAATTTATGACTGAATCAAATGCTCAATTTTTCAACGGCAGACTTCCATCATGTTCATATTCTGACGAGGATTTCACTGACGAGAAAAATACCAAACTTTTATTCGCGCGTGGATTTTTGATTTGTAAAAATTCAGACGTCGGAATCACTCCACATTTTTTGCCAAGATATCTCGGCGGCGGATTTTATCTCTATACTCATTCACTTTGCCGCGTTGAATATGGAAATTGCAATGGAACTAATGTGATAATCCTCGGACTTGCAGTTTTCGCCACAAGATCCTCAAAAAATGAAAATATCGCTCGAACTCTCGCTGAAATTTTTGCGAATGATGGGGAAGAAAAATTTCTCGATACTCTCGACTGTCTTGGCGGATCTTACGTTGTAATTTTGCAATCCGAAGAAAAAATGTACATCTATCCTGATGCCGCGACTCTTAGAAGTATTTTCTATGCACCAAACAAAAAAGTTATTGCGTCCCATGTAAATCTGGCGAATGTTGTTGTTAAAGGTGAAAAATCTAGCTTTTACAAGTATTTGAAAGAAACCAATCAAGAGGTACTTACTTACTACGTAGATGACTCGACGGACATTGATGGGATTTTTAGATTGATTCCGAATTTCAAACTTTCACTCGATGATTTTTCAACTCAACGCTTTTATCCGAGAAAACAGCGGAAAATTTTAGATTTTGAGTCGAAACTCGGGGGGGGGGGGGCAACTTTTTCAAGTCAAACAAGAACTCTTCCAAGTATTTCATACTCAATTAGAAAATTTAAAATCACTCGGAGAAAATATTGTCTTTGGATTAACAGGCGGGCATGATTCCGGTGTTTCATTTCATGCGACAAGAAAACTGAATTCCGATTGCTTTTTTTTCACTCATACTCGTGACGAAGATATTGAAAATGCGAGTCAAATCGCTAAATATTACAAATTGAATTGGACATCCTTAGAAGGTTCATCAATCAAGTCAAATCCATATTATCAAGTGTTTAAACAATCTGTTATGAGCGATTATGTATTAATGACTAAGTATCATGGAGTAATTGGTTTTCTGTTGTTGAACATGTTTCCAGGACAATGGATTCATATTCATTCAGTAGTTCACGAGGCAGCTCGCGGACGAAAATGGGAAAAAGCTCGTTCTTCGTTATACTCGTTGGAAAAATTTATATTGCGAATGCGATTTGCCAATCATCAAAAATTATTGCGTCAAGATCCGATTATTGTTGAAATGGCAGAAAATTATTTCGCAAAATTGAATCATGCGGAAGTCGCACGTTTGGGATACAATCCTTGGGATTTCAGCTACATCGAAACAAATGATGGTGGATTTTTATCAAGATATTGCGATGATTTTGATCCAGTTTTTGAATCGATATCATTTGCAAATTGTAGAAGAGCTCTCGAAATTATGTGGCAAGTTCCGGATGAATATATTAATCAATCTTCATTGTTGTATAAATGCATAATGAATGAACATGATTTTCGGTATCGCGAAAAAAATATGGGGAAGGATTTCAAACCATCTCCGAAAGATTATGACAATTATGCGCTCGTTTATGGTGGATATCTACTCAAAGGCGATCCAATTGAAATTGCTAAACGTGCGCTTGAGATAAATCCAACGATTGATTGGGCAAAAAAAGCTCTTCAAAATCCAAATCCTGAGAAAAAATAAAATTCTTATCGAATTGAAAAATTTTTGTGCGAGTGTTAGAATTCGTTGTGTCGGGGCGTGGCGCAGTTTGGTAGCGCGCTTCCTTGGGGTGGAAGAGGTCGTGGGTTCAAGTCCCGTCGCTCCGACCAGCAACATGATGTTGCATCCATTAATTGAGTGATGTTTGATTTAAGCGAGGAGTCGATTGACTTCTCGTTTTTCAGTTGAGGAGGAGGATTTATGGCTGAGACAAATACTCAATTTTTTAACGGCAGACTTCCATCGTGTTCATATTCTGACGAAGATTTCACTGACGAGAAAAATACAAAACTTCTATTCGCGCGTGGATATCTGATTTGCAAAGATCCAAACGTCGATATCAATCCGCACTTTTTTCAACGATATCTCGGCGGCGGATTTTATCTATACACACATTCGCTCTGTCGAGTTGAATCTGGAAGTTGCAATGGAACTAATGTGACAATTCTCGGACTTGCAGTTTTCGCCACAAGATCCTCGAAAAATGAAAATATAGCTCGAACTCTCGCTGAAATTTTTGCGAAAGATGGACGCGATGCATTTTTGGATACTCTCGATTGCCTCGGCGGATCTTACGTTGTGATTTTGGATTCAAATGACAAGATCGAACTATTTCCAGATGCAGTGACACTTCGTGGAGTTTTTTACGCGCCGGAAGAAAAAGTTGTCTCGTCGAATCCAAATCTAGCGCATCGTGTTGTGAAACGTGGAGATTCGGCATTGCAGAAGTACGTGAGAGATAAAAAATATTTCATGCGACGTGCTTATGTCGATGACTCAACCAATAACGAGGGAATTTTTAGATTGATTCCGAATTTCTCTCTTCGATTCGACGATTTTTCAACTCAACGCTTTTATCCGAGAAAACAGCGGAAAGTTTTAGATTTTGAGTCGAAACTCGGGGGGGGGGGGGCAACTTTTTCAAGTCAAAAAGGAGCTCTTCAACGCATTTCATACTCAATTCGAAAATTTAAAATCGATCGCCGGCAATAGAATTTTTTTCGCAATAACTGGTGGACTCGATTCTGGAGTTTCATTCTATTCGACGCGTGATTTGAATCAGGATTGTTTCTATTTCACTTATCCTTTTAGAGAAGATATTCAAAACGCGAGACAAATGGCTCAAGAAAATGGCTTAAATTGGCTATCAATACAAGATCCAGATGTTGGTGAGTATGATAAAAATCCATATTATCAATTCTTCAAAAAGATTAATCATCGCAACCGCTTTCCATCAACTACAAGTCCTGAATTTGTTGGCTGGGGATTATTGAATAATTTTCCAGGACAATGGATTAATGTTGCATCTGGTTTTCATGAAATAGGACGTGGAAGAAAATACGGCATGCTTGCATATCCAGTATCAGATTATTCTTGGGAAAAATTTGCTTATTACAGTCTTGGCGGTGCTTTGATCAAATTCAGACCTACAATCTCTAAAGATGATTTTCTATTGAAATTAGCTCGAAAATATTTCGATAAGTTAAATTTGCAAGAAGTTACAAAACTTGGATACAATCCATGGGATTTTGTTTACTGGGAAGATCAAAGTGGCGGCTGGCTTGCACAAAGCTATTATAATTTTCATCCGATTGCAGAAGTTACCGTTCTTGCAAATTGTCGTCGTGCAATTGAGATCATGTGGCAAATTCCTGATGAATACACAAATGATTCGAATTTACTATACAATTGCATAATGAACGAACATGATGTTCGATATCGTGAAGAAACAATGGGAAAAGATTTCAAGCCATCGCCGAAGGATTATGACAATTACGCGCTCGTTTATGGTGGATATTTACTCAAAGGAGATCCAATTGAAATTGCTAAGCGTGCGCTTGAGATAAATCCAACAATCGAATGGGCTAAGCGAGCTCTTCAAAATTCTGAGAAAAAATAAATCCACAAATAAAAACAAGCTCCCCGATAGATCAACGCGATCTGTCGGGGAGCTTTCTTTGTTCGGATTCAAGTTTTTGCAACTCTTCCACGCATTCCTCTCAATGGGATGCTTGCAATCAAAGCGCATGAATTCGATTCACTTTCGAGCGACAGATTCATGTCATGCTCGTCAATCTCAAAATAATTCGAAAGCACTTTGATCAAATCAGCGCGAAATCTCTTCATAACTTCCGGCGATACTGAAGTTCTGTCGTGAATGATTACCATCTTCAATCGATCCTTTGCAACAACTCCAGAAGGCTGCTCATCTCCAATTCCCAACATTTTTAGCAAAGATTTGAACATCTCACTCGCCTCCTCGTCACATTCCAAACAATCGACGCAGTCTCGCCAAAAATCCTTCGCGAGGGAACGTCATAAATGGAACAGCTTCTCCACAGATTCGCGCGACAATATTTCGATACGCCCGCCCTGCCATTGAACTGTCAATCGTGATAACTGGCTCGCCGCGATTCGTTGCAGTGACAACCGCCTCATCATCTGGAATCTGTCCAATGCATTCGAGCGACAAAATCTCATTGATATCATCCATGTTGAGCATATCGCCTTTTTCAACCATCATCGGACGAATTCGATTCACGATCAATTTGATTGTTTCTTTATCAGCGCGTCCAAGCTCGCCAATGATTTTATCAGCGTCGCGAACTGATGAAATCTCCGGCGTCGTTACAACTAATGCAACATCAGCCGCAGCGATTGCCGTTTGAAATCCCTGCTCCAATCCTGCCGGACAATCAATCAAAATATAATCGAATTCATTGCGCATTTCAGTGACAAGCTCGACCAATTGCTCCGGTTTGACTGCTGATTTATCGCGAACTTGAGACGTCGGCAATAGATAAAGCGTCTCGAATTTTTTATGACGAACTAACGCTTTTTTATATGCAACGCGTCCAGATGTGACATCGACAAGATCATACATGATTCGATTTTCCAAGCCGAGGAGTAAGTCGAGATTCCGCAAGCCGGTGTCGGTATCGATAACTGCAACGCGCTTACCTCGCATCGCGAGCCCAACTCCAATATTTGCGGTTGTCGTAGTTTTACCGACGCCCCCCTTGCCCGATGTGACAACCATGACTTCGCACATAAAATTCACTCCTCGATATTGGGAAAAATTTTTTTATGATTCAGCGTTTAATCGGTTCAACGACGATCTGACCATCTTTGACTGATGCCCGCTCTGGATAATTTGATTTGACATTCAATTCCGCAGGATCGAGATCGTCCGGAGATCTTGAGAAAAAATCGGCGATTCGAATTTGCAATGGAATCAGATGATCTGCAACGACGAAAGCATTGACATCTCCAAACGCACCGGCATGAACAATTCCGCGGCAAGTTCCTCGAATATCGATGTTTCCTCCCGCGATAATCTGTGCGCCGGGATTCACATTTCCAAAAACCATGACGCTCCCCTTCGCTCGAATCTCCTGTCCGCCGCGAAGAGTATGATTGACAACGATCATTTTTTCTTCTTCAGGAACTTTGTCGGGAGATTTTTCCATTGGGAGATCGATATTTTTTTCAACTTTTTCCGCAACGCTGAATCGAAGTCCGTGCTGATTGAAAATTTTTTTGAGACGCGCCATTTGATCGCCTGGAAAAGTGCCGTTTCGAATTGAAACTTCCGTCCCGCGAGTGAAAAAATTGCCCTCAATGGATTCGAGTCGAGAAATGATTTCCGTTTCGATTCGAGGAAATGAAACGCCTTCCGCGAATGACAATTCAAGTCCAGTGCGCGTTCCCTTCATCCTGATAATTTCTCCGCTCATATCTTCTCCTTTATCCTTCCCGCACAAATTTTCTCATCTCAATTCTGCGGCTGAGTTTCAGGCTGCTGTTGAATTCCAAATGCCGCTTCCAAAATTTTTCTGCCGATTGGAACAGCTGACACTGCACCGAATCCTCCCTGCTCGACAACTACTGCGACGCTGACGGTTGGATTATCAAATGGTCCATATGCTACAAACCAGCCATGATCTCTGCCATGCGGATTTTCAGCAGTTCCAGTTTTTCCAGCGATATCAACTGTGAATCCTCGAAAATTGCTCGCTGCAGTTCCATATTTTGTAACATCATGCAGACTCGATTGAACCAGCTCGATTATCCATGGCTGAACGTTGAGATTCGACAATAATTCCGGCTGAAAATCTTTGACTACATTTCCATCCTGCGTAACGATTTGCTTGACGAGATGAGGTTTGTATCGATTTCCATTCGCCGCGATTTCTCCCATAACCATTGCCGCTTGAAGAGGTGTCACGAGTGTGAATCCCTGTCCAATCGCTGCATCCATTGTCTCGGAAACATACCATTCTTCGCCATAATATTTCTCTTTGTATCGGCGATTTGCCACAAGTCCTTCCGCTTCATACGGCAAATCGATTCCGGAAGTTTCACCGAGTCCAAATCGGCGGGCATATTGTTCAAGAAGATCGATTCCGAGTCGAATTCCCATCTCGTAAAAATAGACGTTATCGGAATGTGCCAAAGCTTCTCTGAAATTAATCCATCCCAACGCTTCACCGCTTGCATTGCTTTTCGGAACAAGCCAATGAACTCCAGAATCGAAAATCTGTTCCTCAGGCGTAACTTTTTCAGCATCGAGCGCGGCAACTCCAGTCACAATTTTGAAAGTCGATCCTGGAGGATATTCGCCGGTGATCGCTTTGTTATCCATTGGATGATATGGATTGTCATTGATCATATTCCAATTTTTCGTCGAGATTCCGCCCGCAAAAAGATTCGGATCAAATGCAGGTCTGGAGACAATCGCTAAAACCTCGCCATTCTGTGGATTCAAAACGACTGCCGCTGCTGCATGAGCTCCAACCTGCGTCAAAATTTCATCGACTGCTTTTTCCGCGGCAACTTGAATATTTCGATCGATTGTCAAAACTAGATCCGCACCAGGGATCGGCTCTTTCTTTCCGAGAATCTGAATCGGCTTGCCCATGACATCGACTTCAACCTGCTCACCGCCATTGACACCGCGAATCTCCTTATCATAAATTCGCTCGAGCCCGAATTTCCCAACAATATCGCCCTGCTTATAACCTTGATCCTTTTTCGTCTCGAGCTCTGCATCGGAAATCTCACTCACATAACCAAATGTGTGCGCGGCTTCCTGATTCAAAATGTAACTTCGAAACGGCTGAACGTCAATCACAACGCCGGGATATTCATCTTTTTTCTCTTCGAGAATCGTGACAATATCAGGCGTGACATCTGTTTTCAATGTGACAGGGCTGATTCCAGTATGATTTTTGATTTTTTCATGAATATCTTCCACTGAAATCTGTAACAGTTCGGAAAGTTTTGCGACGACTTTTTCATCAACCGGTTTATCGAGCTGCAGCAATGAGACTGCAAATCCTGGACGATTCGTGACTAGAACTGCGCCGTTTCGATCGTAAAAAGTTCCACGCGGTGCGATCGTTGGTATGATTCTAATCCGATTCCCATCTGCCAAACCGGAATAATATTCACCGTCATAAAGCTGCAGATATCCAACGCGCAGAATCAAAATCGTCACAATGAGGACAGACATGAACATCAAAAACGAGATTCGACCATCATATTCATTTTCTTCATTCATGAGATTTTGATTTCACCTGCCAATCAACTTGCTGATGCTCGTCTCGATACATATTTTTTGCCCGTGAATTTTTGATCAATCAAATACGTCGCCTTGTGAACTGGATATGAAAAAATGAATTGGTATGCACAAATCGCGGGCAATGTATATTTCAAATTTTCTTCGAGTGGAAATGGATAGCCGAGAATCCAAATGAAAAATGCCCAGATTAAGTAATGAATCGAACCGGCGATTATCGATGTTGCGATTGGAAGAAAGAATTGATCTTTGAAAATTCCATCGGAAAGTTTTCCGCAGATCATTGCGATTATCATGAAACTCACGATATCAATTCCGAAAAATGTTCCAGTCGCCAAGGCTTGCAATAATCCCGCGCAAAATCCCATGAAAACTCCCAATCGAAGTCCCTTGAGATATGAAAATGAAACTACCAATAATAATAACAAATTTGCCGAGACGCCGCGATGTGAAATGAATGGAAATAGCGAGGATTGAAGTATATACAAAATTAGCGTGAATAAAATCCAAACATGAACTTCATTCAGAGATTTCATTGCGTGCCTCCATCGATTTACTGCGCTGGCTGAATCGGCTGTATCGGCTGAGTTGGCGCGATGATTTGATTATCTGTCGGCTGAATTGGAATTGGAGGAGCTTCGCGAGATTCAACAATCACCGCAACATCCTCGAGCCGTTGAAAATCCACGGAAGTTTTGATCGCACCGAATTTCAACAGCCCGCCGATATCCGGATGAATCTCCTCGATTGTCCCAATGATAATTCCTTTCGGATAAATTCCGCCGAATCCTGAAGTTATCACGAGATCGCCAACATTCATGTCTGAATCTTTGGGGATATTCACCATTCGCGGTTTAGTTGGATTGCTCGAATCGCCCTCGACAACTCCAACAACTCGACTCGTTGGTCGCTGAATCATTGCACCGACGGAAGATCGCGGATCGATCATCAATTGAACTTTCGATGAATTGATTCCTGCCTCAGTGACATGTCCGACTAATCCCATGGGAGTCACAACTGCCATTTGATCTTCGATTCCATCGCGCGTACCTCGATCGATTGTTATCATGTGCGACCATGACGACGATTCATAACCGATAACTCTCGCGACAATTAAATCGAATTGAGTTGCAGCCTGTTTATATCCTACCAATTCTCGAAGTCGATCATTTTCCGCGGCAAATTCAACAGCCTGCAAATTTTCCGCGCGCAATTTTTCAACTTCCGCCTTGAGAGCTTCATTCTCCTCGTGAAGAGTTGAAAATTCCTCGTAGACATTTTTGACAACACTGAATCGACTTCCGCACCATGAAACGACTTTTTGAAATGGCGAAAGAATCAATGAAACCGCTTGAGAACTTGCGACAGGCTCAAATCTTCCCCGCGCCGATAGAAAAATGCAAAGTGAAACGCTCACAATGACGAATAGCAATACAAAAATTCTGGTGTTCGATTTTGGTTTGCGTTGAGAAAAATTGTTCATCTCTAATTACTGACGCAGTTTTTTCGTAGTCATGACGACGCGTTTCAACAGATTGAGATTTTCGAGCGATCTTCCAGTTCCCTCGCCGACGCATGACAATGCATCATCTGCGACTAAAACAGGCATGCCAGTTTCATTCGAAATCAATTTGTCGAGATTTGTCAAAAGTGCTCCGCCGCCAGTCATCATGATTCCATGATCCATAACATCTGCCGCTAATTCCGGAGGAGTTTTTTCGAGAGTTCCTTTGACTGCCTCAACGATCTTGTAAATCGGATCTGCCAAAGCTTCTCGAATTTCTCGAGCTTGAATCGTGATAGTTTTTGGAAGTCCAGTCACCAGATCTCTGCCGCGAACTTCCATCGGTCGATCGTTATCTGATGAAACAATCGCCGCACCGATAGACATCTTGATCTCTTCAGCAGTCCGCTCGCCAATCATCAAATTGTAGACGCGTTTGATATATGCAACAATCGATGAATCCATTTCGTCGCCGCCGATTCGAATTGATCGCGATGTGACAATTCCACCGAGAGAAATGACTGCAATTTCAGTCGTTCCGCCGCCGATATCTACAACCATGTTGCCAGTTGCCTCTTCGACTGGAAGACCTGCACCAATCGCTGCTGCCATCGGCTCTTCGATTAAATACGCCTCGCGAGCTCCAGCCTGCTGTGCTGCATCGATAACTGCACGCTTTTCGACTTCAGTGACTCCCGAAGGAACTCCAACAACAACTCTCGGACGGACGAAGGATTTGGAATTCATCGCTTTTCGAATGAAATATTTGAGCATTGCTTGAGTCACATCGAAATCTGCAATGACTCCATCTTTCATTGGACGAATTGCGATGATGTTGCCGGGAGTGCGGCCGATCATTCGTTTTGCCTCTTCGCCAACAGCGAGAACGTCGCCGCTGTCACTTTTGATTGCGACGACGGATGGCTCGCGCAGAACGATTCCGCGTCCCTTCACATGTACGAGAGTGTTAGCTGTCCCGAGATCGATTCCCATATCGCGAGCGCCAAAAAATCCAAACATACAAAAATTCCCTCCATATAAGGATTTGAGTAATCGCGTTGAAAAATTTCCGTCGCCGATTTTTTCATTCCTGAAAGAAATCTGGAATGCTCAAGCGAATTGTATCATACTACCTTTCATTTGCAACAAAATTCTTCGAGCGACAGATAGAGTTGAATAAATCTAAATCTGCAGAATTTTTCAAGCAGCAGACAGAGTTCTCATTGCGTTCAAAGCGGCTAGAACTGCGACGCCGACATCTGCAAAAACTGCCGCCCATAAACTTGCGATTCCCAATGCTCCCAAAATCAAAACTGCAAATTTAACTCCCAGCGAGAAAAATATATTCTGCCGAGCGATGTTCATGGTCTTTCGAGCGATTCGAACTGCCAATGGAATTTTCGAAAGCTCGTCAGTCATTAAAACCACATCGGCAGCTTCAATCGCGGCATCAGTTCCAATCGATCCCATCGCAATTCCAACATCAGCTCGAGCTAAACTTGGTGCGTCATTCATTCCATCGCCGACAAATGCTAAAAATTTTCCAGGCTCGCGAGCATCGATCATTTTTTCGACAATCGCAACTTTGTCTTGGGGAAGAAGTTCAGCATGAAATTCCGAGAGTCTCAATTTATTGGAAACTTCCGATGCAACTGATTCTCGATCTCCCGATAACATAACGGTTTGATCGATTCCGAGATCTTTTAATTCAGCGATCATTTTTTCCGCGTCAGATCTCAATGCATCCTCGATTTTGATTGTCCCGACGAATTTTCCATCGATCGATAAAAAGATTCCGACGTTTCGAGAATTGATTGGACGATTCGCAAGATCGATTCCATTTTCCTCGAGAAATTTTTCATTTCCGAACACAACTTTTTTACCTTGAATCATTGCGCGAATTCCATGCCCCGCGATTTCTTCGACGTCTGAAACTAGATCGCGATTCAAAATTCCGCCCGAGGATTCAAAAGTCTTCTTGATAGATAACGCGATAGGATGATTGCTGTAAATTTCAGCGAGCGCAGCGAATTTCAAAATATCCTTCCGCTCGAAAATTACTGAAGGATCGCCGGAAGTTTCAATCGATGTTACGGAAAATTTTCCTTGAGTCAGAGTTCCAGTTTTATCAAAGACAATCGAATTTAGACTTGCAAGCTTTTCGAGATCTGTTCCGCCTTTGACAAGAATTCCTGATTTTCCAGCTCCGCCGATTCCGCCGAAAAAGCTCAATGGAACTGAAATCACCAGCGCGCATGGGCATGAAATTACTAGAAAGGTCAACGCTCGATAAATCCAAATCGAATGGGGAGCATCGAAAATTATCGGCGGAATTATTGCGAGGAGAACTGCCAGCATCGTGACAACTGGAGTATAGATTCGCGCAAATTTCGTGATGAATGCTTCAGTTTGAGCCTTTCGTTCTCCAGATTTTTCAACGAGCTCGAGGATTTTTTCAACAGTTGATTCGCTGGAAATTTTCGTCGATCGAATTGTCAACGCGCCGGATTTATTGATACAGCCGCTCAAAACTTCATCGCCAATCGAAACTCGCCGCGGATAACTTTCACCAGTCAACGCAGATGTATCGAGCGAGCTTGAGCCGTTGATAATCACGCCATCGAGCGGAATTCTCTCACCTGGCTTGACGATGAAAAATTCGCCGACCGATACTTCATCCGGAGGTTTTTTCTCGATTTTTTCGCCGTTGATTGTCGTGACTGAATCGGGACGGAGTTTCATCAGCGACTGAATTGAATCGCGCGATTTATCCACCGCTTGATCTTGAAAATATTCGCCGATTTGATAGAACAGCATGACTGCCGCCGCTTCCATAAATTCATGGAGATATATCGCGCCGAGCGATGCAATGCTCATTAAAAACTGCTCGTCGAAAATCGCGGAAAAATCTTTCTCACGAATTCCTCGCAAAACATTTTTCCACGCGGCTAGGAGGACATCCCAGCCAATCCAAAGATAACAGATGCCCATCGCGGCGATTGAAAATTTTCCATAAGTCGCGATTCCGATGATGAAAAGGATAATTGCAATTGCGATTCTGATTCGCGGCTCTAAAAATTTCTCATGCTCGTGAGAATGCTCATTCGGCATGTGAGATTTCCTCCTTCTTGAAAAATTCGCTCGCAATTTTGAATCTAATAGAAAGATTTGTCAAACGCGAGCTATTTTCACTTCCGAATAAAAAAAGATCCCCGACAGATCATTTTCGATCTATCGGGGACTTTTTACTTCAGAAGAATTTTATAGATAGGATAGAGAATTATCAGATTGAAAACTGTTGATCCTGCAGACATCGATGAATTTGCAAATAGAATCCATGCAATCGCGATAAAAATTCCAATTCGAATCAATCGCCGCCCAGGTTTTGAAACTAGATTCATGACGAGATTCGCTAGAAAATTTTTCACAAGCGTGACGCTTGACCCATTGTTGGGCTGCGATTCTCATCGTTTGCTGCAGATCCAATTATTGCACGATCGAGAGTTCTCCATGCCAAGACTGCACATTTCACTCGCGCCGGAAGATTCGAGATATTTTCCAGAGTCGCCGCTTCATCGAGCTCCTCGATATCATCGTCGTCATTCAACTCACTTTTGATCATTCGAATGAAAAGATCGATCAACCGCCGAGCCTCCTCGACCGATTTTCCTTCCATTAAATCGATCATCATGTCAGTTGACGCTTGAGAAATCGCACATCCAACTCCATTGAATGACGCCTCGGCAATGATTCCATTTTCGATTTTGACTTCGAGAGTTATATCGTCGCCGCAGCTTGGATTGTGCCCATGCTCAATCGATGTTGGATTTTCGAGATGTTTTCGATGTTCCGTTGATCGCGAATGTTCCGTGATTAATTCAGTGTAAAGATCATCCAAATCACTCAAGCCGCATCACCTTCCGAACATTTTTCAGCGCGTCAATCAATCTATCGATATCCTCGCGAGTGTTGTAGAAATAGAAACTCGCTCGGCAGCTCGAATTCAAATTTAAAAATCGATGCAGAGGCTGAGCACAATGATCTCCCGCGCGAATTGCAACTCCATTTTTATCAAGAATCGTCGCGACATCGTGAGGATGAACATCTTTCACATTGAACGCAATGATCCCAATTTTATTTTCGACGTCACAGCCATAAAGATCGATGAATTTCAAATCTCTAAGTTTTGGAATTGCATAATCGAGGAGATCCTGCTCGATCGATTCAATTTTTTCAAAACCGATTGTCTCGAGATAATCGATCGCCGTTGAAATTCCAATCGCACCGCCGACGTTCTGAGTTCCTGCCTCGAATTTATGAGGTAAATCCGCGAATGTTGTCGATTGTTCTTCCACATATTCAATCATTTCGCCGCCCGCTAAAAATGGAGGCATCGATTCCAAAAATTTTTTCCTTCCATATAGTACACCGATTCCCATCGGCGCGAGCATTTTATGTCCAGAGAATGCTAGAAAATCGCAATCGAGTTTTTGAACATCGGTTTTGAGATGCGGAACTGACTGCGCTCCATCGACAACAACAACCGCTCCAAATTCATGCGCTCGCTCGATAATTTTTGACAGATCGTTTTTGATTCCTAAAACGTTTGAAATTTGAGTGACTGCAACGATCTTTGTTTTTGAATTGATATCCGGCTCGAGAAAATTTCCATGCGAATCGAGTCGAATGTATTTCAAGATCGCACCAGTTGATTTCGCCAAAATTTGCCATGGAACGAGATTGCTGTGATGTTCCGCGATTGATATCAAAATTTCATCGCCAAGATTGAGATTTTCTCTTCCGAATGAATATGCGACGAGATTCAGCGATTCAGTTGCATTCTTTGTAAAAATGATCTCGCTCGCTGATTTTGCATTGATGAATTTTGCGATTTTCTTCCGAGCATCTTCAATTTTCTGAGTCGCCTCGACACTCCATCGATACGCGCCGCGAAGTGGATTTGCGTTTTGAGTTTCATAATATTTTTGAACTGCATCGATAACCGCTCGAGGTTTTTGAGTTGTCGCGCTGTTATCTAAATATGCAATTTTGCCATTCGAGAGAATTGGAAAATCATTTTTCATCGACAAGCCTCCTCTCGATTCGATTTGAGATTTCGAGACGCAGCGATTCATCCTCGATTCGATCCAAAATTGGATTGAATGCCGCTTGAACAATCAATTTTTGCGCTTGAATTTCGTCGAGTCCGCGGCTCTGCAGATAGAAAAATTTTTCTGGATCGATTTTGCCGCTCGAAACTGCATGCTGACCGTCAACATCATCCTCCTGCGACAACAGAATCGGGACAGATCGATTTCTCACTGAATCGGAAAGAATTGTGACTTCCTCATTTTCACGCCCATGAGATCCCTTTGCTCCTCGCTGAAAATCAATCGTTCCGCGGAAAATTTTATTGCTCGAATCTTTCAACGCGCCTCGAATCTCGATCTTCGATTTCGACTTTTTCCCGAAGTGTTTAACGATGTAATTCATATCGATTTTCTGATTTTCCGAACCAAAATATATCGCCGAAATATCAGCACTCGATTTTTTGCCGAGCAGTTCAACAATCAATTCCGTCGCGGAATCTTTTACCAAATCATCGATCAAAATTCCAGTGTAATTGAATTGAGCATTCTCCTCGACAGTCACTCGAATTCGTCCAGGATTTGTATCAACAATCGAGATCGTCTCATTCGAATTCACATGAATTTCGCGAATCTCTTCAGGCAGATTATCGATTTCATTGACGCCGAGCCATCTCCAAGTTCGAATCGGAATTTCACTTTTCATTTTTCATCGAGCTCCTTCCAATTCGAGATTGATCAATCGATTCATCTCAACTGCATATTCAAGCGGCAATTCTTTCGCAATTGGCTCAACAAATCCACGAACAATCATCGCTCGAGCTTCATTTTCATCGATTCCGCGGCTTGTCAAATAGAAAATTGCATCGTCACTGATTCGCCCGATTTTAGCTTCATGCCCGATATCTGATTCGCCGGCTTCAATATCCATCGTCGGAACGGTGTCAGATCTGGATTCATCGTCAAGCATCAGCGAATCGCAATTCACCGAGCATTTCGAATGATGAGCATTCTTTGTAACTTTGACGGCAGATCGATAAGTCGCTGAGCCGCCCGATTTTGAAATCGTCTTTGTATTGATATTCGCGGAAGTGTGCGGTGCAACATGAATCACGCTCGCGCCGGTATCGAGATTCTGTCCTCGCGCGGCAAAAGTGACTCCAGTGAATTCACATCGAGCCCCTTCGCCGTGGAGAATCGAGCATGGATAGAGCATCGAAACGTGAGATCCAAATGAGCCGGAGATCCATTCAACCAATCCATTTTTCTCGACCAGCGCACGTTTTGTATTGAGATTCATCATATTCCGCGACCAGTTTTCGATTGTCGAATATCTTAATCGAGCTCCCTCTCGAACGAATAACTCGACGCATCCCGCATGAAGATTTGTCACGCTGTATTTTGGAGCAGAGCATCCCTCGATGAAATGCAGCGATGAATTTTTTTCCAAAATGATCAATGTGTGCTCGAATTGTCCAGCTCCCGCCGCATTGAGTCTGAAATATGACTGCAATGGGAGTTTCAATTCGACTCCTTCCGGAACATAGACGAATGATCCTCCAGACCAGACAGCTCCATGCAGCGCGGCGAATTTATGATCTTTAGGAGGGACGAGCGTCATGAAAAATTCTCGAACGATGTCCTCATGCTCATGAACTGCCGATTCGAAATCTGTATATATGACTCCCTGCGTCAATAGATCTTTTTGCACATTGTGATAGACGACTTCCGAATCATACTGCGCACCGACTCCAGCGAGCGATTTTTTCTCCGCTTCAGGAATTCCAAGCCGATCGAATGTCGATTTGATCTCGCTCGGAACTTCTTCCCATGAACCGACGATGTGTGCATCCGGCTGAACGTATGTCGTGATTTCATCCATATTCAGAGCGGAAATATCTGGTCCCCAGGTCGGCAGCGGCATCGAATTATAAATTTCGAGCGATTTCAATCGAAAATCGAGCATCCATTGCGGATCATTTTTTCGCGCGGAAATATCTCGAATGATTTCTTCAGACAGTCCCGCGGAAGTTTTATAAATTGACCGATCCTCTTCGCGAATATCGTAAAGCGTGCGCTGAATATCTTCAATGTAAGTTTTCGAAGCCATGCGAATTCACCTCGTCAATCAAGCTCGAATCGCCTTCCTTGACAATTTTTCCATCGAGCAAAACATGAACTCGATCGATTTTCAAATGCTCGAGGATTTTTGAATTGTGAGTAATGATAACGCATGAATTTTGATCGTTATGAAATTTTGCGATTCCATTCGAAACAATCTGCACCGCGTCAACATCCAGCCCCGAATCAGTTTCATCGAGCAGCGCGAGTTTTGGCTCGAGCATCATCAATTGAAGAATTTCACTTCGTTTTTTCTCGCCGCCGGAAAATCCTACATTCAAATATCGACTTGCATAACTCGGCTCGATTTTCAATTCTTCCATCATCGATCGAAGTTTTTTGCGGAATGGAACGATCTTGATTTTTTCGCCGGAGATCATCTGTTTAGCCGTTCGAATCATATTTTCAACGGTGACGCCTGGAATTTCTTCTGGAGCTTGAAACGATAAAAAAATTCCGCGGCGAGCTCTTTCGAACGTTGGAAGTTTGAGGAGATCCTCGCCCTCATACAAAATTTCTCCGGAAGTGATTTTATATTTTGGATGTCCCATTATTGCATTCATCAGCGTCGATTTTCCTGCGCCGTTTGAACCGAGAATCACATGGATTTTGCCGCGCTCGATTGTCAGTGAAAGATCGTGCAGAATTTCTTTGTCTTCGACTTGCACCGACAGCGATTTTATTTCTAGAATATTCAACGTTTTCACCTCTGCAAAATTGATCGAGAAAATTTTCGTCGCGAGCTCGAAAGATCCTGCAGAATATTTTAGCAAGTCAAGCGAGGCGATTCCATGAATTTTGGCGATATCTATGAATCGATTTTGAATCCGGAGACTCGGCATTCGGGCGGAATTCATTTCACAAGTTCGGAAGTGATTCATCGAACAATCGATCCGCTCCTCGATTCGCAAAATCTATCTGACGCGATATTTTTTGATCCTGCATGCGGCTCTGGAAATTTTTTACTGGAGATTTTTCGAAGTCATAAAATTTCAGTGGATCAATTGATCGGAATTGAACTGAATGATTTTTCAGCATGCGTTGCGAGAGTCTCGATTTTTCTCGAATCTCATAGTAAAAGATTTCCGCGAATAATTCATGGGAATTCATTGCGACTCGATTGGAAAAAAATCGTTCGCGGAAATCGGATCTATATTGTAGGAAATCCTCCATTTTTAGGATACTCGTTGCAAACTCCAGATCAAAAATTGGATGTTCGAAGAATTTTTGAAGGCTGGGGAAAGCTCGATTATGCTGCATGCTGGTTCAAACTCGCTTCAGATTTCATGCATGGTAAAAATTTCGAGACTGCATTCGTCGTGACGAGTTCAATTTGTCAAGGCGAATCAGTTGGAATTTTATGGAAGAAATTATTCGAGCTCGGAATCAAAATCAATTTTGCGAATCGATCTTTCAAATGGGATCTATCGGCGAGCGTTCATTGCGTGATTATTGGATTTGCAATGTTTGATCGCGCTCAAAAATTTATCGATGGAGTGGAAGTTCAAAACATAAATGGATATTTGAGAGATCTGCCGAGCATCTGTATTGAATCTCGATCTGAACCTCGATCTGATGTTCCAAAAATGATTCTCGGAAATCTTCCTCGAGACGGTGGAAATTTGATAATCGAGCCGGAAGATCTATCTCAATTCGAAAATGTTCCTCACAAATATATTCGTCGATTCATTGGTGCGGAAGAGTTTTTGAAAAATCGCGATCGATATTGTTTATGGCTTGTCGATGCTCCTCAAGAAATTTTAGAAATTCCAGTGATCAAATCTCGAATCGATTCCTGCCGCGAATTCAGATTATCGAGCAAAAGATCAATGACTCGATCCGCCGCAAAAATTCCGCATCTATTCGCCGAGATTCGACAGCCCTCGGGCGGAAATTATATCATTGTGCCGGCGACAACATCAGGCGAGCGAAAATATGTGCCCATCGATTTTATCTCGAGCGAAGTGATTTGTTCCGATGCGGTGCTAATGATTCCAAATGCAAATTTATGGATTTTTGGAATTCTGTCCTCGATTGTTCATATGGAATGGATGAGACTTGCCGCGGGATATCTCGGCTCGAGCTATCGATATTCCGCGGTGCTGGTTTATAACAATTTTCCATTTCCAAAATTTGATCCTCGAATCGAATCAACTGCTCAAAAAATTCTCGATACACGAAAAAAATTCCGAGGGATCTCACTCGCAAAATTATACGATGAAATGCCCTCGGAACTTCAAACTGCGCATGAAGAAAATGATCGATCGGTTTTGGATTCATATGGATTCCCGCAAAAAATTTCGATCGATGAAATGCTCACCAAATTACTTCAGATGTCTCGATAAAAATTCTGCCGCGATTTTTGCTGCGCCGTCGATATCATTCGAAAATCCATGATCCTCGCGCGGAATCAAATGCAGCTCCGGATTTCTATAAATATGTTGATAATGAAGTGCGACGGTATAAGGCACAACTCGATCTCCCGTTCCATGGATTATGCAAACATCGCCGCGATATCCTTCCGCCGTCTCGTAAATTGGAAGATCAAACGCCGTTTTAATATAATCCCGCCCGAGTTTCAAAGTCTTGCCGCGTTTTTCAAGCTCAACATATTCTGGAGGATCGAGCGGATCATATATCGCGCCTTGAGTATTGCCACGAATCGCATCCTCTCGAAGAATCGCCGCTGGAGCCATCAATACAACTGATTTGATTTTCTTTTTGCCGAGATCACCAGCGACCATTGAAGTCACAACTCCACCTTGAGAATGTCCGAGCAATGAAATCGATGTGACTCCTTCAATTGAAGTTGCATATTTGTAAATCGTTTTGAGATCCTCGATTTCCTTTGGAACTGTCATGAATTGGAAATCTCCATCGCTTTCACCATGCCCATCGAAATCGAATCGAATCGTTGCAATTCCCAGCGACGTCAAAGCTTTATCGACTGCAACAATGACATCGCTTTCCTTCGATGAAGTGAATCCATGCGAGAGAATCACGAGCGGAAATTCTGATATATTGTCCGGAGTGTTGAGAATTCCCGAAAGATTTCCATTTGGTCCAGGAATCGAAAAACTGCTCGATTGCGCCGATGAAATCGAAAATGGAATCATGAAAATCGAAAGAATCAACATCAATAAAAATTTCATATCAATTCCTCACTTTAGAAAGTTTTTTCTCGAAAAAGTCTGCCGCGATTTTTGCCGCACCCTGCATATCGCCGCGGAATGAATGATCCTCGCGCGGAATCAAATGCAGCTCTGAATTTTTGAAAACGTGATTGTAATGCATGCTCATTGTATACGGAACGATTCGATCTCCCGTGCCATGAATTATGCAAACATCGCCGCGATATTTTTCAGCCGTCTCGAAAATCGGCAGAGTTTGTGAAGTCAAAATGTAATCTCGACCGATTTTAAAACTTCCATGCGGACGAACGATCTCAACATATTCGGGCGGATCTAATGGATCGCAAGTCTCACCGAACGCCATTCCTCGAATTGCATCCTCTCGAAGAATCGCCGCTGGAGCTAAAAGTGCGATCGATCTGATTTTCTTTTTACCGAGATCTCCCGCGACCATAGAAGTCACAACTCCGCCTTGAGAGTGTCCAGCGAGCGAAATTGATGTGACTCCTTCAATCGACGTTGCATATTTGTAAATCGTTTTGAGATCCTCGATTTCCTTTGGAACTGTCATTGCTTGAAAATCTCCGCCACTCTCGCCATGCCCATCGAAATCGAATCGAATCGTTGCAATTCCGCGCGATTCAAGCTCGTCAGATAATGTTGTGAGCAGCTCGAAATTCTTTTCCGATGTGAATCCATGCGAAATTATCACGAGCGGAAATTCTGATAAATTATCCGGAGTTTGAAGAATTCCGACGAGCTGTCCATTTGATCCAGGAATTGAGAAATTCGAAATTTGCGCGTTGGAAATTGAAAATGGAATCATGAGAATCGCAAAGAGAATCGATAGTAAAAATCTCATATAAATCACTCACTTCAACAATTTTTTCGCGAGATAATCTGTGACGATTTGAACTGCGCCGCTGAGATCGTTTGTGAAATTGTGATCCTCGCGCGGAATCAAATGCAATTCCGGATTTTTGTAGATGTGCTCATAATGCAGACTCATTGTATACGGAACGATTCGATCTCCCGTGCCATGAATTATGCAAACATCGCCGCGATATTTTTCAGCCGTCTCGAAAATCGGCAGAGTTTGCGAAGTCAAAATATAATCTCGACCGATTTTAAAACTTCCATGCGGACGAACGATCTCAACATATTCGGGCGGATCTAATGGATCGCAAGTCTCACCAAACGCCATCCCGCGAATTGCATCCTCTCGAAGAATCGCCGCTGGAGCTAAAAGTGCGATCGATCTGATTTTCTTTTTACCAAGATCTCCAGCGACCATCGAAGTCACAACTCCGCCTTGAGAATGTCCAACGAGCGAGATCGATGTAACATTTTCGAGCGTTGCAGCATATTCATAAATCGCTTTGAGATCCTCGATTTCCTTTGGAACTGTCATGAATTGGAAATCTCCATCGCTTTCACCATGCCCGTCGAAATCGAATCGAATTGCCGCGATTCCTTTTTCGACCAGCGAATTTGCGACGCTCGAGACAACTGGATCTTCTTTGACAGATGAAAATCCATGCGAGACAATCACAAGTGGATAGCTCGATTTGTTATCCGGAGTTTGAAGAATCCCGACGAGCTTTCCATTGGGCGAATCAACTGTGAATTTTGTCGTTTGAGCATTGGAAATTGAAATTGGAATCATGAGAATCGCGACTAGAATCGATAGAAAGAATTTCATGCAAAAACCTCCTCAAAATAATTTTTCGGAAAATTCGTCGCAATTAAAAATTTTTCCTTCAACATGATAAAATCTCGACGATTGGAGTTGATCGAATGTCTGTGGAAATTGAACGGAAATTTTTGGTAGATCGCGAGAAATGGATTCGCGATCGGAAGATTGAATCGATCGAAAAAATCGCGCAGGGATATTTGTCGACTGAAATCGATGCGACGATCCGAGTTCGAATCAAAAATGATCGAGGATTTTTGACGATCAAAGGAAAATCGCATGGAATTTCTCGAGCCGAATTTGAATATGAAATCCCGATTTCTGATGCTGAATCGCTCCTCGACTTATGCAAACCGATTCCGATTGTGAAAACTCGATACGTCGAAATCTTCGCGGGACATCGATGGGAAGTTGACGAATTTGATCGGGAAAATTCTGGATTGATATTGGCAGAGATCGAGCTGCAGTCTGAATCGGAAACTTTTTCTAAGCCGTCATGGATTCTCGATGAAGTTTCAAATGATCCGCGGTATTTCAATTCGAATCTGAGTAAAAATCCATTTAATCGATGGGAGGAAGTTTGATTGATTTCGGAATGGGAATTGTTTTTGAGATTGACGCTCGCATGCGTTTTGGGCGGAGTGATTGGCTATGAACGTCAGTCGCGGCGCAAATCTGCCGGACTTCGGACAAATGTTTTAGTCTGTCTCGGCTCGTGTTTGATAATGGTTTTGTCTGAAGCGTTGTATCAACAGGTCGAAGGGCGGACGAATGCAGATCCAGCTCGATTGGCGGCGCAGGTTGTCAGTGGAATAGGATTTCTCGGTGCTGGCGCGATAATGAAAGAGGGATTGACAGTAACAGGATTGACGACGGCTGCATGTTTATGGGTTGTCTCGGGAGTTGGATTGGCAATCGGTGCAGGATACTATTCCGGCGCGCTGTTCACAACTGCATTGGTATTCTGCACGCTCGGAACTCTGTCGCGAATCGATAATTGGCTTATGCATGAACAAAATCTTCTATTAACGATTCACACGATGGATCTTCCAGGTCAATTGATGAAAATCAGTTCGAAGTTGAGCGATATGAAATTGCGCGTTAGAGATGTCAAAGTGAAAGCCGATGAAAATGATGTCGGCGATTCATCTGTCGGGAAAATTTTCATCGAGCTTGATATCTACAATAACAGCGGCAAAGATTCGATAACAGTTGTCGATGCTCTGAAAGATATCAATGGAATTATCAGCATCGATGTTGTTTAAATTTTAAAAGGAGGATTTTCTATGCAAATTGAAAACAATCTGAATAAAACTCGGGGGGGGGGGGCAAATATCGCTTGACTCAATGAAAACAATTGTCCTGCTATGTTCCAGCGGAATTTCAACTTCAGTTCTCGTTCAAAAAAATTTGCAAGCCGCTACAGTTTGCGAAGGATTCGATTTCGAAATTTTTACTGACGCCTCTCTTAACGCGTCACGATGGAATCACATTGCCGATTGCATTCTGCTAGCTCCTCACATTCATTTTCAAAAAGACGAAATTTCTCGGCAGTGTCCAGAAACTCCAATTGACGCAATTGACATTAAAACTTACGGAAAAGCTGATGGTTTGGAAACTCTCAATCTTGCAAGACGATTAATGGGAATTTGAAAAAAATTTTCCGTCGCAAAAAAATTTCCATGCAAGGATATTTCCAACTCATCGCGAAAATATTCAGAAACGTTTTCGAGATTTTTTCGCAGAGGAGGAATCATTTTGAACAGTGAAGTACTCGATTCGATGGTGAGCATGGCAATGGATATCATGCGAAATGCCTGCGTCGACGATGGAGATGTGCCGGTCGGTGCATGTGTCATGGCTAGCGACGGAACGATTTATGGCGGCTGCAGCGTTGAAGTTCCAGGTGCACGTATGTCGATTCAAGCCGAAGTTGTCGCGATGGTCAAAGCTATCACCGATGGAAAACGCGAATTCGATGCAATTGCAATCATTGCCGACATGGAAAAGCCATACGTTCCAGATGGACAGGCTCTCCAATTTCTCGCAGAATTCAACGTTCCGGAAGTTATCATGGCGGATATGAATGGAAATGTTGAAACTGTGCCGCTCGATGAACTTCTTCCATACGCAAAACGACGCCGCGAGAATAAGCCGAGCAATATGTTCCTCGAAGAAGGGGAAGAAAGCGATTATTGATCCACTTCCCACAAATGAAAAAAGATCCCTCCCGATTTGATTCGGAAGGGATTTTTTTATTCGGAAAAAAATTTTTTTGAAAAACTATTGATAATGTTTCTCAAATTTGCTACTATGCATTCGAGCTCAAGTGAAAGCTCTCCTAAAAAATCACACACATACGCTGAAAAGAGATCCGCGCTGCTCACGTGGATCTTTTTTCATTTCCGAATTCGAGACAAGCAACAATCGATGAGAATCGCAGCCCAATAATGGATGCAACGTCACGTTGCTCAAGCAGAATGCTTGTTTCCGAATGAATTCTTGCGAAATTATTGCATTTGTTGTATTCTTGCAACAATCGATGAGAAAATCGAAGGGGGAAATTTTTATGGCAGTTAGTTTGAAAAAGGGACAAAAAGTCGATCTCACCAAAGGCAATCCAAGTCTCAAACATCTTTTGATTGGGCTCGGCTGGGACGTCAACAAATATGACGGCGGAAAAGATTTCGATCTCGATGCAGCCGCATTTCTCCTCGGCGCAAATGGAAAAGTTCCGAGCGATGATTATTTCGTTTTCTTCAACAATAAGAAAAACAGCGGCGTCGAACACATGGGAGACAATCTGACTGGTGCTGGCGACGGCGACGATGAAGAGATCAAAGTGAATCTCGATCAAGTTCCTGCGAATGTTGATCGAATCGAATTCACTGTCACGATTTACGAAGCGACTGAACGCAAGCAGAATTTTGGACAGGTTTCCAATGCATTCATTCGCGTCGTTGACAGTGACAAAAATGAAGAATTGATCCGCTACGATCTCGGCGAAGATTTCTCGATTGAAACTGCAGTCGTCGTCGGTGCGATCTATCGTCAAGCCGGCGAATGGAAATTCCAGGCGATCGGTTCAGGATTTGAAGGCGGACTCGCATCGCTCGGAAAAAATTACGGCGTCAATGTTTGATTTCCGTCTGTCGTGAAAATGAAAAGGGCGGCCTCGTTTTTTTCGCGGGGTTGCCTTTTTTTTTCCACGAGAAGGGACTGATTTAAATGGCAGCAAATTCTCCACGTTTAACCTGTTCACTTTGTCATCGCAAAATCAAAGTCGACAGCCAATACGACATGCCGATTTATGATCCAAATTCCGGATTCGCGATTTGCAACAGCTGCATTCGAGAAGTCAATCGGGTTCTCGACGAGCATGATGCACATTCCGAAAATTCCAAGAAAAAAGATTTCGCAACAAGTCTCGGTGAGATCATCGCGAAAAATAAACCGCACATCATAAAACAATATCTCGACGAATATATCATCGAGCAGGAACGCGCGAAAAAGATTATATCTGTCGCGGTCTATAATCATTACAAGCGGATGAAATATCTCACGGAGAATTCTGGAACTGGCGAGCCGGATCTTGAAAAATCCAACGTGATAATGATGGGACCTACGGGATGCGGCAAAAATGCATTGTTGTCACATCTATCGCGGCTGCTCGATATTCCTTTCGCCGTGACAGATGCATCGTCACTCACTGAAGCGGGATTTGTCGGCGCGGATGTTGAAGTTGCGGTGCGAAATTTATATTATGCCGCGGGACGAGATATCAAAAAAACTGAACGCGGAATAATTTATCTCGATGAATTTGACAAAATCGCTCGAAAATCTGGCGCGAACAATTCAATCACAGCCGACCCGGGGCATGAAGGAGTTCAGCAGGGACTTTTGAAAATGCTCGAGGGATCTCTGGTCGAATTCACTGAACGCGGACAGCGAAAACATCCCGAAGCACCGACGATTAAAGTTGATACAACGAACATTCTTTTCATCGTTGGAGGAGCGTTCGTTGGAATCGAAAAAATTGTCGCGAAACGAGTCAAGAGCGGCGAAGTTTCAATTGGATTCGGTGCAGAAGTTCAAACGAAACAGGATACAGATAAAGAATTCAACGAGCTGATTCATCAAGTTCGTCCGGAGGATTTAATGGAATATGGAATCATTCCGGAGATTGTTGGGCGATTGCCGGTGATTTGTACGCTCGAATCGCTCGACGAGAACGCATTGCTTCGAATTTTGACTGAACCTAAGAATGCTCCGGTGACTCAGTATCAAAAACTGATGGCGATGGATCATGTTCAGCTCGAATTCGAGGAGGGAGCGTTGCGAGCTATCGCGAAAAAAGCGATCGAGCGAAAAACTGGTGCTCGATCTCTCCGCGGAATTATCGAGGATGTCATGCTCGATTTGATGTTTGATATCCCGAAAGATAATTCTCCTCGAAAAATTGTTGTGACTGAAGCCTGCATAACTGAAGGTGCATCACCGGAAGTCATCGAAATTCCACTTCCTGCCGCAGGTTGAAAATGAAAAAAGATCCTCGATCGAAATTTGATCGGGGATCTTTTTTTTTTTTCGGAAATTTATACTGATGTTTGGTTTTTACTACAAATTCGGAAACGAAAAAGGATCGACCGAATTTCTCCGATCGATCCTTGCGATTTACCAATTGAGATAACCGTTTGAGATTTACTGTTGAAATTACTGGAGGAGAGAAAGAACTGCCGAGCTGTTCTGGTTTGCCTGAGCGAGCATCGATTGAGCTGCTTGGAGCAAAACGTTGTTCTTGGTGTACTCGGTCATTTCTTTTGCCATATCTGCATCGCGGATTGTCGACTCGGAAGCCTGGACATTCTCGCTCGCAGTGGTGAGGTTCGAAGATGTGTATTCGAGACGCGCTTGAACCGCACCGATGGTGGTCTGTTGATCGAGTGCACGAGAGATCGCGGAATCGAGAACGCTGATAGCAGCCTCTGCTTTTTCCTGCGTGGAGATATTAAGTTTGGTTCCATCAGATCCGCGAAGCCCAAGAGCCTCTGCACGCATATCTTGCAGACCAACTTTGATTGAGTTGTTAGCCTTTGCACCGACATGGAAGGTAAGCGCATTATCACTCGAAGAATCCTCAGCGTGAATAACTTCGTTAAAGTTATTGATCGCCTCAGTAGCAGATTTACGAACATTACCCTCCTGATCAGTGATGCGAATCGTCAAACCAGAAATCTGTTGCTGAACACCCGCAGATTTAGCTTCGATGACGACAGCCGACTGACCATCACTCGGAAGTTGAGTGACACTTCCACGGCTAGTACCTGCGGTAGTCGCAACAACCGCATTTGACGCAAACTCAAACGTGGATCCGACATCATTCTTAGCGGCAGTCGCCATAGAGGACAAGCTCTCAACGTTGGCGTTAGTAGAAACGATGAAAGCAGTACTGTAAGTTTTTCCGCCATTAACAAACGAAATCGAAATCGTATCAGTGGATGCAATCTCGAGACTGGAACCAGCACGATTTGACAGTGAAGTCAAACCAGTACTCGCAGTGGTAGTAGTCGAAAGACTCATGTTGATGTACGTTGATTTTGTTCCGCACTCGGTCTTGAAGTTTTTAGTACCATCAAGCATGTACTTGCCGTTGTAGGTGACGTTTGCGTTGTCATCGATCTGATCGATGAACTGATCCATTTCTTTTTGGATAGTCGCACGGTCAGTCTCGGTGTTGTTGGTATCGTTTGCAGCGTTGATAGCTTTGTCTTTCAAGCTTTTCAGAATTTCGATTGTGGAAGAAACAGCACCCTCAGCGGTTTTCATCATCGAGTTGCCGTTCTGAGTATTCTGATTTGCTTGATCGAGTGAACGGATTTGAACTCTCATTCTCTCAGAAATCGCATATCCGGAAGCATCGTCTTTCGCCGAGTTGATTTTCATACCGGTGGAGACTTTGGAGAGAGATTTGGACAGCGCGTTGCTGTTGCGATTGAGATTGTTCAGAGTGGTGAGAGCATCTTTGTTAGTTTTGACAACCATTGCCATTGTAATTTCCTCCTTGAAATTAAACTACCCGTCGCGTCCTTGCAACGAGCATCGACAGAAAAAAAATCGGAGATCACAAGAACGACCCGGTCGCAATTGAAACTTCCGATATTCACGGGGATCAGCCGCGATTTTTCATCGGAATATTTTCGCCCTAGTTATCGGTGAGAGATCCGAAGGACTTAATCTGTTTTGGAAAATTTTTTCATGTAATTTTTTTTCATATTTGATCTGTAGAATTCAGAAAAGTTTTTGAAAGGAGAATTTTCATGTCTAAAAAATTAGTTGCATTTTTTTCAGCGAGCGGAAGAACTCGCAAGGTATCTCAAACTCTCGCGGAAGTTGCTGGAGCGGATCTATTTGAAATTGAGCCAGTTCAAAAATATTCCGGCGCAGATTTGAATTGGAATAATTCGAATTCAAGAAGTTCAGTTGAAATGAATGATCCAAATTCGCGTCCAGAAATCAAAAATCAGATCGCGAATCTCAATGATTATGACACGATTTTTATTGGATTTCCGATCTGGTGGTATGTCGCACCGCATATCATTTTAACTTTTCTCGAGAGTTATGATTTCAGCGACAAGACGATCATCCCATTCGCAACGTCGGGAGGATCTGGAATTGGCAAAACTGAAGATCAATTGCGCGGAGTTGCATCGAATTCTGTGAATTGGAAACCGATGAAAATGTTGAATCGCGTCTCGGAATCTGAATTGAAAAATTGGATTTCGAGTCTCGGAATCTAGCGGGGGAATTTTTATGAAACTGAAAAAATTTTTTGCAATATCAATGGCGATAACATTCGCCGCTGGAAATTTTTGGACACTTCCAGCATTCGCAAAAACCGTTCGAAATCCTGACGATGTTAAAAACGATCCGCCAATCAAAATCGAGCAGGATGCAGGTCGAAAAAATCTTGGAGAATTTGCGCCGGATTTTGCACATTTCAACGATGATATTTTGTTTGGAGAAGTCTGGTCGCGCAATGATCTTCTTTCATTACATGATCGATCGTTAATCACTGTCACGGCGTTAATCGCGATGGGAATTTTCGATACATCTTTCGAGCATCATATGCAGAATGCAAAATCGAATGGCGTTACGAAAGATGAAATGGCGGCAGCGATAACTCAGCTCGCGTTTTATACTGGATGGCCAAAGGCATGGGCAGCGTTTCGAGTTGCAAAACAGGTTTACGCGGAAGATTAATTCCGAATAAAAAAAGATCCCCGATCGATTCTCAAATTCGAGAGTCGGTCGGGGATTTTTTCTATTTCCGAATAGAATTTTTAGATTCGATCTTTGATCGCTTGAGCCATTTCTTCCGTAGAAACTTTTTTAGTTCCGTCGTCATAAATATCCGGAGTTCTTAATCCATCGGCGAGAACTTTATCGACTGCATTCTCGATTGATTGAGCCGCGGATTCATTTTTCAACGAATATCTCAACAACATCGCCGCGGATAAAATCGTTCCGATTGGATTTGCAATTCCAAGCCCTGCAATATCCGGCGCACTTCCATGAATCGGTTCATAAAAACTCGTGAGTTCTCCGATTGACGCGGAAGGCATCATTCCAATCGAGCCGGTGATAACTGCCGCCTCATCGCTCAAAATATCGCCGAACATATTGCTCGTGACAATCACATCGAATTGTTTTGGATTCAGAGCCAATTGCATCGCCGCGTTATCAACATACAAATTATCGAGCTCGATATCTGAATAATTTTTCGATAGATTCGCAACAGTCTTCCGCCAGAGTCTCGATGTCGCCAAGATGTTCGCTTTATCAACTGAAGTCACTTTTTTACGCCGAGATTCTGCCGATTCAAATGCAAGTTTCGAGATTCTTTCAATCTCTGGAACGGAATAAATTTCAGTGTCCCAGGCCTGCTCGACTCCATTTTTAATTTCAGACTCGCAGCGCTCTCCAAAATAAATTCCACCGACCAATTCGCGAACAATAATCATATCGACGCCGCGAACTAATTCAGTTTTCAATGGAGATTTTTCGGCGAGACAGTCGAAAACTTTGACAGGTCTGAGATTTGCATAAAGTCCCATCGCTTTTCGAATTCCGAGCAACGCTTTTTCCGGACGAATCGATGGATCAACATTGTCCCATTTCTTTCCACCGACTGCTCCAAATAGAATCGCATCGCCATTTCGACAAGCCTCGAGAGTTTCATCCGGTAATGGAACTCCAACTGCATCAATCGCCGCGCCTCCAGCAATATGCTCCTCGAATGTTAAATCCAGCGAAAATTTTTCCGAGACTTTTGTCAAAACGAGTTGAGCAGCTTGAGTGATTTCTTTTCCAACACCGTCGCCAGGAATCACGATAATTTTTTTCAATCGAATTCACCTCTTACTCTTCATCGTCGTCTTCATATTCATACTCGACTTCGATGTATCCAACGCCATTGCAATTTGCACATTGTCCAGTGCCATCGCAATCTTCGCAGGTTTCTCCATCGATTTCACCAGAGCCTTCGCAAGTTTGACAGATTCCGGTTCTGTTGCAAATATCGCAAGGAACAGGTTCAGCATTCGCAGAGATCATCGGAATCAAAAGAGCGATCGCAAAAATCGCCGCAAAAAATTTTTTCATGATTTTTTACCTCACTGTCACAATGACTCGCTGATATTTTTTCAATCGATGCGAGCCGTTATCTTGAACTTCGAGAATGATGTGAATTGTATCGCCGCCCAATGCATCATTTGGAACGGTGAATGAAACTGTATCAGATTCCGCGCCGTCAAGCTGAATCGAATTCAAAATTTCATTCGGCAGCAGCGGGCGAGTGTAATTCAATAAAAATCCCTCATTCGCGACATAATCCGGCTTGTCACGTTTATCATCTTGATAGGAATCTGCCTCAAAATATCTCCACCATTTGTAAGTCAATCGATCGCCGTCGGGATCTGAAGCTTTCGCATGAAGTGTGACTCTCTCGCCAGGTTCAGCGAGAATATCCAATCCCTCCTCGATTTCAACTTGAGGAGCATGATTCGCTTTTGAATATGAATCGGCGACGCACCAATCAGCTCGAGCGGCAAAATCATTCTGCATATCGTTGAACCATCTTGATAACGCGTAAACTGATTCGAATTGATTCGTGACTGGATTATAGTCAAGCGCATCGTTTATCGCTCGATGTCCCACAAATTTTCCAAATCGATCTCCCCAGCCGCCAAATTCAGGATTCTCGTGACTGCGCAATCCATTATTGACGAGATATAAGAATGACGGTGAATCTCCTTCCGAGATGAAATCATATTTCACGTATTCAGGATGATTTTCGATGTATCCAACGCCGCGCTGCTCTTCAGGAAGCTCGCCAGGAATCCATTTGCCATCGTCCATCAGCGCGTAATGATCCATCAATGCTCCGCGATTCAATAAATTTGTGATCTGCCAGCTCGCGTTCAAAGATGAATTCACTTCCGGCTCATGCATCTTCCAAGCATATGCAAAATGCCAAAAATCACATCGATCGTTGACAACTGTCAAATCGCTCCAATTTTTCGCGATATAATCTCCATAACTCGAATCTTGATCGAGGATTATATATAGGAAGAGTTTTTGATTCAACTTTTCTCGAATCTCATTCCATTCCGGAGTGTCTCGATATTCCTCCTCGATCGATTTCAAAGCTCGAGCAGTTGTATTAGTTCCGCCCCAAGTCTGAACATACAGCGGTCGAGGATCATCGTCTAAAAATAATTGTTTCAAAAATTCCGAGCCGTCTGTAATTTGATCCATCTCGCCAACGTTTGAAATG
>JAFUTY010000032.1 GCA_017484005.1 Selenomonadaceae bacterium | reverse complement strand
CCTTGCCAAGGTTGGGGTCGCGAGTTCGAGCCTCGTTTTCCGCTCCATATGATAACGGCGACATTGCCAAGTGGTAAGGCCGAGGTCTGCAAAACCTCTATCCCCAGTTCGACTCTGGGTGTCGCCTCCATATTTTGAAAAGGGAAGTTCGATCGATTTTGATCGAGCTTTTTTCATTTCTAGAAGTGTTTTCAAATCGATCGATTATCTGGAAAATTTCGAATCCATGTCTCTCGGAAAATTATCGAGGGACGTGGATTTTTTCATTTCCAGATGAAAATTTATACTCAAAATCGAGTTTCAGTATAAGTTTGATTCAAAATCATAAATGTGAAAAAAGATAGAAGTTCGATCGATTTTGATCGAGCTTTTTTTCATTTCTAAGAGTGTTTTCAAATCGATCGATGTCTGAAAAATTTTTAATTCATGTCTCTCGAAAAATAATCGAGGGACATGGATTTTTTCATTTCCGGATCAAAATTTATACTCAAAATCGATTTTCAGTATAAGTTTGATTCAAAATCATAAATGAATTTTCTTGCTACTAATTCTCTCGTGTGATATATTCTCCCGCGTCTCGAGTCACATCGATGACTCAGTCCTCTGCTCGAAAGAGCCATAGTCCATAGAGGGAGGTGATATTCGTTGAGACAATACGAAATTATTTTCATCGTTCGTCCAATGGAGGATGAGCAGACCGAAGCCGTCATTGAAAAATTTCGCAAGTTGATTGCGGATAACGGCGGCAAAATCGACAAGGAAGATAAATGGGGAAAACGCCGCCTCGCGTATGAAATTCAAAAAGAACACGAGGGATTCTACGTTCTCTTCAACGTCACTTGCGAATCGGCTTGCGTTTCCGAATGCGATCGCGTTATGAAAATCACAGATGATTTGCTCCGTCATATGATCGTTCGTTCTGATGAGGAGGAGTAAGTCTTGAACAAGGTTATCTTGGTCGGACGATTGACTCGCGATCCTGAAGTCAGATACACTCCGAGCGGAGTTGCTCAAGCTCGATTCACAATCGCGGTAGATCGCCCATATGCTCGAAAAGAGAATCAGACGAATCAGCAGACTGCGGATTTCATTCCGGTAACTGCTTGGAGAGATCAGGCTAAAACGATTGGAAACTATTTTAGCAAGGGACAAAAAATTCTCGTCGAAGGCAGATTGCAACTTTCAAATTACACTGCTCAAGACGGTACGAAAAAAACTTTCACTGATGTAGTGCTAGAACGTTTCGAATTCGTTGAGTCAAAACGCGATGGATCGTCCGGATTTCAGTCAACTCCTCGGGCGCAGGATTCAAATCAAAACCTTATCGGAGCTCCTCAAGATTTCCCCGATGATGGTGATGATGTTCCGCCCGAACAGATTCCGTTCTAAAAAATCTCAATGGAAGGAGATTATCGAATGCGTAGAGAACGCGGTCGCCGTCCACGCCGCAAAGTTTGCTCGTTCTGCGTGGACAAAGTCGAACATATAGATTACAAAGATGCGGCAAAACTCCGTCGATTCATCACTGAACGCGGAAAAATTTTGCCGCGTCGAATCTCCGGCAATTGCGCAAAGCACCAGCGTCAAGTAACTGTCGCAATCAAACGCGCACGCAATATTGCACTTTTGCCGTTCACTGCCGAATAATTGAACGAAAATTTTTTGGAGAAAGGAGTCTGAGTCTGTGGTCAAAATTCGTTTGACAAGAATGGGCGCGAAGAAAAAACCTTTCTATCGAATCGTTGTCGCGGATTCTCGCTCGCCGCGCGATGGAAAATTCATCGAAGTTATCGGAAATTATGATCCATTGCAAAATCCTGCAGTTGTCACTCTCGACGAGGAAAAAGCTCTGCAGTGGTTACAAAATGGCGCGCAGCCAACTGACGCTGTCCGCACGATTCTTAGCAAACAGGGAGTATTGGAAAAACTCTCAACTGCTAAGACATCGAAAGGTTGAGCCATGGAAAGTTCAAAATCAATGGACACTGAAACTGGATTCGAGCAGGTTCGAGAATTATTGAGATTTTTAGCCGCCTCGATTGTTGATAAACCAGATCAAGTTTCTGTCGATGAAGTCGATGAAAATGGCACAAAAATTTTCAAACTTCACGTCGCAGATGATGATATGGGAAAAGTTATCGGACGCCAGGGAAAAATCGCAAAAGCAATTCGAACTGTCGTGAAGGCTGCAGCTATTCGCGCCGATGTTCGCGTTTCTGTCGACATTGACTGATTTTGCTCAAAGGGACGGTGGTCGATCGATTCGGCTGCCGTCTTTTTTTGCTCGAAATCCAAAGGAGGCTTAACTTCCGATGGCGCAGCGAAAATTCATGAAACTCAAAACCGGTTCAACAAAATCAAAACCAATCAGGGAGGTTATTCAATTGGATTCAATTTCTCTCAAAGTGCCAGTGACAATCAAAGCAATTCTCACCGAGGAGCTCCGCGATAGACTCCTCTCGAATATCGAAAAATCTATCAACCGCATGGAATTGGAACTCAAACAGCTTGACGTCGATGAAAAGAGAAATCTCGATGAACAGGGAAAAACTCCTCAAGCAGCGGCATCAATTCAGAGATTTTTCGCGCAGGAAAAGCAAAAACGTCTGAATTTGCAGGCACAGGAGAATCATCGCCGCGAGGAGATTCATCGTCTCGCAATCGGTGCAGAAATCACTCAAGGAACTCTCGAGCGTCAAGTCGAATTGCATGTTGGCGACGACATGCGCGAAATCATGAACGTCGAAGTTTTAATCAAAGACGACAAAATCATTTCGATCCGTGGATAATTCGAAAATCATAATCGGTAAAATTGGAGCGGCTCATGGAATTCGCGGAGAATTTCGAGTCACTCCTCTCACCGATTTTCCAGACCGATTTGACAATTTGAAACATGTTTTCATCGATTCGAAAAATTTTGAGGTTGAATCGCGGCGGCATAATGGAAAATTCATCATTCTGAAACTCAAAGGAATTGAGGATCGAGATTCAGCCCAGAGTCTCAATGGAAAATTTTTGACGGTGGATCGATCTGAAGTTCCGCCGATAAATGACGATGAATTTTATGTTTTTGATTTGATTGGACTTCCAGTTATCGATGAAAATCAGAATCGAATCGGGATTGTCGAAGATGTTATCAAGGGATATTCGAATGATAATCTCTCGATTCGCGCGGAAGATGGGCGTGAAATCTTGATTCCGCTGTTGAAATCTGCAATTCGATCGATCGATCTCGCTCGAGGTGAAATATGCGTTTCGATGTCGTAACTCTATTTCCCGAAATGTTTCATGGAGTTTGCAATGAATCGATTTTGAAACGTGCGCAGGATCGATTTTTGATCGAGATTCATTTCACACAGCTTCGAGATTTTGCATTCGATAAACATCGTCAAGTCGATGACACTCCATTCGGCGGAGGAGCGGGAATGGTTTTGAAACCTGAACCGATGTATCGCGCTGTGAGATCGATTCCGCGCCGCAATCACTCGCGATTGATAATTCTCGATCCCGCCGGAGAAAAATTCTCTCAACACAAAGCAAAATCCCTCGCAAGTCTCGACCAATTAATCTTGATCGCAGGACATTACGAGGGATTCGATGCAAGAATATATGAGCTCGCCGACGAATTGATTTCGCTCGGCGATTTTATTTTGACTGGAGGAGAACTCGCCGCAATGGTTATAATCGATGCCGCTGCGCGAATGATTCCTGGAGTTTTGGGAGATGAAAATTCCGCAATAACTGATTCATTTTATGACGGAAAAATTTTAGAATCGCCGCAATATACTCGTCCCAGAAATTTCGAGGGAATGATCGTCCCAGAAATTTTATTATCGGGAAATCATGCAAAAATCGATGAATGGAGAAAGATTCAATCTCTCGAACGCACGCAAAAATTTCGTCCAGATCTTTTGTGAGGTATAAAAATGAAAATTTCGATTGTGATTCCGACTTACAATCTCGAAAATTACATTGAGCAATGTCTTAGAACGCTCCGAGTTCAAACGTTCAAAGATTTTGAAGTAATTATTGTCGATGATTGTTCAACTGATAAAACGCTTGAAGTTATCAAAAATTTTGCATCGAATTTCGAGGAGGATCAAATTCGAATATATCGCCTCAATAAAAATTCAAACAATGGAGGAGCGACGCCGAAAAATCTCGGCTTGAATCAAGCTCAAGGCGAATATGTTCTATTCCTCGATGGCGATGATTTATTGACAGCTACTGCATTGCAAGATTTCATCGACGCGGCAGAAAAATTTCAAGCGGATATGGTTTTCACCGAGAGTTTTGGACAATTCAGAGATTCAGGACAAATGCCTCAACAAAGCGATATAAAAGTTCATAATCAATTGAAACCAGAAATGTTAGTGAAAACTCCGACGCTCGACGAAATTGCACTCATTGAAAAAATTCGTCAATATACATCGGGCGGAATCATTGGATTTCAATGGAATAAAATTTTGCGCCGCGAATTTTTACTCAAAAATGGAATCAAATTCACGTTGCAACCAATTCGAAATGATGCAGTTTTCAGTTTGGAATGTTTTTGTCTAGCCAAGAGTGTCCGAATTCCATCGATTAATAATCTGTATCGACTTGGTAGAATTGGCGCGAATAGTTCAATTTCTGGAATCGATGAAACAAAAATTCGTCGTTGGATTCAAGACATTTTATTTGGCGCGAGTGAACTTCAAGATTTTTGTCAGCGATTCAATTTTCAACAATTCGAGCAAATCATGGTGAATTGGTTTATTCGCGATGATTTCAGACTTTACATGCCAAATTCATATAAAGTTGTAGATCCCAATCGAATGAAACAGCTCGTAGTTGAAGAAGTGTCTAGAGATCCGGCGAAATTCATTCCAGTTCTCGCGCAAATTTTCAATATTGCAAATGGGAAATGACATGAAAAAATATTTGATACTGATTCCGATATTCCTCATCGTCGTTGTCGGTGCAGGAATTTTTGGGGCGATGCAAGTTCAAAAAACTAAACCGAGCTATTCAATCGATCACATTCGAAATTCAATCGCGAATCATGATTATGCAGCGTTTTCGAGCTATGTTGACGTCGATAAAATCATAAATCATGCGGCAGACGAGATTCTGATGCAGCAGCTCGCGGAAGATGAAGTCACGACGAGCATGCAGGAGCTCAAATCGCGATTCGAAAATCAGATGAAGCCGGAATTCATCGATGTTATCAAGCGTGCGACGGAAGAATATGTTTCGACAGGCAGAGTTTCAATTCCGTCGAATCCAAATCCAACTGAAAAAATTCTCAAACAGGCGAACATCGATACAATTCACATCAATCGATTCGGAATTCAGCAGGCAGATTCAGGTTCAGCAATCGCTCGAATTGTTTTTGCAGATGACGATCTTCAAACGTTTTTCGATCTCGATGCAAAGCTCGAAAAATCTGGAGACGGCTGGCATATAACTGACGTCGATGGTTGGAAAAAATGTGTCGCCGATTATAGACTCGCGATAAAATACAAACTCGATCGATTGAATGATCCGATTCGCGATCAAATGAAATCGGCGGTCGAGATCAAAATTTCGAGTGTGAAAATCGATGAGGGAGACGAATATGGATTCTCGAAAAATCTTCATTTCGATTTGAAAGTCAGAACTCAAACCAATGCACCAATCGAAACAGTTCGCGGGCGAGTTGTTGTCGATGTCACAGATCAACCGGATGTTTACGCGCCATTCGAGATTTATCGTCCAACTGGCGAGCAGTCAATCGGAATCGATAAAGTTTTGAGTCCATTCGTAAAATCTGAAGTTGAAATCATGCGTAAAGGCATTCATTCAAGCGATCTATCACTCGAAATCCTGCAAATCGATTTCAGTGATGGAACTTCGCTGCAATTGTTGGAGGAGATTCCTTGAAAAATATTCGTAGATTCGAAGTCGTCGAAACATTTCAGAATCGTGACTTGCATCTTCCGGAGCGAAAAACTTCGGGATCTGCAGGTTACGATTTTTTTTGTGTAGACGATGCAGCTCTCACCAAAAATTCCGTGACAGTTTTGAAAACTGGAATTCGAGCATTTTTTCCTGAGGATGAATTTTTGATGCTCGCAATTCGCTCGAGTTTGTCATTGAAAGGACTAATGCTCGCGAATGGAGTTTCAATTATTGACGCGGATTATCAAGATCAAATCATGCTCCCGATATTCAACTTTGGCGCGGAAGATTATCAAGTTCATGCGGGAGATCGAATTGCTCAGGGAATTTTTGTGAAATATCAAACGCTCGGCAATGAATCTTTCTCGATAAAACGCGCCGGTGGATTTGGATTCACTGGAGTTTGAAATGCAAAGATATATCCCGCTCGCTGAGAGAATGCGTCCAAAAAATCTCGATGAATTCGTCGGACAGGATCGAGTTCGAAAATTCATCGAATCCGGCAAAATTTCATCGATGATATTCCATGGCGCACCAGGAACTGGAAAAACTACTCTCGCTCGATTGATAGCTCAAAAGATCTCTGCAAAATTTTTTCAACTCAATGCAGGTTCAGCATCAGTCACCGAGATTCGATCGATTGTCAAAGAATCAGATGCGATTTTATTTTTGGACGAGATTCATCGATTCAACAAAGCGCAGCAAGATATTCTGCTCCCATTCGTCGAAGATGGAAGATTGATTTTAATCGGTGCGACGACTGAAAATCCATTTTTCGAAGTCAATCGAGCTCTGTTATCTCGAGTCAGACTTGTGAAATTCGAAACGTTGACGGTTGAAAATATCGAGGAGATTTTGAATCGAGCTTGCAAATTAGAATCGATCGAAATTGAATCAGATGCGCGGAAATTGATCGCTGAATTTGCAAATGGAGATGCTCGAATCGCTCTCAACATCCTCGAGCAATTGGAATCTCCAATCGATCGAAAATCTGTCGCGGAATTATTGGGAGATCGAATTCAAAATTATGATCGCAAGGGCGACAATCATTTCGATACAATCTCGGCATTCATAAAATCGATGCGCGGCTCAGATCCTGATGCGGCGATTCATTATTTGGCGCGAATGATTGAATCTGGCGAGGATTTGAATTTCATCGCTCGACGAGTTGCAATTTGCGCGGCGGAAGATGTTGGAAATGCAGATCCATTCGCCTTGGTTTTAGCGATGGCGGCTGTCGATGCAGTTCAATTCGTTGGACTGCCTGAGGCTCGAATTCCACTTGCGCAGGCTGTCACATACATCGCGAGCGCGAAAAAATCTAACGCGGCATATTTAGCGATAGATCGAGCGTTGAAAGATGTTCGAACTCGAGACTGCGGCGAGATTCCAAGTCATCTTCGCGATCCGCATTCGTCGAAGGGATTTGCGAAAGGTTATAAATATCCACATGACTATCCTTATCACTTCGTCGCTCAAAAATATTTGCCGGATAAAATTTCGACAGTAAAATATTATGAGCCGACAGATATTGGGCGCGAGCGATTTTTGAAGGAATATCTCGCGTGGAAGGAGAGTCAGTCTTGAGCTTGAAAAAATTTAATCGAGCCGATAAAGTTTTGGCTGGAGCGTTTGGAATTTTTCTAGCCGCCTGCTTTGCATCGGCGAAATTTCCATCGACTGCCACGGAATTTTTATTGTTTGTCGCTGAAGCCGCGCTGGTCGGTGGAATAGCTGACTGGTTTGCAACTGAAGCATTGTTTCGAAAGCCGCTGGGATTTCCATTTCACACAGCGATAATTCCAAATCGCCGCGATGAATTGGCTGAAGCGTCTGTGAAATTTGTCGAGGAAGAATTTTTCAGCCGCAAAAAAATCGTGAAATTGGTACACGATCAAGACTTGATTGGATTAGCTCTTCCATATTTAGAAAATCCTGAGACTAAAAAAATCGCGACGGAAAAAATTCTCGAGTATCTTTCAAATTACATCGACAATCTCGATTCGAAATATGATCTAAATCAACTTTCGAAGGATCTCGCCGAAAAATTTGTTCGTGAAAATGGATCGAAAGTTCTCGAGGATATCTCGCAAAAAATTTCGATCGTTGTAGATTCTCCCGATACAAAGAAAAAAGCGATTTCGATTATGCAGGATATGGCTCAAAAAATCGTCGGCAATAATCCAATGGTGGCGTTTTTAGCTGGAATCGCAACGTCCTCGGGAGTTATCGATTTCGATGAAGCCGCGGATCTTTTGCAAGCTGAAGGTCGAAAGATCTGCACACAAATTAAAAATCTCCCACCGGAATTTTGGCGGGAGATTAATGCAATGCCATTCATCGAGAGAGTTGTGCGTGAGACTCTCGATAAAAATCTTGAACTCATTAAAAATCCACATCTGCAGAGTTTCATCGTCGCGTCAACTTATGATGAAACGATTCAGCGTTTGAAGTCTGATTCGCAATTCAGATCTGAAATCGAAAAGATTCTTCGAAAGATTGGAGGGCGAGCAGCTCTTCATGCGAGAGGAGAAATCGCACCGATCATTTCCAAAGCATTTTCAAAATTCACTGACGCGGATTTGAATCGAATCATCGAGGACAAAGTTCAAACCGATCTGATTTGGATTCGATTAAACGGTTCGATTGTCGGCTCGATTGTTGGCTGTATAATTTTTGTCGTGCTGAAAATTTTCGCATGAAAGATGTACTGATTATCTCGAGTCTGCTCATTGCGATTCAGTTTGCGAATTCTTATCTGCGATATCTGCCTTTCAGTCGCGGAATGAATCGGGATGAAACTCGACGGCTCTGGAAATCTTGGATTATCTGCGGAATCATTTGTTATTTGATCATAATCACGATTTTCATGAATTCTGGAATCTCGGCGATCAATTACAAATTAATCCTCCTCGTCAATTGGATTCCGCCATTCATCATTTCAATGAAAGTTGTTCCGCGTTCAAAATGGCAATATTTTCTCGTCCTCGGAATGACATTGATTTGGACTCTGATAATTCACAGTCTGACAGCGTTTATCGATGCGATTCTCATTGAATGGGAATTGAAACATCTTTTATTTCTAGTGCATTCAACAATTTATCTCTCGATTTTGATTCTGCTGCTTCCGATTGAGCGAAGAATTTTTATAGGACTGTTGCCGGATAAAAATTTTTTTGAGAATCAGCCTTATGGTCGATACATCGTATTTCTGCCGTTCATCGTGACCTCGAGCGTTTTGATTCTGTGGATTGACGGCGAGATGTTTCATTCGTGGCAGGAGCGAATTTCGCGAATGTATCTGCCATTCACATTTTTTCTGTTCTATCGATATGTGCTCACAGCGAATCTGCAGATTTTGAATCAGCGGCGGGAGATTCGGTTGAATCAGCGGCTCAAGGAACAGCTCGAATCTCTCAAAGAATTCAATTTGATTTTGCAGCGTAATCAGGAGCAGGTCAGAATTCTTCGGCATGACATGCGGCACAATTATCGATTGATTTACGCGATGCTCGAGGATGGAAAAATCGCGGAAGTGCTTGATCATATAAAAGTTCAAGATCGATTGCTCGATTCGACATCAGTAAAAATTTTTTGTCACGCGCCGCTGGTAAATGCTGCGCTATCGATTTATCTGAATCGGGCGGAAGATCTCGGAATTCGAATTTCGCACAAGATCAATCTGCCGCGAGATTTGAGAGTTGATGAAAGCGATTTTGCAATTTTGATTTCGAATCTCCTCGAAAATGCAATTCATGCGAGTCTGAATCAATCAATCGATCGCCGCGAGATCAAAATCACAATCGAGCACATCGAGACTCAATATGTGCTTGAAGTCACAAATCTTTTTGATTTTGAAGTTCAATTTGATTCGAACGGATATCCAATCACAGATGAAGATGGGCATGGAATTGGAATGGCATCATTGAAAAATTTTGTGACGAAATATAATGCTCAACTCGATTTTTCTCACGAATCAAACATCGTGCGAATCATGATTTATTGGGAAGATTTTTAGACACAAAAAAAGAGATCCCCGACAAATCGCAATGATCTATCGGGGATCTCTTTATTCGGAACTCAACAATGGGTCAAGCGTCACGCTTGTTTAGAATTCAATTCCGATTTGAGCTTTGATTCCTTTATCGAATGGATGTTTGACGAGTTTCATTTCAGTCACAAGATCAGCTCGCTCGATTAATTCTTCGCATGCATCTCGACCGGTGAAAACTAAATGAACTTCAGAATTTCGATTGAGTAATGATAAAAGATCTTCCTTCGAGATCAGATCGAATTTCAATGCGTAATTGATCTCGTCGAGGACAATTAAATCCCAATTTCCAGAATCGATTTCATCTCGAGCAACATCAATCGCAGATCGAGCCGCTTCTCGATGTTTCGATTGATCTTCATCGCCGATTGAAAATCCCAATCCCAATTGACGAATCGCGATTCCAATTTTTTCGCAGGCGATTAATTCTCCAGATTTTTTTTGTCCCTTAATGAATTGCAAAATCAAAACTCGCAAGCCATCTCCCCAAGCTCGCAGCGCCAATCCAAAAGCCGCAGTCGATTTTCCTTTCCCATTTCCAGTATGCACAATCGTTAAAGCTTTCATTGACAAACTCCCCTCAGATAAAGCTGGGGGATTCTGGTATCAACAGCATTTGCCATGCAAGCAAGGTCTTACAATGCCTACTCCAATGGTCGTTGCCCCAACCATGTTTCTACCGCAAGAATTTTTGAGAAAGTCGGCGGATTTTACCCCTGCTCAACTCCCACTCTTATTCTTACAAAAAATTTTATTGTTTGCAAGTTTTTTTGTAGCTTATATCCTCATAAATAAATCTAGGAGTATTACGCCGCTTTTTGATAAATTTCCCTCCCGTGTTATAATTGCGAAAAAATTTTGAGCGAGGAGTTTCGATGAAACATTTTTTGATTTTCGTGGTGGTGATCGCGTTCGATACATTTTTCACGATGTTTGTCGGTGAAAAAACTGATGTGCTCGATCTCAAAGATGAACAAGTCGTCGCGGAATTTCATGAAAACGAGGGGCGATTAACTCTTTCATGGAAACCATTTCGATATCCGAGCTATTATCGCGTCGATACACTTTATCAGACGACTGGATTAGTTCCTGGCGAGCCGGAGTTTCACAGATTTTCGAGCGAATTTACCAAAGATGCATCGTACAAAGTTCCTCCCGCCGCGATTCCAGTTTATTATCGAGTCAGTGCGTATGGAATCTCGGGACAATTGACTGAACCATCGCCGCCAATCAAAAATCCAAATTTCACTGATCCACCGATTCCTGTCGTGATTTCAAAATATGACGAATCAAATCCTGCAAGCCTCATGCCATTTTTACTCTGGCACACGATTCCAAATGCAGTTTGCTATGAAGTCGAAATTTTATCAGCTCCTCCGGATGTCGAAGGAGGAATTGAGCTTTCGAAATTTCATCATTTGGATTCGACGCGGCAGATCTATACAAATGGATGGCAGGCAGATTTTCGTCCATATAAAAATTTGACGAGAATTTATTGGCGAGTGCGAGCGATGAGTTTGCATCATGAACCGATTGGAGAATTTTCACCGACGCAGGAAGTCTATCTCAATGCTCACGCACCGATGCCTGACTGCCCGATAATCAATTCCGTCGATAAAATGAGTCAATCGACGCAGCCGCTTTATCCAGTTTATGAATGGATTCCGTTGAATGGAATTCGAAAATATGAAGTCGAATTGATGACACATCCTCCGGCCGTCGAAAATGATTCAATGCCGACGCCAGACAGAGCTTGGGCGCAGGTTGTCGATGGAATCACGAGCTGCTACGATGAATATGCTAGACCTTACGCTGGACCATATTATTGGAGAGTTCGCGCGGTTGATAAAGATGGAAATGGAATTGGAACTTGGTCAACATCGGCGAAATTCGTCGTGACGCCGCATGAACATGTGACAACTGCAATTTTCGGCGATTCGATTTCTCACGGCGGAGGAGCAGTTTCATACGCGCCGTCATCCCTCGAATATTCTTATGGAATGTATCTCGATTTTCCAACGTGGAATATTTCTCGAAGCGGAGACACTTCAACGACAACTCTCGAGCGATTCGATCAAGATGTTCTTCCATGCAATCCTAAAAATTTGATAATCTCGACCGGCGCAAATTCTCTCCGGACAACTATGATTCGGGCGGAAGATGTCATCGCAGATATCAAAGCACTTCGAGAAAAATGTGAGGAGCATAACATTCGACCGATATTCTTGACGCTGATTCCAATCAATCCCAAAAATATCGAATATGTTTTTCAAGTTCCAACAGATCCAAATTGGCATCGAAAAATGACTAAGATCAATTCATTCATTCGTGAGCAGCCATATCACATCGATCTCGAGCCGTATTTTTATGATAAAACTCGCACACTGCTCGATTATAGTTTGTCAGTCGACGGCTTGCATCCAGATATCCGCGGAAAAATGTTAATGGCAGAGATTATTAACATGCATAAAGATCTCTTTCTGAAGTGAAAAAAAGATCCATCGATCGAAAAATGATCGGTGGATCTTCTTTTTTTCTAAGCGAATTTTCATTGACAATATTAGTTTTGTTTTTAATATATAAAATCACAAAACGGTTTGACGCCGATAAAAAATTTTTTGGATGGTGGTTTGCGTGAAAAAATCTATATCACGTTTTGTTGCGATGGGACTCTGTACAACGATGTTATCCTTCGCACCGATGTTTACAGCTCCAGCATTTGCAGAAGATGGCGAAATGGTTGTCAGCAAGGTACTTTCAGGACATGCATATGTTCCGGAAGGTACAGATATCGAAGTGGAATTCAATCAAACTATCTCCTCGAAAGAAGTTCAAGAGGGCGATAGAATTTCCATGAAATTGGTCAGCAATTTGATTATCAATGATGTAATTGTTGCACCTGCCGGAACAAAAATCGTTGCAAAAATTACAAAGGCGAAAAAAGCGAGTTCATTTGGGCGCGGCGGTAAATTGGAATTCAAAATCACATCGTTCAAAACGCTCAACAATGTCGAAGTTCCATTGGAATTTTCTCGAACTGTAAAGGGCGGCAAAGATACTGGTGCATATGTTGCGACTTATGTAACGATAGTCGGCGGTTTCTTCATGAAAGGCAAAAATGTCACCATCGAAAAAGGCACTCGATTCACTGCAATAGTTGCGCAGGATATAGATTTGAATGTATCGGTTAGAGATTTGCCGTACGCTATGAAATCCAATAATTAATCTTCGGAAATAAAAAAGAGATCCCCGATAGATCAATTGAGATCTGTCGGGGATCTTTTTTTGTTCGGAATTGAATTTAAATCATTTATTCGTCAATCTTCGAGCGCAATTCGCCGCTTCAGCTAAAACTTTTTCTTCATCGAGAGTCTTCAATTCATGATTTTCCATCAAAATTTTTCCATCGACGATAACTGTATCAACTGCCGATGAATTTCCGGAATATACAAGCAACGATGCAGGATTGAAACATGGAGTCCAAGCCGCGGAATTCATATCGAGCAAAACTAGATCCGCTTTCATTCCTTTTTCGATTCGCCCAACATCTTTTAATCCAATCGCTCGAGCACCATTTTCAGTTCCCATTTGAATCGCTTCAGCCGCCGTGACAGCTAGAGGATCCATTCGATCGACTTTGTGAATCAACGCCGCAAGTTTGATCTCTTCCAACATATCAAGATTATTGTTGCTCGATGCGCCATCAGTTCCAAGTGCAACAGTGATTCCCTCGCGCATCAATTTTGTGACTGGACAAATTCCGCTCGCCAATTTCAAATTGCTGCCTGGATTGTGCGCGACTCGAATGTTGTGACGCTTGATAATATCGATTTCAGATTCGTCAAGATGTACACAATGTGCCGCGAGAGTTCCATGATCAAACAATCCAGATTCCGCGACAATCTCGAATGGACGTCTTCCATAATTCTTACGGCAATCATTGACTTCCGTGAGCGTTTCATTCATGTGAATATGAATTTCGCAATTGAGTCGAGTCGCTTCTCTCTCGACTTTCTTCAAATAATCCGGAGGACATGTGTAAATCGCGTGAGGTCCGAGCATCACCGAGATTCTTCCATCTGCTGCGCCATTAAAATCGCGATAGAGATCAACATTCTCCGCCAATTTTTCATCGGCATCCGGTGCAACTCCAATCAATCCTCGAGACAAAACTCCACGCAATCCAGATTCATCGACGATTTTGGCGACTTCATCCATGAAAGGTCCATACATATCGGCGAATGCTGTCGTTCCAGATTTAATCATTTCGACTGCCGCCAGAGCTGCTCCCCAATAAATATCCTCGCGAGTCATTTTTGCTTCGATTGGCCAGATATCCTCATTGAGCCATGCCATCAACTCTTTATCATCTGCATAACTCCGCAGAAGTGTCATCGATGCATGTGTGTGCGCATTGATAAATCCTGGCACGACGAATTTCCCACGCCCATCGATTGTATGATCAAACACTTCCAGATCGTCCGAGAGATCCACGTGAGAAATTTTGTCGTCTTTGATTATGATATCTGTCTCGCGAAAAGTTCCATCCGGCTCGAGCACAATCGGTTTTCGAATTAATGTTTTCACTCAAGATCCTCCTATTCCAATCCGAGATACTTTCTCTGTTCTGCAGTGAGTGTATCGATTTTGACTCTCATCGATTCGAGTTTCAATTCCGCGATTCGCTGATTGATTTGATCCGGCATCAGATAAACTTTCTTCTCGAGCTTTTCATGATTGTGAAGAATGTGTGCCGCGGAGAAAAATTGAACTGCAAATGACAAATCCATGATTTCCGCCGGATGTCCATCGCCCGATGCAAGATTTACAAGTCGACCTTCCGCTAAAAGATAGAGCTTCCGTCCGTCTTTCAATAAAAATTCCTCGATATTATTCCGAACTGTTCGGCGAGATTCAGACAGCGATTCGAGATCTGGAATTGAGATTTCGACGTCAAAATGTCCAGCATTCGCAAGCATTGCACCATTTTTCATGGATTGGAAATGTTTGCGAGTGATTACATCTTTATCTCCAGTCAGAGTTAAAAAAATATCACCGATTTTTGCTGCTTCATCCATTGGCATGACTCGGAATCCATCGAAAACAGCTTCAATCGCTTTAATCGGATCAACTTCAGTCACGATAACATTTGCACCGAGTCCTTTAGCTCTCATCGCGCCGCCTTTTCCACACCATCCATATCCCGCGATAACTACATTTTTGCCGGCGATAACCAAATTCGTCGTGCGCATGATTCCATCCCAAGTCGATTGTCCCGTTCCATATCGATTGTCAAAAAGAAATTTGCAATATGCATCATTCGCCGCAATCATTGGAAATTCCAATTCACCTTTTTTCTCGAGAGAATGAAGTCGATGAACTCCAGTCGTAGTTTCTTCAGATCCACCGAGAATTTTCGAGAGTTTATCGCGTCTCGATGTATGCAATAAATTCACGAGATCTCCGCCATCATCGATAACGATGTTCGGCTCGCAATCAATCGCTTTGTTGATATAAGAATCATATTCTTCCGCGGAACATCCATGCGTTGCGAAAACTGTCACTCCATCTTCAACCAACGCCGCGCAAACATCATCTTGAGTTGAAAGTGGATTCGAGCCAGTTATTACGACTCGCGCGCCGGCATGCATGAAAACTTCCGCCATGTATGCAGTTTTTGCCTCGAGATGCAGAGTTATCGCGATTGTCTTTCCCTCGAACGGTTTCGATTGAGAAAATTCTTTGTCGATTGAACTCAAAACCGGCATGAAATTTTTGACCCATTCGATTTTTGCATGTCCACTTGGTGCGAGCGAGATGTCTTTGATGATTGATTCCATTAATTTTCCTCCTTAATGTGTGAATAATCAGTTGGATCGATGTGCAATGGCGTGACAGAGATCAATCCCTCGCGAATCGCATGAAGATCTGTCCCTTCACTTCCATCAGTATCATAAACCTCGCCTTTGATTTCGAAAAAAGTTCTTCCGAGATCGTCGTGAGTTTTTCTGAAAGCATTGACATAATCGCGGCGTCCTAATCTCGTGAAAACGATCTTCTCCTCGCGAAGTTTGTCGGGGAAATTGAGATTGTATAAAAATGGTTTGGAATTTTTTTGCAGAGTTGATTCGAAAAAATCTGCCGCGATTTTTGCAACCGATTCGAATGACATTTCAGATTCATTTTTCAGCGACACAGCCATCGACGGCAATTCATGAATAAATCCCTCGAGAGCTGCGCCGACTGTTCCGGAATATAAAACATCTGTCGCGAGGTTTGAGCCATGATTTATTCCCGAGAGAACTGCATCAGGCATCGGCTGTCGATCTTTTTCATATGGAATTTCGCGATTGAATTTCGTTGAATGCTCACGCTGCAATTCCCAATGACACATCGATTCCAAAAAAATTTTGACGCAATCAGTAGGACTTCCATCGATTGCCCATGCCTCGATTTTTGGATCGCGATTGATTCTTTTAACTTCGAGCGGTCTTCCAATTGTCAACGCATGACTCATTCCACTCTGCTGACGCATTGGACAAGCGATAATCGTATGATGTCCGCGATTTGCAATTTCTCGAGCGAGAATCCAAATTCCTTCCGCTTCGATTCCGTCGTCATTTGATATCAAAATTCTCATTCAGTCACCTCCTATTTTGCTAGCTATGATTCTTATCACCAACGGATCTGAATTTCCAAATGGTGCAAATCCTCGATTCTCTTCCGAATATAAAAGTTTGAATCCAGACTCGATCAGATTCAATTCGAGCTCGTCTTTAGCAATAAATCGACGAAAATGTCCATCGTGAATAAATGAATTGCGACCAACTTGATCTCCCAATCCAAAAATTTCATCGTGAATGCTTCGAACTTCTATGAAAAATTTTCCTCCCGATTTCAAAATTCCATTCACGTTTTTTAACAAAATTTGTTCTTGAGATTCATCAATTGCGTGAATTGAGAATCGAGAGTAGCAATAGTCAAATTGTCCCCCCCCCCGAGAATTGTGACGGGCAGATCGACAAAATCTCCGCAGATAAAATTGATGTTCGGATGCTCGCGTCTCAACATATCGATCGCCGTTTGAGATGCATCGATCGCTGTGACATTGACTCCAAGTTTGTCAAAGAAGATCGAATCTCTGCCATTTCCACAACCGAGCTCGAGGAGTTTCATATTCGGTTGCAGTTTTGATTCGAGAGATTGTGCGAATAATGATGGGGGATAATGTTTGTGTTCGGAGTAATATTGATTCCAGTAATTTGAGTCACGATTGAAATCTGACATCTGAGCCATCTCCTTAATATTGGATTCGCAAAAATTGTATCAGAATTTCCGAATAAAAAAAGATCCGAACCTCGTTTTGAGATTCGGATCTTTTTCGTTCGGATTATCGTTCAGGTTTCTCGCCGGGGATATCTTTAATCGCGGCAACTCCACGATCTCCAGTTCGAATTCTAACTGCATCGCTGAGTTCATAAACAAAGATTTTCCCATCGCCGATTTTGCCAGTTCTCAAAACGCGTTGAGCTGTATCGAGAACTTTTTCGACTGGAATTTCACAGACAACCACTTCGATTTTGATTTTTGGAACGAGATTCACATCGAAATCCTGTCCTCGATAAGTCTCTTTATGACCACGCTGAAGTCCACATCCATAAACTTGACTCACTGTCATTCCGAGGACTCCGATTTCATTCAGCGCGTCCTTCAATTCATCGAGTTTATTCGGACGCGTGATGATCTCGATCTTCGTCAATTTTTCAGACATTTAATCACCTTCTGCCTCGAGCAAAATCTTTTGAGCCGGAATATATTTCTTCTCAATTCGCTCGAGATCTTTTTGCGTTGGATTTGCAATTCGCGAGAGATCCATATTGTGTTTGAGATCGGCGAGTTTCACTTTTCGCGCGAGAGGATTTTTCGAAATTCGACGCACATAATCTTCATATGGAATTTCAGATTCATGCGTCAACAATAACAATGCTCGACGCTCCTCGACTGTCAAAAAATCCTCGAGAAAATCATGGAGCAATGCAACGATTATCGCTGATTCATCCTCGCCAACATCGCTCGCAACTGTCATTGGATGCTCGATGTAATTTGCGCCGGCTTTATCAACTTGATTTTCATGCGCGATCTTTGCAATTTGATAAGCCTTTCGAATCCTAACATTTGGATTCTCGGAAAATTTTTTCTCGTCGATCAAAATTCAAACACTCCCAAATTTTTAATGTGAGTGACTGAGTGTCGGTGAATTCTCGAAAGATACTTCGCTCGGAGATTCAAGGAATGATGGTGCACCAGCGAAAATTGGAGCATTATATCCACGTTCACCATGCTCGCCAAGATCCAATCCCGCGATTTCTTCAGATTCATCAACGCGAATCGTGATAATCGAATTCACAATCTTGTATAAAATCGTCGAGCCGACAACTGCTAAAACAATCGCAACGACAGTCGAGATAATCTGCGCAATGAAAAGATCGGTCGAGCCGTAAATCAATCCATTCGCACCGTCAGGATTAATCGCAGTCGTCGCAAAAATTCCAGTCGCGATCGATCCCCAAATTCCGCCCATTCCATGAACTCCAAAGGCATCGAGCGAATCGTCATATCCCAATCGACGCTTGAGACTTGCAACGCTGAAGTAGCAGACTCCTCCACCGATGAAACCGATGAAAATTCCAGCCATCGGCGTGACAAATCCAGCGGCAGGAGTTATTGCGACAAGTCCTGCAACGCATCCAGAAGCAGCACCGAGAATCGTTGGCTTGCCTCCACGAATCCACTCGGGAAGAATCCAGCCCAACACTCCAGCAGCTGCTGCGCCTTGAGTTGCTACAAATGCATTCGCGGCTAATTCATTCGCACCGAGCGCAGATCCCGCGTTGAATCCAAACCATCCAAACCATAATAACGCCGCGCCGAGAACTGTCATTGGAACGTTGTGAGGAACAATCGCCCGCTTTCCATATCCAGATCTCTTTCCAACAAGCAAGCAGATCGTGAGTCCTGAAACTCCGGATAAAATGTGAATGACTAATCCTCCTGCAAAATCGAGCGCACCGAGCTGTGCTAAAAATCCTCCGCCCCATACCCAATGCGCCATTGGATTATACAGGAAAATCGCCCATAAAAACATCAATAACGCGACGGCTGAAAATCTCATTCGCTCAGCAAATGCTCCAGTTATCAATGCCGGAGTCAATGCTGCAAACATGCACTGAAATGCAACGAATGCAAGTTCAGGAATCGTTGAGCCGTCAAGAATGTTATATCCAACTCCCGCGAGTCCCAATTTTGAAAGATCGCCGATGAATCCATTAACATCTGGACCAAAAGCCATTGTATAACCGAGGATCAAAAATTCCACGGAGATCATCGCAAGAATGAAAAAACTGTGCATAATCGTCGTGAGAACATTTTTGCTTCGAACCATTCCGCCGTAAAATAGTGCAAGTGCTGGAGTCATCAGAAAAACCATTGCCGCGGAAACTAGAACCCAAGCGGTATCTCCAGTGTTGATTTCCATTTGAGATCACCTCGATAAATTTCACAATTTCACCAAAATATTTCGAAGCGCGTTTCGATGTTGGGAAATTTAACTCGATATAAAATTTTGATCAAGCAAAAATATAAATTTTGTTATAGAAAATTTTTCCGAACAAAAAAACAAGCGTGACATTCAATCCATTTTAGGGATCGAATATCACGCTCGTTTTAATTTCCGCGAACCGATTGAATTGCTTTCGATCGATCTTTCGCGTTGAAAATCGCTGAACCTGCAACTAAAACATTCGCACCAGATTCTTTGACAAGTTTTGAAGTTTCAGGATTGATTCCGCCGTCAACTTCAATATCGCAATGGAATTTTTCTCGAAGCCGATGAATTTTATCTAATTGCGAATCGATGAATTTCTGCCCGCCGTATCCAGGATTCACAGTCATTATTAAGACTTGATCGACGTCACCGAGAATTTCTTCAACCATTACGAGAGGAGTTGCAGGATTCAGAGCTACTCCCGCTTTGATTTTCGACGCATGGATTTTTTGAATCAATCGATGAGCATGTTTAGTTGCCTCGATGTGAAATGTTATTAAATCTGCTCCCGCCGCGACAAATGAATCGATTTGAGTCTCGGGATGTTCGACCATTAAATGAACGTCGAAGATTTGTCGCGAGAATTTTCGAATCGATTTAACAACTCCCGCGCCAAATGTTATCTCCGGAACGAATGAGCCGTCCATTACGTCAAGATGCAAATATTCCGCGCTTGAAACTGTATCAATTTCCTCTCTGAGTTTTGAAAAATCTGCCGAGAGTATTGACGGAGCAATTTTTATCATGACAAATCCCTCGTTGAAATTCTAAATCCATGATTTCTTGCCCAAAGTGCGATTGAATCTTTGAGCTCTCCAGTTGGCGGACGATCTTTTTCGATTCGAGCTTGCAAAATTTTCCCATCGAAGAATTCAACGAGCGCGACGAATTGATCCTCACGTTTCACTGCCATTAAATGAGTTTTGCGAGCGAGTGTCAATTTAACATATTCACGCATCGCAATTTTCAACGCACTGCTGATATCGAAAAGCTCGTCAACATCGTACGGAAGTCTGAATTCCAAATCGCCAAGCTGATCTTGCAACGATCGCTCCTGCCTAGTATAAAACAGAGTCGATCCCTTCGAAATTTTTTTGCGAATCAAAAATGCAGCGAGCGCGTTTCGATTCTCTTCTGAAAATCCATCGAAGAAAATCGCTTTGAGTTCGTCAAGTTGATCTGTATCGACAATTGACTCCCACATTTCGATGATATCTGTTGCTGATGAATCCCAATTTTCGCAAGCATTTCGAAGAAGTTTAGCCGTCTCGAGCTCACCGATTTCCTCAATTGCCCACTCGACAAATTCAATGAGCATCTCGTCCGGAAAATGATCCGTCGAATCAAGTTTGAGATCGCAACCAAAGAAATTTTCGAAATTGCAGTCGTGAAATAAAAAAATCGCGTCGTGAGATTTGAAACCGAGTTTTTCCATGATTTTTTGAAGAATCAACACGAATGGATTTTCGATATATTCTTTTTGCAACTCTTCACTCGGTTGAATTTCAAGGATTTCGCAAACTTTTTCGAAATTATCTTGAGAATCGCGCGGAAAATCTGCATTGAAATTTTTCGGGAGAAATTTTTTGAGATAAGTCAGATTCATATCTAGCGGACGTTCAACAAATCTTGTCAAAATTTCCCAATTCTCCGTGACATGATCCAGCGCAAATTGACTGACATTCGGGCGGAATCCAAAAAATCGCGTTGCATAATTGAAAATCTCTTCGAATGCTACTTGCGTGATTTCCGTTGGAATATCTGGACGCTCTGCATCAGATGGACGTCGAATTTGCTTTCCATCATCGAACGAAATTTCGAGATTACAAGTCAAACGCTGACGATACGGCTGAAATTCTTGAGTTTCCGGCACTCCAAAAATCTGAACAAAATTGCCGGCGATTCTAAAACTTCCTGGACGAGATTCAGAAGAATCAATCCACCATCTGCATGATGCGAGGAGATTTTTAGGTTTAACTCCAGGGAAGAAGAATTTTTCTCGATCAACTTCAAACGCTGCAACTAAACTTTGATCTGGATTTCCAAATTCGACAACGCCATTCACAACTAGACAGATTGGAACGCGCTCAATCTCAACATTTGCAAACGGATCGATTTGAATTTGCTGCCACTGATTCGATTCGATATTGTAGAGGAAAGTTTTTCTGCTCATAAGAATTCTCCTCACAACGAGAAAAAGCGAAGTCACATCTGCGACTCCGCTTTGTTATTTACATCGTGGTGGAGGCGAAGGGATTCGAACCCTCGACCCCCAGATTGCGAACCTGATGCTCTCCCAGCTGAGCTACGCCCCCGCGACTCATGAAGTATATCGCAATGAAATTCCGAACGCAAGGGAATTTTTAGAATTCAAGAAGATCCATGATCAATTCGCGATCGAGGATCTTTTTTATTGGATACTATTACATTCAGATTTGAATGACACTGGCGAGATTTCTTGAATCTTTCTCACGATTCTATCAACATCTTCAACGCCAACATCGCACAGTAAAACCATGAATTGATTTTGCCCGCTTTGAACAATCGAATCACTCTGCCCAAGCATCGATTTCAACAGCTCGAGCAATTCATTTGACTCGCTCGGATCGCTCAGTGTGAGCAATAAAATGCAACTCGGCGAATTCTTCCGCTTGAGATGTCGATATATTGTCTGAAAATCATCGAACGATATCAGACTCGCGCTTTCATCTTGATTTCGCTCGCTCAAAATCAACTCGATGGTGAGCAGACTGTCTTCGATTTCCTTCGTCGAAAGATCTTGCGTGAAAAATTTGAATCCATGCTTGCCATGCTGCTTGACTGAATATAGAGCCTTGTCAGCTTTTTTGAACAGATCAACGAAATCTGAACCATCAAGCGGGACTAATACACATCCAATCGACGCGCCGAGTGGGATATTCATATCAGAGCCCATCAATCGCTTTGCCGTTTGAAAAATTTGATCGTTGATTGCTTGAGACTTTTCCGCAATGATTTTTTCATCCAAGACGTCATAACAAAATGCAATGAATTCATCACCGCCAAGACGTCCAGCGAGATCCTTTGAATCGATATTGTTCCGAATGATTTTGGCGAATTCGATCAAGATTTGATCGCCCATCGAATGCCCGTGGAGATCGTTGACAAGTTTGAACGAATCCAAATCGATAATCATCATCGCGCCGCAAGACTCCCGACAAACTTGCGATAAAGTTTCTTCAGAGCAGCGCTTATTCATCAATCCCGTGAGCGCATCGACATTCACATGACGCTCAAGCTCCTCATTTCGAACTTCCAATTGCCTTCGACGACGTTCAGAATGATCCCGACGATCTCGCGACGTTGTGTATATGCTGAAAACTATCGCGAGCCCTAATGCAATCGTGATCATCTGAACAACTATATGAACATGAATTGTATCTTTGACGCCATCTAAAACTTCAGTAATATGCTGCGAATCGGTCAATTGATTTTCTGAATTCACATGAATATTGTACTCGTTGAGTGCCATGTGATAAAATTTTCTCAGATTCTCAGTCGCAAATTCCGCGGATCGATCTGCCGCCTGGCGCATCCACATCAGCGACGAAAAGAAAATCAGAAATAACATCGCGACATAAATTACAACTGAAGTTCCAAATCTTTTTTGGCGATCGCGAGACAGCAGTTTGCTTGAAATCGCGAATCCAAGAATTCCAAAGACACATAGAATCAAATAAGATCCAGTCTGAATCGTAATGACTGCAAGAACGTTCGGAATCAGAAAGCAAATCAGAAATAAAATTGAAACTGCAACGCCAATGATTCCAAAAATTTTTCCGCGACGATCATTTTCATCTTTCGCAACTCTATACGCCGCCGCTGAAACATATCCGTAAACGATGCTCGCGCTAATCGATAGAAGATCGACCGTCCAGCTGCTGAAAGTCTTGCCGACAATCGGAGCAAAAAGTGCGAGAATGCAGATAAATTTAATCGCATTTCGAGGAGCTCCATCTTCATCTAGATCTGCAAACCAGCTCGGAATCACTTCATCTTTTGCGACGGAATAGACTAATCGGCTCGCTGCAACATATCCACCGATTATTCCCGTGACAACTACACCGATTGCCGCTACATAAAAAATCATAACGCCGAGATCTCCCAATGCTTTATTTACCGCAAAAAACGTCGGGAGATTTTCAATTCCATGAAGATTTTTTATATCCGCGATATAAAGATCCCACGATGAATATCGACTTGGAAAAAATGCCGCCGCACTCTCTACAAGCAAGCCATATGAGCAGAGGATCGTGACGATTGTCAGAATCATCAGTTTGAGAGCTTTTTGAATTGGAAAATTGAATTCTTCTACTGAATGAGACACCGATTCGAATCCAACATATACCCATGGAGCGAGCGCGACAATATTGAGAATTTGATACGAAATATCCAGTTCTGAATTAAACAGCGGCTTGAATGTTTCGATTCCACCTTGATGTTTGATCAAAACTGCAAGGCATCCAATCATAATCCCCGCGACAGAAATTAATGCAATGATCCCTTGAAAATTTCCAGTGAGTCTCTTTTTTTTCATGCAAAGCCATGCGAAAAAGATCAATACATGCGCCAACATGAGAATTTCGCCGAGATAAACGCTTGCACCAAGAATTTTGTAACTGACTCCAAATTTGAAAAAATTGCCGAATATTCTTTCAGAAATCGCAATGATTCCCGATGCATTTGCCCAAATTATCGCGACGTACGTCAACAGCAGAAACCAAGCGTTCAAAAATGCATGGTCATAGCCGAAGATGTTTTTGATGTAAGTATATGCTCCTCCCGAATCTGGAAATTTTTTCATCAGCGCGAGATAATTCCAGCCGATAATCAGAATCAAAAACATTCCGATTAGATGTCCGATTCCAGTTCCGAGAGGTCCAGCCAGCGGAAGCACTGTCGATCCAGGCATGACGAATGCGCCCCAGCCGATACTGCAGCCAATCGCGAGTGCCCAAACATTGATCGGCAGCAGATATTTTGTCAGATTTCTTTCTTCCACAGGATCATCTCTCTCCGAATCTTTGACTTAATCATAACACCTATCGAAAATTCTCGCGGGAAATTTATGTGGAAAAATAGATCTCTCACAATTTTTTTTCTAGTGAGATTCCGATGTCATTTTGTTATAATCCAAACTATGGAAACGATGAGCGGCAGTCTCCATTTTGAATGGGACGATAAGAAAAACAAAATCAATATCAAAAAGCATGGCGTGGATTTTAAGATGCGATTCTGGTGTTCAATGATGAATATCGTTTAGAGGATCTCGATGAAAAGCATTCTGATTATGAGGAACGATGGCAGATTATTGGGATGGTCGATAATGTTTTGTTCGTGATTTATACGGAACGGGAGGATGTAAAAAGAATCATATCTGCTCGACATGCAGAAAAAGCTGAGGAGGATCGATATTATGTCAATCGTGCACGTCTATTTATCGAGAGATGCAAAACCGACTGAGGAGCAAATCAAACGGCTTCGCGAATCTGCAAAACGTCCAATTGTCTTTGACGAGGACTGCATGCCTTTGCCAGATGAAATCGCGGAAAGAAATGATCGACTTCGCATAAAATATAAAACGAATCGAATCACGAAGGAAATTTTGATTGCGGAAGGATATCTCAAGCCGAAATCAAAATCTGAATAAAAGTTTTTACTGAGGAACGATATTATGTCAATCGTGCGAATCAGACAATGTGATCTTCCGCCGCTTACTGACGAAGATATCAAACGACTTCGCGAATCTGCAAAACGTCCAATTGTCTTTGACGAGGACTGCATGCCTTTGCCAGATGAAATCGCGGAAAGAAATGATCGACTTCGCATAAAATATAAAACGAATCGAATCACGAAGGAAATTTTGATTGCGGAAGGTTATCTCAAACCGAAATCTGAATAAAGAAAAGATCGAGGATCGATTATTGATCCCCGATCTTTTTTCATTTTATGACGCTCCACTCACATTTGAACGGGACTCGATGTTTCAAATCCTCCTCGAATCGCGTGATAATTCCATCCATTTCCTTATAACTCACATCGCAAAGAATCGCGACAAATTGAATTCGGCTGCTCTGCATTATCAAATCAGTTCGACGCAAAATCGATTGAAGTGCTTCGAGAAATCCCTCATCCTCTTTCGACAGCGTAAATAGCAATAGACAATTTGAATTCAGTCCCTCGCGACGTTGTAGCAATCGATAAATCGCGCGAAAATCTTCCAATGGAAACAGCATCGCATGCTTGTCTGAATTCCGCTCACTCAAAATCATCTCGACGGAAGTCAAACTGCTCGCCTCGTCAGATGAATCAAGCTCCTCGGAAAAAATTTTGAATCCATGCTTGCCATGCTGCTTAACTGAATATAGAGCCTTGTCAGCTTTTTTGAACAGATCAACGAAATCTCTTCCAGATTCCGGCACGATCACACATCCAATCGATGCGCCGAGTGGAATATTCATGTCAGAGCCTATCAACTTCTCCGCAACTTCAACGATTCGCTCATTAATATATCGCGATTTCATTTCGATATCGAAATCATGAGAGAATGCAATGAATTCATCGCCGCCGAGTCTTCCTGCAATATCCTCCGGTGTCAAAACTTCGAGAATGATCTGTGAAAATGCAGTCAGAATTTCATCGCCCATCGAATGACCGTGTAGATCGTTGACAAGTTTGAATGAATCAAGATCGATCAACATCAAAACGCCGTGAGATTCTCGACAGATCCGCGTCAATTCCTCCTCGCAAGTCGATTTATTCAGAAGTCCAGTCAATGCATCAGTTCGAACATGTTTTCGCAGCGCTTCATTTTTCTGTTCCGCTTGAATCTTTCGATCTTCAGCTTTGATTTTCTGCTCACTTGTCGTTCTGTAAATATTGAACATCAGACTCAGGCTCAAAATTATAAGTGCCATTTGAAAGAGACTATGCATAAAAATCGATGAACTGACTTCACTTAAACTCCGCTCAAGATGTTTTGAATCCAAATCGCGCTCAACAGGATTTCGATGAACGCCGTTGATTGTCAGCAGCAGACTGTAAAAATCCTGCAGATCGATTATTGCATTTTCAGTCGTTCGATTCGTTTCTTGACGCATCCACATCAGCGACGAAAAGAAAATCAGAAATAGCATCGCGACATAAATTATGACAGATCGACCAAATCGCCGAAGTTTGTCAAGATTCAACAGCCGTAGAGAAATCGCGAGCCCTGCTATTCCCCAAATGCATAATATCAGATAAGAGCCGCTGGGCATCATATTCATCGCGAGAACATTTGGAATGAAAAGACAAAGTGCAAACATTATTGACAGCGCGATTCCAATGATTCCAGCGATTTCCATTCTGAAATTTTGATCTTCACGCGCGATTTTATATGCGGCAACGGAAATATATCCATACAAAATACTTGCGCCAATTGATAGCAAATCGATTGTCCATCCTGCGAATGTTTTGCCGAAAATTGGAGCGAATAATCCAAGTATGCAGACTAATCGAATTGCATTGAGAGGAACTCCGTCATCGTTAAGATATGAAAACCATTTTGATATTAATCCATCGCGAGAGACTGAATAAACTAATCGACTTGCAGCAACTAATCCTGCAATGATTCCAGTGATTAGCGCACTCAAATGTGCTATTCCGAGAATCAAGATTCCGAGAGATCCCATCGCTTGGCTTGCGGAAAATAGAGTTGGAACGCTTTTTATTCCATCGAGATCCGGAAGATCTTCGATGTAATATGTCCAAATTGGATATTCATATGGAAGTTTAGCTATCGCGATTTCAGCTAAGAATGTGTATGTCGTGAATGCTAGAATCGATGCGATTGTCATTATCCAAAATGCGCGCTTGACTGGAAAATTGAATTCTTCCGTTGAATGTGAAATCGATTCGAGTCCAACTAATGCCCATGGAGTTATTGCGACAATATTGAAAATTTGAAATGCAACGCTTCGATCTTCAGCGAAAAATGGTTTGAATGTTTCGATTCCGCCCTCGTGAGAATCCATGACAAAATAGCAGATCGCTGAAACACCGAGAATCAGAATTATCGATAGAATTGTGTTGAGATTCATTGCGATTTTCTTTTGATGAACGCAAATCACCGCTAAAATGATCATTATGCTCGATGAAAACAGAATTTCGTTGAGATAAACGATATCGCCGAGCACATGATATTTGAATCCAAAATGGAAAACTTCGCCAAAAACTTTTTCGATAAGCAGAAGAAGTCCTGATGTATTTGCCCAAATTATCGCGACGTATGTCAAAAGTGCAAACCATGAAATGAGAAAGCCGTGATCATATCCGAAAACGTTTTTGACGTATGAAAATGCTCCACCTGAATCTGGAAATTTTCTCATCAGTGCGAGATAATTCCAGCCGATAAACATTATCGCAAATGCACCAATACTGAATCCAATTGCAGTGCCGAGTGGTCCAGCTAATGGAAGTTCAGTAGTTCCTGGCGCGATGAATGCTCCACCGCCAACCGCACATCCAAAACTCAACGCCCAAACATTCAGCGGCGTCAAATATTTCGTCAGAATCTTTTCTTCCATGAAGATCATCTCACATCGAAAATCTTTGAGAGAATCATACCATTTATCGAGAGTTCGAGTTGAAAAACATTTTGAAATTACCGAACAAAAAAAAGATCGAGGATCATTTTGCGATCCCCGATCTTTTTTTATTCGGATTTTGATTTTGGAGTGTATAAACCTTCAGCGATATACATTTCTTTCGTGATTCGACGAGTGTTGTATTTTTTCATCATGTAAGCGAGTTCTTTAGATTCTTCTTCAGTCATCGGTGGATTTTCTGGATCGTAAACAATTGGACGTTTTGCTGCATCGAGCACTCGCTGTCTGTCAGCTTCCGTGCGCGATGGAAGATCTTTCATTCTAATCCTCACGATCGCCATAATAATAATCCTTTCTATTTATTTGCACGACGAGCCGAGATGATTCGAGTTGCATCTTGTTCGTAGCGAAATTCATAAAATATTTATTCTGAAATGATTCCCTTTCGAATGAGAAAGTTGTAGATTCCATCGTCATTATTCGAATCGGTGACTTCATTTGCGAGAGATTTAATTTCATCGGGAGAATTTCCCATTGCGACGCTGAATCCAACATATTTCAACATTTCGCGATCGTTGAAATTATCGCCGAATGCAATTGCATCGTCTTTCGAAATTCCATAATGATGCAACATCGATTCAATTCCTGTAGCTTTAGTAACTCCGCGAGCCATGATTTCCAATAAATGATCTGAAGATCTCACTACATTTAATTGAGGAAATTTTTCGCCGAGAATTTTTTCCATTTCTTCACCGAGGGGCGGCTCACTCATGACTAGAATTTTGTGAGGAAGAATTCCAGCACTCGGCAATGAATCGAATCTGGTGACTTTTGGAATGACTGTCGTTGTATTGCTCTCACGACGTACTCTCGAATCGAAATTTTCAACATACCATTTTCGACCGGCGTAATAATTGAGAGAAACTCGATCGCCCCAAGATTTTTTGATCGAATCCAATACTTCAATCGCGGAATTTTCATCGATCGTTTTCGAAAATAGAACATTTTCATCGCGCGTCAATACTAATGCACCGCTGTAACTTATCACTGGAATTTTGACGCCGAAGGAATTTGTGATTGGATAGATCGCCTCGGGCATTCTGGCGGAAACGAGGATGAATGGAATTTTTCGCTCGAGCAATTTTTTGACTGCCGTCGCATGTTTATCGCTCAGCGAATGATCTTTGCGAATGAATGTTCCATCGATATCAGAGAAAACGATTTTGCAATTCATCTTTTCACTTCCAATCCGCGTCGCTTTGATATACTGTCCCAGTCAAAACATCGACGCATGATATTCTTCCATGTGGGAAAAATGATCCGGTGTCAATCATCGTGATGTGATTCGGAAGTCGAATTGGATCATATTTATCGGGGATCATGTATGGAATAGGTGTGTGTCCACATATGACTTCCGCGCTGCCTGTGTAATTTTCATAAAACTCCTCGCGAATCCATAAAAGATCTTGATCGCTTTGATTTTCTAGCGCGATTCCAGGTTTTAATCCTGCATGAACGAAGATGAATTCCTTTCCGCCCGCAAAAATTCGATGATATAGAGGTCTCTCAGCGATGAATTTTAAAACTCTTTTCAATGCTGTTGGATCTTTTTTGAGCCAAGTATCCATCTCGAGTTTCGTCAAATTTCCTCCATTTGGCAACCAAATCCTCGATGTTCCCTCGCCATCCATCAAATAATATTCCATCATCATTTGTTCATGATTTCCGCGCAGGGCAATGACATTCGGCTTTTCTGACATCTCCATTGCCCAACGCAGGCATCGAAGATTTTCATCGCCACGATCAACATAATCGCCCAAAAAAATCAATAAATCCTGATTTTCGTCGAATTTCACTTTTCTGAACACTGACAGTGCGCGTGAAAAATGACCATGCATGTCTCCCATCGCGAGGATTCGTCGATACTTCATTTCGATTCCTCCTTTGCGATGAAGTATATCATAAAACTAGCACTGTGGAATTTTGATTGGCGGCTAGAGTTAAAATTTTTTCAAGTGGATTTTCATCGGCAGTCCATATCGTTTTTGATACATATCCATCTTGAACTTCTGACAAAAATCTTTTGCGCATCGGTCGAGCATTTCCTGTCTTTCCAAACCAAATTCGATTGTCCGCTAAAAGATGTTCATACATTTCTTGATTAACTGACCAGGATCGAGATTGAGGTGGTTTGAAAATTTTTCCGTGAGGTCCTTTGATTTCGAAATCTCCGGCGTCTGAATATGTTCGGACAGATAAATCGCTGGGAATCCATGCGCCGCGGGGATCATTGTCCGGATTTTTGTATCGATCATTCATCGCTTTAGTCCGTGGCAATAAATTCGGTCGCCAAATCGCTTTATGTTTTGCATAGACTAAGATGAATTCATGATTGATTTCGAATTGATCGTAGAAGGGGATTTCGTCATATGGATAAATGATGTGCGTCACGAAATTTTCTCTTCCAAAGATATAATCGCACTCGATTTTCAGATAATCCATGTCTTGATCTGAGCATCGAATCCAAAGACTTCCGACATCGGAGAGGAGTTCATGGAATTTTTCGATCGGAAGATGTTTGAACCTTCGACGTAATGCAACGATCGATTTCAACTTCTTCGGTGCGTTTTCGATAAAGTGTATAATTTTCATTGTCAGATTCCTTTCAATTCAATGAATTCATGATGTTGTGCGAATGATCGATCTCTGGATTTGTCTCGAGATTATATGAGTCACAAAATTTTCTCTTCCAAAAATTGAATCGCACTCGATTTTCAGATAATCCATGTCTTGATCTGAGCATCGAATCCAAAGACTTCCGACATCGGAGAGAAGTTCATGAAATTTTTCGATCGATCGCTTGCCTTCTGAATAAATGCAGTCGAGATCTTTTTCCACTTCTTCGATCGAATGCAGAATTTTCATCAAAGATTCCTTTCAATT
>JAFUTY010000031.1 GCA_017484005.1 Selenomonadaceae bacterium | reverse complement strand
GCACTTCTGAATTTCGATTCGGGAGTGCGTTTTTAATTTCCGGCTAAAGACTTTTTAAAATTGAATCGCTATAATCTCGCAAAGTTGAAACTCAATCAAAATCGAAAGGACGATATTTATGACTTTGAAAAAGCAGCTTCTCGCTGGATTTATCACCGGCGCAGTTTTAATCACCGGCGGATTGATTTCAGTCCATGCCGCTCCTCAAAACGATGGAGATCAATCGAATCGAATTCCAAGACATTCGCGGATGAATAAGGATTTCAATCGCGACGAAATCGCTAAGAAAATCGCGGCGCGTTATGGAGTCAACGAGGCTGAAATTCAAATCGCGTTCGATAATCATGTTCATCCTCACGATATAGATAGAGCTGCTCTCCTCGCAAAAATTTCTGGAAAATCTTTCTCGGAAGTGCTGGCGATGAAATCTGATTGGCGCGATGTCGAATCAAAACTCGGAATCACTTACGATCAGATTCGCGATGCAGAAATGCAGATGTTTGTTGCAGATCTGGCGGAAGATACTGGCGTTAGCGAAAAGACAATCAAATCGCTCCTCGACGAGGGATATGATCCTCACGATATCGAAATCGCTGGATATTTGGCTAAAGAATCGAATAAAGATATCAAAAAAGTTCTCGGAATGCGCAAAATCAATAATCATTGGAGCGATGTTGCCGATGAACTCGGTGTGAAAGCTCCAGAGCGTCCGGATGATGACGACGATTCAGATGATCAAGACTAAAATCTGTGGAATCAAGTCAATCGATGCCGCCCGATCTGTAGAAAATTTCGGTGGAGATTTCATCGGTTTCATCTTCTATCCAAAAAGTCATCGATACATTGATCCTCACGACGCAAAAAAGATTATCGATTCGCTCAATAGAAAATCAAAAATTGTCGGCGTATTCGTCGATGAAGATCCGGATAAAATAAATTCGATCGCTCGCGACTTAAATCTAGATTTTATTCAACTGCATGGCAATGAATCTGCTCAATATGCTCGGCAAATCGAATTTCCGATCATCAAGGCTTGGCGAATCAATGACAATTTCGATATTGAACGCGCGAATCAGTTTCCATGCGAAATTGCGCTCCTCGATACATTTGTCAAGGGGAGTGCTGGTGGAACTGGAAAATCTTTCGATTGGGAAAATCTGGAGCTCGATGGATTCAACAAAGATTTTTTAATTGCGGGCGGAATATCTATTGAGAATGTTGATCGAGCTGTCGAGATTTTTCAAAAATCAGATCGATTCATCGGTGTCGATGTTTCTGGAAGTCTCGAAATCGATCATCAAAAATCTCCTGATTTGATTCAAAAATTTCTTGAACATTTCAATTCTCTCCGGAAATAGAAAAAGATCCTCGATAGATCAAAACGATCTGTCGGGGATCTTTTTTATTCGGGAAAATTTTTCAACTTCTCAATGCCGCGAGAAATGCTCGATACATGATCATCGATGAAACTGCACCGGGATCTTCCGTTCCAATACTTTTTTCACCGAGATAGCTCGCTCGTCCTCGATTCGCTGGAATTGTCTTGGTGAATTCAACTCCATCTCGAGCCGCCTTCGATGCCTCGTTGAAACATTCGCGCAGCGTTTTTCCATTGGCATTTTCAGGCTTGAAACATTCATGAATTGGAATCAAAACATCGAGCATTGTTTTGTCTCCAGATTGAGCATGTCCCCGTCGCTCGATTCCCTCAATTCCTGCCGCGAGAATTTTTTCAACATTTTCAATCGTGACTGGAGGATGATCGCCGCAAATTTTCGATGCCTCGATGAATGCAGTTCCATAAAGAGGTCCAGCCGCTCCTCCGACAGTTTCAATCAAAGTCTGTCCAATCGTTTTCAAAAGCTCGCTGAGATTCGACGGATCTTCCATTTCTTCAACCGCTTCGAGCACTGCAGTGAATCCCCGCGCCATGTTGATTCCATGGTCGCCGTCGCCGATTTTTGAATCCAGCTCGGTGAGATAATCCTGCTGAGAAATGACTGCCTTTGCAACTCCTTCGACGATTTCCTTTTCAGTTGCCATCGATTTCCCTCCAATCTAAAAATTCGCTGAAAATTTTTTGCAGAATTTTTTCATATAATGTATCATTGAATCAAGTTTAGCACCGACAGAAATTCTTTGCAATTCGAGACGGAGGAGAGATGTTTTTTGCGATTGAGAAAGCGTCCGTGGATCAATGAGGCGATTAAAAATTTTTCTGATTTTGTTTTGACGAAGGATCAAAATCTCGGTGAGGAGCGTCGCGGAACTTGGCGCAAGATGTTTGAGAATCCAAATTCAGAACTGCATGTTGAGCTTGGAACTGGCAAAGGTGATTTCATCTCACAGCTCGCGCAAAGAAATCCAGACATCAATTATCTTGGATTCGAGTTGCAACAGGATGTCATTTATACCGCGGCAAAAAAAGTTCGAGAGCTCAAGCTGCAGAATGTTCGATTGATCGTTTTTGATATCAATTTGATCGACAAGATTTTCGCCGAGCATGAAATCGATCGAATCTATTTGAATTTCTGCGATCCATGGCCAAAGAAACGTCATGCAAAGCGTCGATTGACTCACGAGATATTTTTGCAAAAGTATCAACAGCTTTTGAAACCTCATGGCGCGATCTTTTTCAAGACTGACAATCGAGGACTGTTTGATTTTTCATTGGAAGAATTTCAAAAGCTCGGAATGGAAATCTCGGAAATCTCTTTCGATTTGCATGCTGAAAATTTTCCAGACAACATCGAAACGGAATATGAGAAAAAATTTTCGGAACGAGGGGAGAAGATCTGTCGGTGCGTGGCAGTGTTCCCATGAATTTTTCAGAGGAGATGATCGCCGCGGTGCAAACGAGATCCATCTCAAACATTGAAACCAGATTTTGGACAAGCGATGTCGAAGCGGTCATCGGAATCATGCTCGTCCTGCTGATTCTTGGAACGATCAACGTTTTCAGTTCAAGTTTCATCCTCGCCGAGTCTGAATATGAAACGCCGTATTTTTTTCTGAAGCGACATTTGGCGAATATGATCATTGGAGTTTCAGCATTTCTGACTTGCGTATTTGTCGATTATCACCGCTGGCGAAATTGGATGATCTTGACTTTGGGCGGAACGATTATTGCATTGATTCTCGTTTTGATCGTTGGACAGGAAATCAATGGCGCAAAGCGATGGCTGAATCTCGTCGTTTTCACATTTCAACCTGCAGAAATCGCAAAATTAATCGCAATCATGATTGAAGCGTCTTATCTCGCGATGAAAGTTCAACAGAAAAAGCTCGCTGATATTCGCGACAACTATCCATTTTGGATAATTCTCGTGATGGGAGCGTTGACAGAACTCGAGCCGGATATGGGCACGATGTGTATCATTGTTGGAATTCCAATCATCATGAATATTGTAGCAGGACTTCATGAAAAACAGTTGATCGCGCTGCCAGCATTTCTAGTCGTCGGGACAATCATACTATTTCTGTTGCAGCCGTATCGAATTGCGCGATTAAAAGTTGCATTCGATCCATGGTCAGACGCGCAGAATGTTGGATATCAGACGGTTCAATCACTTTCCGCGATTGGATCTGGAGAATTAACTGGAATGGGACTCGGAATTGGAGTCAGCAAATATGAATATCTTCCGGAGGCTCATACGGATTTTGCATTCGCGATATTCTGTCAGGAAAATGGATTTCTCGGCGCGATGTTTGTTTTCATGCTATTCGCCGCGCTGGCAATTTATTCAGCTCGCGTCGCAAATAAAGCTCCCGATTCATATGGACAGATTTTATCGCTCGGAATTATGATTTTGATTATTGGACAGGCAATCGCAAATCTTTTAATGGTCGGCGGAATGATGCCAGTCGTTGGAGTTCCATTGCCGTTTATCAGTTATGGAGGAACATCGCTGATAGTTTCTATGGCGGCGATGGGAATTTTGGTGAATATCGGGCGCATGGGTGAGATGAAGCGACAAAAAAAGAGATCCACATCGAAAGAAGATGTGAATCCCTTCTAATTTTTGAATCGAGGTTGATTGAAAGATCAGCCTCGATTTTTTTGCTTCGGAATTAATTTTCGAGTTCCAATGCAGTCTTTTCACCAAAGATCGATGCAATTTTGTCACGAGCCTTCTGTTTGATTTCATCAGTGATATAGATTTGCGCCATTGCGATCGCCGCGGCAATTGCTAATGCATCGTCAGAATAGCCGCCGATTGGAATGAAATCCGGAATCAAATCGAGCGGCGAGATGAAATATCCCAACGCTGCAAAAATTCCAGCCTTAACACTCTTCGGACAGTTATCAGATTGAGCGACATAGAAAAGTTGAAGAGCTTTGTAAATCAGTGACAAACCAATCGCTTTGACATTGTCTCGAATTTTTTCCCAGAGACCTTTCTCGGAATAATCTTTTTCATAGCGGCTGACTTCAATCGCCTGCTCCAATTTTTGATTGTCAGAATCAGACATTCAAATCCCTCACAATTCTTCATCGAGTTTCATCGCAAATTTTTCTCCAAAGATCGATTCGATTTTCGCGCGAGCCTGTTTCTTGATATCATCAGTGATATACATCTGCGCCATTGCGATCGCTGCGGCAATAACCAGCGCATCGTCAGTATATCCGACAACTGGTGCGAGATCTGGAATCAAATCGAGCGGTGAGATGAAATATCCAAGCGCACCAAAAATTCCCGCTTTGATCTTCGTCGGACAATTTGGAGACTGCGCGACGTAATAGAGTATCAGTGCTTGATTTAACACTTTCAATCCCGCAACATGAACTGTATCGCGAATTTTTTCCCAAAGCTTTTTCTCGGAATAATCCTTCTCATATTTTTCAACCTGCGCCTTGCCCTCGAGTCGATTGCGCTCATAATCTTCCACAGTTCAAGCCTCATTTCTTCTTTTTCGATTCAGCCTTCTTCGATTTTGCTTTCGCTTTATCATCGGCACGCTTCTGCTGCTGCATTTTCATATAATCGAAACCGATGCTCGCGAGTTTATGACGCACAGTCATGATTGGATGTCTCAAAAACATCTTTCGATTTGAACTGCTCATAATTTCGCGAAAATCCTTCGTTGCAGTTTCACCGAAACATGGATGTTCGCAGCGTTCGCAAATCGGCTTCGTGATTCCATATTGGCATCGATTCATTTTTGTGAAAACCGTCGCGAGGAGTCCATTGCATTTTGGACAGAGCTTATCGCCTTCAGTTCCATGGTGCGAATGACAATAGATTCCAAAAATTTTTCGAATGGTTTCCTTTTCCTTTGGAATATTGTTTTTGTATTCAGGCGGCTTGCGTTTTGGCAGCCATTTTTTGATCTTTGACAAGATTCCCATCGCGCTCACCTCTACAGATTTTTTTGGATTCGGCAAATTCATTCTACGTTTTAAAAAATAGAATAGCAAGCGAGAAATAAAGCGATTAAAATTTGCATCGAGGAGGAATTTGAATGACACCGATTTTCGACGCAATGACTCGATACATTCGCGACAATCCATTAGCATTTCATACTCCAGGACACAAGCGAGGACTTGGAGCACATGATCTATTGAAGGAATTTTTGACGGATCGAGGATTGAGCGCGGAAGTTTCATTAATGGAGGAGCTCGACGACTTGAATTCGCCGGCGACATGCATTCGCGACGCGGAAAATTTAGCGGCAGAAATTTATGGAGCGGACGATGCATTTTTTTCAGTCAATGGAACGACTGGCGCGATTCAATCGATGATGCTTGCGACGCTCAAGGAATTCGATGAAGTCATTGTCGCGCGGAATGCTCATCGATCGATTGTCGGTGGATTGATTTTGACTGGAGCTCGACCGATTTTCATAAATCCTCGAATCGAAGATGGACTTCAACTCGGAATTGATCCCGCGGAAGTTGAATCAATTTTCAAATCCAATTCAAAAATTCGCGCAGTGATTTTAGTATCGCCGACATATTTTGGAATCACATCGGATCTCGAAAAAATTTCCAGAATCGCGCATGATTATGGAAGCGTTTTGTTAATCGACGAGGCGCATGGATCTCATTTGAAATTTTCAGATCGACTTCCGAAATCTGCAATAGAATCCGGAGCAAATTTCTCGGCAACCAGCACTCATAAATTGTTGGGATCTTTGACTCAAACATCGATGCTGCTTTTCAAAAATTTGGGCGGGATCAATTTCAATCGCGAGGAGATTCAACATGCAGCGAATCTGATTCAGACAACAAGTCCCAATTACATTTTGCTCGCCTCGCTCGATATAGCTCGACAGCAGATGTTTGAAAATGGAAGTCGATTGTGGAATCGAGCGATCGATCTTTCGAATCATTTGCGGGATGAAATTTCAAAAATCGAGGGATTCGAGACTTTCAATCGCAACGATCTTGATCCAACCAAAGTTTCGATCGATGCTCGACGTCTCGGCTTGACTGGAATTGAGCTCGAATCAATATTGCGCTGGGATTTCAAAATTCAGTGCGAATTGTCAGATCCATTCCGCGCACTATTTTTGATAACATATTCAGACACGGAAGATCAAATCGAAAAACTCCTCAATGCATTGAGATCGATCTCTCGAAGTCGAAAAGTGATCGATCGAGTTAATTTTGAAATTCCGAGACTCTCAAAAATTCCCGAACAAATTCTAACTCCTCGACAAGCTTTTTTTTCAAAATCCAAATCGATCTCAATTCAAGAATCAATCGGAAAAATTTCCGCGGAGGAGATCAATTTTTATCCTCCAGGAATTCCGATTCTATATCCCGGCGAATTGATATCTCGCGAGATTATCGATTACATTCGCGAGATGATGCAGTTCAACATTCGACTCGTCGCGACAGATCCCACGTTTCAGACAATCAAAATCATTCAGAAAGGGGATATTTAATGGAAGACAAAAAAAATTCTCCCGACGTTGTCATCGGGAGAAATGCAGTTCTCGAGGCACTTGAATCCGGCAGAGAAATCAATCGAGTTTTGATTTTGAAAAGCGGAAGAGGATTCGAAAAAATTCTCGATTTGATTCGCGATCGAAAAATTCCATTCGATTTTGTCGCGAAAGATCGATTGGATCGACTTGC
>JAFUTY010000008.1 GCA_017484005.1 Selenomonadaceae bacterium | reverse complement strand
ATCAATCCGGAAAAAGGAGATGAATGAATTGGATTCAAATGCTCGAATTGAGGATCTAAGACAGCGGCTCAAATCGCGGGATCACAAAATGACTCCGGCGCGTCAGGAAATTTTAAAAATCTTTGACGATCGCCCAGGACAGCATCTATCAGCGGAAGATGTTCACGATTATCTCCGCGAAAAACAATCAAACATCGGACTTGCAACAGTCTATCGATCTTTGGAACTGCTCACGGAAATCGGACTTCTGACGCGATTGGAATTTGGAGATGGGCGCGCGAGATTCGAAATCAATTCCGAGAATCCACATTCGCATCATCACCATCATCATCTTGTCTGTTTGAAGTGCAGAAAGGTTTTTGAATTTGGAGACGATCTCCTCGAGCCGCTTGAGAATGATATCGCAGAAAAATCAGGATTCAAGATCATAAATCATGATTTGAAATTTTACGGATATTGTCGAGAGTGTCAAAAGTGAAGATCAAATCACTACATCTAAATAGTGACTCGCAAGTCGTTAAAAAGATCGTCAATGAAGTTTTGGATCTATTCGATTCTGAATTTAACGAGGATCTAACGATCGAAAATTTTTTCCGAGATGAAGTTGTCGAGACTCACATGAAACTTGGCGATCGAGAATTTTTTCGATCCGAGCGAATTCGTCAAGATGAAATCGAGCGGGCAGAAATTAATCGATTGATCAAAAAGAATCTGTATCGAATTTTCATCGAGGATTTTGGATTTGATTCTGCGCCATGGGGAATTTTGCATGGAGTCAGACCGACAAAACTGATTCATCGATGGCTCAATCGCGGCGAGGATGAATCGCAAATTTTGAATCGGCTCGAAACAGATTATCTAGCGAGCGCGGAAAAATCTCAACTGATTATCGAAGTTGCAAATCGTCAGCGATCGATTTTAGAAAAAAATTCTCGAGACGTCGTGAGTATATACATCGGAATTCCATTTTGCGTGACTCGATGTTTATATTGTTCATTTGCATCGCATGTCTTGCCGAAATCTGAAAAGATTCGAGAATTCATGACAGCTCTTCGTCGGGATATTCAAGCCGCCCGAAAATCGATCGAGGATCTGAATTTAAAAGTCCAAACGATCTACATCGGCGGAGGAACTCCAACGAGTTTACCGGATGAATTTTTCGCGGAAATGATCGATCTAGTCTCGGAAAATTTTTCAACGGATCGACTCGAGGAATTTACAGTTGAAGCGGGACGTCCAGATACAATCACTCGATCGAAAATCGAATCGATGAATCGGGCGGGAGTGAATCGAGTCAGTTTGAATCCTCAATCGATGAATCAAAAAACGCTCGATCGAATTGGACGTCGACACACTCCGGAGGATATCATTGAGAAATTTCATATGCTCCGCGAATCGAAAAATTTCTACATTAACATGGATACAATTCTCGGCTTGCCTGGCGAGACTGTCAATGATGTTGCCGCGACGATTGATCAAATTTTGGAACTTGATCCCGATGGAATAACGATCCATTCTTTAGCCTTGAAAAAGGGATCTCGATTGAAACTTCAGCTCGAGGATTATGAATTGCCAATCGATTCTGAAGTGCGGTCGATGTATCGAGTTGCAGTTGATAAAATTCGATCTCGGAATTATTCTCCATATTATCTTTATCGGCAGAGTTACATGCGCGGCGATTTGGAAAATGTTGGATTCACTCATAACAAACTCGGAATTTATAACGTTCAAATTATGGAAGAAAATCAAACGATCATTGGAATCGGCGGAGCTGCAACGACTAAAGTTCTGGATTTGAAATCTCGAAAACTGATGTCGAGTTTCAATGCGAAAGATCTGATAACATATTTGCGCGACACCGATTATTACATAGATAAACGATCGAAACTTTTGGAGGAATTTTATGATTAATGCACCGAGAGGCACTCGAGATATTTTGCCGCGGGATGTTGTCGAATGGCAGATGATCGAGAGAAAAATTCGCGAAATCTGCGATCGATTTGGGTTCGAGGAAATTCGCACACCGATTTTCGAGCACACCGAATTATTTCAGCGCGGAATCGGTGAAAACACTGACGTCGTCGAAAAAGAGATGTATACATTCGAAGATCGCGGCGGAAGATCGCTGACACTTCGTCCTGAAAATACAGCGTCAACACTTCGAGCATATTTGCAGAATAAATTGTTCGCCGAAAAATCTCTCAACAAACTTTTCTACATCGGCTCGATGTTTCGATATGATCGCCCGCAGGCTGGAAGAATGCGCGAATTTCATCAATTTGGAGTCGAATCGATTGGCGAGATGAATCCTGCAGTTGATGCGGAAGTGATAACTCTCGCTTGGGATTTTTTGACTGAACTCGGCTTGACGGATCTGGAATTGAGATTGAATTCAGTCGGCTGTCCAAAATGCAGACCTCAATATAAGGAAGTCATTCAAAAATATTTTCGCGATAAACTGCCTGAACTTTGTCACGATTGTCAGTCGCGATTCGATAAAAATCCAATGAGACTCCTCGATTGCAAAATCGATTCAGACAAATTCACCGATGTGCCGATAATCACATATTATCTTTGCGATGAATGCCGGAATCATTTCGAGACACTTCAAAAACTTCTCGAGGCGGGCGGAATTAAATTCAAAATCGATCCGAAACTCGTTCGAGGATTGGATTATTATACAAAGACAGCATTCGAGATTCGATATTCACCGCTCGGCGCGCAATCTGCAGTGGCTGGCGGCGGTCGATATGATGGATTAGTCGAAGAGCTCGGCGGAGATTCAACTCCCGCGGTAGGATTTGCGACAGGAATCGAGCGGATCATTCTCGCGCTGGAGCAGCAGGATCTATTGTTGGAAAAACTTCCGTCGATCGATTGTTTCATCATCGCGCTGGGAGATCTCGCGCAAATTCCAGCGTTCAAATTCTTGACGGATCTTCGCCGCGATGGAAAATCTGTCGCGATGGATTTTGCAGGACGCTCGATGAAAGCTCAGATGAAACAGGCATCGAAATCTGGAGCAAAATTCGCAGTCATTCTAGGGGAAGATGAAATTCGCTCGAATATGGTAACATTCAAGAATCTCGAAACGAGCGATCAAGAATTGATCCCCGTCGAAAAAATTTTGGAGAGGATTTGAAAAATGGAAACGATGCAAGGATTGGAACGCACTCATCACTGTGGAAATTTGCGAAAATCGGATTCTGGAACTGAAGTCGTTTTGACTGGATGGGTTTCGAGACGTCGCGATCATGGAGGCTTGATCTTCGTTGACATGCGCGACAGATCTGGACTTGTTCAGATTGTTTTCGATGCCGCGGCGATGTCTGATTTTCACAAAGCCGAGACACTTCGAAATGAATTTGTCATTGCGATCAAAGGAAAAGTTCGCGAGCGTTCGAAAGATACAGTCAATCCAGATTTGGAAACTGGCGAGATTGAAGTTGTCGTGAATGAACTTCGAATTCTCAATAAAGCCAAGACGCCGCCGTTTTACATTCAAGACGGAATCGATTCAGACGAGAATATTCGGTTGAAGTATCGATATCTCGATTTGCGTCGTCCGGAAATGCAGAAAAATATCATGCTGCGTCATCGAGTTGCAAAGATCATGCGCGATTATCTCGATGCCAATGACTTTTTGGAAATCGAGACTCCGATGCTCTGCAGATCGACTCCGGAGGGTGCTCGAGATTTCTTAGTTCCGTCGAGACTCAATCCTGGAATGTTTTATGCACTTCCACAGTCGCCGCAGATTTTCAAACAGTTATTGATGGTTTCCGGATTCGAAAAATATTTCCAGATCGTCCGCTGTTTCCGTGACGAGGATTTGAGAGCAGATCGCCAGCCGGAATTCACTCAGCTCGATATCGAAACATCATTCCTCTCGCAAGATCAAATTTTGACGCTGATGGAAGGATTGGTTCGCGATATTTTCGACAAAGCTCTCGGAATCAAACTTGAAACTCCATTTCAGCGGATGTCATGGGATGAAGCGATGGATCGATTTGGTTCAGACAAGCCGGATCTTCGTTTTGGAATGGAGCTCAAAGATATTTCGGAATTTGTCAAAGGCTCAGATTTCAAAGTTTTCAATTCGGTGCTTGAGAAAAATGGACAGGTCAAAGTTATCAACGTCGAAGGCTATGCAAATATTCCTCGCCGCGAACTCGATGGGCTTGTCGAATGGGTTAAAACCTATGGCGCGAAAGGTTTGGCATGGATTCAATACGCGGAAGATGGAGTCAAATCGCCGTTCAAAAAATTCTACAGCGATGAAACTTTCGAGGCGATCAAAAATCATGTCGGCGCGAAAATTGGAGATCTATTGCTCGTCGTTGGAGATAAACCTTCAGTCGTTGCTCAAGCATTGGGAGAATTGCGACTCGAGATGGCTAGACGCCGTGGTTTGATCGATCCCGATGCTCTTCGATTCTTATGGATTGTCGATTTCCCGATGTTCGAATATGTTGAAGATGAAAAGCGTTGGAAGGCAATGCATCATCCATTCACATCGCCGAGGGAATCTGACATCGAATTTTTGAAATCAGATCCTGGTCGAGTCAAGGCGAATGCATATGATATCGTGTTGAATGGCGTGGAAATCGGCGGCGGATCGTTGAGAATTTATCAATCTGATTTGCAGGAAAAAGTTTTCGAGGCGATTGGATTGACTCAAGACGAAGCTCGCGCGAAATTTGGATTCTTGATGGATGCTTTCGAATATGGAACTCCTCCGCATGGTGGAATTGCATTTGGACTCGATCGATTGATTATGCTGATGGCAAAGCGCAAATCGATTCGCGACGTTATCGCATTTCCAAAGACTCAAAGCGCAGTTGATCCAATGAGTCACGCGCCGAGTGAAGTCGATGATAAACAATTGAAGGAGCTCTCGATTCGCACTGCAATAAAAAAATAATCCGAACGATAAAAGATCCATCGATCGAAAAATGATCGGTGGATCTTTTTTTATTTTGTGAGATCTTGATACATTTCAAACAATTTTGCAACAATTTCAGATTCCGAAATATTTTTTGGAAATCCATATGAATCGAGGACAGCTCGATCATTTTCTTCGTGAGCCTTCCGAAGATCTTGAGGCATGAGATTGGGATCATATAATTCAGCGAGCGAGGAATTTGGATAATTAGATCGAGCATCGAGAATTTTTTGAGCTGTAACTTCAATCTTTGGATTGTGATTCGGAAATGGAAATGTATTGTAAATGAGATTGCGTGCATATCTGAATCCATTTTCAAGTCTTCCACAAATAACTCGCATCCATGCCATATGAACTTTCGAGGTCAAGATTCCAAAAAGCTCCAGAGATCCATTTGGAATTATGAAAAGCTGATTTCCGACGATCGTTTCGAAGTTCAAAAAGCCGATTGGAAGATATTCTCGGCGATCTGATGATACAACAGGAATAGCGATATAATTTACATGGAAGGCTGACGAATTTCTTGGAACAGCCATGCAGTTTTCGCAGATATTTGAGTTGGAATTTTTTTGCTCGAGAGTCGAAATTTTCGACATGCCTCGACTCTTTCATAAATCGGTTTGATCGACTTGATTTCATTCGGCTCAGCATCAATCAACCATAAACAATATCGAGGAATATTCTTGATAAATTCTTCTCCGCCAACGAGTTTTCGAATGAATTTTTTCGATCGAGGAGCTCTTTCAATAAATGCATCGAGATCTTCTGCTTCAATGATCAAGTTTCTGCCATCGCGAGGCATGCTTCCCATTCGAGCTTTCGGAACATCTGTCAGTGATTCACGATGAATTTCGACACAAGTCATCTGCGCATCAATCAAGTATGCATTGATCTGACTTGCCGCGATTCTCTCACCATTTTCAAAGATCCATTTTTGAGCCCGATCAAATCTCGAAAATCCAACGACGATACAATGAACTTGAGCAACATGCTTTCGATCCGGCGATTCGTTATTCCATTTGAAAGATCGATGTGCAAAGTTGATTCGAATTCCATCTTCGAAAAGATCTTTCCACAAATATCCAACATATGGAGGATTTCCCATGATGAAATCGATGCGTTTTGATTTCGTTGCAGATTTCCAATCAATTTCGAGCGAATCTGCCTCGACGATGTTTGCATTTCTTTTCAATGGAAGAAAATTTTCAGTTCCATTCATTTGATGCTCGGAAATCCACAGCGCAAGTTTTGAGATTTGAACTGCAAAATCATTGATCTCGATCCCATAAAAATTCTCGATCGATACTCGAATCGATCCACCAATTTTTTTGAGAATTCGATCTTCCAATTTCCGAATCGAGATATAAGTTTCAGTCAAAAAGTTTCCAGAGCCACATGCAGAATCAAAAAATTTCGATCGATGGATCTTTTTTCATTTAGAATTGAACATGCTCGACGCTGAACCATTGGGCGGCATCATCCCATTTGAATCGAAATTCTCCGCGTTGAGAGGATCTATTTTCTCGAGTTCCTCTGGTGCTATATCCGATAATTATCGTGTCATTATCTAAAATTGCATCGGAAACCATTGCCCAAGCATTGAAATACTTTTTCGCGATTTCTCTAGTATCGAAATATTTCACCCAAGTACCATCATTCTTTTTTCCGAGACAGATATAGCTATGAGAAGATGCTCCGATTGAATGTAGCAAATATATTTTTGCATCGCTGTCATTTTTTATCTGAGAAATCGAAGTTCCATAGAGCTCTTCTTCTATCTTGATAGCATTTGATTTATCCTTGTCTCCAAAATAAGATTCCATCGCGCTGGGAGATGAATAATGACAATAAATCGAATCATCGCCATTACCAAATTGAGCGATTCCATTTTCATATATGACACCATCATGAACTTTTTTTGGAGTTTCAGTGTTCGAAGTAGCATTTTTGATTTCAATTCCCCACGGTGGATAGGATGTTCCTCCAAGTTTAACAAACTCAGAGAAATTCATTGCGAAACAGTTTTGACAAATTGAAAACAGAATCGCAAGAATCGGAATGACTTTCAACATTCAAAAACCTCCTCGATCAGAAATTCATCGTGGCGATCATAGTCGACAAGAAGTGAAATGATCAAGCAAAAAATCCTTCGGAAGAAATTCTGAGGGATCTTTTTTGTTCGGAATTTGATCAAAAAATCTCAATCGTGTTAAAATCTCAAAGTCAAAATCGAATCGAAATTTTGCGAGGAGTGATTCCCATAGTCAGACGAGTTTATGTTGAAAAGCGCGAGGATCTTTATGCCGAGGATTTGTGTCGTGAGATTCGCGAGACGCTCGGAATCGATTCGCTCGAGTCGATTCGATATTTCAAACGTTATGACATCGAGGGCTTGAACGATGATCAATTCGAAAAAACTCTGCCGATTGTGTTTTATGAACCGCCAGTCGATCGAGTTTTTCTAGAAAATCTGCCGGATCTCAAATCGCCATGGATTCTGTCAATTGGATTTCTCGCAGGACAATATGATCAGCGGGCAGATTCCGCGGCGCAATGTGTTCAGCTCGTCACTCAGGAAGATCGTCCAACAGTTCAGACAGCGCGAACGTTTGCATTCTTCGGAAAAATTTCAGCGCGTCAATTCAATCGAATCAAAAAATATTTGATCAATGAAATCGATTCGCGAGTTGCGGAGGAGGAGAAACCTCAGACTCTCGAGCAAAAATTCGAAATTCCGAAAGATGTCGAGATTTTGGAAGATTTCACGACGCTCGATAAATCTCAGCTCGAAAAATTCCATGCAGATCGCGGCTTTTCAATGACTCTCGAGGATCTCGAATTCTGTCAAAAATATTTCAAAGAGAATCACTCGCCGACAATCACTGAATTGCGAGTTATCGATACATATTGGAGCGATCATTGTCGTCATACCACTTTCACCAGCGCAATCGATGAAGTGATAATCAATGACGAGCGAATTCAGCGGGCGTTCGATGAATATTTGACAGCGCGGGAGAAAATCTATGAAGAGCCGCGCGATATTTCATTGATGGATCTTGGAACAATCGCGGCAAAAATCTTGAAACGTGAAGGAAAATTGAAACATCTCGATCAATCTGAAGAAATCAATGCATGTTCAATCGAAATCGAGTCAAATGGAGATCCTTGGCTTGTGATGTTCAAAAACGAGACTCACAATCATCCCACGGAAATTGAACCATTCGGCGGTGCAGCTACATGTTTGGGCGGAGCAATTCGAGATCCATTGTCTGGAAGATCATACGTCTATCAATCAATGCGAATCACTGGCGCGGCAGATCCTCGAACGCCAATCGATGAAACTCTGCCTGGAAAACTTCCTCAGAAAAAAATTTCTCGCGAGGCAGCCAATGGATTTTCATCTTACGGAAATCAAATCGGCTTGGCAACTGGATTAGTTCGCGAGATTTATCATCCCAATTACGTCGCGAAACGAATGGAAATCGGTGCAGTTATCGCGGCAGCACCAAAATCGAACGTCGTGAGAGCTCGCCCTGCCGCTGGAGATTTGATTTTGTTGGTCGGCGGCAGAACTGGTCGAGATGGATGCGGGGGAGCTACTGGATCTTCGCGCGAACATCATGTCGATTCATTGACAACTCGCGGCGCGGAAGTTCAAAAAGGAAATCCACCTACTGAACGGAAGTTGCAACGTCTTTTCAGAAATCCCGAGGCGTCTCGATTGATTAAACGATGCAACGATTTCGGCGCGGGAGGAGTATCCGTCGCGATTGGAGAACTCGCGCGAGGATTGGAAATCGATCTCGACGCAGTTCCAAAAAAATATGAGGGATTGGATGGAACGGAGCTCGCAATTTCAGAATCTCAAGAGCGAATGGCAGTTGTAATCGATCCCAAATCTCTCGAAAAATTCAAGGATCTCGCGGCGGAAGAAAATCTCGAGGCAACATTAGTCGCTCGAGTCACCGATGACGATATTTTGACAATGACTTGGCGAGGCAAAAAAATCGTGGAGCTTGATCGAAAATTTTTGGATACAAATGGAGTTAAACAGCATGTCGAAGCGCGAATTCCTCAACAATTTCCAGCCGAACAAAAATTGACTCGCGATTGGTTTGAAAATTTGAGAGATCTCAACGTCGCAAGTCAAAAAGGATTGATAGAAAAATTCGATTCGACAATCGGCGCGTCAACAGTATTGATGCCGCTCGGTGGAAAAACTCAATTGACTCCTCAAAATGGAATGGCGGCGAAAATTCCAAATGGATCGTCAACCGCGACAGTCATGACGTTTGGATTCGATCCGTTCGAAATGTCGCAGGATCAATTTCGCGGCGCAGTAATTTCAGTTGTCACGTCGCTCGCAAAACTCACAGCGATGGGCGCAGATTCATCGAAAGCATATTTGACTTTCCAGGAATATTTTGAGCGGCTCGGCAAAGATCCAAATCGCTGGGGAAAACCATTATCAGCACTGCTCGGAGCATTCATCGCGCAAATCGGAATGGAAGTCGCGGCAATCGGCGGCAAGGATTCGATGTCTGGAAGTTTCGAAAATCTCGATGTGCCGCCAACTCTTGTATCATTTGCCGTTGCAGCTGCGAATTCAGACGAGATAATTTCGAGCGAATTCAAATCCTCTGGAAATCGAATTTATCTTTTCAATTGCGACGATATTTTCGACTTCGAATCGATCCGCAAAAATTTCTCAAAAATCCATGAATTGATCCTCGATAAAAAGATCATTTCAGCGATGGCTGTTGAATCGGGAGGAATTTCTGCGGCGATTTCAAAAATGTCGCTCGGAAATTTAATCGGTGCGAAAATCGATACTGATATTGATCTTTTCGAGAAAAAATTCGGATCGATCATTCTCGAATCAACTGAACCGCTAGAAGATTTTATTGAAATTGGTCGAACGATTTCCGATCAAAAAATCGTAGTAAAAGATTCGGAATTTCCTCTTGACAAAATTCGAGAAGCATATATCGAGCCTCTCGAAAAAATATTCCCGACGCAAGTCAAAAATCCAAAATCGGAAGAAATTTCGAATTCAAATCAAAAAATTTCTAAATCAAAAATCAAAATTGCAAAGCCTCGAGTTTTCATTCCAACATTTCCAGGCACAAATTGCGAAATCGATTCCGCGCGAGCATTTGAATCAGCCGGCGCGATCTCTCAAATTCTCGTGATAAAAAATCTGACGTCGAGAGATGTTGAAGAATCAGTCGCGAGAGTTGCAAAGTCAATCGATCAATCGCAAATTTTGATGTTCCCTGGAGGATTTTCCGGCGGCGATGAACCTGACGGCTCTGGAAAATTCATCGCGGCGATGTTTAGAAATCCGCGAATCGTCGAATCGATTGAAAAATTTCTCGATCGCGACGGCTTGATCCTCGGAATTTGCAACGGTTTTCAAGCATTGCTAAAATTAGGACTGCTCCCGTTTGGAAAAATTCGTCCGTTGACAGAAAACGATCCAACCTTAACTTTCAACACAATCGGGCGGCATGTGTCTTGCATGGTGCGCACTCGAATCGCGTCGAAACTGTCGCCATGGCTCGCGGAAGTCGATTTGAATTCTGAACACACAATCGCAGTTTCTCACGGCGAAGGTCGATTCATCGCGAATCAAGATGTTTTGGAAAAATTGAAACTCAATGGACAGATCGCGACGCAATACATTGACAATCCCAACGGCTCGATTTGGAACATCGAGGGAATCACTTCTCCCGATGGAAAAATTTTTGGGAAAATGGGACATTCCGAGCGAATCGGTGTTGACGTTGCGAAAAATATTCCAGGCGATAAGAATCAAAAAATCTTTCGCGCGGGAGTAAAATATTTCGAGGAGTGAGTATCATCGATTTAAAACAGATTTCGAAATCAGACAAACCAATTTTCGACAAATTTTTTCAGATTCGACGCTATGAAAATTCGCATTTGAACTTCACGAATCTGTATATGTGGGCGCGACCATTCGATATTCGCTTTGCGATTGAGGATGAAGTTTTGTACATGTGTTCGCGGTGGGATGATCAAAAATTTGCGCTGCAGCCGATTGGACGCGATGAATTGATGCCTGCCGCGGTTGAAAAAATCATTGATTGCGGCGCGAAAAAATTGATTGGGCTCGAGGAATTTTTCGTTGATATCCTCGACGCGATTCCAAATCTGACGTTTGAAGTTGAGCGGGATGATAAAAATTTCGATTATGTATATCTCGCGGAGGATTTAATAAATCTGTCCGGACGAAAGTATCATTCGAAGAAAAATCATTTGAATTCGTTTTGGAAGGCATATCCCACGGCGCAGTATCTCGAAATCACGCCGGAAGTGATTGAGCAGTGCCGCGAGGAATTGAAGCGTTGGTATGAAGTTCGAAGCGAGGAGAATGAAAATCCAGATTTTCTCGAGCTCGAGCGGAATGCAATTTGTGAGATTTTTGACAACTTTTCAGATTTCAATCTCAAGGGCGGAGCGTTGCATCTCGGCGGAAAGATCATTGCATTCACATTTGGCGAGCAAATCAATTCTGATACTGCAGTGATTCACGTCGAAAAGGCAGATCCAGAGATTCGCGGAGCATATGCAGCGATAAATCAAGCGTTCGTCGAAAATGCATGGAGTTCAATGACTTACATCAATCGCGAGGAGGACATGGGGCTCGCTGGACTTCGGCAGGCGAAAGAATCATATCGACCGATAAAATTGATTGAAAAATACAACGCAACGCTTGCATGAGATTTTTGCGAGTGATAAACTCCTCCAAATTCAAATTGAGAGGTGATTTCAATGTTGAAAAAATTTCTCGCGAGCATTTTTATTATCTCAATGATTCTCGGAAGTCAAATCGCAGTTTCTGAAGCACATTGCTACGATTCTCACCACGGACACTATTGCGATCAATACGGCTGTCATTAATTCACACAAAAAAAGATCCGGAGATCAAATCGATCTTCGGATCTTTTTTCATTTGTGAGCGATAAACAATAAATCTGTTTTCATTAATGATTCGTTAAAAGCTGGAGGCAAATTTTTCGCGTCCGAGATTGTTAATTTGAATCCAACACTCTCGAGCCGCTGTTGAAATGTTGGCACATCATAATATCGAACATGATCATTCTGTCCAAATACTTTATCTCGCTCGGCTGGATCTGTGATTGAATAATCTTCGCGCAACGTT
>JAFUTY010000030.1 GCA_017484005.1 Selenomonadaceae bacterium | reverse complement strand
CATTTCAAACGTTGGCGAGATGGATCAAATTACAGACGGCTCGGAATTTTTGAAACAATTATTTTTAGACGATGATCCTCGACCGCTGTATGTTCAGACTTGGGGCGGAACTAATACAACTGCTCGAGCTTTGAAATCGATTGAGGAGGAATATCGAGACACTCCGGAATGGAATGAGATTCGAGAAAAATTGAATCAGAAACTCGTTCTATACATAATCCTCGATCAAGATTCGAGTTATGGAGATTATATCGCCAAGAATTGGAGCGATTTGACAGTCATTAATGATCGATACAGCTTTGCACATTTTGCATATGCATGGAGAAGTTTTCCGGATGATATCAAAGACACGTTCAAAGCAGATTGGCAAGTCGCAAACATCTTGAACAAAGGTGCGCTGATGGAAAATTATGCGTTGATTGACGACGGTCGATGGATTCCTGGTGAATTGGAATCTGAACAGCGCGGTGTTGGATTCATCGAGCGAATTACTGCTTATGACAAATATGATTTCATCTCGGAAGGCGACTCGCCCTCATTTTTCTATCTATTGAACACTGGACTTCGAACGCATGAAAATCCAAAATATGGCGGCTGGTCTGGAAGATTTGGAGATTTCGAGGGACACAAAACTATCAACAATGTTCTCGATTACAATCCAAAGACGAATCGATTTGAATCTGCGCAGACTATCAAGCGATGGATTGACGACATTCAAAACGATTTTGCATCGCGCGTTGATTGGTGCGTCGCCGATTCATATTCGAAAGCGAATCATGCTCCTCAAGTTGAAATCGAAGAGGGACTTGATATTCTTGCTGAACCTGGTGAGAGAGTCACACTTCATGCCAAAGCTTTAGATCCCGACGGCGATCGATTAACTTACAAATGGTGGAGATATTTTGAGGCAGATTCCTATCAAGATGATAAGCGTGAAAAACCTCCAGTCGAATTGATCAAAGGTGGAATTGTAGATTTCCCCGGCATGGAATTCAATTTGACGCTCGCTCGAAATTTATTGCCGAATGAAATTTTGGATTCGATTCAACTCTCCGGCGCAAATTCTTCAACAGTTTCATTCACCGTTCCAAATGATGCAAATGGCGGAGATACAATTCATCTGATTCTCGAAGTTCAAGACAATGGAAAACGCAATCTGAAACATTATCAGCGCGTCATAATCACTGTCCGTTAAAATTTAAAGGAGGTGTACCAATGAAAAAATCGTTCCTGTTATTGTCAGCAGTCGCAATGATTTCATCGAATATCGCGAGCGCAAATGCTCCAGATGTTGCCGATCGATCTGAACTTCCGCGCACAGTTATCACGACCGATGGCGAAGTTGACGACATGAATTCAGTGATTCGCGCGCTGTTATATTCCAACGAAATGGATATCGCTGGAATCGTGATAACAAGTTCGGGTTATCACTACGCCGGCGATCCTGCGAATGGAATTGCGCCGTTCAGATGGACAGGCACTGATTGGATCTATCGATATCTCGACGATTATGGCAAAGTCTATCCAAATCTGATTCGACATGATCCCAATTATCCGACGGCTGATTATCTTCGAAGTGTGACTCACATCGGAAACATTTCAAACGTTGGCGAGATGGATCAAATTACAGACGGCTCGGAATTTTTGAAACAATTATTTTTAGACGATGATCCTCGACCGCTGTATGTT
>JAFUTY010000029.1 GCA_017484005.1 Selenomonadaceae bacterium | reverse complement strand
CCGACGCCATCGATTTTGCATTTTGAATTGGGATAAATTCCGTCGAAAATCCAGCCGGCACGATTAAATTTTCGAGATACAGTCTGCATTCTGAATACCAGCGCTCGTCATTCACACATGTAATGAAGCAAAATTTTTTTGAATCCATGAAATCACTCCCGAACAAAAAAAGATCCTCGATCATTTCGACCGAGGATCATTTTACTTTGTGAGTTTGAAATTCAGTTGAGAAGTTTTTTGCCGAATGAAAAAGTGGGATTTTTAGTCGCGCGATCAATCAAATCTGCCAATTTATTCCGAGTCTCGATACTCAAATTTTCTCGAATTGGAATTTCAGATAACAGATCGATCGCTGAATTTGGATTCTGTTCGAGTATAAAAATTTCAGCGAGCAGCATTCGAAGATCAATATCGCGGGGATAAATTTTCAATGCGAATTCGAGCCATTTTTTAGCTCTCGAAAATTCCCACAATTTATAATGAGCCCAAGCGATCAAGTAAAACATTCGAACTTCTCGGCAGCCGACGCCTAAGAGATCCGATGCAAAATCTAAAACTGACAGCGCGTCGCGGGATTGAAACGCCTCATTAACCTGCCGCCATAAATTCTGAACGCCTGGATGATCTTTTGGGAGCGGCTCAGGTTTTGTCACATATCTTCGCAAAAGTTCTTCCGATATTTCGAGCATAACCTCACCTCAATTCGTCAGCGCCTCGCCAATCGCCAGATAATACTGCTCAAGCTGCCTGGTGAAATCGCGATGATTCATGATTGGAGAATTCTGCATCATTGTCCGGAGATTTTTATGCAGAACATCGAGCAAATCCCAGTCATGCGCCAATGCTGCGGCTCTCTCAATATACTCCTCGCGATTTGTCACTGCAAGCTCCTCGAGCCCAATCGCTTTCAAAATTGCATATGCAAATCGAGTATTTCGACGCTCGCCATACATCGTGACGACTGGAACTCCCATGAATAATGTATCGCAGGTCGTCCCGCCGCCTGGATATGGATAAGTGTCGAGCATGATATCGATTTCGAGCATTTCCTGCATATATTCCCGCGATGCCGGCTCGATTTCAATTCTATCGAGATCGAATCCAATTTTTTCAAGACGATCTGCAAATTGATCTCCAAGTGACGCGCCAATCAATTCTTGAGCTTTGAATCGAAGTCGCGAATTTGGAACTCGATCTAGAATTTTTTTCCAAGTCGCGAGCATTTCATCGGTAATTTTTCCATAACGCTGAAAACATCCAAAGAGAATTGATCCTCGCGATTTGCATGGAGCTCCTGTCGATGGCTCAAGATCATTTCTTCCGACGTAGCAGAACTGCGACGGCATGTATAAAAGTTTTTCCGTGAAAAATTGATCATGTTCGCCGGGCGGATCTGTAATTTCATCGGTTAAAAAGAAATCGATTGTATCGAGCGCAGTTGTTGCCATATATCCAACGCCGGAAATTTGAACTGGCGCAGGTTTGAACGCCATAATCGGCAATGGATTCTCGCCAGTGTGACCAACAAAATCAAAGAGAATATCGATCTCGTCGTCATGGATTCGCTTGACGATTTTATGCAGATTAGAGAGTGCTTGCGAATCAGAAACATGATCTTGTTCAAAAATTCCAGGCAGTCTGACAAAATGATCCACTGCAGATTCTACGAGCGATGTGAAATAATCCTCCTGCTCACGTTTGCAAAGACTGTATGCATAGATTTCAAAACGCGATCGATCGTGTGTCGAAATAACTCCATACATAAACGCAAACATAACATGTTGACGAAAATCTGACGAGATATAACCGATTCTCATTTTTCCATTTTGAATTCCGTCGCGGATCTCGAAATGCTTTCCGAACGTCTCGAATTTTTGAATTCCATCGAAAATCGGTTGAAATAGTTTGTGACGCTCAAAAAGTTCTGAACTCGAAATCGGTAGAAAATGCGACGTTATCAAATATGAACTGATGTCTTCCGCCTTCGTGATTATTGATTCGGCGTAATTGAATGCATCGATATAATGCTCAGCCGATTCTTCCATGCGCCCAGTATATGTGCAATGCTTGGCAAAATGTGTATAGAATTTTTGCATTGAATCATCGTTGAAATCGAAATGATCCGCCCGAGCATTGATTCGTCGAGCCGCCTCCGAAATCATTTCATACGCGCCAACATATTCCGCAGTTTGCCAAAGTGAAATCGATAAATACGTCGGGACTTCCGGACGCTCATGATTCAATGGAAGTGCCTTTTTCAGCCAATACACTGCGTGAAGTTGTCCAGCCGTTGTTGAATCTCTCAAATAGAGTTGTCCGAGCTGCAAAAGTGAATCGAAAGTTTGCTCGCCACATGAATTTTTTTGAAGTAGCAATGGAAGTAGATCGTCGGGATTTTTGATTCCGGCGATTTTTTTGTCGAGTTTTTTCAACGCCTTCGATTTTTTCTCCGGAGTATCATTCAACCAATCGAAATAGATCTGTTGATACTTCGACTCGAGCTCGGAAATATAAATCGAACGATCCATGACTGGCGATTGAATCATTTTGCGACGGATTGTCTGATGATACTTTCGAATTCGCGGAATATCCTGAGCAAGTTCAACAGCTTTTGCAACATATTCATCGATTGAAAATGCACACAGCTCCGGCAATCCAATATTTTTGAGAAAGCTATATCCAAAATGAGAATTGTGAGTGTCGCCGACGAGTGTTATCAATGGGACTCCCATATACAGCGCGTCACATGAAGTTCCTCCGCCTGGATATGGAAACGAATCGAGCGCAATATCCATCTCGGCATAACGCAAATGATAATTCGATTCATGTCCCTCGATTCTAACGCGATCGATTGAAATTCCAGCGGCTTGCAATTTTTCAGCGACAACTTTTCTCACATAATCTCCGCCACCGATTTTCAAATACAGTTGCGAATTTGGAACTTGATCTAGAATTTTCTTCCAAGCATCAATGACTTCACGCGTAATTTTCGCAAACGTGTTGAAAGATCCGAAGGTGACAAATCCATTCCGAATACATGGTGCGGGTGGTTGATAATCCACAGAATTCTCGTGCCATGTGAAACAGAAATGTGAATGCTCCATTAATAAAAGTTTTTCAGTGAAATATTGTTGATTCGAGCCGTCGGGATCTAAAAATTTGTCGGCTAAAAAATAATCGATCGTCGAAAGTCCCGTTGTATCAAAATATCCAATTCCGGAAATTTGAATCGGTGCAGGTTTATAAGCCATGATCGGCAAAACGCTATCCGCAGTGTGTCCAGATAAATCGAAGAGTATATCGATTTCATCTTTGTAAATTTTTCGAGCAACATCTTTCCGCGGCATATTTTTGATATTCAACCAATGATCGACAAGCGATTTCAGTTGCGCACTGACATGATCCTCGTCATGATTGATGTAGCAATATACCTCGAAACTCGATTTGTCATAGCACTCGAATAGAACTGCACTGAAAAAACTCACGACATGCAATCGCAAATCCGGTGAGATATATCCAATTCGCAACTTTTTATGACGCGATTTTTTCTCATGTTTGAATGGTTTGATATCTCGAAAAAAATCATTATATCTTTTTGCACGATCCAAAAACTCTTGTCGCGGAAGTTTGAGTGAATGCGACGCGAATAGATAATTCTCATAATCCTCGATTTGAAATTTGAACAGAGTCTCACGCATGTTCGGATCTGATTCCGTCGAAATATCCTCGGAAACAGATTTCAGCGCAAATTCGATCGTCTTATCGAGCTCACCGATTTGCCGATAAAATCCCGTGAGTACATTGTACATCCAGAGTTTATTATATGTTGATAGATCGCCGAATGATAAAGATCGCTCGCCACATTCAATTCCAGTTTTTAGATCCTTTTGTTTATACGCGATCTTTGTCCTTAACAGATCTGGAAAACTATATGGCTCGAAATTTCGAATTAGAATCTCAATTGCATTGAGCGCATCATCGATTCTATCAACTTCAATCAACGCAATAGCGAATCGCTCCATTAATGGTTTGCAATGCTCGATTTCATCCCGATTGAATCGCTCAAAAATTTCATCGAAAATCTCGAGAGCTCTTTGATTCTGTCCACTGAAAATCAAATTTCCAAGCAACAAACGAATCGCATCGATCTCTTTTATGAATTCAGATATAGATCGATTTGCATCGGGCGGAAGTGATTCGAGAAATTTTCGAATTTGATCCTCGTTCAAAAATCTCACCTTCTATTCCGTCAATCCCATGAGCTCATGTCGGAATTCACTGAGCATCACGCGATAATAATCCTCGAGCGTGTGATTGTAATTCTGCGACTGAATTGCAACTGTATCGAGCAATTTCTGTCTCAAAGTCTGATGCAGAATTTCGATCAAATCTGGATCGCTTGCAATTCCGACAGCGCGATCGATGTAATCTTCAACCGATTCAGTGATCAATTCGCCGAATCCAATCGCATGGAGAATTGACGACGCAAATCGAGAACTCCGGCGTTCATTTCTCAAAGTGATAATCGGCACGCCCATGTAAATCGCATCGCATGCAACTCCTCCGCCCGAATATGGAAATACATCCAGCGCGATATCAAGCTCAGAATATCTTTCCATGTATTGAACGGACGGATCTTCAATCGCGACTTGATTCATATCGAAACCGAGTTCCTTGCATCGATCGTAAGCTGAATCCTGCAGCGATGAACTGATGAATTCCGGACATTTTATCACGAGCCGAGAATTTGGAACTCGCTCGATAATCTGTTTCCATGCAAGCAGCATTTGATCCGTGATTTTGATATATCTATGGAAGCAGCCGAATGTGATATATCCATTTTTCTTGAACGGCGGAATTATCGACGGCTCAAGATCATCTCGTCCAGCGTAACATAGATAACATGGCATGTAGATCAACTGCTCGGCGAATAGATCATCATGACTTCCTGGCGGATCGACAATACTGTCAGTCAAAAAGAAATCGACAGCCTCTAATCCAGTTGTGCTGATGAAATTTGCAATTTGAATCGGTGCAGGTTTTCGAGCGAGAATCGATAAACTTGAAACTCCATTCATTCCAGCTTCATGACGCGGAACTTCATTGCCTGTCAAATCGAAAAGTATATCGATTTTGTCGTCATGGATTTTTTTAGCGATCTCCTCGCTCGACATCCCATCGACGCAGAGGAATTTATCAACATTATTTTTCAGAGCTGCAGTGAACATATCCTCGGAATCTTTCGGGAGAAAACTGTATGCATATGCTTCGAATTCATTTTTACTTCGAGTCACAAGAATTCCATAAATATAATTGAACGTGATATTTTCCTTGAAACTCGCCGACATATATCCAATCCGGCTTTTACGTTTTTTCTTTGTATCGATTTCACGCTGCGGAAACTGTTTGATTCCATCGAAAAGGTATGAACTGTTTGTATGGAATTTCAACAGCTCCTCGCTGGACATCGGCAGACATTCGACGATTGACGAGGACGCTTGAAGCAATGCAATCTTTTTCTCTGGATCATCGGCGAGATTCGACGCCTCGCGGTATCGATCCATCGCGTCAGATGGAAATCCATTTTTCACACAGATCTCCGCGAAAAGATAGCTGTATCTCCATAAAAACGATCGATCGAAAACTTTGCCGTCGAGTTCAGCTTTGAGTATGAAATCGCGGCAGGTTTGAATCGCTTCATCGCTTTCAGCATAAAAATTTGTCTGTGATAATGCATCGGCGAACGCTAAATAAATTTCCGCATATTCATCCATTGAGAAAATCGATTCATCGACCTGCGACAGGAAATTCAGCGGCACTGGAACTGCATGCAATGGATCATGTTTCGGATCATCGATTGGGATAAACATTCCAGTTTCTTCATCGAATCTGAATTCGGAATTCATCGAGATTCTGCCTTGATCTCTCTGCCGCTTGGATCTTGGATTGATATTGAGGAGCGAGCTCATTAAATATATGATTCGTTTTTTATAAACGATTCCGCGGGCTGTATCGCCGGGATTGTATCGACATTTCTCCGGAAGTTTTGTTTTGATCGATAAATATGCTTTGGAAATCAAAAGCAGCAGTTTCATCGGCGGATTTGGAAGTGATAATCGGCGTCCCGCGAGTCTGATAAATTCATCGCGAATCTCCGGAATTGTTTCGAGATGATCTTGATTTGGAATGATTTTTTCGAGGATTTTTTCGATATTTGCATCGATATTTTTGATCGCCTGATCCTTTTCATCCTGCGTTTGATAGAGCCAGTCGAAATAGATCTGCTCATATTTTGACTCGAGATCGCCCATATAAACTGTGTCGCTCATAACCGGCGATTGAGTCATTCGGCGGCGCAATGTTTGATGATAGAATTTCAAGCGTTCGGGATCATTTGCAAGATCGATCGCTTTTTGAACATAATCCTCCCAGGATTTTGCGCATAATTCCGGCAGATCCATATTCATCAGCAGACTGTAACCAAATCTAGCATTGTGTCTCTGTCCAACGAGAGTTATCACCGGCACGCCCATATATATCGCGTCGCAGGTCGTTCCTCCGCCTGGATATGGATAAGTATCGAGCGCGATATCCATCTGCTGATATTTCTCTAAATATGCAGCCTCATGCTCGCTGAATTCAGCGCGTTCAAGATCAAATCCAAATCGAGTCAATTTCTCACGCGCTAAATTCCTTCCATATTCAGAATTCAACGCCTCGCACTTGAGCATCAATCGGGAATTTGGAACTGCATCCATGATTTTTTTCCATGCTCGCAGAACATCGTCGCGGATCTTTGGAAATTGATTGAATGAGCCAAATGTTATATATCCTGTCTGAGTGAATGGCGCAGGAAGAACTGGTTGAGGTTTATCATGCCACATGTAGCAGAAATGAGAATATCTCATTCGCAAAAGTTTCTCGGTGAAAAATCGATCGTTGAATCCAACTGGATCGGTGTAATGATCCGCCAAAAAATAATCGACGCAATCGAGCCCTGTAGAATTAAACCAACTGATTCCGCACATTTGAATCGGCGCAGGTTTATGAGCTAGTTCGAGGAGCATGTTATTCGCCGAATGTCCTGCAAGTTCAAACAGAATATCGATTTGATCTTCGTGAATCAAATTTGCAACGTTTTTCGGTTTTTGATCCACTACATTTCTCCAAATATTAACGCTCTCGGAAAATTCTCCACTAACATTATTCGGCTTGCAATTCGAATATCCAATAATTTCAAAACGTTTATCGTCAAAACTTTTTAACATGCAATATGCAAAAAATGCTGTTACATGGAATCGAAAATCTGGCGATGCATAACCGATTCGAAGTTTGCGACCAGATTCATACGATCTCTTCAACTCATCAGTTCGAGGATGATCAAATTGCGGAATGTTATCAAAGAATTTTCGACAGCCGAGGATTCGATCGAACATTTCCTCTCGCGAAATTTCTTGAGCATGCGACGCAAATAGATAATTGCTGTAATTCTCGCGGCGAGCTTGATCCATGAAATATTTCAGATAGGAGTCATTTTCCTCCTCGGGATCAAATACTTCCGTGACTTTGAGATTGAATTCGAGTGCCTCGTCAGTTCGCCCCATCGTTCTATAAACATGTCCCAAAGTGTTATAAAGTAAGATTTTATAGTTTGACGGAATGTTTTCCAATTGCAAACCGAGCTGAGCGTATCGAATCGTCCCATCATTATCACATTTCAGACTCGCAAGCCGAGATCGACAGAGATAATACATCGCATCGAGTGGATAATTTTGCTCGCAATAATCGAGAATCTCTTCCGAACGCTCAATCAATCTGCCATCGATCGACAACGTCAGAATTTTTTCAACTACTTCGCGCTCTCGAATTCCATCGCGCCAGAGTTTATCGATATATTCATAGAGCTTTTTGAAATCTCCAGCGGCAAAGAGTTTCGAAATTCGATCGAGCATCTGTTGCGATGTTGCGGGAGTTGATTTTTTCTTTGGATTTTTTTTCTTCATCAGATCATACCTCAACCTTGTAACTTCGATTTCCAAAACTTGATCCGTTCACGAACGAATTGCGCGGATTCATTGGAAAAATTGCTTTGCTCGATATACTTGTTCGGATCATATTTTGCCCAAACTTTCAGACATTGCTCGAGCGACTCAATGCATTTTTCAATTTGTCCAAGTGCTCCATAGCATTCACCGAGATCAGCATGAAATTCTGGAATCTCTGGAAAATTTTTCACTGCTAACTTTGTGACTGCATATCGATCAATAAAATGATCATCTCGATCGACAAGCATTTGAATCAGCACGCGATAGGATTTGCTCGCCAATGTGCTACCTCGTCGTCCAAATGCAATATCTAGCAATCCAAATCGTTCAGCTTTTTCATAATCGCCAAGCCCCGAATATGTTTCCGCTAAATATGGAAACAGTTCTTCTGGCGTATCAGATTGAAACATTTCATCGACTAGGAGTCTCAAATTTCGATCGGCTTTCTGTTGATTGATTTTCCTTGAATATCCAGTGTGAAAAATCGCTAAAATCTCGGGAGAAATTTTTGCTACGTCGATCAATTTTTTCTTCTTATTGAGATTTGTAAGTTGCTCGTGAATTCGTCCTTTGAATCGCAAATTTGGAAGTCTTCGAAAAATTCGCAGTGATAAAATTTGATCCATGATTCGATTTCCATCATCCACATCGATGTTGAATAATGGAATCAAAATTGCATCTTTCCGATCTTCAATTGCGAATTTGATCGCTTGAGGAATATTTTGACGAGTCTCTTCAGTGAAAAATTCATCGGCATCGAGAAAGACAATCCAATCTCCAGTCGCATGATCGATCGCTAAATTTCTCGGCGTTGCAAAATCATTATTCCATGGCGAACTGAAAATCTGAGCTCCAAACTCTCGAGCAATTTCTATCGTTCGATCTTCCGAGCCGGTATCAACAATGATAATTTCATCGACAGAATCTTTGACACTTTCAAGACTTCGAGCGATCACCTTCTCCTCATTTTTGACGATGTAGCATGCTGAGATTTTCAAACGATCGCCTCCTCAAGAATTTTCGAAAAGATTCGTCGAGCAATTCAAAAAATCCTTCAATAGTTAGAATTCACCAGTTAGAATTCGCCGCGGAGGTTTAAAATGAAACTAGTCAAAGATTTTACATCGGGAAACATCGCTGGACAGCTTGCGCGATTCACTCTGCCGCTGTATCTGTCGAATCTGCTGCAGATCGTTTATCAAATTGTGGATATGATCATCGTTGGACAGGTTCTCGGAAAAATTGGATTGGCTGCAGTTTCAATCGGCGGAGATGCTGCTCATTTCATGGCTTTCGTCGCGATGGGATTTGGAAATGCATCTCAAGTTTTGATCTCTCAGCTTTTAGGACAAAGGAATCTCGAGCGGCTCGGAAAATTCATTGCGAACATGTTGAGTTTTATGTTTGTCGCCGCGATATTTTTGACGATCTTCTGTCTATCGATTCAGCGGAAATTTTTGGAGATCATGAATACTCCGGCGGAAGCATTTCAAGGTGCGCTCGATTATTCACTCGTCTCGATGTCCGGAATCATTTTTATGTACGGATTTAACATGACTGGCGCGATTCTTCGAGGACTTGGAGATTCAAAACATCCATTTATATTTGTGAGTGTCTCGGCGATTTTGAATCTTATTCTCGATCTGATTTTCATTTTGGAATTGGATCTTGGAGTTTTTGGAGCGGCTCTCGCAACGATCATTTCTCAAGCGGTGAGCTGTATCCTCTGCATAATTTTTCTGTATCGAAATCGTGAGCATTTAGGATTTGAGATTCATTCGCGCGATTTTTTTCATTGGGATCGATCGCTCCTCGGAAGTTTGATTGGATTAGGAATTCCCATGGCGATTAAAGGTGCAGCGATTCAAACGTCGAAACTCTTTGTAAATTCATGGCTCAATTCATTTGGAGTTGCAGTCGCGGCGTTCGCTGGAATCGCTAACAAAATCGGAATGATGGCGAATCTCTTATCGAATTCGATGAACACTGCCGGCGCATCGATGGTTGGACAGAATCTAGGTGCGCAAAAATTCGATCGCGCCATGAAAATCGTCAAAATCATTGCGCTGGTGACTTTTGCAATTGCATCGATTCTCTCAATCATCTGGTGGATTTTCACGCGAGAGATCGTTGGATTTTTCACCGAGGATCTCGAAGTTATTGCGATTGGATTGGAATATCTGCCGATTGGAATTCTGATTTTCTACGGCTCGGCGGCGAGATGTCCGATGAATGCTTTGATTAATGGCAGCGGCGATACTCGAATGAATTTTTTGACTGCGCTATTCGATGGGATCATTTTGCGAATCGGTTTAGCTCTGCTGTTTGGATTGTTTTTTGAGATGGGATATTTTGGATTCTGGCTCGGCGATGCTGTCGCTGGATTCACACCACTGTGGCTCGGATTGATTTTCATTGCATCTGGAAGATGGAAACGTCGATTAGAAATTTGAGGAGTGATTCAATGCCAAGTTTGAATTTCGTTGGAAAAAATAAAGTCGTCAATTATCATCGTCAAGTTTCATTCAGATTTCTCGAGCGTCAATATGGATCGAGTGAGAACATGATCATTCATGGCGATAATTTATTAGTACTTCGATCATTACTCGCAACTCATCGCGGAAAGATCAAATGCATTTATATCGATCCTCCATATAACACTGGAAACGAAAATTGGATCTATAATGACAACGTCAATGATCCAGAGATCAAAACATGGATCGGAAAAGTTGTTGGCGATGAAGAAACTGATCTCAATCGTCATGATAAATGGCTGTGCATGATGTATCCTCGACTTCGATTGTTGCAGGAACTTTTATCAGATGATGCTGTGATATTCATCTCGATCGATGATAATGAAGTTGCAAATTTGAAATTGATCTGCGATGAAATTTTTGGAAGGAATCACTTCATTGATATTTTTTCATGGAAGAAAACCGAGACGCCTGCAAATTTATCAATCAAAACCAAAAAGGCGATCGAATATATTCTTTGCTACTTGAAGACAAGTAACTCGATCAAATTCCGAGGTTTGCAGAAAAATAGCAAAAGCAGTAATGGACTCATGAATCAGACTAACGCCGAGAAAATTTTGATCTTCCCCGCGAATGTCGTTGATACAGCTTTGCCCGATGGAATCTATTCGAAAAATGAATATGGCACTGCGTCATATAAAATATTTTTGCTCGAAGATACAGAAGTTCGCGATGGATTCTTTATCAAGCCTGTCAAACTTCAAGGAAAATTCAAATGGTCACAGGAAAATCTCGATCGAGAAATTTCGCGCGGAACTAAGATCTCGATTCGAACTCGAGCATTCTCTCCATCATACGAGAAAACTGAATATGATCCGGAAGTTCCATGGAATCTCATCGATAAATCTTTCGGCGTCAAAACGAATGAGCAAGCGACGTCTGAATTGCGACAGATTTTTGATGGAGAGAAAGTTTTCGATTTTCCAAAGCCGCCCTCATTGATTTCATATTTGATAAATTTTCTTTGCGATTCAGATTCGATAATCCTCGATGCATTTGCAGGATCTGGAACGACTGCTCAAGCTGTTGTTGAATTGAATCGAGAGGATCAAGGATCGAGGAAATTCATTTTGATCGAATCCATGGATTATTGTGAATCGATAACAGCGGAACGAGTTCGTCGAATCAATGGAGATTTCTCATTCTATGAATTAGGAGATCCAATTTTCATCGAGGATCAATTGAATCCAGATCTACCGAGAGATCAATTCCGTCGATACTTATTTTATTCGGAAACAAAAAAAGAGATCCCACCAATGAATCCCGATGAACTTACTCTTCTCGGAATTCATGATGGAATCGCTTATCATTTGATCGATGGGGATCTCAATTTCAACTCTCTCGCACAGATCAAAACTCGAGCGGAATCATATGTGATATATGCAGAATCTTGCACGATATCTCAAGAGACTCGCGATCAATTCAAAATCTATTTCAGAAAAATTCCGCGCGATATTCGAAGAATCTGATTCGCAAAAAGATCAAAATTCGCCGCGAAATACAGCTCAAGCATTGAAGTTTTCTTTAACGATAATCGATTCATTGTCGAGCGAAATTCCTGCCCGCTCAAAATTTTCAATGAAAGGAGTGATTGAAATGGCAACGATCAACGGAATGCTCAGCGGAACTTATACTGCATACAGTACCGCTCAAAAAAATGGAACTCTATTCAGCAATTTGAATTCGAAAAAATCCTCGGCGTCTGATTCAATCAATTCGCTGTGGAGTTCAACAAGCACCTCGAATCTGTCCTCGATGGGCACAGTTCTCTCCGGACTTTCAACAATCAATTCGAACGTCAAAAATCTCCTCTCGAGCTATGACACGACAAAGGAAACTTTCCAAATGGAATTCGATGACGCGATGAGTGATCTTTCCAAAGCGGCAAGCAAGATGAAAGGTTATGATTTCTCGAAAGCTGCAGCGGCTGGAGTTGGAACATCTACCACCACTGTCGATGAAAAAACTGGTGAGACAACTACAACTGTCAATCGTCCCGAAGCGATGAAAGATGCTCTCAAAACTGTTCAAGATCTCGTGGACAAATACAACAGTGCGATCGATTTCTTCAATGACAATTCTGAAGTTTCAAAACGTGTTTCGAATATGTCCAAAACTTTCAGCGATACAACTTATCGAAGTGCACTCTACGATCAAGTTGGAATTACTGTCGGAAGCGATGGAAAACTCACTGTCAACGAAGATAAACTCGCCGCGAAAATTGTTGAAGATCCGAGCAAGGTCTCTCGAATTCTCGGGCAAGATGGTCTCGCAGGTAAAGCTCAAGATCATGTTTCATTTGCAAACTCGCAGCGCGATAAATTATTCCCGAGCGTTCAATCGATGTTCGGCGATCAGCTTTCGAGCGCATCGATGTATACCGGCACAGCGTTCAGAAATATGAATTCGATTTCAAACGTCGGAAATCTCTTGAACATGATGTTCTAAAAAATTTTTCAATTTTCGAGGATGATCTGAAATGGATCGTCCTCTTTTTTTATTTCCGAATCAATTTCAATCAATTTCCTTCGGAATTTGAAATCACATCGATAGTCTGCTATAAACGTTTCGAGAAATCATGGAAGAAGGTTCAAAATGATAACTGTATTTCTATTCGTGATTTTCATCGGCTCGCTGATAATGACATTTCGATCTTATTGGCGCGAACAGAAATTCAAAGATGTTTCAGTTGACGAATCAATCGCGGAGGATAAACTCACAAAGCGAAATCTCAAGCGGGCGCAGAAAAAAATCGCGAGGGAAAAATCAGATCGAGAAATTTCACTGCTCGAGGCACAGAAATTCAAAAAAATTTGGGGAACGATCGCAGTCTTTGCATTTTTAACCATGCTGCTAGTTTCACCGCTGAACTTCGATCGCCCATAAAAATTTGAGGAGGAAAAATTTTGTCAGAACTCACGACAGAAATCTCACGTCGTCGAACATTCGCGATAATCTCACATCCAGACGCTGGAAAAACTACTCTCACCGAAAAATTGCTGTTATATGGCGGAGCGATTCATCTTGCAGGCTCGATTAAATCTCGAAAAGCGGCTCGGCATGCAGTTTCAGATTGGATGGAAATCGAGAAACAGCGCGGAATTTCAGTCACATCGTCAGTTTTACAATTCGATTATGCAGGCTGCCGAATTAACATTCTCGATACACCTGGTCACCAGGATTTTTCCGAGGATACTTATCGAACATTGATGGCAGTCGATTCAGCAGTCATGGTTCTCGATGCGGCAAAAGGTGTCGAGGCGCAGACTAAAAAATTGTTCAAAGTCTGCCGTCAAAGACATATTCCGATTTTTACATTCATCAACAAACTCGATCGATATGGAAAATCGCCGCTCGATTTAATGGATGAATTGGAAAAAGTTTTGGGAATTCAATCCTATCCAATGAATTGGGCAATCGGAATCAATGGAGCTTATCAAGGAGTTTACGATCGGACGAAAAATCGAATCGAGCTTTTCGCTGATGATTCATCTCACGGGCAGAAAGAAAGAGTCTCGGAAATTTTCATGACAGACGATCCTGAAGTGATTTCTCGAATTGGACAGGAAAATTTCGATGCCTTGCATGATGATCTAACATTGCTCGACGAGGCAGGAGAAAAATTTGATCGAGATAAAATTGCTCGAGGAGAATTGACTCCATTATTTTTTGGATCAGCGATGACAAATTTCGGAGTCAAAAATTTTTTGGAGGAATTCATTCGATTAGCCCCGCCGCCTCAGCCTCGAAAAATTGCGTTTGAGATATCCGGAGATCAAAAAGTTACATCTAACATGGTGATTGAGCCGGACGATCAAAAATTCTCAGCATTCGTTTTCAAAATTCAAGCGAACATGAATCCCGCGCATCGCGATCGATTGGCGTTCATTCGAATCTGTTCAGGAAAATTCGAGCGAAATATGTCAGTCTTTCATTCCGCGGAAGGAAAATCAGTCAAACTATCTCAGCCGCAGCAATTTTTGGCGCAGGATCGACAGATTATCGATGAAGCATTTCCAGGCGATATCGTTGGACTCTTTGATCCTGGAATTTTTGGAATTGGAGACACTCTTTGCGATGAAAGATTCAAATTCGAATTCGAGGAATTTCCAACTTTTCCGCCTGAGAAATTCGCAAGAGTTCAAGCTCGCGACACGATGAAACGGAAACAATTCATCAAGGGAATCGCTCAATTGACGCAGGAAGGTGCGATTCAATTGTTTCATCAAGCTGGGGTTGGGACGGAATCATTTATCGTTGGAACGGTTGGAACATTGCAGTTTGAAGTTCTGATTTATCGATTGAAATCAGAGTATAATGTTGACGTGATTCTCGAAATGCAGCCGTTTGAAGTTGCGCGATGGTTAAGATTCGACGACGGATCTGAAGTCACGCCGGAAAATTTGCATGGAGCAGATCGCGGAATGTTTGTGCTCGATCGATTTGGAAATCCAGTTTTATTAGTCGAAAGTGAATGGTCGCTCGGCTGGATTCGCGATCATAATCCAAATCTCGAGATGAATCAGAATCCATTTTCGAAAGGAGAATGACAGATGAGTAATGATGAAAAATTGAAAATGCAAAATGGAGATTGGTATGATGCAAACTTCGATCCGAATTTATTGAAGGAAAGACTTTTTGCCAAAGATCTCTGCTGGGAATTCAATCAGCTCAAGCCTTCGAAAATCGCGGAGCAAAATGAGATTCTCAAAAAACTTCTTCCGAAATGCGCGGATCACATCGACAAAATTTCGATCCTTTCGAATTTCATGGTTGACTATGGATATAACATTTCAATCGGCGCGGGAAGTTTTTTGAATCACAATTGCTATCTGATGGACTGCGCACCAATCACTTTTGGAAATGACTGCTACATCGGTCCAGATTGTGGATTCTATACAGCGATTCATCCTCTCGATTCTGAACGGCGTTTGCAGGGATTGGAAAAATGTCTGCCGATCAAATTGGGAAATGCAGTGTGGCTCGGCGGCGGAGTAAAAATTCTTCCAGGCGTGACAATTGGAGATCGAGCGGTTATCGGTGCGGGATCGATCGTCACGAAAGATATTCCAGCTGACTCGGTTGCAGCTGGGAATCCGGCTCGAGTGATTCGAAAAATTTTGAGTGAGGCAATGATTTGATTCAAAAATGTACGGAATAAAATTGATTGCAGTTCTCGTCGTGACTGGCGGAATCATTGCGTTTATTGGAGATCGACTCGGAACGAAGATCGGTAAAAAGAGACTCTCTCTATTTGGACTGCGACCGAGACACACATCGACAATCATCACGATTCTCACTGGAGTTCTAATCACGACAACAACGCTCGGAATTTCTGCAGTGATTTCCCGCGACGTTCGAACGATGCTTTTTGGAATGGAACAATTGCACAAAGATCTTCAGACAAGCCGCGAGCGATTATATTTTGTGTCGCAATCTCTATCGAACGCTCAGGATGAATTGCAAAATTCGCAAGTCGAAATCGAGTCATTGCAGTCTGAAAAGCGCGATCTTCAATCGGAACAAAAAGAATTGATCGAGAAAAATTCTGATCTCGCCGCGGAGAATTCAACTCTCACAACAAAAAATTCCGAACTCTCAACGGAAAATTCCTCTTTAATGGAAGCAAATTCAAAACTCGCCGATGAAAATTCGAATCTCACCAAACAGAATTCATCGCTCACAGAAACAAATTCGGAATTATCAAATCGAAATTCTGAACTATCGAATCAAAATCTCGAGTTAGTCGATGCAAATTCGCAGCTTGAATCGCAGAAACAGAATTTGCAGGAAGGCTTGATAACGATGCGCGCCGGAGATATTGCATTTCGAGCGGGCGAGATTATTGGAAGTGGAGTCATTGCGGGCGGATCTTCGGAATCTGAAGTTAATGAAAAAATCGAATCAATGACTCAAAATTTGCCAATCTGGATTTATCAGCCGGAGCTCGATGAAGCCACGAAGATCGTTGCAGAATCTCAAACTGATATGGTTGTCAGACTTGTCGCGGCGGGAAACATGATTCGAGGCGAGCCGGTTCGAGCGGAATTGGAACTCTATCCAAATCGAAAAATTTTCAGTGCGGGAGAATTCATCGCGTCGAAAGTGATCGATATTCAATCGGAAGGTGAAATCGAGTCGCTCGTCATGAATTTTTTGCGCGAGGATGTCAATGAAACTGCTCAATCGCGGGGAATTTTGAAAGATCCAATTCGAAATTCAGTCGGCGTTATCGAGGGCGATCAATTTTATGAAGTTGTCGGCGCGTTGAAAAAAATCCATGGGCAGGCTCGAATTTCTGCATATGCTCGAACTGAAACTGATGCGCTTGGACCATTGCGATTGAATATCAAAGTTGAGAGGATTTCATGAAAATCGCGTCAATAGATCCAGGGCGAGAGAAATGTGGATTTGCAATTCTCGATTCCGCCGGCAAAATTCTCGATCATAGAATTCTCGAAACTTCAAAATTGATCGATGAAATCTTGGAATCGTTTAATCGATTCGCTTTCGATAAAATAATTCTCGGCAATGGAACATCGAGCCGCGATGCAAAATCAAAAATTGAAAATTGGATTTCCGAACAAAAAATCTCCGTCGAATTGAAAATCGTTGACGAATTCAAAACGACGGAGATGGCTCGGATTCGATATTGGCAGGAAAATCCTCCTCAAAGCTGGAGAAAATTTCTGCCGACAACGATGCTCGTTCCGCCCGAACCAGTCGATGATTGGGTCGCAGTGATTCTGGCGGAGCGATTTTTGAAATTGGAGGAATCAACATGAAAATTTTGGTGACAGGATTAACTGGACAGCTTGGATTCGACGTGATGCATGAAATCGAATTGCGCGGAGATCATTCGATTAAAGCGATTGGAGCTAAAAGATCCGATTTTGATCTCACAGATTTCGACGCGATTCAAAAATTTTTCGCTGAACATGAACCGAACGTCGTGATTCACTGCGCGGCCTATACTGCAGTCGATAAAGCGGAAGATGAAAAGGATCTGGCGTTTGCAGTCAATGAGACAGGCACTCGAAACATCGCGGAAGCCTGCAAATTGATAGGTGCAGCGATGATTTATGTCAGCACCGATTATGTTTTTCCAGGCGACGGAACGAATTTTTATGAAGTTGACGATGCGACAGATCCTCAAAATGTTTATGGCGCATCGAAACTTGCAGGTGAGCAGGCAGTTCTCGAGACGCTCGCAAAATTTTTCATCGTGAGAGTGTCATGGGTTTTTGGAATCAATGGAAAAAATTTCATCAAAACGATGTTGAATTTGAGCAAAACTCACGATGAAATCAAAGTTGTCGCGGATCAAATCGGCTCTCCAACTTACACCGTGGATCTCGCTCGATTGCTCGTTGACATGGCGCTCGATAAAGATCCCAAAAAGTTTGGAATTTATCATGCGACGAATGAAGGAATTTGCAGCTGGGCAGATCTCGCGGAAGAAGTTTTGAGACGTTCCGGCAAATCGACGAAGATCATTCCAATCGCGACTGAAGATTATCCAACGAAAGCAAAGCGTCCAAAGAATTCCAGACTCTCGAAGAAAAAACTCGATGAAAATGGATTTGAACATCTTCCACTTTGGAAAGACGCAGTTGGAAGATTCTTGAATGAACTCGCACGCCAATAGTCAATAATTGATGATTAACGCGATGAATTTGAGATCTTCGTCACCGATATTTTCAATTCCATGGAATTCTCCATCGGGACAAAACGTCGTCATTCCGACTTCAACGATCTTTTCCGAGCCATTGTCATTATATTTCGCCCTGCCTTGAAGAATGTGATACGTCTCGGAATTTCCATTGTGCTGGTGATACGCGATTCCATGCCCGGGCGGAATTGTCACAATCGCGAACATCTTGCAGGAATCTTTCATCTCCTCCGGCGTCAAGAGATGTTTGATTTCGATTTCGCCATTACCTCGCGTCGCTTTGATTGTATTGGGCTGAATTAAACTCATAAAAAAATCTCCTCTCGAAAAATTTTTAGTCTGCTCAAATTATAACACGGAAGGATTTTCGATTTGGTATACTTTCTGAAATTTTTAGCCAGCTTTATTCTGCCGCCTGGAATTTTCATCGTGTTGATATTTGTGCTCGCGTGGAAAATTTTTTGGCATGCGCAGGATCGCTGGGATGATCGACTTCGAACTTTGGCAATGATCCTCGTGACGCTGAATCTGATTTTCTATTTTCTCTGCACGAATCTAGTTGCGGAGCGAATGATGGGACATCTTGAATCGCGATTTGATCCTCCGCAGGATCCTGAGGGCGATGTGATTGTGATGCTGGGAGGCGGCGCGATGTCTGATGCTCCCGATGTTGATGGAATTGGATCTCTTTGCGCAAGTCCAGCGAATCGATTGCTCACGACGGTTAGACTTCATAAAATGCTTGGCGTTCCAATAATTTTATCCGGCGGACAGGTTTATTCCGACACTGGCGCGGAAGCTCGAATCGCGGGACGAGTTTTGGAATCGCTTGGAGTGTCTCCGGACAAAATCATAACTGAAACTGAGAGCATCAATACGACTCAAAATGCAGAATTCACCGAGGAGATTTTGCGAAAGCATGGATTCGAGCGACCAATTCTAGTGACAAGTGCGTTTCATATGCGCCGCGCAGTTTTAGCATTCGAGCAGCAGAGAGTCGAAGTCGTTCCATATCCAGCTGATTATCTCGTTCCGCGAAATCCAATTTTCCATTACACAAAACTTCGACCGACTAGCGAGGCATTGTTATTCAATGTCACAGTTTTGCAGGAGAGTTTGAGAACGTTCGTTACATGGACTTTCAAATTTTGAGGATGAATCATGTTTAGAAAAATTTTTATAATGCTTGCGATTTTGATCGCCGCGACAGCTTCAATGACTCAGGCAAAATCGAGTGATTATGAAGAGATTAGCCGGCTTGTGACTTGGGAACGTCAAAGTCGAGTCAGACATCTTTATGATGAATTGGCGAATTGCTATTTTCCAGATGCAACAGTCACGACGAGCTGGACTAAAGGTTCGGCCTCGGCATATCTCAACAATCGAAACAGACTTCCTGAAGCGTCAGATGATGGAACAATTCTCGTTCGATTCAGCCCGCCAATCGTTCATCAATACAAATCACGCGCATATGCTGAACTTCCAATCACAACGACTCGGCATGTGAAAGTCAATGGCGAGGAAGCAGTTTTGACTTCATTCATGCGATTGATTTACAGCGTTGAGCGTCGAAATGGGATTTGGAAAATCGCGGATCTCAATTCGATAAATGAGGATGATACTCTCGAGTCGCTGATTCCTGGAACTGATTTGCACATCGATTCGAATGAGCTGCAGAAATTTCGCGCGTCATATAGATTTCTTGCGTATGTGAGAGTCAAGGCGGGCGGAAATGTGAGTGATGATTTGCTAGGAATTGATCGTCCGGAGGAGATTGATAGAGTTTATCACGACGCTGAAGAATGGATTCATCAGTCTAAAAACTAGATCCTTTTAATAAATGCTAAGCGATTCCACCATGAAATTTGAAATTGGCGGGATCGCTTTTTTGTTTCTGAGAAAAAAAAAAGATCCCCCGACAGATTTGATCTATCGAGGGATCTTTTTTCATGCCTGCTTATCTTCCGCGCGTTCCATGTGCTGCTTCGCGAAAAAATCAGCGATCGCAGTTCGAATTCTCTCACGCGTCGAAGATTTCAACAGATATCCTTCCGGATTCAGCGATAAAACCTTCATGACACTTTCGCGATCGTCTTTTCCAGTCAAGAAGAAAACTGGAATTGTTCCGGTTGAAGTTTCAGATCTTAACATTTCGAGAACTTGCGGACCGCTTGTGACTGGCATTTCATAATCGAGCAAAATCAAATCTGGATGATGTTCCGCGACAAACATCATTGCTTGAGCTCCACTCGTCACAATCGTCACGTTGTATAGATCTGACAGCCACTCTTTCATCATTTTCAAAAATGTTGGATCGTCGTCAACCAATAATAGATGTTGACGATGATGATGCTCTTCAGTTGCTTGAGTGTAATTCTGCAACCGCTCGACAAATTTTTTCATATCGATTGGACGTTCAAAAACTGAACTGATAATTCGATTCGGTAAATGCTCCTCGAGCTTTTCAACTTCATTCGCATTTCCAAGAATCACCAAAAATTTATCCTCTTCAATGCAAATATCTTTCAGAAAAACTAGAAATTCCGCATCGTCAAGAATTGCATCGCTCAAATATACAACGATTATCGAGGACTGATCCTTGATTTTTTCCAATCCATCGACAGACGGATCGAGCCGCACGACTTTGAATCCATTTTCTTCGATGTTTTTGACAATCGCATTGACCATGAACGAGATGCCTTGACTCACCAGAATAATATTATTCATGCCACCACTGCCTTCAAAAGATTGTTGACTTCTTCCCAATCAGGTTTTCCCGCCGCGATTTTGATTTTCTCGAATCGATCTTTTTGCGCGGCTGGAATTCGAAAATCCTTGAGAGATTCAAAAACAAATTGCACGCTGTCATAATCGAATGCTGCCGACATCTCGCGAATCGCTTCATATGCTTCATCGAGTTGCGATTGATCGATTTCCGGCAAATCAGAATCATCCTCTTCGATTTTCAACGGCGACAGTTTTTCGGAATATTTTCGATAGAGCTCAAGAAGTGCGGGAGTATCTTTTTGAATTTCATCGCAATATCCTTGATTTCCAGCATCCTCGAGTCTTCGAGCGCGTTCCGAGAGTTCCATCGCACCGATAATTTTCGCAGAGGATTTCAACGCATGCACTTTCACAGTGTAATTTTTCCAATCCTGATCGTCAAAGAATTTTTGAATTTCATCGGCGTTGGAATTGATCGAATCGAAAAAGATCTTGAGCGCGTCAAGAAATCCATCGATCGAGCCGCAGTTTTGAATCCCTGTTTCAATATTGACTCCGCCGAAATCTTTTAACCAGTCTGGAATTTTTTCATCCTCAACTGTTTCTGGAGTTTCATCTGCAGTTCGAATTTTCTCCGGCGGAAGATATTTGATCATGAGAGTTTCGAGCTGATCGCTATGAACTGGTTTCGTCAAATAATCATCGAATCCTGCTTTGATATACATCTCCCGCGCGCCAGAAACTGCGTTCGCTGTGAGTGAAATGATTGGCGTTGACAGATTCAAATTGCTCTCGAGATTTTGCATCGCCTTGAGCGTCTCGATTCCATCCATTTCCGGCATTCGATGATCCAAAAAAATCAGATCGTAACGTTTCATCGTGACAAGCTCGAGCGAATCTCTGCCACTCGTTGCGGTATCGATTTGAACTTTTGTCTGTTTGAGAAGTCCCTCGATAACTTTCAAATTCATGATTGTATCGTCAACGACGAGAATTTTTGCATCCGGCGCAGTGAATTTTTCATGATAGACCTGATGTTTTTGCAGCATTAAATGGTATGCATGCTGAAAATCACCGATTGGAATCCATTTTCGAACTCCTTGACGAACTGTGAATGAAAAATTCGATCCCTCGCCATAAACCGATTCGACTTCCAATTTTGAATTCATCAACTCGAGCAGTCGATGTGTGATATTCATCCCGAGCCCAGTACCTTCGATTGATCGATTTCGCTTTTCCTCGATTCGTTCAAACGCACTGAAAAGTTTCGATAGATCCTTGTCTTTGATTCCGATTCCAGTGTCGCAAATGTAAAAAATGAAATCGATTTCATCGTCAGAAACTTTTCGACAGCCGACGGATAAAAGGATTGATCCAGTTTCAGTATATTTGACAGCATTCGTCAAGATATTTGTGGCGATCTGTTTGATTCGAATCTCGTCGCCGAATAATAATGAAGGAATTTCTGGCGAGCAGCTGATGTAGAAATCGAGCCCTTTCTTTTCCGCGCGAGCTTTAATCATGTTGACGAGATCGTTGAGAATCGAGCTCGGATCATATTCAACCGGAATGATATCCATCTTGCCCGCTTCGATCTTCGAGAAATCCAAAATATCATTGACGAGTCCAAGAAGAGTTGAGCTCGCTGTTCGAATATTTTCTGCATATTCGAGAATCGTTTCATCTTTCGACTCGCGAAGAATCATTTCATTCATCCCGAGAATTGCATTGATTGGAGTTCGAATCTCGTGAGACATATTCGATAGAAAATTCGATTTCGCTCGACTTGCAGCTTTAGCATTGATAGCCATCTCTTTAAATTCCTGCGTCATAACTTCGAGAAATGTTGCGAGTCTTTCTTCGAGCGGAATTTTTCGATCATGTTCATCGATTAATGACATCGGACAAGGCGTCTGATCGTAATGAACTGGATCTCCTTCACGCATTCCAACTGCAACAATCGATGAATTCAGAATTCCGCCCTGCCCATGATAGCAATAAATCTCGCCCGCACCCATAACATCTGTCGTCGAAGGTAAAAATCGCTTGTAATCATCAATTTCGACATGCGATTGTTCCTTCAAAAACAGACTTCGATTTCCACAAACATGCAGAGTGATTCTCTCTGGACCAAATTTTCGCATCTCCTCACTCGCCAGCCACGTCTGATAGAGAATGTCATGCGCGTTTCCATATGCAAATCGAAATTTCTCGCCCTCACGAACATCCGCGCCAAAATACAATTTGCCATCAGTATCATAAATCGGAGGAACTCTCGCGATATCTCTTCCATTGCGATTGAAGATCATCGGAAATTCACAGACGTTGAAAAGAAAATATGAATCTGGTTTGACGCCGAGATATTTTCCATAAATTTCAGCCGCCGGCATGTCATTGATTGTCGCGATAGCTCGAGTTCCTTCCGCTTGAGTGACTTTCAACTCTCGCCCGATTGGTTTCCAGCCGAGAATATAATCAACTTTAATATGTAGATCCTCACCGATGAAAAGCTGCAAAACCAATCCATCATTGTTCACGCGATTATCTGTCACAACGAACGGCTTTTCTTTATAACAATCCAATTCCATAAACAAATTTTTCGATCTCAATTGTGCATTGAAATCGGCTTCATAATCTCGCGCCAGCACTCCAAAAAATGGAATATCCTCATTGCCTTTCGTTGCAGCTTCCAAAAATTCATCGAGTTGAGTTCCTCTGCCAGCGAAAAAAATTCCGACGCCTTTGAGATTCTCGATATCACGCATGTTTTTACCGATTGTCCTGCCGAGTTTTCTGAAATCGAGCGATGTTGGAAAATACAGATTATGAACTTCCGATTCCATGTAAAAAGTGCAGGCGATATCAATGAATCGATTTTGTTTATTTCGATTTTCCATTTCATCGAAAGAGATTCGCGGCATTCCGAGAACTCTAGCTTTTGGCAGAGCATCAGCGATTTTCTGTGCAGATTGAATGACTTCTTCCGTTGAAACTCCAACCGAACGAATCAATAGAAAAACAGTTTTTGAAAAATGATACTCTCGCGCCGTCGCGATATTCTGCATTGCATATTCAAAGCCTTCGCGGCTGGTGATGTGATAATTTTTTTGAATCATGAAATTCACTCCTTAGAGTGCGGGATCTTTGACACCATTGATTTCAAATGCGCGCTGTCTATCGATGCAAGTCGCGCATTTTCCGCATGGAGTTTCGCCAGACTCATAGCAGCTCCATGTCAATTCGTAAGGAACTTTCAATTTCAAACCGATTTTGACAACTTCCGATTTATTTTTTCCGACGAATGGAGCTATCAATTTCACTTTTCCATACGTCGCAACTTCGATCGATTTTCCGAACGCATCGATGAATTCTTTCGAACAATCTGCATAAGCATTTCCCGCGGCATCGTCAGCATGAGCACCGATGTAAAGCTCGATTTGATCCTCGTCGTGAGAATCAGCGATTGACGCTGCGACTGCTAACATGACTCCATTTCTGAATGGAACATTTGTCGAGACTCGCGATTGAGTTTGCAGCTGCTCGGAATAACTTCGATGATCGATTGAATCTGTCGAATGAGTTAAAAGTGATGAATTCGACTGCTTGAAAATTTGTGAGAGATCGAATTCGATGTGATCGACTCCATAAAATTTCGCGATTTTTCTAGCCGATTCCAATTCACGCGAATGTTTTTGTCCGTAGAAGATCGAGATCGTTGTGACTTCTTGAGCTCCAAATTTATCGACAGCCATCGCGAGCGCAGTTGTCGAATCAACTCCTCCACTCGATAAAACCATTGCCTTCATGATTATCTCCTAGATTGAAATTTTCTCCCGAGGAATGAAAAAATTTTCTTAGTCCAATTGACACGTTCAAGCATCACGACATCAACTTCTGCCGCCTTGAGATTCTTTGAACAAAGCCAAACATCGAGCAATCGTTCGGAAATATAACCGAACAATCGACGCTTTTCATCGATCAGATTTTTTTGATCCATCCAATGCTCGTAAGTGAATAGAATATCGAAGAGCCAAGCGCAATATTCATCGGCGAGAATTTTTGGCATGATGAACATATTCCAAAGATGAACTCGACGGCGATTCATGACTTTCTCAAATGACGACAGATATTCAGGATATTTTTCCGCCAAAATGTTTTCAACTTGAATCAGATCGCGCTCGGAATGTGCATGAATATATTGCGATCGAATTGTCTCGATGAAATAATTTCGCGATCTCGGCAAAATCAGATCGTTTGAATCGAGAAGCTTTTCGATCTCCTCCCGATTCAAAATCGATCTGCGCAATTTTTCTGGATCGCGCGAAAAACTTCGATGCCCAAAATATCTTCGATAATGACAGAGCCCGAGATATTCGCAATCGAGATTTTTCCACGCCCAATATAATCCCGACAGTTCCGAATAAAATTGATTCTTTTCCGAAATATTTTGACCGGAATCATCGCGCAAAAAATTCTCGATCGGATCTTTTCCAATCGCGCCAACTTGAATTGGAAGATAAATCGAATCAGCCGGTATCCAATATGGTTTTAAACTTGCGACGAGGATTTTCAAATCCATTTTTCAAAAACCTCGAGCGCACGAGCAACTATATCATCCATGTCATAATATCGATATTCCGCGAGCCGTCCGACTGGAATCAAATTATCAACTTTTACCGATTCGCTTGCATATTTTTGATAGAGAATCTGATTCTGCTCTGTGAAAATCGGATAATATGGCAGATTTTCACCAGGCACATGCGGCTCTGGATATTCCTTCAAAATTGTCGTCGAACTGCAATTCAATGGATGCAGATGTTTGAACTCCGTGATTCGCGTGAATCCATAATTGTTCGGATAATTCACATTCGTCGTCGGCTGATACCATTCGACAGGGATCGTTTCGAATTCAAGACGCAAAGATCGATAAGGCAGTGCGCCATATTTCATATCGAAAAGCTCGTCGAGCTGACCGGTATAGATCAATTTGCCCTCGAATTTTTGATCCATGAAATAGATATCGCCATTTTCAATTCGACAAACATCATGAAAATCGGTGTTTAACATTAACGAGATATTTTTGTGTGCGAGCATGTTTCTAAAAATTTCTGTATAACCGAGATGTGGAATCGCCTGGAATCGATCGTTGAAATATCGATCGTCCCGCCCGACGAAAATTGGAACTCTCCCCGTGACTTCTGAACTGATTTCCTGCGGCTTGAGTCCCCATTGCTTCTCGGTGTAATGCAGGAAAATTTTCTCATAGACAAAATCGGCGAGCTCACGAAGATCTCCATCGAGCGATTCATTGAGCTGCAGAATTGGCACTTTCGAATTATAGTCAAAATGTTTTAATAGAGCTTCTTCCATTCGACGAGCTTTCGACTCCGGAAAAACTTTGTAAATCGTGTTGATATTAAATGGAATCGGCACGAGATTTCCATCGACAACCGCGAGCGTTTTGTGAAAATATACATCCCACTTTGTGAATTGCGACAGATATTCCCAGACTTTCACATTGTCAGTGTGAAAAATGTGAGGTCCATATTTATGTAGCAGAATTCCGAGTTCATTTTTAAAATCGTGACAATTTCCACCGATCTCGCGACGACGTTCAATCAATAAAACTTTGAGATCTTTTTGCGACGCGAGTCGTTCGGCTAAAACTGAACCTGCAAATCCTGCACCAATGACAATTACATCAAACATTTTTCAATTTCTCCAATCTTTCCAATGCGCGATGTGCGATATCTTTGCGATAATGCATGTCCTCGAATGAAATCGCTCCAGCCGCTTTATATGCAAGATCGATCGCCTTTTCAATAGAATCAGATTTTGCAACGACGTCTAAAACTCGACCGCCATTCGTTGCGAATTTTTTACCTTCGATCTCCTTCGTCCCTGCATGAAATACAAGCGTCCCGAGAGATTTTGCTCGCTCGATTCCATCTATCGCGTCGCCTTTTTGATATGACTTTGGATATCCTCCCGCTGTCAAAACTATACAGACTGCGGAATCTGAACTCCATTCGATTTTTTGCGAATCGAGTTTTCCTTCCGCGCATGAAATCATGATCTCCAATAAATCTGATTCGAGTAATGGAAGGACAACTTGAGTCTCGGGATCTCCAAATCGGCAGTTGAATTCGACGACCTTGGCAACTCCATCGACGATCATTAATCCCGCGTACAAACATCCTCGATATTCTCGACCTTCTTGAGCCATCGCTCGAATTGTCGGTTCGAGGATTTTTTTTGTGGCTTGATCAATCAATTCCGGCGTCATGACTGGAGCAGGTGCATAAGATCCCATTCCTCCAGTGTTCAAGCCGAGATCTCCATCGAGTGCGCGTTTGTGATCCTGCGACGAAATCATTGGAACAATCGTCTTTCCATCTGTGAATGCTAGAAGTGATGCCTCCTCGCCATCCATAAACTCTTCGACGACGATTTTTGATCCCGCCTCGCCGAATGATTTTTGAGTCATTATCTCGTCAACTGCATTCAGCGCGTCGTCTAAAGTTTCAGCGATTATGACTCCTTTTCCAGCCGCTAATCCATCAGCTTTGACAACGATCGGCAATTTTTGATTTCGAATATATTCCTTAGCACGATCTGCATTGTCAAAAATCTCGTATTGAGCAGTTGGAATCGAATATTTTTTCATCAAATTTTTTGCGAATGATTTTGATCCTTCGATTTCTGCCGCCAATCGAGACGCGCCGAATGATCGAATTCCATGCGCATCTAAAAAATCTACCAATCCATTGACTAGCGGAGCTTCTGGACCAATCACGACAAAATCGATCTGATTTTCTTGAACGAATTTCAAAATTGCATCGTTATCAAGAATCGAAATTCCATCAACACACTCGCAAAAATCCTTCATGCCTGGATTTCCTGGAATTGCAAAAATTTTATCAGCGCGAGGACTTTGAGCAATTTTCCATGCGAGAGTATGCTCACGTCCGCCACTGCCAATCAGTAAAATTTTCATTTCATCTCTCCGTCAATTCGAGCAGATATTTTTCAATCGCCGCGTCATATTTCGAAGTGTGATCGAACGCCTCTTGCGCAAGTTTCAATCGCATCAATCCATTGACACAGCCCTCTTTGTCAATCATCGATGCGACTTCGTCATAGCGATTTGGATTCGTGACAACTGCAACGTATTTGAAATTTTTCGCCGCAGCGCGAATCATCGCTGGACCACCGATATCGATGTTTTCAATCGCCTCGTCCATCGTGACATTTGGTTTAGCGATCGTTTCTTGAAATGGATACAGATTCACGACGACAAGATCGATCGATTTGATTCCATGCTGTTTCATTTCCGCAACGTGTTTAGGATTGTCGCGAACTCCTAAGATTCCGCCGTGAATTTTTGGATTGAGAGTTTTCACTCGCCCATCCATGATTTCTGGAAAACCAGTGACATCGCTGACGTATGTGACTGGCACTCCTGCATCGCGAAGAGCTTTCATCGTTCCGCCCGTCGAAATGATCTCGATTCCATTTGCGACGAGTTTTTTGCCAAATTCGACGATTCCAGTTTTGTCTGATACGCTGATTAATGCACGCTTGATTTTCATAATAATTCCTCCAAAATTCTGACTCGACGTCCTTCGATTTTCAGACGTCCCTCTGCATATAACTGAATCGCTCGTGGATAGAGTTTGTGCTCCTCCTCGAGAATTCGTCTTGATAATGTTTCTTCAGTATCATCTTCGAGAACTGGCACTGCCGCTTGAAGAATGATTGGTCCAGTATCCATTCCCTCATCGATGAAATGAATTGTACAGCCGGAAATTTTCACTCCATATTCAAGAGCATCGCGCTGGGCATGAGTTCCTGGAAAATTCGGCAGCAATGCAGGATGAATATTCATGATTTTATTGGGATATGCGCGAATGAATTTGCTCGATAAAAGCCGCATGAATCCAGCTAAAACTACGAGATCAACTCCAACGCGGAACAAATGATCGAGCAATTTTCCCTCGAATGCTTTTTGATCCGAGAATTGTTTTCGATCGACACAAATATTTTCGATTTTTGCTTTTTCAGCGCGAATCAATGCAGGTACATTCGGACGATCTGTCAAAACGATCGCGATTTCTGCATCAAGTTTTTTTGCCGAAATCGCATCGATTATCGATTGAAGATCCGTTCCACGTCCCGAACATAAAACGCCGAGCTTCAAACTCATTCGAAAACTCCTCCCTCGATAATGACTTCATGATGTGGATTCTTTTCAACTTTACCAATCACAAACGATTCATCGAGTTCAGATCGAATCGCATCAACATCTTTCGGATCAACGATCAAAATCATTCCAATTCCCATGTTGAACGTTCGGAACATTTCATGCCATTCAACTGAGCCCCATTCCTGCAGCAGTTTGAAGATCGGCAAAATTTTCCATGACGCGCCATCAATTCTCGCGCCGAGATCTTTTGGAAGAGCTCGAGGAATATTTTCATAAAATCCTCCGCCAGTGATGTGAACCATTCCATGAATATCGAATCTTTCAATAAGCGGCAGACAGATTCGAGGATAAAGCCGCGTTGGAGTTAGAAGTTCCTCACTGATTGATTTGCCGAGCTCGTCGATGAATTCATTTCCATACAATTTTTCACGTTCGAAAATGATCTGTCGCACGAGTGAATATCCATTTGAATGAATTCCGCTCGAGGGCAATCCAATCAAAACATCGCCCTCATGAACTTTTTCCGGAATTATCAATTTATCTCGCTCGACAACTCCAACTGCAAATCCAGCGATGTCATATTCACCTTTTGCATAGAATCCAGCCATCTCGGCAGTTTCTCCGCCAATCAACGCGCATCCAGATTCCGAGCAAGCTCTTGCGACTCCTTTGACAACTTCCGCAACCTGTTCGGGATCTAACGAGCCGACCGCTAGATAATCCAAGAAAAATAGAGGTTCTGCGCCTTGAACCAATATATCGTTGACGCACATTGCAACTGCATCTTGACCGATTGTGTCATGCTTCTCCCACAAAAATGCAAGCCGCAATTTCGTTCCAACTCCATCAGTTCCGGAAACCAAAATCGGATCTTTGTATTTGGAGATGTCAAGTCGAAACAGCCCTCCAAATCCTCCCAATCCTCCCAAAACTTCCGGTCTGAATGTCTTTTCGACGTCTGATTTGATTAATTGAACTGCCTTGTTGCCTGCATCGATATCGACGCCTGCTCCGCGATATGTTAGATGTTCCATCACGTCCTCCGTTTCGAGACAAAAAAATTTCCCTCCGAATTTTTCCAGAGGGATCGTAGAGATTGCGAATTATTCACCAGTCAAGCGATGCAGCATCTCTTTATATGCATCCTCAACGCCGCCGAGATCACGACGGAAACGATCTTTATCGAGTTTTTCCTTCGTCTTTGAATCCCAGAATCTGCAATTATCCGGAGAAATCTCGTCCGCCAAAATGATCTCGCCTTTGGAATTTCGACCGAATTCGAGTTTGAAATCGATCAAATCAACGCCGCGATCTTTCAAAAATTTTGTGAGGATATCATTGACTTCAAAAGAGATTCGCGCAATTTCATCGAGTTCAGATTCCGTCGCGATATCCATTGCAAGGATATGATATCGATTCAACATTGGATCGCCGAGCTCGTCATTCTTGTAGCAGAATTCGAGAACTGTACGTTTCATCGGGACTCCTTCTTCGAGTCCGAGACGTTTGGCGAGAGATCCAGCGGCAACATTTCGAACAATCACTTCGAGCGGAACGATCTGCAATTTTTGAACGATCATTTCGCGATCAGACGGCATCGAAATGTAATGATGTTTGATTCCATTTTTCGCGAGCAGATCGAAGAAAAATGCAGTCATTTTGTTATTCATGATTCCCTTGTCGACGATTGTGCCTTTCTTTGCACCATTTCCAGCCGTCGCGTCGTCTTTGTAATAGACGAGAAGCTCATCTGGATTCGAAGTTTCATAGAGAATTTTCGCTTTGCCTTCATAAATTTGTTTTCCATGTTCCATGAAAATTTGCCTCCTGTAATTGACTTTGAACTCTCAATTTTTTCTCATTGACTTTATCAGCCACAAGCGTGACGCTTGACCCATTATTGGGCAACGGCTGATAAAATCTAAAGTTGCGATTGAACTCTGAGATTCTTTTCATTGACTTTGTCAGCCATGTCCTCGCGATAATCTTTCAATTTTTTCGCAAGCGATTCATCTGACAACGCAAGAATTTCCGCAACAAAGATCGCGGAATTTTTTGCTCCATTGACTGCCATCGTTGCAACTGGAACTCCTGACGGCATTTGAACAGTCGATAACAATGCATCGAGACCGTTGAGTGGTGTCGCGTTGATTGGAACTGCTACGACTGGCAAAGTTGTATAGCTCGCAACGACTCCAGCGAGATGTGCAGCCGCTCCAGCTCCAACGATGAACGCTCGAATTCCAGATTTCTCGCCATTTGCGACGAATTCTCGAACGCGATTCGGTGTCCGATGTGCTGACGCGACTCGCAACTCGAATTCGATTCCGAATGACTTCAAAAATTCGACGGCAGGTTTCATGATTGGAAAATCTGAATCTGAACCGATTAAGATTCCAACTTTCACCAAAATCTCTCCTCTCAATTTTTTTTGATACTATATCACGCTTGAAGAATTTTTAAAATTTTTTCGATTCGATTCAACAGATTTTTTCGCTCAGAAAATTTATATTTCACTCGCAACAAATTTTCACGCGGAATCATTTCAACTTCATGCGGAAATTGCTGCTGTAGATTTGAAATTGCATCGATTGAAATTGCAAGTCGATCTTCCAATGTGAAATCGATCGCGCCATTTGAATCTGAAATCGCGAGAATTTTTATTGGACGCGCTAGATTTTTGATTCGAACGATCTCGAGAAGATTTTTGACGAATTGAGTCGGCTCGCCAAATCGATCTATCAATTCGTCTATCAGATCTTGCAATTCTGATTCCGTTTTGACAATCGACAGCCGCTGATAAATCTCGAATTT
>JAFUTY010000028.1 GCA_017484005.1 Selenomonadaceae bacterium | reverse complement strand
CTGGCTTCGATTGTGTTTGCAGATCGATCTAACTTCTTCAAAATTTCATCGGGATCTTTATTCGACAAAAATATTCTCCTCTCAAAAATTTTTGCGTTAAGTTTCGATTTAGGATAGAATAACGCAAAATTTGAAACTCGAGAAGAGGAGGAGTTTTTGTGAAATACGTTTGCAGTGTCTGCGGTTATGAATATGACGAGGCGAAAGGTGATCCCGATAACGGAATCGCGCCTGGAACAAAATTCGAAGATCTGCCGGATGATTTTGTCTGTCCATTGTGTGGAGTTGGCAAAGACGATTTTGAAAAAGCTGAATGATTTTTAAAGTAGATCCTCTCGGAAAATTTTCGAGGGGATTTTTTCATTTCCGCCAAAGATTTTTCAACAATTCTCAATTGAAGTTGAATCTAGACTTTGCATTTTTGTCACGAGGGATTAAAATTATCGAAACGTTTCAAAAAATTTTCTAGGAGGGCAGATCGAATGAATGTTCACGAGTATCAAAGTAAAGCAATTCTGAAATCTTTCGGCGTTGCAGTTCCAAATGGATCTCCAGCGTTCAGCGTCGATGAAGCTGTCGAAAATGCAAAAAAGATGTTCGACGCGGGTTCGAAAGTTGTCGTTGTGAAAGCACAGATTCATGCCGGCGGTCGAGGAAAAGCTGGCGGAGTCAAATTAGCCAAAAGTCTCGATGAAGTCAAAACTTATGCGGCTGAATTGCTCGGAAAAATTCTCGTCACACATCAAACTGGTGCGGAAGGCAAGAAAGTCAATCGGCTGTTAATCGAAGAAGGATCGAATATCAAGAAGGAATATTATTTGAGCTTCGTGATTGATCGATCCACAGCTCGCGCAGTGATGATGGGCTCGGCTGAAGGTGGAGTGGAAATCGAGAAAGTTGCCGCTGAAACTCCAGAAAAAATTTTCAAAGAGGTTATCGATCCTGCAGTAGGATTGATGCCTTTCCAAGCTCAAAGAATGGCTTATGCAATTGGATTTCCTGCCGCGGCAATTCGAAAAGCATCCGCGTTGATGATGAAACTCTATGCTGCATTCGTTGCGAAGGACTGCTCGCTTGCAGAAATAAATCCTCTCGTCGTGACTCAAGAGGATGATGTCATTGCGCTCGATGCAAAATTGAATTTCGATGATTCCGCATTATTCAGACATCCAGAAATCGAAGAGCTGCGCGATGAAACTGAAGAAGATCCAAAAGAACGCCGCGCTGCTAAAGCTGGATTGAGCTATGTAAATCTCGGCGGAAATGTTGCATGCATGGTCAACGGTGCAGGACTTGCGATGGCGACTGTTGATATCATTAAATTCTATGGCGGCGAGCCTGCGAATTTCCTAGATGTCGGCGGCGATTCAACTCCAGAAAAAATCGCTGAAGCTTTCCAAATCATGCTCGATGGCGGTCAAGCGAAAGGAATCTATGTCAACATCTTCGGCGGAATCAATAAATGCGATCTCGTTTCGGAAGGAATTATCGAGGCAGCTAAAATTATTTCGACAGATGGAAAATCTCTGCCGGTTCCAGTTGTCGTTCGACTCGAAGGAACAAATGTTGAACGTGGAAGACAGATTCTTCAAGATTCGCCAATCGCAAATGTTATCATGGCTAAAACCATGGAATCCGGCGCGGAAGAAATCGTTCGACTCGTGAAGGAGGGAAATCAATGAGCATTCTTATCAATAAAGATACAAAGGCGATTGTTCAAGGAATCACCGGCAAAGCTGCAACCTTCCACACGAAACAAATGTTGGCTTATGGAACGAAAATCGTCGCGGGAGTCACGCCTGGAAAAGCTGGACAGACAGTCGAAGGAGTTCCAGTTTTCAACACTGTCAAAGACGCAGTCGATGCAACGGGTGCAACTGCATCAGTGATTTATGTTCCTGCTAGATTTGCCGCCGATTCAATTATGGAAGCGATCGATGCGGAATTAGATCTTGTCGTCTGCATTACTGAACATATTCCGGTTGAAGATATGGTGAAAGTCCGCCGATACATGGAAGGGAAAAAGACTCGATTGGTTGGTCCAAACTGTCCTGGAGTTTTAACTTCAGACGAAGCGAAGCTCGGAATCATTCCGGGATATATTCATCGCAAAGGACATGTTGGAGTCATTTCGAGATCCGGAACTTTGACATATGAAGCGACTTTCCAACTCACGAATGCAGGAATCGGACAGACTACAGCTATCGGAATCGGCGGCGATCCAGTCAAAGGAACAGATTTCATCGACGCGCTCCAGCTTTTCAAAGATGATCCCGAAACGCTTGCAGTTTTGATGATTGGAGAAATCGGCGGAACAGCTGAAGAAGATGCCGCTCGATGGATTAAGGAAAACATGCCGAATAAACCAGTCGCTGCATTCATCGCAGGACGTCAAGCTCCTCCGGGAAAACGAATGGGACATGCTGGCGCGATTATTTCGGGCGGAAAAGGAACTGCCGCTGATAAAATCAAAGCATTGAACGCTGTCGGAATCGAAGTTGCCGATACAGTTGCACACATCGGAGATACTGTTGTCGAAACTTTGAAACGCGCTGGAATTTACGAGAAATGTCACACTTGCTAAATTCATAGAATGATTTTTCACGAATGGGATCTAGAATCTCATTCGTGATTTTTTATTCGGATTTCGGAGGATTTATGAAATCGGAACATAAATTGGAAATGAAATCGCGAGCTCGAAATATCGCGTTGACTGTTGCATATGACGGAACGAATTACGAGGGATTTCAGCGGCAATCGAATGGGCGAGCGATTCAAAATATTCTCGAACGGAAACTCGAAAAGATCTTTGGCGATTCGATTGAGCTTGCGGCATCTGGACGAACTGATTCTGGAGTTCATGCGCGAGGACAAGTTGTAAATTTTTTCTCGAATGGATCAATTCCAATCGAAAAAATTCCAGTTGCAGTGAATTCGATTCTTCCGCCCGATATCGTGATTCTTGACGCTCGCGAAGTTGATCGAGAATTTTCAGCGCGTCATGATGTTGTGAGCAAAATTTATTCATATTCGATTTATACCCAGCAATTTCGAGATCCATTTTTAGATCGATTCGCCTTGCTCGTAAAAAATGATCTCGATTTGGAATTGATGAATCTCGCGCTCGATAAATTGATTGGCACTCATGATTTTTCTTCATTTAAATCAGCGAATAACGTTGAGATGAATCCAGTTCGTCGAATTATTTCCGCGGAAATAAAAAATGAGAACGATCGATTGACCGTCCTCATTCATGCGAATGGATTTTTATATCACATGGCTCGAAACATCGTTGGAAGTCTGTTGAAAATTGGAAAACATGAACTCTCGATCGATCAATTCGAAAAAATTTTTGAATCGAGAGATCATTCGTTAGCTCCATGGATTGCTCCAGCGCGAGGTTTGTGCCTCGAAAAAGTTTTCTATGATCAAGTCAAAAATTCATAAGGCGTTTGAGCTCGAAGTATGATCTCCGGATCTACTTCGAGTTTTTTTTGTTTCCGATCCTCATATTCATTCTCGAGCATTGAAAAAATCACCAGCGTCTCGAATCTGTCATCGATTTTCAAAACATCCCGCTCAATTCCCTCGCGAATCAATCCTTCCGATTCATACAAATGCAACGCACGATCGTTATAATCTTTGCAATCGAGCCAGCCTCGATGAAATTTTTTGACTCCAAAACTCCATGCCTTCAAAAGTTTCAGCGATTCATGTCCATAACCGACTCCCTTTTTATCAATGACAACGTGAGTCCACTCAATCGAATGAGTTCTCAATCCCGCCACGAGAAAATACCCAACTCGATCTCCCGATGATTTTTCCACGATGATTATTGCCATTTCATCTTCAGACTCGAGTGCCTTTTCATATCTCACGCGCGGAAATCTCACGATGAATTTGCTATTCTCCGGCTTCGATGTCAGTTCCAAAATGTAATCGATATCGTCTTTGGTCGACTTGCGAAGTTCCAATCTTTCCGATTCAATCAAGGTGCTCAGAATGTTCAATTGAAATTCCCCTTTCCAAATTTTTATCAAAAGGCGGCGTAATACACCTAGATTTATCTATGGGGATATAAGCCGCCAACTCCTTGCACTCAATAGCTTTAAGTGCTAAAACAGCGGTGGGGGTGAGTGCAATGAAGACTTTCTGTTTCAAACTCTATCAGTCAGAGCGAAACGGCAAACTGCATAAGCAAATTAATGCCGCAGGCTTGATCTTCAATCATTGCATAGCCCTACATAAACGCTATTACAGACTCTATCACAAATTTCTCCACGCTAATAAGCTGAAAAAGCATTTAACAAAACTCAAGAAAATTTTCAAGTTCAGATACCTCTTAGAAATTGGCTCGCAGTCTGTACAAGATATTGCCGAGAGAATCGATAGAGCATATCAACTTTTCTTCCGAAATCTTAAACGCAAAATCAGATGTTCACCGCCTAATTTTAAGAAGGTGCGCCGATACAAGTCATTCACTTTGAAACAAGCAGGTTGGAAACTTGATGAATCAACCTATACTTTGAAAATCAACGGACAAAACTACAGATATTTCCAATCTCGAAGAATTATTGGGGAAATCAGAACTATAACGATAAAACGCGATAATTTAGGAGATATCTACGTCTATATCGTCACGGATGCTACAGATTTTGAAATCAAAGCACGAACAGGTAATAGAGTCGGTTTTGATTTTGGATTAAAGAAATTTCTCACAGCGTCAGATGGATTCGATGTAGAAAGTCCAATGTTTTTCGCACAAAATTCGAAACTCATCAAGCAAGACTGTCGGAATCTCTCACGAAAAATTAAAGGATCGAATAATCGACGTCGAGCTCGGTTAAAATTAGCGCGATTGTATAAGAAATCAGCGAATCAGCGGCACGATTTTCACTTCAAATTAGCTCATAAATTGTGCATTGAATATGATGTAATCTGTATTGAAGACTTGAGCATCAAAGCAATGCAGAGACTCTATGGCAGAAAAATTGGCGATCTTGCATTCAGTGATTTCGTCAACATCTTGAAATATGAGGCGTCAAAATTTGATACTGAGATAATCGAAGTGAATAGATTCTATGCATCGAGTCAGATCTGTTCAGAATGTGGATATAAGAATTCTGAGACAAAAGATCTATCGGTGAGAGAATGGAAATGTCCGGAATGTGGAGCGGAGCATGATAGAGATCGGAATGCAGCGATAAACATTTTGAAATATGGGTTGGGACAACGACCCAAGCAGGAGACATTGTAAGACCTTGCTTGCAAGGCAAATGCTGTTGATAGCAGAATCCCCCGCCTTTAGGCGTGGGGAGTTTGTCAACGATAATAGCATTGATTTGCAACGCGTGCTATAATCCCGCGGATCTTTTTGGAGATCAATTTTGTCAAGGAGGTTTTTGAATTTTGACTTCAATCATTAATCACATCTCAAACATGAGTCTCGAATCGATAATCATGAATCTCGTTTTGCCGCTAGTGATTCTTGCGGTTGCAGCGTCAGCAGGAATCATGCTCAATCGACTCCTCACTCAAAAAATCGAGCAGAATTTCAAATTCGACGAGCTCAATGTGAGTATCAAATCGATTTTCCTTCGAGCACTTCGAGGAGTTCCAATTTCACTCTGCCTTGTGATTGGACTTTATTGGATCGTCAACACATCGGCACTTCCAGTCGCAATCGCGCAGCTCTTTTCATACATTTTATTCACAGTGATCGTTTTCAGTTTGACTCGAGTCACTGAAAGAACGATCAGTGGATTCATCAGTTTAAAAATGACCAGCGCGGGACAATCGTCTCAATCAACTCTGCTCGAGGCGATTTTCAAGACGCTGATCTATGCATCCGGCGCATTGATTATCCTTCAATATTATGGAATCTCAATTGCACCGATTTTGACTGCGATGGGCGTTGGTGGTATGGCTGTCGCGTTAGGTCTTCAAGAAACTCTCGCAAATATTTTCTCCGGACTTCAATTGATTCTCTCAAAACAGCTCAAAATCAATGACTATATTCGTTTGCAAAGTGGTGAAGAGGGAAAAGTCACAGATATTTCGTGGCGATATACAACTATCATGCCGCCGACTGAAGCGAATGTCGTTGTCGTTCCGAATAAAACTATTGCCGCGTCAATAACATCGAATTTTTCAAGACCGCGCGAGGATATCGTTGTCGCAATTCCGATTGGAGTTTCATACGATTCAGATCTCGAGCAGGTTGAAAGAGTGACTGTTGAAGTGGCTCGCGAAGTCATGATGGAAATCGATAAATATAAACCGCAATTCGATGCTGATGGAAAAGATAGAAATCCACTTGGTCCAGCGGTTAGATTTCACACGTTCGGCGATTCGAGTATCGATTTCAACGCGATTATTCACTCGAGCAATTTCAGCAATCAATTTCTGTTGAAACATGAATTCATTAAGCGAATCACGGTGCGATATCGCAAGGAAGGCATCGAGATTCCATTCCCAATTCGAACTCTCAACGTTCCAAATCCTATCGAGCCTGTCGAATAAATCAAACTTATACTCAAAATTCAAATCGAGTATAAATTTTGAAGGAGGCGATTTGATTGTCAGAACTTCGATTTCTAACAGCGGGAGAATCTCACGGCGCAAGACTCACAGCGATTCTCGAGGGAATTCCTGCCGGCGTGAAAATCGATCGACGCAACATCGATAACGATCTAGCAAGACGTCAACAGGGATATGGGCGCGGCGATCGAATGAAAATCGAGAAAGACAAAATCGAAATTTTTTCCGGCGTTCGATTCGGTGAAACTCTCGGCTCGCCAATAACTCTCAGCGTCAAAAATAAAGATTGGGAGAATTGGAAAGATCGCATGGCAGCATTTGGAGATCCAATAGGCGATCGAGTGACAGCTCCTCGCCCTGGACATGCAGATCTCGCGGGAATTTTGAAATTCGATCGGAAAGATATTCGCGACATTTTGGAAAGATCTTCCGCCCGAGAGACAACGATGCGAGTTGCAGTTGGTGCAGTTTGCAAAGAATTTCTGCGACCGTTGGGAATATCGATCAAGTCGAAAATCATAACAATCGGCGGAGAAACTGAAACTGATAAAATTCGCGCGTTCATCGATGAAGCAAAATTGAATGGAGATACTCTCGGCGGAATTTTTCAAATCGAAGTTGAAAATCCAATTGTCGGTTTGGGATCTCACATTCAATGGGATAAACGGCTCGATGGAAAGCTCGCCCAATCCTTGATGTCGATTCAAGCTATCAAAGGCGTCGAAATAGGTGCAGGATTCGAGAGTGCTGTCAAACCTGGTTCAGATATTCACGACGAGATTTTTTATGATTCGCACCGAGGATTTTTTCGAAAGACAAATCGCGCGGGAGGATTGGAGGGCGGCATGACGAATGGCGAGAAAATCGTGATTCGAGCTGCAATGAAACCAATTCCAACATTAATGAGACCTCTTCGAACGGTGGATATTGATTCGCACGAGGAAAGATCTGCCGCGAAAGAAAGATCCGATACCAGCGCTGTCGAAGCTGCATCAGTTGTCGGCGAAGCAATGACTGCATTCACAATCGCGCAGGCAGTTCTTGAAAAATTCGGCGGCGATTCGATTCACGACGTCATTGATTCGATTGAAATTTATCGTGCGCGAATCAGTAAGAGGTGAGGAGATGAAACGAAATATCGTTCTCACTGGATTTATGGGGACTGGCAAGACTTCGACGGGCAAAAATCTATCGCAAAAACTCGGGAGACATTTCATCGATCTCGACCATTTCATCGAAGAAAAGTATCAGATGAAAATTCCCGAAATGTTTTCAAAATATGGCGAGGAATTTTTTCGAGAGAAAGAGCGTGAAGTTGTCGATGAAATTTCAAATCGCCGCGGGATAATCATTGCAACTGGCGGCGGAACTGTGAAAGATCCTCGGAATGTTGAAAAACTTCGAGAGAATGGAATCATTGTCTGTTTGACTTCAGACGTTCGAACGATTTCAACTCGAACGGATCATCGCGGAAGTCGTCCAGTTTTGGATCGCGAAAAAGATCGACTTGCGGCGATTGAAAAACTTCTCGAGGAGCGGCAGATTTTCTACGATCAATGCGATATCACTGTTGACACGAGCAATAAATCTCCGATGCAGGTTGTCGATGAAATCTGTGCATATTTGAAAGCGAGGGGAGTTTAATGCGTCGAGTCAAAGTGGATCTCGGAAATCGAAGTTATGAAATTTTGATCGGTGAAAATTTGGATCAATCGATCGAAGATTTTTTCAGCGGCTCGAAATTTTCCAAAAGATCTCTGGTTATCGTCGATTCAAACACTCGAAGATTTTTCGCGGATCATGATGGATTCGAGTGTTATGAAATTCCTGCGGGAGAAACTTCAAAATCTCTCAAAATCGCTGAAGAAATTTATACTCGGGCGATTGAATTGAAACTCGATCGAAAATCTCCAATCATTGCGCTCGGTGGAGGAGTTGTCGGAGATCTTTCCGGATTCATCGCATCAACATATTTGCGCGGCGTTCCATTCATCCAAATTCCAACGACACTCTTGGCGCAAGTCGATTCGAGCGTCGGTGGAAAAGTTGCAGTGAATCATCGGCTTGGAAAAAATTTGATCGGCTCATTCTATCAACCTCAAGCAGTTTTCATCGATTTGAACTATTTGAAAACATTGCCAGATCGAGAGATTCGCGCGGGATTCTCGGAGATTATCAAATATGGAATCATTTACGATTCAAAATTTTTCGATCTGCTCGATGAAAATTCAGATCGATTATTGAATCTCGATTCGGAATTGATGGAGAAAGTTATTGCGCGATCTTGTGAAATCAAAGCGGAAGTTGTGAGTAAAGATGAACGCGAATCTGATCTTCGCCGCATTTTGAATTTTGGACACACAATCGCTCATGCAGTTGAAGAAGAAACTCACTATGAAAAATTTGTTCATGGCGAGGCGGTTGCGATTGGAATGATTGCCGCAGCTCGAATTTCAAAAGATCTCAATTACATCGATCAATCGACAGCGGATCGAATTGAAAAATTGATCCGAGATTTTCAACTTCCGACTTCAACCGAAAATTCATGTGATCCTGATAAAATCTACAACGCTTTATTCCGAGACAAAAAAACGATCGGTGGAAAAATCAACTGGGTGCTCGTCAATCAGAAAATCGGAAACGTTTTCATAGATAACGAAGTTCCAGAATCAGTCGTTCGAAGTGCAATTGAATCGATAATTTGAGGGGAGGAGAAATTTTTGGGAAAAGTTTTGATCATCGGTGCGGGAGCAGTTGCATCTGTCGCGGCACATAAATGCTGTCAAAATTCCGATGTTTTCGATGAGGTTGTTATCGCGTCGAGAACTTTGAGTAAATGCGACGCGCTCAAAAAATCGATCGAGGACAAAAATCCCGAAACAAAATCAAAAATCACAACGGCTCAAATCGATGCCAACGATGTCGATGCCTTAGTAAAACTTTTGGAAATCGAAAAACCAGATGTATGTCTCCACCTCGCGCTGCCATATCAAGATTTGACAATCATGGAGGCATGTCTCAAAACTCAAACTCCATATGTTGATACAGCGAACTTCGAATCGCTTGACGATCCATATTTCAATTATGAACCTCAATGGGCTCTTCATCAAAAATTTGTCGATCGAAACACGATGGCTCTCTTAGGATCTGGATTTGATCCTGGAGTGACTGGAGTTTTTGTCGCGTATGCAATGAAACATCACTTCGATGAAATCGAGACAATCGATATTCTCGACTGCAACGCGGGAGATCATGGATATCCATTTGCAACGAATTTCAATCCTGAGATCAATATTCGCGAAGTCACAGCAGATGGCGAGTATTGGGAGAATGGTGATTGGAAAAAGACTAAGCCGCTCGAAGTTAAAAGAGTCTATGATTTTCCAGAAATCGGCGAGCGTGATATGTATTTGATGTATCACGAGGAGCTTGAATCGATTGCGAAAAATGTTCCGAATCTCAAGTGCGCGAGATTTTTCATGACATTCGGCGAGAGTTATCTTCGACATCTATTCGCGTTGAAAGATGTTGGAATGACTTCGATTGAGCCGATTGAATTTCAGGGACAGAAAATCGTTCCGCTGCAATTTTTGAAAGCAGTTTTGCCAGATCCATCGACGCTCGGATCTCGTACAAAGGGCAAGACGAATATCGGATGCATTTTCACCGGCAAGAAAGATGGAAAATCGAAAACTTATTACATTTACAACGTCTGCGATCATGAATCGAGTTTCCGCGAAGTTGGATCTCAAGCTGTCGCATATACAACTGGCGTTCCAGCGATGATTGGCGCGTCAATGGTTATGCAAAAAATTTGGAATCGGGCGGGAGTTTTCAACGTCGAAAATTTTGATCCCGATCCATTTATGGAGGAGCTGAATCGATGGGGCTTGCCATGGAAAGAGTCGTTCAATCCTATGCTCGTCGAATAGAAACTCCCGCGTTCATAGTTTTCGAGGATTTATTGCGTCGGAATTTGGAAGTTCTCGATGAAGTTCAAAATCAATCCGGCGCGAAAATTCTCCTCGCTCAAAAATGTTTCTCGATGTTTCATTTTTATCCACTGATCGAAAAATATTTATGGGGAACTGCATCGAGCGGCTTGAATGAATCTTTATTGGCAGAAGAATTTATGCCGTTGCGAGAGAAACATGTATTTTCTCCGGCGTATCGAGCTGATGAAATCGAGAAAATTTCCGAGATTTGCGATCATGTGATTTTCAATTCATTCGAGCAAATCGAGAAATTTGGATCGATCGTCCGTTCAAAAAATCACTCGATCGGCTTGCGATTAAATCCTGAACATTCAACTCAAACTCACGCGATTTATGATCCATGCAATCCACAATCGCGATTTGGAGTTCGAAAATCTCGATTCGATTCTGAAACTCGGTCGGAGATATTGAATTCTATCGAAGGATTTCATATGCATACACTTTGCGAGCAGAATTCAGATGCGCTCGAGGAAACTGTAGAGATCTTCGAGGAAAAATTTTTGCAAGACAGTAAAAAATTTCCAAATTTAAAATGGCTGAATCTCGGCGGCGGTCATTTGATCACTCGAGAAAATTATGATCGCTCGAGATTGATCAATTTGATTCGCCGGCTGAGATCTCAATACAAACTCGAAATTTATCTTGAGCCTGGAGAAGCGATCGCGATCGATTCTGGATTTTTGATTTCAACGATCCTCGAGATTCAAGAGCCGATCAATGGAATTTCAAACGTGATTCTCGATACATCTGCTGCATGTCATATGCCCGATGTTTTAGAAATGCCTTATCGTCCAGAAATTCTTGAGACTTCCGAACAAAAAAAATTCCCCTATAGATTCACCGGCGGAACATGTCTCGCGGGAGATGTGATAGGAGAATATGAAATCGATCGTGAGCTGCGTGAAGGAGATCGAATCATTTTTCGCGACATGGCGATCTATTCGATGGTGAAAACTAATACATTCAACGGGATCAATTTGCCGCGAATTATTGCGATTGATTCCAATGGAAAAATTTCATATGAAAAGATTTTTGGTTATGACGATTTTAAGTCTCGACTATAAGCGAAAGAGATCCTCGATAGATCAGCAGATCTGTCGGGGATCTTTTTTATTTCCGCCAAAAATCTTTCATGATTCTCACGTCGCAAATTCGTGATATCATGCAAGCAGAATCAATCGAAAGGAGTTTTAAATTTGAGATTGATTAGACCGACTCATGTCTCAAAATTTCAGTGCGACGGCTCGGCATGCAATAGCAATTGTTGTCGCGAATGGGAAATTACAATCGATGAGGAAACTTTTGAAAAATACTCAAAACTCGATTCTGAAATTCGAGACAAGATCCTCGAAAATCTGAAAGTCATGCACGGACAGCATTATGTCAAATTGCGTGAAGATATGCGTTGTCCATTTCTTGACACCGATAATCTCTGCAAACTTCAAAAACAGTTCGGCGAGGGATTTATATCGGATCTTTGCGCGTGTTATCCTCGAATTGCATATCGAATTCGCGGCGAAAATGATGAGGGAAAAATCGAAGAAGTTGTAGAGCAATCGCTAGTCGTGACTTGTCCATTGGCGGCTCGAGAAATATTTTTCGGTGGACAAGTTGAATTCGAGGAGCAAGTTTTTGACGACGATCTCCTTACAACTTCTAAAAAATTTCGATTGATTTTCGATTGGAGTAAAAATGTCGAGCTAGCATTCAAATCGCGTTGGCTGAAAGTTCAAATGCAGGCGATTGGAATTTTGCAGGCATCAGATTTTCCATTCGATCGGCGATTGTATTTATTGCTCGATTTTTTCTCGCAACTTGACAAGTATCGTGATGCCTTTGTTGACGAATTGAAAACGCTCGATTCACAATTAAACGAGGGATTTTCATTCGATGGAGAAGTTTTGTCAGGTTCAACGCGATTCAAAATCAACACACACATAGAATTCATGACGGAAATTTTCAATGAGCTGTACAATTTTCCAGATGACGATCTGCATCGAAATGCTATGAAAGCTACATTTATTGATGCTCAACGAAATTTTCTGCCGGGATTGATTGAGCGATATTCTCAACCGCTTGAAAATTTTCTGGTCAACGAATTTTTCATGCGACTTTATCCATTTACATTTAAAATTCCAAAGCGTCCCGATGAACAATTTTTAATCAATGGCGAAGTGCTAGTTGTTGTGTTTAAATGTGTTATGTTTGTTATGGCAATGACTTACATTTCGCGGCGTGGGAATTTCACAGATGAAGATTTTCTGCTGATGGCAAATCGGACAATTGAGCGGATTGATCATAATCGCAACGGAATCAATATGATTTGCGAAAAAGTTACAAATCGATTCCATTCGCTCGAAGATTTTGCAAGTACTATGTTCAATCTTTGAAAAAACGGGGCTGATCTTTTGCGGATCATCCTCGTTTTTTTTGTATGTAAATTCAAGAAGGAATTCTAGACAAACTCAACGAATTTTCTCTCAAAATATTTTTGGGAGGAGTTGTAATGAAAAATTTTCTATCGAAGAAAAAAATCGCGATTCTATCACTCGCACTGGCAATGGTGACGTCAACATCATTCGCCGCGAAGAAAGAGCCGGTTCAAAATTGGACGAAATCACAGACTCGCGACGGCTATTCATTGATTCGAAATCCAGGCGGAAAAGATCTCGGAATCGCCGATGGATCTGATGTTCAAATTTTGACGGTGAAAGGATTTGCATTCAAAGATCTCAATCGCAATGGAAAGCTCGATAATTTTGAGGATTGGAGACTGACACCTCAAAAACGCGCCGAGGACTTGGCAAATCAATTGAGCATTGAAGAAATTGCGGGATTGATGTTATACAGCGCACATCAAAGAAAACTCGCGCCGGAATTGAACGATGAACAAATCAAAATGCTTCGCGATGATCATGTCAGAACGGTGTTGAATGCAGATATCGGAGCGAGCGTCGAGACAACAGTTCGATGGAACAATGCGTTGCAAGCATTCGCTGAATCGCTGCCGTTTGGAATTCCAGCAAACACCAGCGCAGATCCTCGAAACGATGCTCGAAGTGCTGGAGCATATCAACCGACGAAGGCAAATGTATCGAAATGGCCTAACAATTTGGGATTGGCAGCGACGTTCGATCCGGAAATCGTTCGTCAATTTGGAAAGATTCAAGCGAAAGAATATCGATTGATGGGAATTGGAACTGGACTTTCGCCGCAAATGGATCTCGCAACTGATCCTCGATGGACTCGAAACTATGGAACATTCGGCGAAGATCCAGCGTTATCGAGAGACATGGCTCGCGCGAATGTCGATGGCGGTCAATCGACTTACGAGAATGGCGAGGATATCGGCTGGGGAGCTTTGAGTCTGAATCAGATGATGAAACATTTTCCAGGCGACTGCGTCGGTGAGGGCGGTCGAGAAGCTCATTCGAAATATGGAAAATATGGAATTTATCTCGGCAATGGACTTTCAACTCAATTGATTCCATTTGTCGATGGCGCGATGAATCTCGACGGCAAGACTGGATCTGCTTCCGCGGCGATGATGTCATATTCAATCGCATGGAGTGAAGATGGAAAATATGGAGATCTTGTCGGCAGTGCTTATAGCAAATACAAAATCGATCTTCTTCGAAACAAGTACAAATTCGATGGAGTTATCTGCACAGATTGGTGCGTGACATGGAACACTGACAGAAATTTATCGATGGCTTGGGGCGTTGAAAATGATAACGAGGCACATCGTCATTATCTAGCATTGATGGCAGGCGTCGATCAATTCGGCGGCAACAATGCAATTCAACCAGTGCTCGAGGCGTATCAAATGGGAGTCGCTGAACATGGCGAAAAATTCATGGATAAGCGATTCCGTCAATCTGCAACGCGGCTTCTTCGAAACATTTTCCAAATTGGATTGTTTGAAAATCCATATTTAGACGTCGCGCGAAGTGTTCGTGAAGTTGGAAATCCAAGCGATAAAGAGGCAGGATTCCAGGCACAGCTCAAATCGATTGTCATGTTGAAAAATGAAAACAATGCAATTCATCTTCCAACGAATCGAAAGAAGCCGACAGTTTATGTTCCGATGATTTTCCGTCCAGAGCAAAGAGTCAAGGCGTTCAATTCATATTCAAAAGCGGAATGGTTTTTGCCGCTGGAAATTGAAGTCGCAAAACAATATTTTAACATCGTGACAGATACAGTTGGAGAATTGACTGGCGTTGATAAAGATGGAAATCCAATGGCAACAGTCAACGATATTCGCCGGCTTTCACCAGATCAAATGGCTGAAGTCGATTTCATGCTCCCGATAATCGACAATCCAATCAACGCGGGAAATCAATTCGACGGTTTGGGATTTGATCAAGAAAAGCAGGAATTCATCCCGTTATCGCTGCAATATTCTCCATATGTCGCGAATTCTGATGCAGTTCGCAAGCAATCGATCGCAAATGATCCAGGCGAAAATCGATCGTATTTTGGAAAATCGGCAAAAATTATCAATGCAACGGATCTCGATGGAGTTAGACATGCTTATGATTGCGCGAATCTCTCCGGTCGAAAAATTCCAGTTGTCACATTGATTCATGCATTGAAGCCGATGGTATTTTCAGAGATCGAGCCGTTGTCTGATGCAATTCTCGTCGGTTATGGAGTCAGCGATGCGGCATATTTCGAAATTCTCGCAGGGCGATTCGAACCTCAAGGACTTCTTCCAATGCAGCAACCGAAGGACATGGAGGCAGTCGAGAAACAGCTCGGAGATATTCCGCGCGACATGGAATGCTATAAAGATTCAGTCGGGCATGTTTATGATTTTGGTTATGGATTGAATTGGAGTGGAGTCATCAGCGATTCGCGCACTGCAAAATATAAAGTTCCAGTGATTTCTGGCGACTCTGATTCCAAAAAGAAAAAGTGAATCAATAAAATTTTTCCCGAACAAAAAAAGAGATCCGAAGATCGATTTGATCCTCGGATCTTTTTCATATCATTGACAACGCTTGAATGATGAATTATTCTAACCGAAGTTTTTTGGTTCGTGATAAGTGATACATTGTTGTGAGGATTTTGAGATGATTATTACTAGAACGCCTTTCAGAATTTCATTTTTCGGAGGCGGCACAGATTTTCCAGATTATTATCAAAGAGCGGAAAATGGTGGAGCTGTGCTTTCAACCACGATTGACAAATATGTCTATATCACTTGCAGAAAGTTGATGCCATATTGGAGTTATAAACATCAATTTCAATATGGAAGTGCTCGCGAAGAAGTCAATGAGATCGATGAAATTCGCCATCCTTCGATCCGCGAGACGATGCGATTCTTTAATTTGAATTATGGGCTCGACATGCATTACAACACGGATATTCCCGCGAGATCTGGTATGGGCTCGAGTTCTGCATTTACTGTTGGATTATTGAATGCTCTATATGGCTTGAATGGACGAATGGCAAATAAACGAAAGCTTGCTGTTGACGCGATTCACATAGAACGCGACATGATTGGAGAAGTCGTCGGTGTTCAAGATCAAATTGCGGCATCATTCGGCGGTTTGAATCATGTTACGTTCGGTAAAAATGGCTTTTTTGTTCATCCAGTCACAATTACTAAGGAACGTAAAAAGGAGCTTGAAAGTCATCTCGTTTTGATTTTTAGCGGATTCCAAAGATTCGCAACTGATATCGAAAAGGAAAAAGTTAGCAATTTCGCTAAAAAAGAGAATTCGTTACGTCAGATGTCTGAAATGGTAAATGACGCTCTGGAAATTTTGACGAGCGACGAAGATATTTTGAATTTTGGTCGCCTGTTGAATAAAGCTTGGGAATTGAAAAAGAGTTTATCTGACAAAGTTTCCACGAGCTCGCTTGATAAATTGTATGAACGTGGTCTAGAAAATGGAGCTGTTGGTGGAAAGATACTCGGTGCTGGCGGTGGTGGATTCATGTTATTTTTCTGCGCACCTGAAAAACGTGCTGGATTGCTTGAAAGCCTGAAGGATTATCTGAATATCCCATTCAACTTTGAGGAAAATGGAAGTCAAGTCGTTTATTATCGTGAGGAGTAATTCTCAAACATCGTTTTGATTGCGGTTTATAATGTGAGAGGTGCTGTATCGATGATCGATTTTCCATTGATGCATAACAATATCCTCCGCGAGGATGTTGATGCACTCGTAAATTTTCTGAAAACTTCCGATAGATTTACTCAAGGCGGCAAGGTTCAAGAATTCGAAAAGACTTGGAGTGGATGGCTCGGCACGAAATATACATTATTCGTGAATTCTGGATCTTCGGCAAATTACATAACGGCTCATGTGCTTGCTGAACTTTATGGCAAGGGCGAGGTTATCGTTGCGCCAATTGGATGGTCAAGCACTATTGCCGCTGTAATTAATGCAGGACACACTCCAGTTTTCGCTGACGTTAATTTGAAAAATCTCTCGCTCGATGATGATGCAGTTTTGAGCAAAATTACTCCTAAAACCAAAGCTGTATTTTTGACTCACGTTTTGGGATTCGACGGATTGACTGATAAATTGCTCGAGACTCTCAAAGCTAAGAATATTCTGTTGCTTGAGGATTGTTGCGAGTCTCACGGTGCTACTCACAATGGAAAGAAGATCGGAACTTTTGGAAAGGCATCGAATTTTTCATTTTATTACGCCCACCATATGAGCACGATCGAGGGCGGAGTTGTATGTACTGATGACGAAGAGTTTTATCAATACGCGAGAATGTTCCGTAGCCATGGAATGATTCGAGAATGCAATGAAGAATATCGGACAAAACTGCAGTCTCCAGATACATATCCAGAGTTTACTTTCCATGTGGCTGGATTCAATATGCGTAGCACTGAATTGAATGCAGTCATTGGCTTGAATCAGATTAAACGTCTTGATGAAAACAATGACAAACGTAAACACAATTTCGATTTGTACTTAAAGAATCTTGACGGCGAAAAATATTTCGTGGATTTTGACACCGTCGGAAGTGTGAATTATGCACTCATCCTGATTGTTAAAAATTCTGACAAGAAACTGTATGAAAAAGTCGTCAATGTTTTGAATGAAGAGAAAGTCGAGTTCAGACGTGGTACTGCTGGCGGCGGAAATCTAGCTCGTCAACGTTTTATAAAGAATGTCTTTCCAGAGATTAATCCGCAAACGTTGAAAAATGCGGAATATATTCACGAATTCGGTTTGTATGTCGGAAATTATCCTGACTTGGATGAGTATAAAATCTTGAATCTTTGTAAGGTACTCAACGCTCTATGACATCGAAAAAATGGGAATGAGGTTTGTCAATGGCGACTAAGGCACTTATCACTGGAATGACTGGAATGGTCGGCTCACATTTGGCTGATTTCCTATTGGAAAATACTGATTGGGAAATTTGTGGAATGCAACGTTGGCGCAGTCCTATCGATAACATTCTGCATCTCGTAGATAGAATCAACAAAAAAGATCGTGTGACTGTCGAATATGGCGATTTGAATGATCAAGCGTCGTTGATATACGTTTTGAAGAAAGTTCAGCCCGATTATATTTTTCATCTTGCAGCGCAAAGTTATCCGCAAACGAGTTTCACTTCGCCAATCGAAACGTTAAACACTAATATTTTGGGGACATGTCGATTGCTCGAGAGTGTAAAGATTTTAGGACTGAATCCTGTTATTCATGTTTGTGCATCCTCCGAAGTTTTTGGACGCATACCTCCAGAAAAAAAGCCGCCGAATGGAATTAATGAGGATTGTTCATTTCATCCAGCGTCGCCGTATGCAATTTCTAAAGTCGGTACTGATTTGTTGGGAAGATATTATGCAGAAGCGTACGGCATGACAATTATGACGACGCGAATGTTCACTCATACGGGACCAAGACGTGGAGATGTTTTCCATGAATCAACTTTCGCTAAACAAATTGCCATGATCGAGAAAGAAATTATTGAGCCTGTCGTAAAAGTCGGGAATCTTAAATCTTTACGTACTTATGCGGATGTTCGCGATGCCGTTAGAGCTTATTATATGTTAGTTACGAAAGATCCAATTGCGGGAGAGTATTACAATATCGGCGGCACTTATACTTGTGAAGTCGGTGACACTTTAAATACATTGTTATCGATGTCGCCTTGCGGTGAAAAGATCGAAATTCAAGTTGATCCTGAGAGATTGCGTCCGATAGATGCCGATCTGCAAATTCCTGATTGCCGAAAATTTATGGAGCACACTGGTTGGAAACCGCTTATTCTATTCGAAAAGACAATGGAAGATTTGCTTGAGTATTGGCGTGAAAAAATCAAGCGAACTGAGACATATTTCACACGTTGAATTTAGGAGAGTGGTTTCGTCATGGTTATAACTCGCATAGGAGGAGGGCTTGGAAATCAGCTCTTTCGGTATGCGATTGGACGCAGTTTGGCACTTAAATTAAATACCGAACTGAAACTGGATGTTATGGATGCCGAAAAACAAAAAAATTGGGATCATGGTGGCTATCGTCTTGGTCAATATAACATAAAAGAAGTTATTGCAACGCAACAAGAAATTGAAAGTATAAATGAGAGAGACTGGCAAATCATAAATGATCAACATACTCCTGATAGGATTTTTTGTGACAGCAATGTATACATTCAAGAGGCTAATAAAATTCAAAGAGAAGATTTGTTTCTTGATATTGCTGATCTGTTAAAACAAGAATTCACTTTGAAGAATCCACTGTGTGAAGTGGCTGAGTCTTGGAAAAAGAGAATTCTCAATTCTGATTGCTCTGTATCGTTACACATTCGGCATGGGAGTTTTATACATCCTTTTGATAGAAGTTTCTTGGCACCGATGATGCCCTTGTATTACTACACGCAGGCTGTAAACGAACTGAAGAGAGACTTCCCTAATATCACGGCATTTGTTTTTTCAGACGATATCGGTTGGGCAAAAGAAAATCTGGCATTGGGCGTTCCAACTGAATTCATTGAAGGTTGCTCATCAGAGACAGAAGAGTTGTATCTGATGAGCATTTGTAGCCATAACATAACAGCAAATAGCACTTTTAGCTGGTGGGGCGCATGGTTAAATCAGAATCCTGGAGCGCGACGATACGTTCCTAGTAATTCCGCGGATGCTTCCAAAGATTTTATAAAAATCCAAGTTCCAATGAGACTCTCATATACTGAACTTCAGTTGCCACCGACAGTTTCTTTCATAGTCTATGCAGGAGATAACGATGCAAATCTTGAGATTACGTTGCAAAGTATTCTCTATCAAAACACTAAAGACTATGAAGTGATCATTATTGATTCCAGCAAAAACAATGTCGGTGACGTTTGCAGGAAATTTTCAGGACTTGAAAATTTCAATTTACTTAAAGTGAGTAACTCTGTCGACAAATATGAGGCTTTCAACAAAGGACTTGATTGTGCGCGTGGACTTTATGTCTCATTTTTAACTGGCAATGAGTTTGTTTCTCCTCAATTATTGTATAGTTTTTTCTATACAATAAAGGAAGAGTACACCAAGAATTATTTCAGCAAATATTTAGACACCAAGGAACGTTTCAACATGTCTAACTATGATGCTGTAATGAATTCTTGCACGACGGATCTCATTTTTTCAGTAAATTTTCTAAATGAAAGTGAAAATGGAATTGTCAATTACAGGGATAGAAATTTTGATATCCTGTGCGATGCGCCATTTTTGAATCTAAATCAATTTGAGTCGTTATCTTTGGACGTTTCTCAAAAGTTGAGCTTGATTTCTGAACGTAAAATCAACACTTTGTTGGGCACAAAGTTTTTCAGACTCGGTTTTTTGAATAAAAATAATCTGCGCTTTCATCAAAATTCTCAAAAACATGATCAAGCAGATTCTTCCTTGCTGTTTGTTATTGAATCAATGTTACTCACTGGCGAAATCACTTTTGTGCCCGATATTTTTTACGGTCAAATGAAATGATTTGTGGGAGATAAAAAGTGAATGACACCAATTTGCAAGTAGTGATAATGGCTGGCGGGCGAGGAACTCGGATTCAAAGCATCGCGAGCGATATTCCAAAACCCATGATTCGCGTCTGTGGCGTCCCTGTGCTTGAACATCAACTTAAATTTTTCTCACGAGCCGGAATAAAAAATGTCACGATCTCTATTGGATATCTCGGGACTGTCATTAAGGATTATTTTGGAGATGGTAATCAATTTGGAGTTCATATTGATTACATTGAAGAAAATGAGCCTTTGGGAACAGCTGGAGCGTTGAGATTTCTTTCTGATAAGGCGGATTTGTTTCTGATCGTTAATGGTGATATTCTCTTCGATTTCGATTTGTATAGAATGTTGGAGTATCACAATCTGAAATCTGCAGATGCGACGCTGTTTACTCATCCCAATCAACATCCGTATGATAGTGCTGTTATAGATGCGAATGTTGATGGAAGGATTGTCAGATGGTTTAATAAAGAGGAAGAGCGCAGTGATGTTCCGAATCGAGTTAATGCAGGAATTCATATGCTCAGTCGTGATTTTTTGGATTTTGGTTCTGAAATCTGGAGAAAGTCTAAAGTTGATTTAGACAGAGATATTTTGAAACCAAATATTTCACGGAAAAAAATTTTTGCTTATGATTCGCCGGAATATGTTAAGGATATGGGAACGCCGGAACGTTATCATCGGGTAAGCGCAGATTTTGAATCTGGAATCATCTCAGCAAAAAATTTAAAAAACAGACAAAAAGCAATATTTATTGATAGAGATGGCACGATCAATGAGTATGTTGGATATGTGAATTGCCCTGAACAGCTCGAGTTGATTGATGGCGTTTCAGAAGCACTCCGGTTAATCAATCAAAGTTCCTATATCGCTATTATTGCATCGAATCAGCCGGTTATTGCGAGAGGCGAATGTAGTTTCGATGAAATGAAACGAATTCACGATCATTTGCAGATGTTGCTCGGAATGGAAGGCGTTTATGTTGATGATATAATTTTTTGTCCGCATCATCCCGATAAAGGATTTGCAGGCGAAGTGACAGAGTTGAAGTTTGATTGTGACTGTCGAAAACCTAAGCCTGGTATGCTGTTGAAAATGGCGGAAAAATATAACATCGATCTTTCTCAATCGTATATGATTGGCGACAGTTTGAGAGATGTGGAGGCTGGAATCGCTGCAGGCTGTCAGTCTATTTACATCGGCGAAGAATCTGTTACAAATTGTCATTGTTCGAAGGATTTGCTTGAGGCTGTCAAATACATATTCAGAAGATAGAAGTTACTTACCGAAAAAAATCTCCTCGATAGATCTAGCAAGTGTGGATCTACCGAGGAGATTTTTTTTATTTGATTTCGAGAATTTCAAATTAATTCGGATTTCAATAATTTACACCAGAATTTATGTTTGCCATGAATTAATTTTTCACATTCGATAGACTGAAATCACTTCATGAATACATTCTCGACTCTCGATGATATCAACGAGTGCCGAAGCATAATCGCCATAACTTATAACACTTTGATTGAATTCATTTTTCGTCCATTCTTCGCCTGCAAATAAATATTTTCGAGTGCGCAATCCATCCGGCTGAAAATTGTTGGCTGGAACGAGATAAGTCCACAATACATCGTCATGCTTTCTGACTTCAGTGAGTGCCTCACCTGCTGCTGCTGCAACTCCTCGAAACGCTGAAGGATATTGCGGAGTGTCCATCAATTGCTCGGTGTGAGATTCATCGGTGTATAGAATTCCAGCGTTGCCGACAATCACGAGTTGAGTATCAGTCTTTCGAAGAAGTTTGCAAAGATGTTTGACGCTCGCCGCATAATTTGCAAATAAACTCGGAATCCAAACTCCAAACGCATCGACAACTGCATCGCATCCCTCGAGATCTTCCTTCGTGATATAGAAAAGATCCTTGTCAGTGAAACGGCTTGTGATTGTTTTATTTTCTCCGCGACCGAATGCTGTGACAATATGCTTTCGCTGATAAGCTTCAATCACCACAGCTCGACCGACTCGACCATTTGCCGCAACGACAGCAATTTTCATTCGACACCATCTCCTTTGAAAAATTTTTGCGAATATTTTAATCGAATCGGAAATAAAAAAAAATCCCCGAGGATCATTTTGATCTTCGAGGATTTTTTTCGTGCTATTTGACAGATATTGATCAAAAATTATTCTTAGAGGACAGAAATTTATTGAGATTCATTCGCGGACAACTGAAATTCTCTGACGAATATGATTTCCTTTTTCGATTTCATCAACCATCGCAATTGCATAATCTGCATAACTGATAATGCTTTCGCCTTTGGAATTGAGAGTAAATTCTTCGCCGGCAAGAATATATTTTCCAGTGCGATCGCCCTCTGCTTGAAAATCTCCAGCTGGCGAGATGAATGTCCATTTAACATCGTCGCGATTTCTGAGTTCCGCGAGAGCTTTGGCTTGAGCACTTGCGAGAGGTTTGAATTCGGGCGGAAAATCTGGAGTGTCCATGACTTGCGTCGTGTGAGTTTTATCGATGTACAGACTTCCCGCGCCGCCGACAATCAACAATCGAGTTTCAGATTTCGACAAAATATCGCAAAGATGTTTCAACGTCACTGAATGTTGCGAAAGAGTATCCGGATTGAATGTTCCAAATGCATCGACAACTGCATCGAATCCTTTCAAATCTTCCGCCGTGAGATCCATCAGATCCTTTTTCAAAAATTTTTTCGCGTCAGTTTTATTGTCACTCCGCGCAATCGCTGTGACATCGAATCCGCGATCAACTGCTTCCTTGACGATCAATTTTCCAGCTTTTCCATTCGCCGCGACAACTGCAATTTTCATTTCAATAACAGCCCCTTGATTCAGAATTGTAACTAACCTCGTTACGACTGAGATTCTAACTTGTAACATTCAAAACTACAAGTATAATTTTAAAAAATTTTTCAAAATATTTTTTAGAGGTGATCAAAATGCAATTTTCTTCAAGACTTCCAATCGCAACTCACATTCTCCTCGTGATTCAACTTTATGGAAAGGATTTTAAAGTCACTTCAGATTTTCTAGCGTCGAGCGTCGGAGTCAATCCAGTCATAATTCGAAAGACTCTTGGACAATTGAAACGAGCGAATCTAGTCGAAGTCAATCAAGGAATCGGAGGAACGACTCTCAAAAAATCGCTCGATCAAATTTCGCTCCTCGATATCTTTCACGCGGTCGAAGAGGATGAAGATCTCTTCCATTTCCATGAAAATCCAAATCCAAATTGCGCCGTCGGAAAAAATATTCATGCGGTACTCGGCGGCAAAATTCGCGACGTCAAATCAAAATTCGAAAAGGATCTCGACAGTATCAAACTCGATTCACTTATTGAAAAGTTTAAGGAGAGTTGACGAATGCCAGAAATCCCGAACACTTGGAACATCTTGAAAAGTGCGCGTCGAAATGATTATTTCGTTATCATTGGAATCACGCTGACTTTCATTCTTATCATCGCGGCAGGATTGCATTTTGTTTTCGACAAGATGGCAGATCAAACTGAATCGATGGAGCAGATGAAACTCGATGGAATTCGAGACGATTTTCGCGAAATGCTTGCGGAATCTGAAAACATGACGCTCAGAGTTGCAACATCCACCGAGCAAATTCTGGCGTATCATTATTCAGATGACGCGCTGGTTGAGTTTTTCGAGCAGCAGCAACATCTGCAAAAACAAATTCCGCATATCGAATGCACCAGGATTTATATGATTGATCAAGATTTGAACAGCCTGCCGTATTTTGATGAACCGAGCATTTTTAGAATTATTCGGCTGGCACTGTATCGAATGGCGTCGAAAAATCCAAATACAGTGTTGACGCTCGAGCCGCAAATCGATCCATCAACCGGCGAAATGCAAATCACGATGGCAAAACTGCTTTCTGATGATCAAACAGTTGTCGCGTTGAATTTCAAGCTGGTCGATATGCAGGAAGTCATTGAGCGAATGGTCTCCAACAAAAAAGCCACAGCACTTATCACGACAGGCAATGGAATGATCATTGCAAATTCAAACATGGATCTCGTCGGTGCAAGGATTTTGAAAAAACTTCCGGAGTATGAATCAGTCTTCGAGCGAATTTTAGATCCGCGATCTCATGACAATTTTCAAGTCACAATCGATGGAACATCGCGCACAATTTTCAGCAGTGAAATTCGCGATGGCTGGCAAATGATTTTGAGCGTCGAGTCATTCGATCTTTATCGCAATGATTACATGCAGATTTTATACATCGCGGCAATTGCTCTGATTCTGTTGACAGCGTTGATCTTTTTATATTTGTTTGGACTCAAAAATCGATTGCATGCGGAGCAGTCTCTGCATGTTCAAGAGGAATTTTTGTCGAGACTGTCTCGAGAACTTCGCGAGCCATTGCTTCGAATTTTGAAAATCTCAGATATCGGAACGCTGAAAGGTGAATCTGGAATTTCCGAGAACGCTGCGCAGGTTAGAGAATCAGCGATTCAGCTTTCAAACATGCTCGACAATCTGTTTTCATATTCCAACATCGTTTTGAAGAAGAAAGAAGTTCGCGAAGATAATTCAACTCGAATTTTGCAGCTTTCGAGAATCAGCCGCATGGCGAGGACTGGAATTGTTGCAGTTTTGATTCTTGCGATGATTGGAAGTTTGACAGTTTGTCTGCGCGCGACGATGGATCTCGGCGATACAAAAATGAATTCTGAAATCGATAAATACAATAATTATTTTTCGACATGGATAACTCGCCGGCGAACGATTATGAATATGTTTGTTGATACTATGATTGAGCGTCCGGAACTCGTGCACAGTTATTACGATACAGTTGGTTTTCTGAATGATCTCTCGAAACATTATTCGGAAATTTATGTCTGCTATCTTGCAAATCCAGATCAATACTGGAAGTTTGCATCCAATACTGATTATAAAATTCCGCCGGAGTATCATATTGAGAGGCAGCAATGGTATATCGATGCGGAATCGGCAAATGGCGAAATCGCAATTTCAGCACCATATTACAGCGAGCGAACTGGAAATTACTGCATAACATTTTCTCAGATGATTTACGATCGGAGCGGCGAATTCATTGGAGTTCTCGGCATAGATTTCTTCATTAATGACCTGATGCAGTTTTTCAGCGAGAGTTATCGTGAAAGTGGATATGCATTTTTAGTCGATGGCAGCGGAATCATTTTAAATCATCCAAATACTCTGTATCAGATCTCTCGAGACGTGAAAAAGAATATTTTAGACACAGAATATGAGTCTGCATATTCAAGTTCAAGCGAAGAAATTGTGACGCTCGAGGATTTTTCGGGGAAATATGTTGCCTGCCTCGCGAAAAAAAATCCACTTTCAGATTTTGGAGTCGTCATTGTCAATCGCTGGTGGAATAACATTTATGGCAACAATATAATCATCGGTCTGATATTCATCGCGGTTTTCGGTGGATTCATCGGCGTCGTTATCATTTTGATAAATCGTCTGATTCGCTGGCAGAATAACGTTCAAAATCAACTCACCGAAGCAGCCAATGCAGCAGTTGCAGCTGGACAGGCAAAATCTCAATTCCTAGCTCAAATGTCTCACGAGATTCGAACGCCAATCAATGCAGTTCTCGGAATGAATGAAATGATCCTTCGCGAATCAGATGACGAGGAGATTTTGAATTACTCGGAAAATATTCAGCGCGCCGGAAGAATTTTGCTGAATTTGATCAATAACATCCTCGATTTTTCAAAGATCGAAGATGGAAAGATGGAGATCATTCCAACTCAATATGAGACGACAGTTCTGATTTCAGATCTAGTCAACATGATTTCTGAACGCGCTCGGAAGAAAAATCTCGAGTTGCGAGTTGAAATCGATCCGAGCCTTCCGAAAGTTCTGCATGGCGATGATGTTCGAATTCGACAAGTCATAATCAATATTCTTACAAACGCCGTGAAATATACTCCAAAGGGATCGGTGACTCTTTCGATGGGCGGGAGTGTCGTTGCAGATGACAAACTCGCGCTATGTGTTGTCGTGAAAGATACAGGAATCGGAATTCGCGAAGAGGATATGGAAAAACTGTTTCAATCATTCCAGCGTCTTGACGAGGAAAAGAATCGAAACATCGAAGGCACTGGACTTGGAATTTCGATCGTTCAAAAATTATTGACGATGATGGGCTCACATCTCGAAGTTGAATCAGTTTATGGTGAAGGTTCAACTTTCTCATTCATCATCGAGCAGAAAATCATTGATAAAACGCCGATTGGAAATTATCGTGACAGGGATTCAGTGTCTCGGAAGAAGTCTGATACATATCTTCGCGCGCCGGATGCAAAGATTCTCGTTGTCGATGATAACGATATGAATTTGAAAGTTATCAAAGGACTTCTCAAGCGCAGCGGAATCAAGCCGGATCTAGTTTCGAGCGGCAAAGAGTGCCTGGAGCGGGTGAAAGATCATCAATACGATATCATTTTCCTGGATCATATGATGCCAGAGATGGATGGAATCGAGACGTTGCAGCATTTGAAAGAGAGCAATGATCTTCCGGATTCGACAACAGTTATCATTTTGACAGCGAACGCGATATCTGGAGCGCGGGAGATGTATATCGAGGCAGGATTCAAGGATTATCTGACAAAGCCGATTGAAATTGATGCGCTCGAAAAAATGATCGCGCGATATTTGCCGGATGAAATGGTGTCATTTGAAGATCCGAAGAAATCTGCAAAGAAATCCAAGTCTGAATCGAAATCCAAATCGAAAGTCGAGGAGATTTTCGACGCTCGCGAGATCAAAAAATTTGCAGAGATCTGTCCGGAAATCGATCTTGGCGTTGGATTATCAAATTGCATGGAAGATCGCGATTTTCTATTCGAGATGATGGAAGAATTTATTGCGAATGATAAGACTTCCGAACTCGATAAATTGTTTGAATCAAAGGATTTGAAGAATTATCAGATTCAGACTCATGCATTGAAATCGACGGCTCAAGTGATCGGCGCAGTTGAAGTTAGTGAAATTGCCAAAACTCTCGAGATGTTGGCGAAAGATCAGAAATTCGATGAATCAAAACATCATGATCTATTGAAGAAATATCGAGAACTGTTACATCATTTGAAATTGATCTTTGGAATCGAAGAAGAATATGAAAATCAAAGTTTTGAATCTCGAATCGAAAAGATCTGTCCGGAGATCGATTTGAGAGTTGGAATGTCGAATTGCATGGAAGATCCAGAATTCCTTCGAGAGATGATGGAAGAATTTATTGCGAATGATAAAACTTCCGAACTTGAAAAACTCTTTGAATCGAAGGATTTGAAAAATTATCAGATTCAGACTCATGCATTGAAATCGACGGCTCAAGTGATTGGTGCAGTTGAAGTTAGTGAAATTGCCAAATCTCTAGAATCGCTCGCCAAGGATCAGAAATTTGATGAATCGAAACATCATGATTTATTGAAGAAATATCGAGATCTGTTACGTCATTTAAAATTGATCTTTGGAATCGAAGAAGAATCTGTCGAGCAAGTTGAGGATCAAATCGAAGAAACTTTCGAGGATCGAATCGAAAAACTTTGTCCAGAGATCGATTTGAGAGTTGGAATGTCGAATTGCATGGATGATCCAGAATTTCTTCGAGAGATGATGGAAGAATTTATTGCGAATGATAAAACTTCCGAACTTGAAAAATTGTTTGAATCGAAAGATTTGAAGAATTATAAGATTCAAACACATGCATTGAAATCGACAGCTCAAGTCATTGGTGCAGTTGAAGTCAGTGAAATTGCCAAATCTCTCGAGATGTTGGCGAAAGATCAGAAATTTGATGAATCGAAACATCATGAGCTGATTGAAAAATATCAACAGCTTTTAAAAAATCTCCGCGAAATCTTCAAAATCGATGAAATTGCTCCGGAAAAATCGAGTGAAAATTCTTCGGAAACTTTCGAGGATCGAATCGCGCGAATTTGTCCGGAGATCAATTTGAAAATTGGAATGTCGAATTGCATGGAAGATCCAGAATTTCTTCGCGAGATGATGGAAGAATTTATTGGGAATGATAAGACTTCCGAACTTGAGAAACTGTTTGAATCGAAAGATCTCAAGAATTATCAGATCCAGACTCATGCATTAAAATCGACAGCTCAAGTGATCGGTGCAGTTGAAGTCAGTGAAATTGCCAAAACTCTCGAGCTCGATGCAAAGAATCAGCACCTCGACGAGTCAAAACATCGCGAATTGATCGAAAAATATCGCAAGCTCCTCGCGAATCTGAAATCGATTTTGGACTAAGAAAGAGATGGATCTATGCCTGAAAGAATAACTAACGATTGGAGAATTCTAAAAAGTGCGCGAAAATCTGATTATGCAATCATCGTCGGAATAACGCTGATATTCATGTTCGTTGTCGCGATGAATGTGAATCTGATTTTCCAAATGACTTCGGATCAAACTGAAGAAGTTGGAAAAATGCAGCTCGAAAAGATTCGCGGCGATTTGCAGGGAACACTTTCGACGGCAGAAAATATGACGATGCGCGTTGCGATTGGGGCGGAACAGATGCTGGCTTCCGGCGCGTCAGTTGAATCGCTCATGGAATTTTTCTATCAACAAAAAAAGGAACAATCCACACTCTCAAACGGCGATTGTTTCAATGTTTACATGGCAAATCGCGATATCACAATTATTCCGGATTTCGAAATGCCGGAGGATTATCACGCGGTCGAACGGCTTTGGTATAAAGGTGCAGAATCGAATCCGGAGCGAGTCTATATCACTGAACCGTATATCGATGCGGCGACTGGCGATATGTGTTTCACGATGTCAACTCTGCTTTCAGATGGACAGACTGTCGTGGGGCTCGATTTCAATCTTTCAAACACGCAGGAATCGATTTCGCGAATGATCTCCGGCAAAAATCGAACTGGAGTCATTGTCACTCGAACGGGCATGATTATCGGCTATCAAAACTCGAGTTATGTCGGTGAAAAAATCTCGAAAAAACTTCCGGAATATGTTGGGATTCTCGAGCGAGTTATCAGTACAAAAAATCATGACAGTTTTCTCGTCGATCTCTATGGACAATCCAACACAATTTTCAGCAGTGAAACATCGAACGGCTGGTATATGATTCTTTGCGTCGATACATCTGAACTTTATCGCGACAATTATCGGCAGATGGCGATGAATACTTCGATTAGTCTGCTGATGTTGATTGCGATCATATTTTTCTATCTCAGCGGCGTCAGAAATCGTTTGCATGCGGAGCAGGCTCTTCACGTTCAAGAGGAATTTCTGTCGCGACTTTCGAAGGATTTGAGAGATCCGCTCGTGAGAATTTTGAAACTCACAGATCTCGGCGCGCTGGAGGATGATGTGAATCCTGCAGAAAGTGCGGCTCAAGTCAGAGAATCAGCGTTGCAGCTTTCAGACATGCTCGATAATCTGTTTTCATTTTCGAGAATCATTACAGCGAATGCAACTCATCCAAATCAGCGGCGGCAGGATGATATTCGGCTTTCGAAAATCAGTCGAATTGCAAGGACTGGAATCGTTGCAGTTTTGATTTCAGCGATGGGAATCAGTCTTGTAATTTGTCTCGATACAACAACGGATCTCGGCGATGCAAAGATGTATCGAGAGGCAGATGAATATGAGTATCAAGTTTCGAATTGGATCACGAAACAGCAGAGCATCTTGAGCATGTTTGTGAATTCGATAGCCGAACGTCCGGAATTGATGGAGGATTATCCTTCCGCGGTGAAATGGCTCAATGACATCGCGCAAAATTATCCGGAGATTTCAGTCTGCTACATGGCGAATCCATATCGCGAGCACACTGTCATAATGAATAATGGATGGCAGCCGGATTCGAGTTGGCATGTCGAGCAGCGGCAGTGGTATATCGACACTGAAAGATCTGAGAATGCATTCAGTGTTTCCGCGCCATATTATGACGAGCAGACTGGAACTTATTGCGTGACGCTGTCTCAAATTGTTTATGGAAGGAATGGAGAATTTCTAGGAATTTTTGGAATCGATTTTTTCGCGGATAGATTGATAAATGTTCTCGGCGAGAGTTATACGAAGAATGGTTATGCATTTTTGGTAGATCGCAACGGGATAATAATCAATCATCCAAATCCGGAATATCAGATGTCTATGAATCGAATGACTGATATCGCGGGCACAGAGTATCAGCGAGTTTTCACGAGCAATGATGTCGTCACGCTCAAAGATTATTCAGATACATACGTCGCCTGTGTTTCGAAGAAAAATGCAACATCGAATTTCACGATCATTGTCGCGAATCGCTGGTGGAATAATGTTTATGGCAACATCATAATCATTGGAATTCTATTCATACTACTTTTCGCGATTTGTATCACTGCAGTTGTCGTTTTGATCAATCGTCTTCTTCGCTGGCAGAATGAAGTTCAAAAGAAATTGACTGAAGCGGCTGATCAAGCTGTTGCAGCTGGGAAAGCAAAGTCTCAATTCCTAGCACAGATGTCTCACGAGATTCGAACGCCAATCAATGCAGTTCTCGGAATGAATGAAATGATCGTCCGAGAAAGTCACGATGACGAGATTCTCGATTATGCAGAAAATATTCAAAGCGCAGGAAAAACTCTGCTCAACTTGATAAATAACATCCTCGACTTTTCGAAAATCGAAGATGGAAAGATGGAAATCATTCCGATTCGATATGAAGTTCCAAATCTAATCACGGATCTAATCAATATGATTTCCGAGAAAGCTAAGAAAAAGAATCTCAAACTCATAACGCGAATCGATCCAAATCTCCCGCGAAGTTTGTATGGCGATGATGTTCGAATTCGACAAGTTATCACGAACATTTTGACGAATGCGGTGAAATATACTCAAGAGGGATCAGTCACACTTTCAATGAGCGGCAGGCAAATCGATTCAGACACGCTCGAGCTCCTCGTTGTCGTGAAAGATACAGGAATTGGAATTCGCGAAGAGGATATGGATAAACTGTTTCAGTCATTCCAGCGTCTTGACGAGGAGAAGAATCGAAACATCGAAGGAACTGGACTCGGAATTTCAATCGTTCAAAAACTCCTCTCGATGATGGATTCACATCTGGAAGTCGAATCAGTTTATGGCGAGGGATCGACTTTTTCATTCAAATTGCAACAGAAAATCATTGATAAGACTCCAATCGGCGATCGATCTGAAAAGGATTCAGTGTCGCGGAAGAAATCGGCAAAATATCTTCGTGCGCCGGATGCAAAGATTCTCGTCGTCGATGATAACGAGATGAATTTGAAAGTTATCAAGGGACTTCTCAAGCGCAGCGGAATCAAGCCGGATCTAGTCACGAGTGGGCGAGAATGTTTAGATCGAGTGAAAGAAAATCAATATGACATAATTTTTCTCGATCACATGATGCCGGAGATGGATGGAGTTGAGACGCTGAAACGTTTGAAATCGGGCGGAAATCTTCCAGATTCGACAACGGTGATCGTGTTGACAGCGAATGCAATCACTGGTGCGCGGGAGATGTATATCAAGGAAGGTTTTCAGGATTATCTGACAAAGCCGATTGAAATTGATCTGCTCGAGCAAATGATCGCGAGATATTTGCCGGAGGGAATGGCGACGTTTGAAGATCCGAACAAGCCGGCGGAAGTTGTCAAAGAAAAATCGAAGGCTGAAGAAGTTTTCAATGAGCAGGAATTGAATCGATTCAAAACAATTTGTCCGGAAATCGATCTCAATGCTGGGCTGTCGAATTGCATGGAGGATCGCGATTTTCTGTTTGAGATGATGCAGGAATTCTTGTCGAACGATAAAAATTCTGAGCTCGATAAACTGTTTGAATCGAAGGATTTGAAGAATTATCAAATTCAAACACATGCATTGAAATCAACAGCTCAAGTTATCGGTGCAGTTGAAGTTAGTGAAATTGCAAAGAGTCTCGAGATGTTGGCGAAAGATCGGAAATTTGATGAATCGAAACATCATGATCTATTGAAGAAATATCGAGAGCTATTACATCATTTGAAATTGATCTTTGGAATTGAAGAAGAATCTGTCGATCAAGTTGAGGATCAAATCGAAAAATGTCCAGGGATCGATTTTGAAGTTGGATTATCAAATTGCATGAATGATCGGGAT
>JAFUTY010000027.1 GCA_017484005.1 Selenomonadaceae bacterium | reverse complement strand
TGACGGATCTGATGGCTCTGACGGATCTGATGGCTCTGACGGATCTGATGGATCTGATGGATCTGACGGATCTGATGGATCTGACGGATCTGATGGATCTGACGGATCTGATGGATCTGATGGATCTGATGGATCTGACGGATCTGATGGATCTGATGGATCTGATGGATCTGATGGATCTGACGGATCTGACGGATCTGACGGATCTGATGGCTCTGATGGCTCTGATGGATCTGATGGATCTGACGGATCTGATGGATCTGATGGATCTGACGGATCTGATGGATCTGATGGATCTGACGGATCTGACGGATCTACAGGCTCGACAGGATCTGGTGACGGTTCTGGCGATGGTTCTATATACTATGGTAGTGATCCGGCTGATAACTTCGTCAAACCAGCTGTCAATGATTCGCTAGTTGGAACTGAATCAATCGGCTCAGACGTCGCAACATCTCAAGAAGAACTCGGACTCGCGATTAATGTCAGTCCTGTCTTTGGCGATAACATTATTTCAGATGCAGAAAATTACATTGATCTTAGCAACAACGGCAAAATCTCTTCCGTCGCATCTTCGAGCGATGCCAATGCTGCAATTTCAATTAATTCCGCTACAGACACTGCAGATTTCTCAATTCTCGGTGGAAGTGGCGCGGCAGATTTCAATCTCACATTCGGCGGCGGCGAGGCTGTTGGAAAATGGAATGCAACTCTCGGCGGCGGAGATGATCGAATTCACATCACAAACGTCAACAGCGGACAATTTGTTGGCGGTGCAGGACAGGATTATTTCCACATCACTGAATATCTCGACAGTGATATCACTTTAACCGGTGGAGATCCCGATGGCGATGCTGATGCAGGCGATATTTTCTACGCGGTCGCTGATACAGTTTCGCACACGAGGGATCAAATCACGGTCACCATTACCGATATTGACTTCAATGCGCCGGATGTGATTCTTATCGATGCAGATATCGCGGATCTCACCGGAGATTTCTTCGGCGATGCTCAATTCTTTAACTATGCAGATTCCGATCAGGCGGCAGCTCGCGGAGTGTATGCTCATACAATTCTCGATGCATCGGATCTCGTCGAAAATCTCGGAATGGATTTCTCAATGGCAAGATTCGCAACAAAATCAAACGTAACTCTCGATAGTGACAACTCGATCAATATGGATCAAGTCACTGACATCGTCTGGGCAAATTCAAATTCCGCAACAATCGATTTCACTCAATCTCAAAATGACGATGTTTTAATTTTCACCAATACAAATGAATCGACAGGTGATATCGTGAGTCTCGGCGGAGATTTCAATGACACAATTCACGCGGGCGCAAATGATACAATCAACTCCGGCGATGGCGATGATACGATTTATGCGGGCGGACAAACTCACATCGTATTTGATCCAAATTCTACCGGCGATGATGTTGTACTTGACTGGACTTCGACTGATGTTATTGAACTCACAGACGCTCCAGAATCCATGTCAATCAATGATTCTGGTCAACTAGTTTTGAATTCCAATGAGGCGACAATGACAATCAGCCTCGAATCCGGTTCTTTCACTTCGTCAACGGATATCAGATTCAATATAAACGGCGAAGAAGGAATTGCTCGAGTTGCGGATCTCGGCGGAAATGTTACTTACGATCAAGATGTCACGTACTACAACGGAATTGAAATTGGAACTCTTGTTGTCAATGAAGAATCAGCAACGACAATCGATCTCACCGATTCCAAATACGTCAACATCTCGAATATCGATGCATCTGACGCGACTGGTGCGATGAATCTCAGCGGAAACTCTGGCAGTAATATCATTCGCGGCGGAAAGAGAAATTCGACTCTCTGGGGCGGCGGCGGTGATGATACTCTCGTCGGTGGAGATGGACGCGATACGTTCAGATTTACTTCGAGCGATGGCAATGTCACAATTCAAAACGGCGAATCAAATGATATTGTCGATCTGACTGATTTCTCGTTTGACGACATTTCTAGTTATGAATTCACAAGCAACGGCTTAGTTCTTTCGATGGGAACAAATCAAAGTCTCACAATCGACGGAACGAATCTCACGACATTTAGTCTCAGCGGCGGAACTTACACTGCAGATTATTCCAATCACACATTCAACTCGTAATTCACAAATTTTTCTCGGAAATAAAAAAGATCCTCGATCGAAAATCGGTCGGGGATTTTTTTTATTCATGAAGGAGATCAATTCATCATGGAGAATATAAGATAATGCAGTCATGATGATTGTAAAATTTAAATTCCATGGAAGGGACGATCTTTATGATTTCCAAAAAATTGCGCCGAGCGATCTTGAGTGCACTGGTGGTGGGATACGTTGCTGCCCCCCCCCCCGTAATTCAAGCTGCTAGCCCTGTTTCAAGCGATCCTCAACAAACCGATGTCGAATCGAGTGAATCCAATGAAGATATATTGGGCTATCTCGAACTGACGGATTATTTCGTAACATCTGCAGCAAGAATCCCGACAAGTCGCTGGGATACTCCTGCAAATGTTACAGTCATAACGTCGCAAGAGATTGAGGCGAATCATTATCAAACCGTCGCTGAGGCATTGAGTCATGTAAACGGTGTTTTGATCACTAATATTGGAACGACAGATACAAGTGGTTTTGTGAATATCAATGGAAGTAATCGAGTCCTTTTATTGATCGATGGACACAGAGCAAATCCAAGCCAAGATGCATATGTTGGCGGTGGACGTTATGTTGGAGATATGTATAAAGGAAGAGGATTGTGCGAGCTCAGCATGATTCCTTCTATCAAAATGATTGATAAAATCGAGATCGTCAAAGGTGGAGCATCTGCACTTTATGGATCTGACGCTGTTGGTGGCGTTGTCAATGTTATCACTAAAAAAGGCGAAATTGATCAAACTACTGTCGACGTGAATTATGGATCTTGGAGTCGATATAACCTTGAAGCGACAAATCAAGGTGTCAAAGGAAAATTGAGTTGGTTTGTCACTGCAGGATTAGGAAAGAGCGACGAGGCTGATTTCAAAGCCAGTTATATTTACTACAATGCTAGTAGATATAACGATTATAAGGATCGTGATATCTCGATTCGTGTTGATGACACGTTCAGCGATAGAAATTCCTTGACGATCAGCTACATGCATAAATCGCATGATTATGCAAAATATTATCAGCAGCAGTTCGGTTTTGATTATTATAAAATGTACAACAGCTCGAGCATCGAATATCGTTTCAAAGAAGATACATCGACGCCGGGCTGGTTCAGATACTTCAACAACTATCAAAAAGGATATGATTCCGGAACTGACTATTATTTCGGTGATTCAAAACTTCAAGGACTCGAATATCAAAACGGTTGGGAAATCGGAGATCATCACAAATTGATTGCTGGCGTTGAGTGGCATCGTGTTGAAGCATCAAGCCCAGAGAACTGGTACGATGAAAAGGTTGATACAATAGCATCGTATTTGCAAGACACAATCAGTCTTGGAAATAAGTGGACGGTTGTGCCTGGAGTTCGATACGATCACACAAAAGACTTTGGCGGGAACTGGGCTCCAAAACTTGCAGCAAATTATCGCCCAGATGACAAAACTAAAGTTTATGCATCTTGGGGAAGAACTTATAGCATTCCAACTATCGGCGAGGGATATACCTTTGGATATGACTATGGTTCATACTACTACCCCATTTGGAGAATGGGTGGCTATTATAGTGGTACTGAAAATGACAATCCCATGGGATTGAAACCGGAAACTGGTCACAGTGAGAATATTGGTATTGAGCATGATTTCGATGACAATACGAGTGCATCTCTGAATTTCTTCAACAACGAGCTCAAGGATGTTGTTAGCTGGTCTACGTATTGGTGGTCTTATGACTTCGTTGGAACTGACAATAATCTTAAACAAAAACGTCGCGGATTAGAACTCACATTCAAACAAAATTTGAGTGATCGTTGGAGCTATGATCTCGGTTATTCTCATACCAGAGTTAAAAATGTGTATTCAGGAACGTACGGTGACTACGAAGATGATCATTTTGGACAACCAAATGGATATCGACTCGGAGTTCATTACAATGTTGGAAAATGGCGTGCAAATCTTCTCGGAATCATGGCAAGCGGTCTAAATACTAGCTATTATGATGACAACTATAACACCGGATATGCATCGAAGTCTTACGTAGTTCTTGACTTCAATACGAGTTACGATTTCACAGATCGAACTTCAGTGTATTTCCGTACTCTCAATTTCACTGATGAAGAGTATTCCAATGACACCAGAGCTATGCCAGCCCCTGGAAGATTCGTTCAAATCGGTGCAACTTACAAATTCTGATCTTTGATTCGAATTCCGAACACAAAAAGAGATCCCTCGATCAGAAATGGTCGGGGATCTTTTTTTTATTCGTGATAGAAGTTCGAACAATTTCCCGAAGTCTTTTTACTCACATACGTCGCTGAATCTGCACGTTTGTATAATTCTTCGAATGAGTAATCGTTTTGAATACTGAAAAATGCTGCGCCGAGACTTATCGAGATTTTTCGATCGCCAAGCTCTGGAATATCAATTTGATCGATCAATCCAAAAAGCCGATTGATGATTACTAAACCAATCTCTTCATTCGTCACGCCAACTGCATATGCTGAAAATTCATCGCCGCCCAATCGCATCGTGACATCGCTATCTCGAAAACATCGCTTCAGACAATCCGCAATCGCTTTGATAACTTTATCGCCGACGTCATGCCCAAAATTGTCATTGATCGATTTGAATTTATCAGCATCGAGCAGGCAAAACATCCCAGATTTTCCCTGCTCCATCAATTCTTTGATCTTTTTCTCGCCACTTCCACGATTCCGCAAACCTGTCATCGCATCGGTTTCAGAAAGATAGAGCAGATGTTTTTCACGACGCTTTTCCTCGTCGATGATTTCAATCGCAAAAACGATTTGATCATCATCCGCCCGCATGAAATGAGCCTTGCACCAGCCATATCGCTCGCTCAAAAATTCATGATTTATCGCGGAAATATTTTTCATTCGATTCGACAGCGTCGAGAGATTCGTGAAATCAACCATGTCACGAAGATTCTCGATTCGAGTCATTCGCTTCACTGCTTGAATGATTCGCAAATTTGCATTATCACCATCACTGATTTTGAAAAGATCGATCTTTGGATCACGGCTCAATTCATAAATCGAATTCGACTTGAGATCGATCAAATGCATTGATACATACAGCGCAGCATGGCTCGCGATTCCATGTTTTTTAGCTGTCTCCTCGAGTTTTTTCTGTGCGCGATTCAAACCGAGCTGAATCAGACTCAAAAAAATCGCAAGCAGAATCACAAATCCAATGAGCATGTAGGATATCAGATTTGAAAATGTGCCTTTTGAATTCACACTGTTTCGCTGAATCACGAGATACCAATCAAAATCTGGAATATATCGTGTGACTGTATATCCGCCGCGAGTCTTATGAACGACAAATTCGCTCGGATTTTTTTCCATTGCGATGTTTGTGAGTTTCAAATGCTCGATTTGCATCGAATCTGTATCAATTTGAACTAGCCCATTCTGATCGACAAGATTGATTTCAATTCCATACTGCGACTCATTTTGCGCGAGAATTTTCTGCATTTCATCCATTCCGATACCGACTCCACAGACGCCGAGGAGATTTCCATTTTCGTCGCGAATTCGAGTATCAACGAAGATCGTGAGTGCAAATTTTTTCGCTTCATCTGTATCGATGTTGAATGCATATTCAAGATTTTGCTCGAGAAATTCTTGATACCATAAATCGTGCGGATCATTTGTTGGATCGAGTTTTTTCTGCAAACCGCTTGTCGTGTAATAATTCTGCGATATTTCCGACGCTAGAAATGCTGCACTGCAATCGAAATGACTCCGGAGCGCGTTGAGATATTGACGCATGATTTCTGTTTCTTCTGCCTCGGAAAATCGATCTGCATTTTTCAGATTTTGAATCAACAGCGTATCATTTGCCATGACTCGTGAGACCGTGACAGCTTGACGAAGTTTATCACTGACGTCGCCATAAACATCTGACGCGATAACTTTGATCATTTCTTCATCGTGCTGCTCAATGACTTCGTTGAGAATGAAACTTGCGATTGAAATTGAAAAAATCGATGTAATTGCGATTGAAATTATGACAAATCGCGTGAGACTCCGATTGTAATTGAAATAGTTATTTAGCATAGACTCCCTTCTGACTTATAGAAGTTGCTCGAGAGTTTACCATGCGCGAGGATCTTTGACAAAAAAGATCTATCGAAGTGAATCAATTCATAAAAATAGAATTTCGATTTGCTAATCTGCAACAGTAATCGAGTGGAAGTCGAAGAATCTCATTTCAAAAATCTCGCGGAATTGGGAGTCTCTGGAATTTTATGCGTGAGTGGATTGAGCTCGCTCGCGGAAAATCTGATCGATGAAAAATTTCCATTGATATTTCTCGATAGACGTCCTGCCAACGCTGAAAAATTTGCATGGGTTGCGAATAACGATGTTGATGCTACTCGACTTGCGACTCAATATCTCATTGATAAAGGATGCAAAAATATTATCATGATTCCTGGATATATCGCGGGACATCATGAAAGTTTGCAGGAGCAGGGATATCGCAAGGCTCTCGAATCGAACGGAATTGAAATCGATGAATCTTACATTTTGAAACGTCCTGGTGAGAAATCCAGTCACATCGAAGTTGAAAAGATTGTCACAGATTTTTTGCGCCGTGAACTTCCAATCGATGGAATCATTGCGAGCAGCGATCGATCTGCATTTGGCGCGTTGAAAGCGTTTCGAAGTGTTGGATTGTATGTGCCGGAAGATGTAAAAATGATCAGTTTCGATGACACTCTTTATTCTGAACTTGCAACGCCGTCATTGACTTCATTGAATCGTCAGCCGGAAAAATTGGCAAAGACTGCCTGCGATCTGCTTATCCAACAAATCGATGGAAATCAGCCGTCGCAAATTATCAATTATGTACCTGTCACGCTCGAACAGCGAGATTCGACACGTTGAGGAGGATAGATTGAAAATCCTAGCAATAAAGTTGATGAAAGACGCGTCGCAAACTCGTGACTTTAGTCGTGAGTTAGACGCGGTTTTTTCTTGACAACTTTCCCCAAACATGTAAAATCAACTCATAAAAATTTTTGAGGAAAGGAGGATATCTTCGTAAGCCGAAATGTACCAGAGTCGCAAGACAGTAGGCTTATGTGAGAATAGGTTGGTACAGCGACCTCATCTCCGTAAAATCGGGTTGTGCAAAATCAGCAAGCAGATCTGTACAAGGAAAGGGATC
>JAFUTY010000026.1 GCA_017484005.1 Selenomonadaceae bacterium | reverse complement strand
TGATCGTGAATTCAATCAATATCGCGGTGCGAGCGTTATATGTCGAGGCTTGAGCGAGCCTCGATTTTTTTTATTTGTGTTGGAATTTGAACATGAGAGTCTAAATTTTTTTCGAGATAAATTGGGTCAAGCATCATGCTTGCGGAAATAAAAAAAGATCCTCGACAGATCATTTGCGATCTATCGAGGATTTTTTTATTGTTCAAGATATTGATCGATCAAAGTCAAATCCACGCTGTCAAAATCTTTGAAGAAATTTTTCAAAACTGCAACGATTTTTTTGCAGCCGCCGATTTCTCGACTTTCAATATTGAATTGCAATTTTGGTTCATGCAAAGACGCTCTAAGTGATGCCCAGCCGTTATCGAATATCAATCGAACTCCCTCGAAATTTGGAGACGCTTGCTTGATACCTGATTTTTCCGCGCGATCAATAAAAGTTTTCAAGACACGTTCGCCATATTCCCCAGCATCTTCCTGCCCCACAATTTTCAATCGAAACTCTTTACTTTCCGCAGGATATTTCAAATCAGTGATCAAATCGGAAAGATTTTTATTCTCGCGATGCAATTTTGCCGCCGCAATCAAAATTTTAACTGCTAAATACGCGCCATCATCTAAAAAATAATTTTCAGACAGCGCACCATGACCTGAAGTTTCAATCGCCAACGGAGAAATTTCTCCCGATTTATTCAATCTGATACATTCATTGATAACATTTTTATATCCGCGCTTGAATCGATGATGTTTCAAGCCGAGATTTTTTTCGAGAAAAACATGCAATTCGTCAGAAGTCACAGAGTCGGTGACAATCGTAGATTTTGGATAATCCGGTGCAAGAATCGCCGCCATCATTGCAACTAAAGCATTTCGAGCGATTTCCTTGCCATCGCTCAACACTGCGCCGCCGCGATCAACATCTGTATCGAAAATCAATCCCAAGTCTGCATGATTTTCCAGCACCGCTTTTTTGATTGACGCCATTGCCTCTTCATCTTCAGGATTTGGAATGTGATTTGGAAACAATCCATTTGGCTCGAGAAATTGACTGCCGGAAATATCTGCACCGAGCGGCTCGAGAATTTTTGATGCGAAAAATCCACCGCTGCCATTTCCTGCATCGACAATTATTTTCATTCCAGCAAACGGCTTAGAATCTGGAGCGAGATCTAAATTTTTGATAATAATATTTTTCAAATGTTCCGCGTAAATTGAAATCAGATCGAATTTTTTTGCGGAATCAATATCGCCTTTCACAACTTCAGAATCGATAGCATTTTTCAAAACGACCGTGATATCTGATTTTTCAAGTCCCCCGTCTCGAGTAAAAAATTTTAGACCGTTGCGATTGAAAGGCAAATGACTCGCCGTCAACATAATCGATCCATCCGCTTTAGTTTCGTCGAAAACAATTGACATAAACATCGCGGGAGTCGATGCAAGTCCACAATTCAAAACTTCAACACCGGAAGCAGTAAGTGATTCGCAAGCCGATTTCAAAAGCTGCGGGGCAGAAATTCTCGAATCATGTCCAATCGCGATTTTCAAATTTTGCGCGGGCTGATTCAATTTTTCCGACAGGAATTTTACAAAACCGCTCGCGATTCGATTGACTGCCTCGGGAGTCAGATTGACCTCCTCGCCCTCAACTCCCTCGACGGCAATTCCGCGAATATCATTTCCATTCTGCAATTTCCAAAAATCTTTTTCAGTCATAAATTTCACCTGCCAATCCGATTTTGTTCGAATTGTATCAATTTTTTCCGAGCATTTCTCTGACTTTCACACAAATATTTTCCGCGGAAAGTCCAAATTGTTTCAAAAGTTCCGCGGCAGATCCAGAATGCCCAAATTCGTCATTGATACCAATTCGCTTGACAGGCACAGGATTTTTTTCAGCGAGCAAAGAGCAAACTGCATCGCCAAGCCCGCCGATTATTGTATGTTCTTCGACCGTGATAATTTTTCCACAATCTTTAGCCGCATTCAAAATCATTTCTTCATCGAGCGGTTTAATTGTCGCGATATTGATAACTCGTGCAGAAATTCCTTCAGACTTCAAAATTTCCGCCGCTCTGATAGATTCAGAAACCGTTAATCCATTTGCAATAATCGCAATGTCAGATCCGTCTCGAACAATCTCGCCCTTGCCAATTTCAAATTTAAAATTTTCGTCGTGATAAATCGGAACTGCGTATCGACTGAATCGAATATAAACTGCGCCTTTATATTTGTAAACAGCTTTGACCATCTGCCGCGCCTCGATATCGTCAGACGGCGACATAACAACCATATTTGGAATCGTTCGCATCAATGCAAAATCTTCACAGCATTGATGACTCGCGCCATCTTCCCCAACTGAAATTCCGCCGTGAGTTGCACAAATTTTCACATTTAACCGAGCATAACCAACTGTATTTCTGACTTGCTCGAATGCTCGTCCCGCAGCAAACATCGCAAAACTCGATGCAAATGGAACAAGTCCAAACGTTGACATTCCTGCCGCGACGTCAATCATATTGCATTCAGCGATACCGCAGTCAAAATGACGATTTGGAAATTCTTTCTTGAAAAGAACAGTTTTTGTTGCCATCGCTAAATCTGAATCCAAAACGACGATATCGTCATGAATTTTTCCAAGTTCAACGAGAGCATTTCCATAGCTGTCACGAGTCGCGATTTTTTTCATGCCTTCCAATTAAATCGCCTCCTCAATTTTTTTGCGAGCATCTGCAAGTTCAGATAAAGCTTGAGCGAGCTGTTCATCATTGGGAGCTTTACCATGCCAGCCTGCTTGATTTTCCATGAATGAAACGCCCTTGCCTTTGACAGTTCTCAACAAAATCACTGTCGGCTTGCCATGATTTTTATTCGCGTGGAAAAATTCGAATGACTTTTCCAATTCATCGAAGTCATGCCCGTCAATCTCAATCACTTCGCAGCCGAAAGATTCAAATCGTCTATCGAGCGGCGCAGTATTCATGACATCCTTAGTTGCACCGTCAATCTGCAAACCATTCACATCAACTGCAATGCAAAGATTGTCAAGTTTATAATGCGCGGCAAAAGTCACAGCCTCCCAAACCTGTCCCTCATCGATTTCTCCATCGCCGAGCAAAGTGTAGACGTTGAGATCTTTCTGCAAAAATTTAGCCGCTTTAGCCATTCCGCAGGCGACTGATATTCCCTGCCCAAGTGAACCTGTAGACATATCGACTCCAGGCGTCAAATTCATGTTTGGATGCCCTTGAAGATTCGAATCAATTTTTCTGAACGTGAGTAAATCTTCGACAGGAAAAAATCCCATGTGAGCTAAAACCGCGTAAAGTGCTGGAGATGCATGTCCTTTCGATAATACAAATCGATCGCGTTCAGACATATTTGGTTCAGCCGGATTCGCATTGATTTCTCGATTGTAAAGATAAGTTAGATAATCTGCCGCGGAAAGCGAGCCGCCTGGATGTCCACTGCTGCAAGCGTTTGTGCTTCTCAAAATTCCCTCTCGAACTTTGACGGCGAACAGCTCCAATGCTTTTTTGTCTTCAAACTTCATGACTTTATCCTCTCTCAATATCAAAAATGGCACAGCGGAGAATCATTTTTTCCACTGTGCCAAATTTTTTGCAAAAAATCAATCATTTTACGCCGAGAACAACTGGAGTTGAACGATATCCCACGCCCATTCTGTCAATTCCCATGTCGATAAGTTTCAAAAAATGTTCGCGAGTTCTGATACAGCCGCTGCCCTTGACTTTGATTCGATCGCCGCAGGTATCGAGCATGACTTGGATAATTTCCGGCGTCGCACCAACATTCTCTTTGCCGGTGAAAAATCCTGTCGAAGTTTTGACGAAATCTGCATGCGCCTCGATTGTACATTCGCAAGCCTTTTTCACTTCGTCGACAGTCAGCGCGTCAGTTTCAAAAATGACTTTGACTTCCGTGCCATATTTGTGACAAACATCGACAACCGCCGCGATATCTGCAGTGACCTCGTTCCATTTTCCACTGCGAATCCATCCATAATTCGCGACGATATCGAGGTCTTGAATCTTGAAATTTTTGCAATACTCTTCCGCCTGCAAAACTTTCGAGTGAGTTGTGGAAAGTCCAAATGGAAAATCGCAAACGACGCAGATTCCAGTTTTCGAGCCGGCAGTCAATTCCGCGGCAATCGGAAGTGATGCAGGATTGACGCAAACCGTCGCACAGCCGAAATCGATGCCCTCTTGGATATACTTGCGAATTTCAGCCTCAGTGAATTCCGGCTTGAGGACCGATTGATCGATGTATGCCGCGAGTTCTTGAATGCTCATTTCAGCCGCTTTTTTACTTGGTTTTGTCATTGAACTCCACTCCTTAAAAATTTTTCGCTCAAGAAATTTTGTATTCTTAAGTTGAGCGAATGATAATCTGCAGAAAATATATTTGCAAGCAAAAATGTCGAGTTTCTATCAATTTTTGGAATAAAAAATCTTGATTTTGAAAAATTTACAACTTAAACTGAGTTAATTTATCATAAATTTATCAAAAAGGAGTTAGAATAATGAAATCCTCTGAACGAAGAAAATTGATTCTCGACTATCTCGAAAAAAATCATATTGGATACACGATCGATCTTGCGGAAGAGTTGAATGTTTCACCAATAACGATTCATCGCGATTTTTCTGCAATGGCAAGCAAAGGATTATTGACGATTATTCGCGGCGGAGCAGTTTTGAATCGCGGAACTTCAGTTTTATACAGTCTCAATTTTCGACAGAATCAATTTCCATTGGAGAAAAAGCGAATCGCCGAATATTGCGCGAATCTCGTCAGTGATGGAATGACTGTTTTCATAGATTGCGGCTCGACTGCTGAAAAAATTGCGGAATTGCTGCGATCGAAGCGGAATGTTACATTTATGACAAATTCACTGGATACTGCTCACATTCTTAGCAGTTCAGAAAATAACACGTTGATAATGACGCCGGGAATTTTTTCTGAAAAACTTCGAGGATTCGCAGGACAAATGACGACAGATTTCATGAGCCGTTTCAATGTCGATATAATTTTTCTCGGTGCGCAAGGTATTGATATCGGCGGTGGATTGAGTTCTCCATACCATATTGATGCCGAGACTAAACGAATTCTGATAAAACACGCTAAAAAAATAGTCGTTGCAAGTGATCACAGCAAATTTGGAAAAATCTTTTTCGAAACGATTGCGATGTTGAACGAGATTAATCTGATTGTCACAGATACAGGGATTCAATCTGACATTTTAAAAGCCATTGAGAATCATAGCGCGAATATCATTGCTGTATAATCGGAAATAAAAAAATCTCGCCCATCATTTTTCTGATGAGCGAGATTCAAGTTCAAGCAAAAAATTTTTTCTATCGATTCCGCCAGCGTATCCAGTCAATTTTCCATTCGCACCGATAACTCTGTGACATGGAATTATTATCGATATCGGATTTCTAGCAACAGCATTTCCAACTGCTCGCGCTGAAGTTTTTAAATTCTTGGCGATGTTTCCATAGGTTTCAACTTTTCCAAATGGAATTTGCTGGAGATATTTCCAAACTTTTTTCTGAAAATCTGTTCCCTCGATTTTGATTCGAGGAGTAAATTCTGGATTTTTGCCGCTGAAATAGATTTCGAGCCAATCTATCGTTTGATCGAAAATTTCCAGATCGATTTCATCGCCGAGATTCTTTGGAAAAAATTTTTGATTTTCAAACCACAATCCAGTCAAAGATTCGCCATCACTTGCTATAAAAATTTTTCCAATTGGAGATTCAAACCGTCGATACATTTTGATTCACCTTCGGCAGCACAGAAGAACGATTTAAGATTGATCCTCAGCGAGTTTTTTTAGAGTGTAACGCAACGTAAGAATCTCTCGAAATTTCCCAACCCACTTTACCTGTTTTGTAAAGCTCGTATGCCACTTCGAAATTGATTCGCGTTTTCGTGAAATCCTCGTTTAGCACGTAATAAGTCGGATGCCAAGTTTGCCATTCCGGATGTTCCTCATCATCTGCGTATGTATAGACTTGAAGAATGTACTTTCCATCTCGGATAATTGCTTTTTCGAGCCACTTTGCCTTCATTGCTTGATCGATATTTCCCGTGATTTTACCGAAATTCGATTCTATATCTTCAAGTCGGTTGACTGGAGTTTTGAGCAAAATTCCCAGAATTGACATAAAAAAATCCACCTTTATTTTTTAGACAATGAAAAAAGCATGCCGAGAAAACTCGCACATGCTCTTTTCATTCAACTGGCAAGTACCTAATCTCCCAGGTCGTCGCCAACCCAGTACCTTCAGCGGTGGAAGTCTTCACTTCTGTGTTCGACATGGTTACAGGTGTTGCCCTTCCCCTATCCTCACCAGATTTCCTATTTTGAGGTCTCACCCTCACTTACTGCATAGAGTTCCTACCATAATGAAACTTTCGACTCTTAGTACTGCCTCGCTCCACATCTCACGATGCTTCCAATTGC
>JAFUTY010000025.1 GCA_017484005.1 Selenomonadaceae bacterium | reverse complement strand
GCTGCGAGCGATAAAACTCCAGCACCTTCCGCGATCAATTTATGTTTCTCGATCAAAAATAGAAGTGAGCTCATGATTTCCATTTCTGAAACTGAAATCACATCGTCAAGATATTTTCGGCAGAATGCAAAAGTTAGATCTCCAGCAGTTTTTACAGCGCATCCATCTGCGACCGTCTCGATATTTTCCAAAGTCACGACATGTCCAGCATTGATTGCCGCTTTCATACATGCCGCGCCTTCCGGCTCAACTCCAATCACTTTGACTTGCGGACTGACTAATTTCGTCGCGAGAGCTACTCCCGATGCAAATCCGCCGCCGCCGATTGGAACTAAAATTGCATCGACGTCTTTCAACTCGTTGATAATCTCGAGAGCTGTCGTTCCCTGTCCCAATAAAACTTCGCGATCGTTGAATGGATGCACGTACACATATCCATGCTCGTGCTGCAAATCGAGAGAAAATGCCTGCGCGTCATCGAATGAATCGCCATGCAAAACGACTTCCGCGCCCAATGCTCGAGTCGCCTCGACTTTGAGAATTGGAGTTGTCGCCGGCATGCAAATGACTGCCTTGACTCCCAATTTTTTAGCTGCGAATCCAACTCCCTGCGCATGATTTCCTGCCGATGCAGTTATGACTCCGCGAGATTTTTCTTCATCTGTCAATTGAGAAATCTTGTTGAATGCTCCGCGAAGTTTGAATGCTCCAGTATGCTGCATGTTTTCCGGCTTGAAATGAACTTCATTGCGTGAGAGTTCCGAGAAAAATTCGCTGTGGATCAATTTAGTTTTCCGAACGATTCCAGCGAGATTTTTGTCTGCTCGATAAACATCCGCGATCGTTGTCTGATCAACAATTTCTTCCGGTGTGAGATTTTCTTCCAAAATTAATTCCTCCTAAATTCGAATTCGCGAGATATATTTGAAAAAAATTTCCAAATTCCTTTTTTCGATTGACTTAGATTCGAATCGAAGTAATATGATTCTAAAAAATTTTGAAAGGAGATTTTCACGTGGCAAAAATTGTTCAGACAGCGGGACGAAATCAGCTCGGAGAATTTGCACCGATGTTCGCTGGATTCAATGACGACATTCTATTCGGCGAAGTTTGGAGCGATGAAACGCTCGATTTGAAAACGCGGAGCATTATCACGGTTTCAGCATTCATGGGGCGGGGATTAGTCACTGACGCTTTCAAACATCATCTTCAAAATGCAAAGAAAAATGGAGTTTCGAAGGCAGAAATCGCAGCATTGATAACTCACGCGGCATTTTATATCGGCTGGCCAATGGGATGGGCAGCGTTCAATCTTGCGAAAGAAATTTGGAATGATGAAACGCCGGCTCAAACTGAATTGGAAAAATATGCGCAGTCGATTTTCTTTCCAATTGGCGAGCCGAACGATGCATATGCTCAATATTTCATCGGCAAATCATATCTCGCAACAGTTTCAAACGATCAAATCCCGATTCACAATGTGACTTTCGAGCCGCGCTGCAGAAATAATTGGCATATTCACAAAGCAACTTCAGGCGGCGGGCAGTTGTTAATTGGAGTTGGCGGACGCGGCTGGTATCAGGAATGGAATAAAGATCCGGTTGAAATCAATCCTGGTACGGTGATAAATATTCCGGCAAATGTTAAGCATTGGCATGGCGCGTCGAAAGATGGATATTTCTCACATCTCGCAATGCATGTGCCTGGTGAGAATCAATCGAATGAATGGCTTGAGCCTGTTACTGATGAAATTTATGATCAATTGAAGTAAACATTTTTCCAAACCAAAAAAAGAGTCGAGGATCTTTTTGATCCCCGACTCTTTTCATTGAGACGTCCAAACGAAATAGAGGTTATCAATCGGAAGACGCAAATACATTAGCCGCTATAGCAATCAATCCACCAACGATCAAACCAGCTGGACCTCCAATTGCAGTTCCAGCCGCTGCGCCAGCCTTTACACCGCCATAGCTCACAGCACTTCTTGCGGCAGCATCAGCAACTCTGCCGTTCTTAAGATCTTTGGCGACTTTACCGGCAACAGCATCTTGCGAGAGTCCCGTGATTTTATCAATCATGAGATTCAACCCCCTTTGAAAAATACAGAATGTAAACTTTATGGGGAGAAT
>JAFUTY010000024.1 GCA_017484005.1 Selenomonadaceae bacterium | reverse complement strand
TGAACGCGCTGCGAAATATGTAATGAGAAAATTCAATATCGCGAATGTTTTGGCGACTCGATCTGGCGATGGAGTCACGATGGTAACTGAAGAAAATAAGACAACTCACATTCGAACAATCGAGCAGGAAGTTTTTGATCCAGCTGGCGCAGGCGATACTATTTTGGCAGTTTTTGGAATGACTTTGGCGGGCGGAAGAGCTCCGGAGGATGGAGCTTATCTAGCGAATTTGGCGGCATCGATTGTCGTTTCGAAGGCTGGAACTTATGCAGTCAGTCAAGAGGAGCTTGTCAAAATGTTAGCTTGATCCGGAAACAAAAAAAGAGATCCGAACCTCGTTTTGAGATTCGGATCTCTTTTTATTTTGTGATTTCCTGCTTGAAATTTTCCCAGCCGATTCGCTCCAGCGTTGAACTAAATCGCTCCTTTTTTTTTCCATGAGTCTCGAAAAATTTCAGCGTCCGTTCAATGATTTCAAACAAATTTTCCTCACCGAAAACGATCGATGGAAATTTTTGTCCGATTCGAATCTGATTTCCATATCTCCCGCCGAATGAAAGCGAAAATCCATGCTCGCCGTCAATTGCATTCGATTCGCAAGCTCGAATACATCTCCCGCAATTCACACAAACATCGCGATCGATTTCCCAAGTTTTATTTTTACGATCGATTTTAATCGCATGAACTGGGCATTTCGCAGCACATTTCCCGCAGAAAATACAGAAGCTCGATTTCCAATTTGGAACGACTGCGCCTTTGATTCCGAGATCATTCTCCTCCGCCTTCAAACAGTTATTGCGACATCCAGTCAATCCAATTTTGAATTTGTGAGGCAGATTTCGACCTCCAACTCGCTTTTCAATTTCATTCGCAATTTGAGCAGTATCAATCAATCCCGACGCACAGACAGCATTTCCTTGGCACGCCGTGATAGTTCTAACTCTCGCGCCGCAAACTCCAACTCGAGCATTTCCTTCCGCCAAAGTTTTCTTGACTGCATCGATATCTTTGAAATGAATGAATGGAATTTCGATTCCTTGTCGCGATGTTAAATGAATGTATCCTTTTCCAAATTGTTCAGCGACTTTTTGAATCGCGCCGAGCTGCTCAACTGTGAAATGCCCGCCGACTGAATGCAACCGCATCGAGAAAAATCCCTCTTGCTTCTGCTGCATAAATCCGTTGGCTTTTAAATCGCTCAGAATATTTTGCATAGCTTGATTTTCCATAGTGAAAGACTCCCAAAAATTTTTTAGCGTTTGAAAAATTTCCATGCGGAGAAAGAAATGAAAATTGTTGCGGCGAGATTCACTAATCCCTCGATTAAAAGTCCCGGGAGCGATGTTAATCCAACTTCCAAACTTCCATAGAGAATCGCGCCGAAGATTGTATATCCTATCGCCATCCAAAGACATGAAACGCTCAATGCCATGATGAAATGAACTTTATCGAGCCGATAGAAAATTTCAGCCATCACTGATTTTATCAATATTGTCGGGAGAATCCAAATTGCGAATCCACCTATCAAATCTGCCAACGCTGAACCAATGACTGCCGATAAAATTCCAGCTCGCCTTCCAAATTTCAAAATCACCAGAAAAATTGCCGCGTCACCGAGATGTGCATATCCAAGCGGAATTGGAATTTTTGGAACAAATGTTGCGATGAAAACTACTGCAGACATTACAGCGATTTCGCAAGCCTCGCGCGTGGAAATTTTCATCTAATCACCTAGATCACATAATCGAAATAAAATTTGAGCGTGCGATATTGATTGAAGTGGAAGTATCGATTTGAAAATGCAGCCATCGATTTCGAATCATCCCCAGAAATGTTTCGAAATTCCTCAATCATATTTGCAACGCCCTCAGAATCGTTAAGCTTGATTCCAAAACCTCTGCCATTGACGAGCGGAACATGATCATAGTAAAAATTTTCGAGACGATCGATCGCCGTGATTTTTTTATCTCGAATCGAAACGAATGCATCATCGCGGAGCAATAGAATATCGAAGTTGTCCGGATAATCATAACTGATTCCCTGCGTCGGAATTTCATCGCCCACTCGATAAGATTTTTTCAGCGGCTCGGAAACATGGATTATTTCGCGACGCTCGATTTCATAATAAAACTCGTCGAAAATTTCTCCATGTGCCGTGACATTTTCACCGATGAACGCTGGAATTTGCGATTCCGATTTTTCATCCGCGACAATTATTCCGCCGCCCGCAACATCAAATCCATCGACTAAGACAAATCGACCTGTCGCCTGAAATTCATCGAATAGATCGAACGCGATTTCTGTTTTGAATTTCAAAACCACTTCCGCAACATCGTTAAGTTTGAGCTCGATAGAATTTTGACGCGATTCGAGATTCGACGCATCGATTGTCTTGAGAATTTTTTCAACTTGAGCCTCGACTTCCTGCGTCGCCAATTTCAATTTGTATTTTTTGTTGAGAGTCAGAGGATTTTTGCCCATCCAAAAAATTGACGCGCGGCATCGATTCGAGACTTTGATTGAATCCTCGACGTGAGTAATTATCTCGCCGCGTTGATTGAAAAATTCATCGGAAACTTGAATCCCGATCGATTCTCCAGCCTGCGCGGAAGTTTTTCGATCCTTCTCCAACCAATATGAGAGCTCGACCACTTGAGTCTCTCGCCCGCTCGGAAAAATCTTGATTCGATCGCCCACGGAAATTTTTCCAGATTCAATTCGCCCCGCAATGATTCTTCGATCGTCAAATTTATAAACGTCTTGAATCGGAAATCGAAGAGATTTTTGCTCGATTCCGTCTTCGCTGTCGATTAAATCGAGCGCGTCAATGACAGTTTCGCCTTGATACCACTTCATCGATTCAGATTTTTGAGCGATATTGTCGCCTTGAAGTCCAGATACTGGAATGCATTTCAACGGCTCAATTCCGAGCGGTTTCAAAAATTCTCGAATCTCCCGCTCGACAAAATTGAATCGCGATTCATCATACGAAACCAGATCCATTTTGTTTATCAACACATAAACTTTTTTGATTCCGAGCAGACTCAACATATAAGCATGACGCTTTGATTGCTCTTGAACTCCTTGCTTTGCATCGATGACTAGCAGAGCTGCATTTGCATTTCCCGCGCCAGAAATCATGTTTTTCAAAAATTCTTTGTGCCCTGGCGCATCGATAATCAGATAATCGCGCTTCGACGTTGAAAATTGAATTTGCGTTGTATCGATTGTAATTCCCTGCTGCTGCTCTTCTTCGAATGCATCGAGGAGGTATGCATACTCGAACGGCTTGCCTGTCTCATGCGCAATTTTTTCGACTTTCTTGATAACTCCCTCCGGAAGTGAATTTGTATCGAACAAAAGTCTCCCGATGATTGTCGATTTGCCATGATCGACATGCCCCACGACGACGATCTTCAGAATATTCATCTCGCCGCCTCCTTACATATATCCTTCGCGACGAAGTTTCTGCATCGCGTAAGAATCCTCTTGATCTTGAGCCCGCCCAGCCCGCTCACCGATTTTTGTATGTTTTAACTCCTCAATGATTTTATCGAGATTGTCAGCCGTCGAATCAATCATTCCAGTGCAGCATTCACAACCGAGACTTCGATATCGCTTTCCATTTTTGGCGAAATACAAATCGATGATCGGAATATTTTCGCGTCGAATATATTCCCAGATGTCAAGCTCAGTCCACGCAAGAATTGGATGCACGCGAATATGATGTCCCTTTGGAAAATCTGTCTTGAACTGATTCCAAAGCTCAGGCGGTTGATTTGTATAGTCCCAAGCATCATCCTCTTTGCGCTCGGAGAAAACTCGTTCCTTGGATCTAGATCCCTCTTCATCTCGACGAACGCCGACAATCAATCCATCGAATCCATATTTCTGAACGACCTGCTTCAATCCTTCAGTTTTCAACGCGCGGCAGCATGCCAATCTTCCACATTGAGGATTTATTCCTGCATTGATCGCGTCCCAATTTGTATGGACAATCAAATCGAGATTCAATTCCTTCGCAACTCGATCTCGATATTCGATCATCGCGGGAATTTTTCGCTTTGTATCAACGTGAATAAACGGAAATGGAACATGACCGAAGAATGCTTTTTTTGCAAGCCAGAGCAATACCGTCGAATCTTTACCGATTGACCAGAGCATTCCGAGCTTGCCGAGTTTTTTATATGCTTCGCGAATTATAAAAATGCTGTCAGATTCCAATTGCGACAAACGATCATCGTTCACATTTTTCACCTCAATATTGATTCGATTGATTTTTATCGACGACAATTTGTTTCTCGATTCCATTTGGAAGTTTGAGAATCCAAGTCAAAGTATCTTGAGAATCTCTCGCGAAAAGTTTTCCGCCAGATCCACCGAGATCCGCGGCAAGATAAAAATGAATCGCGTCGCGTGGACAAATCTTGACGCATGCAGTACATCCCCAGCAGTCCCTCACATCGCGAATTTCAGCCTTCGAATTTTTGCAGATCAACAGATTTCCAGGACAGACTTCGACGCATTTTCTGCAGCCGATACACCTGTCGCGATCGATTCTCACACTCATACTTTTACCTCGAATTCACTTCAAATATTTATTTTCGAGCGATTCAAGCGTCCCATCATTTCGCAATTCAGCCAAGACGAAGTTGATATAATTCAAAAATTCTTGATCGCCTTTCTGCATTAAAATTCCGCAAGAATGACTTGTGAAAGGTTTATTGATAAGCGGCGCGGCGAGTTTTGGATTCGATCGAATGTAACTCAACGCTTCAACGATTTCAGTTATCATGATATCTGCATTTCCTTCCGCGATTTGACTTGGAATTTCTGCATTTTCATTGAAGATAATGATTTGCGCATTTTTGAGATTTTCATTCGCGAATTTCTGATTCGTCCCGCCCGGATTAATCATGACGCGAACGCTCGACTTATCGATATCAGCGAGCGATTTGAATTTTTGTGCATCGGATTTTCGACAGAGGATCGTCTTGCCAAACATTCCGATTCCATAACCATCAGACATCGCCATCGATTGAGCGCGCGCATATGTTCTCGAAATTCCGCAGAGCGCGATATCGAATTTGCCGGCGAGAGTGTCTGCAGTCAAAGTTGACCAAGTCGTCGGAACATATTCGATTTTGACGTTGAGAGAATCGGCGATCAATTTGGAGAGTTCCGCATCGATTCCCTCGTAAGATCCAGTTTCGACGTTGTAATATGACATCGGACGATAATCTCCAGTTGTTCCAATTCGAATCGATCCTCGTTCCGCGATTTCTTCAAGATGTCCGGCTTCCGCGATGTTCAATGAAATTATGAACATCAACATCGTGACAAGAAATTTTTTCATCTGACAACCTCCGCGCTAACTGGAAAGGTGAAATATGTATCTGGATACGGCTCATCTTTCAATGTGAAATGCCATCATTCCGTCGCGAGCGGTTTGAATCCATGCTTAATCATGACGTCGCGAAGATATTGACGATTTTTGATCTGCTTCTTCGTGAGTTTGCCTTTGAAATCTGGATGTGAAAGCTCGCCGAAATAATCGAATGTGCCTCCCATGTCAACTTCTTTGCCGGTTTTCATATCGAAGAGCGTCAAATCGACTGTTGAACCTCGACTGTGTCCTGACTTTGCATCGATATATCCCTCGTCGAAGAGTTTTGTTTTGTCGACTTTAGGATAGAAGTAAGATTTCATGCGCGAATCGTTGAGATCCTCAGCCCAGCGGACAAAATGATCCACCGCCATTTGCGGACGATACGCGTCATAAATTTTCAATCGATAGCCTTGCGACTTGACTTCATCAGAAACTTTTTTGAGAGCTTCAGCCGCCTCGATTGTCATCAGTGCGCATGGGGCTTGATATCCATCGATTCTGTCACCGACGAAATTGTACGTTGAAAAATATCGAATCTCTTGAATGATATCCGGCACAACATCAGACAACAAAACAAATCCAGCTGGATCATCCGGCGAATTCGATCTTTCAGCGGAGACTGGAGCGATTGTCAGAATCATCGCAGTCAACAGGCATGCGATCCATTTTAAAAATTTCACGATAAACACTCCTCTCGATTTTGAGTCAGAGTTTCAGAGATTTATAAAATTCCGGCGCGAGATTTTTCAGATAATCAATCACAACGACGCAATCAGATTTCACATTCTGCATAACGAATTTCATTTTATCGGCAGGAATCGCGACGCATCCACCTGTATACGGCTTGACATTTCCAAAGCAGTGAAGAAAAATCGCCGATCCCTTTCCAGAAATTCCCTTCTCGTTGTAATTGATGTTGAGCGCGTAAGTGTATTGAGGATCATAATCCGCGATATGTTCGGAATCATCTTTGTTGAGATTTGGAAAATCGCGAATATCTATCATTTGATTGTATTTCAAATTTTGATCTCCAGACCAGTAATGATTCTCGTCAACCTGCAAATAATCGAAAGCCTTGCATCCAGGATCTTCGGCAATTCCAAACGCTCGATTGAATTTGAAAATCCCGATTGGAGTCATGCCATCGCCCTCGCGAGTTTTACCGAGTCCATTCTTGCCAATAAATCCCGGCGTTGACATGATTTCCTGCCAATTTCCATTCGAATCTTTTTCATGCATCGAAATCCATGCCGTTGTTTTTCCAATTCCTGCAACGATGAAAATTTGATCAGCCTTCTTCGATGATTTGAGATCCTTTATCCACTGCGGAGATTCTTCAGCGGAAGCAGTTTCGAACATCATCGAAAAACTCAAAATCATTGTGAGGATCAAAAAAATAAATTTCATTTCAAATCCTCCTCGATCATTCGCGAGTCACATCGTCGCCGTAGATTGTTTTGAATTCATCGCGCATCGAGACAGCAATCCATCCATTCGATTCAGAGAGATTTTTGCAATTTTCAGCTTTAATCAGACTTCCAAATTCGCGATCAACATCGTCGCAAAGAATCATGAACGATGCACTTCTATATTTATTGTTCGAAATCGCATAATTCAACATGCTCGCATCGCCGCCGCTGTTTCCAAATGCTAAAACTGGCTGCTTACCAATTTCCTGCGCGATTATCGAAACTTTATTCATCTTCAAATTTTTCGTGAGAAGTTTTCCGCGAATCAATGAATCGTTAGATTGATAAACATAATCGCCGCCATCCTTATCGCCTTGATGACTTGCAAGAATCGCCGCGTCAGTTCCAATGATTTGATTCACTGGAATTTTCAACACATCGCTCGCCAAAACTCGAAGAGCAGATCGCTCGCTTCCGGAGACGATGTAAACCTTGAAATCATTCGCCTGCAGATATCGAATCACTTCAACCATCGGCAGATAAAACGCCTCGCCCCATTTCAGATTCGTCAAGCCCTCAACATTCTTCTGCAAAAATCGATCGACGTATGAATCATAATCCTCGACGCTCATCCCTGCGAAAACTGATTCTTGAGAGATCGCCTCTTGATTGTCGAGACTCTTTGGAAATTGATTCGATGCAAAATGTCCCGCTCGAATTTCTGATTCAACAAGCGTCGCGATATCTCGATCCTCTTTCGACGGCGTATAACTCGAATCATACAGCGCGCGGTCGAGATACATCATCCATTCGAAATAACACGGTGCAGTTTCACAGAGCAAAGTTCCATCGAGATCAAACACCGCGATTCGATCTTCAATCGGGATGAAATTTGAACTCTTTTTGTTCGTGATATTTTTAATGTAGCTGACGAGTTTTTCCTTCGCTTGAGAATCAGAATTCCAATAATTGAATTTGCCGGATTTTGAAACTTTGACAGCCGCAATTTCATCTCGAGTTGCCGCTTGAGTTTCAGAAATCAAGCCGATCGACATGACTCCAGCGAGCATCAGTGATAACAATTTTTTCTTCATGAACATCCACTCCTAAAAATTTTTTGAGAGCCGATGTCATTCTACCATTTTTCGAAAATGGATTTTGATCTTTCCATTCTCCATTCGCGAATTTACAAATAGATCGAAATCTGAATCATGCCGTGGAAAATCGAGATTCTGACCAAATCCACGCCATCGAGTTTCACGCCGCGATTTCATATGCTCGATCAAAACTCGACAGACTAACAATCGCTCGCGCAGTTCAAAAATTTTTAAAAGATCATACATCGATTCAGCTCGCAGATTTTCAGACAGATTCTCGATTCGCTCGATATTTTTCAACGCGATTCCGAGTCCAATTTCACTGAATCGATATTTAGTTTTAATTCCACCTGCATAATCATCCATCGCGGACTGCATCGCTTCTTCGAGTTCGTCAATTGTAAATAGAGATTCATTCGTGAAGAATTTGTTGAGATCGTTCAAAATTTTTCTCGGATCAAAATTGGTTCGAGGATTTTTTTGTTCGGTCAAAAGTTTTTCAATTGATTCCGCCGAAATTTCTCCTTCCGCAAATGATCCTGTCACATATTTCTGAGGACAGCCTCCCGCAGCATCTCCCGCTGCAAAAAGATTTTCGATTGTCGTTTTTCGATTCGCGTCAATCCAAAATCCGCTCGCCGTGTGACCTCCAACCACATACGGCTCAGTTCCTTCGATTTCGACATTTGCGACTGACGGCGGCAATCCAGATTCAAGCCATTTCATCGATTGCGCCGGATTCATGTTGAAATATGCCCGCTCGAGCGATTCTTCCTGCTCTTTGGAAATTCCAATTGTCTCAAGATAGCAGGACGATTTTTCATTCGTGACAGCAAAAACTCGCTCGGAAGTTGTATTTTTGAATTGCAATTTTTCTCCGCGCGAATTGATTTGAGCCGCTCCAATTCCCTGCGCGATAGTTCCAGTCGGTGCGATTGTATCTTTGCATCGAAGAGCGATGAATCGCATTTCGAAACTTGTCATTTCTGCGCCAGCTCGAATTCCCATCGCAAATCCCGCGCCAGTGTTGAATGGAGAATACCACATCTTGTGACGCGATGAATTGGTATGATTGGGGCGATACAATCCAGCCGCTCCGCCCGTCGAAATCAAAACTGCTTGAGATCGAATCACGAAAATTTTTTCTTCATTAATATGGAATCCCCATGCCCCTGCGACTTGATTTTCTTCAGCTTGAATCAAATCGACAATGTTGACATGATTGAGAATCTCAACGTTTGAAAAATTTTTAACAGCTCGAGCGAGGATCGGTTTAATATTTTCGCCGTTGATTTTTATATTTCGATTTCCTCGCGCGACATAATTTCCATCGGAATCTTTTTGAATCACAAGTCCCATCGATTCAATTTTTCGAGTGACTTCGTTGAGACGTTCCGACATCGATAACAAAAGATCATAGCGTGCAATTCCATGAGCGTCTCGAATTGCATAATCTGCATAATCTCGAGGAGTTTTTCCTGGCGTGATGTATGCATTTAATGCATTAACTCCAGCCGCCAAACATCCGCTTCGATCGATATTTGCCTTTTCAGCGACTATGATTTTTCGATTTGGATTCAATTCCGAAAGTCGAATCGCCGCGAATAATCCAGCCGCTCCTCCTCCAATTATCAAGACGTCTGAAAATTTTTCCGAAACTTTCATCAGATAATCACCGACTCGCGACGTTTTTCAGAATTCTCAATGACAAGTGCGCGATTGTCTTTGAATCCATAGATTCGATGAATAAACACGAATGCTTCATCACCTTCATGCAGCGGAGATTTTTCCAAATTTCGAAAGCCGCGAAGAATCTGTCCCTTGACTTCAACATCGATTTGAATGTTGCTCCCATGAAAAAATGTTCCGCGAACGATTCCATGTTCCGATGCGAGCGGCATTAACATTTCTTTTTCACTCGCACCGATTTCGAGAAATTCTGGACGCAATATTCCCTCGTGAGATTTTCCATCGATCGAATTGAATCCTTTGAAAATTGTATAATCCGGCACGTGAACTGATTCGCCGATGAATTTTGCGACGAATGGAGTTTTTGGCGACTGATAAATTTCGATTGGCGATCCAGTCTGCTCAACTCGACCTGCATTCGTGATAATGATTTCATCGGCAACTTCGACCGCTTCATCTTGATCGTGCGTGACAAAAATCGAAGTGATTCCGAGCTTGTGAATTGTATGTTTCAACCATTGACGCAGCTCTTGACGAACTTTCGCATCGATTGCCGCGAACGGTTCATCGAGGAGTAAAAGTTCTGGATTCGGTGCTAAAGCTCGAGCGAATGCAACTCTTTGACGCTGTCCGCCTGACAACTGCATTGGAAATCGATCCGTGAAATCTTTCAATCCAATCAATTCCGCCAAATATTCAACTCGATCCTTGATTTCAGATTTCGATTTTTTCTGAACTTCCAATCCGAAAGCGATGTTATCGAAGACCGTCATGTGTCGAAACAATGCATAACTCTGAAACAAAAATCCAATTCCACGCTTGCCAGGATCAACATCATTGACGCGACGTCCACCGATGAAAATATCTCCGGAATCTGGAGTCTCAAGCCCTGCAATCATTCGAAGAATCGTCGTCTTTCCACTTCCAGAAGATCCAAGCAGACCGATCAATTTCCCGCGCTCAATTCCAAAACTGACATCCTTCGACGCTTGAAAATCTCCAAATGTCTTATTGATATTTCGCAATTCAACTTCATAAATCATCGCTCAATCTCTCTTTCAAGAATGTTTCTTAGAATCAAAATGACAACCGCCATAATCACCAGCACCGATGCAACTGCAAATGCTGCTGTAAAATTGTATTCGTTATAAAGAATTTCGATGTGGAGCGGGAGAGTGTTAGTCTTTCCACGAATATGTCCCGAGACAACTGAAACTGCACCGAATTCTCCCATCGCTCGCGCGGAGCAGAGAATGATTCCATAGCTCAACGCCCATTTGATATTCGGCAGAGTGACTTTTCGAAAAATTGTAAATCCACTTGCTCCCATCGTTGCAGCAGCTTCCTCCTCCTCGCGTCCTTGATTTTCCATCACCGGAATCAATTCGCGAGTTATGAATGGAAAAGTTACAAAGACTGTTGCGAGGATAATTCCAGGAACTGCAAATACTATCGCAACATGATTTGATTGCAAAAGTGAATAGAGTGGGCTCATTCTTCCAAAAAGCATGATGAAAAATAATCCAGCGACAACTGGAGAAATTGCGAATGGAAGATCGATCAATGATCCTAAAAATGTTTTGCCGCGAAAATCGAATTTTGTCAGAAGCCAGGCCGAACTGATTCCGAAAATTGTATTGAGAATCACGGCGAGAATTGTTGCCTCGATTGTCAAATAGAATGCTTTAATCGCAAATGGTTCAGTCAACGCTTTGAGATATGCATTCCATCCCTTTGACAATGCTTCAACTCCGACAAGAATCAGTGGAAGAATCAACATCAAAAATAGAAATGCTCCCGCGATGAAAATCAACAAATATTCAATGATTTTTCGATTCCGATTTCGATTCGAGATGCTCGGAGATTCATCGGGAATTTGAGATTGATCGATAGCGATTGAATTCATGCCGAGACACCTCCAATCAATTTGAGTCGACGTCCTTGATATCCATGAATCACTAGCAGAATTGCGAGCGATAGAACCATCATGACAATTGCAATTGCCGCGGCAGATTGATAATCAAACTGTTCGAGTTTTGTCATAATCATCAACGGCGCGATTTCAGTTTCGAACGGCATATTTCCCGCGATGAAAACGACCGATCCATATTCACCGATTCCCCGCGAAAATGCTAATGCAAATCCAGTTAGCAGCGGCGATATCAATTCTGGAAAAATGACTCGACGAAATGTGAGAAAATCGCTCGCACCGAATAGATTTGCCGCTTCTTCGAGTTGAGGATCAAGATCTTTCAAAACCGGTTGAATTGATCTTGCGACGAATGGAATTCCGACGAAAGTCAATGCAATTGTTATTCCAACTGGAGAAAATGCACTTGGAATTCCAACTGCATAGAAAAATTGTCCAATCCATCCATTTTCAGCGTATAAAGTTGTCAATGCGATTCCTGCGACAGCGGTTGGAAGTGCAAATGGAAGATCTATCAATGCATCCATGAATCGCTTGCCGCGAAAATCGTATCGAGTCAAAACCCATGCAAGAATCAATCCAAAAATGCAGTTGATAATCGCCGCTGCCAATGCACAGAAAAAGCTCACTCCATACGCATGAACGTTGCGATAATCTGTCACGGCTTGCAAAAATTTATCGAATCCCATTCCGCTCGAATAGAGTAAGAATGCGGCTAGCGGTATGAATAGAAATAGCGACACGAAAAACATCGTGATTCCGAGCGTCAAATGATAGCCTGGAATTATTCGTCGAGTTTGCATATTAAGCCACCATCATTTCTGGTAAATTTGATCGAAAGTTCCTCCATCGGAAAAATGTTCAGCCTGCGCTTTAGTCCAGCCGCCGAATGCCTCGTCAATTGTCACGAGATTTAACGGCTTGAAAGTCGATTCATATTTTTTCGCGATTTCAGGATTTCTCGGACGATAATAATTTTCTGCCGCGACTTCTTGACCAACTGGCGAGTAGAGATAATTGATATATTCTTCCGCAACTTTTCGAGTTCCCTTGCGATCGACAACTTCATCGACAACTGCAACTGACGGCTCAGCTAGAATCGAGAGACTCGGTGTGACAATTTCATAATCATCCGGCGTGTCTCGAAGTGATAACAGAGCCTCGTTTTCCCATGCGATCAAGACATCTCCCTGTCCGCGTTGAACGAATGAAGTTGTAGCTCCGCGAGCTCCAGAATCCAAAACTGCAACATTCGAGAACAATTTTTTGATGAAATCGCGAACTTGATTTTCATCGCCGTTGAATTTCTGCCGCGCATATTCCCAAGCCGCCAAATAATTCCATCGAGCTCCGCCGGACGTTTTGGGATTTGGCGTGATAATCGACACGTCATCGCGAATCAAATCATCCCAGTCGTGAATATTCTTGGGATTTCCTTTTCGAACTAGAAAAACGATTGTCGATGTGTATGGAGCGGAATTGTTTGGAAATTTATTTATCCAGCCCTCGTGAATCAATCCAGCTTGCTGAATCTCGTCAACATCATAAGCCAATGCGAGAGTTACGACATCTGCTTCCAATCCCTCGACAACGGATCGAGCCTGTTTTCCAGATCCGCCGTGAGATTGATTGAACGTGATATCCTCGCCCGATACTTCCTTCCAATGAGGCGCAAATTTGTCATTATATGCTGCGAAAAGCTCGCGAGTTGGATCATACGAGACGTTCAAAAATTCGTTGGATGCTTGAGATTCATCGCCGCATCCTGATGCGAACAGAATTGCAACCGCGGAAATCGATCCCAACAATGAAATTTTGACTGCATTTTTGAAATTGAACATGGAAAACTCTCCTCTCAAATTTGAATCGGAAAAAAAATAAAAAGCCTGCAAGATCCTCGGAATCTGTCCAAGGAACTCGCAGGCTTTCGTTTTCGAATGACCTATCGATTTGCGAAATTTACTTTGAATTTGAATCGAAGTCAAGAATTTTTTAGTTATGGTAGATTTGATCGAAAGTTCCGCCCGTCGAAAAATGATCCTGCTGAGCTTTTTCCCAGCTTCCAAATGCTTCTTCGATCGTGAAAAAATTGATCGGCTTAAAGATTTCTGAATATTTTTGAGCGATTTCTGGATCTCGCGGACGATAGAAATTTCGCGCGATAATCTCCTGTCCTTCCGGTGAATATAGATATCGAATATATTCCTCTGCGACTTTTCGAGTGCCCCGATTATCGACAACTTGATCAACAATCGCGACAGATGGCTCGGCTAAAATCGAAATGCTCGGTCTAATAAGATCAAAATATCCACCGCGCTTTTTCATCGTCATTAGAGCCTCATTTTCCCACGCAATAAACACATCGCCCTGCTGCCGTTCGACAAACAATTGAACTGAATTTCGAGGACCAATATCAAGCGCGACAACATTTGCAAAAATGTCATGCATGAAATTCAGAATTTGCTCTTGATCGCCATTGAATTTTCGCCGAGCAAATTCCCAAGCTGACAAATATCCCAATCTTGAGCCGCCGGAATTTTTTGGATTAGGCATGACAATCGAGACATCCTCGCGAGTCAAATCATCCCAATCCTGTATATTCTTTGGATTTCCCTTTCGAACTAAAAAGACAATTGTCGATGTATATGGCGCGGAATTATATGGAAATTGCTTGATCCAATCCGGCTTAATCAATCCAGCCCGACAAATTTTATCAACATCTGACGCGAGCGCGAGCGATACAACATCAGCCTGGCGTCCCTCAATGACTTCCTGCGCTTGATTCCATGAACCGCCATGCGAATTCAAAAACAAGATATATTCGCCGGTGAGTTCATGCCAATGCAAACCAAATCGATCGTTGTAAGTCGCAAAAAGTTCGCGCGTTGGATCGTATGACACGTTGAGAAATTCCTTTGCCTTGTCATCGGATTTATCTCCACAGCCTTCAACAGTGAGCGTCATGAATAGCAGAAAGATCAATCCCAAAAATTTTTCAAGTCTACACATAAAAACTGCCCCCCCCCCCCCAGAATTTGACAATACAAAAAGCCTATAAATCCATCGCGGATCTATAGGCTTTCTTTTCGTTGAATTACCTATGAAGTGAAGTTTACCATTGAACAATTTTTACGTCGAGGATTTTATTTTTCCCACAAACTTTCGCCGGAAGTCTCAATCACATGTTTCATCCAATCATAAGATTTTTTCTTCGATCGTTTCAGCGAGCCATTTCCCTTGTCATCCATGTCAACATAGATAAATCCATAACGCTTTTTCATTTCACCAGTCGACAGCGAGACGAGATCAATCGGTGCCCACATTGTATATCCAAGACATTCAACGCCATCGATTTCCATCGCTTCAACCATCGCTTTTAAATGATCGCGCAGAAAATCGATTCGATAATCATCATTAATCGAGCCGTCCGATTCGACTTGATCAATCGCGCCGAGTCCATTTTCCACGATGAACAGCGGTTTTTGATATCGATCATAAAATTCGTTGAGCACGTATCGAAGTCCCAATGCATCAATTCCCCAGCCCCATGGAGTTTGTTTGAGGTATGGATTTGGATCTCCGCCGATTGTCCGCAATTCAGTTGTCGAGGAGACTGTATTCGAGCGATAATAGCTGAAACTTACAAAATCGAGCGCACCATCTTTTAAAATTTGATCGTCTCCAGATTCAATTTTCAAAGTGACTCCGCGGCGATTCAGAAGATCTCTCGAGTAATTTGGATAATATCCGCGCGCCATGACATCGATGAAAAATAAAGTCTCGCGACGAAATTGCATGCTCGCAAAAACATCTTCAGGCTTGCAAGTCGCTGGATAAATTCCGCTCGATGCATACATCGCGCCGAACATCGATCCAGGCATCATTTCATGTCCCAATTTGACTGCTTGAGCACTTGCGAGAAACATGTTATGCACCGCGTTGTAATGAGTCTGATTATCTGCCTTGTGAGTCCCGCATGATGTAAATCCTCGAACTGCATTGATCTCGTTGAAAGTCAGCCAATATTTGCAGCGAGATCCAAATCTCTCGAACAAGACGCGGCAATAATTCAGATATAGATCGATCGTTTTTCGACTTGACCAGCCATCATATTTCTCGGCGAGATTCATCGGCAATTCGTCATGATGAATCGTGATCAACGGCTGCATTCCATGCTTTTCCAATTCAGAAATCAAATCGTCATAGAATTTCAAGCCGGCTTCATTCGGTTCAGACTCCTCGCCAGTTGGAAAAATTCGACTCCAGCAAATCGAAAATCGATAGACGTTGAATCCCATCCCCGCCATCAATTCGATATCCTCTTTGTAATGATGAAAATGATCTACCGCCTTGTGACTTGGATAATATTCATTTTCAAGAATCACAGGAATCGCTCCATCCGGCAGGCTGTCATGGAAGAAAAAACTGCTCCGCGCTCTTCCGATTGATCCATCCGGCAATTTGTAAGTGATTCCGCGGGGATTTTCGACACTGCCATCGGTTTCGAAATCGTGAGTTGAAAGTCCTCGACCGCCTTCATTGAATCCGCCCTCGAATTGAAAATCTGCAGTCGCTCCGCCCCATAAAAAACTTTTTGGAACTTTCATCATGAATTCCTCCTCGAAAAATTTTTGGTTTCGATGTTGAAATTATACTCGATGAATTTTTGCGCTCGGAACTTTTTCAAAATCTGAAACAAATTTCACCAAATAAAAAATCCCCCGATTCATTCGAGGGAATTGAATTTCAACGCGATCAAATTTGCATATTCCTGCATCGCGAGAATTGACGTTGCATAATCGAATCGCGAACAGAGATCGATTGTTCGATACACATTCGGCTTCGGATCAATTTTTGAAACTGTGATTAGATAAATTCGCGCGGAAGTTTTGAATTCCATTGGAAATGTTCGATCGAGATAATCTCCCGTCGCACTGAAAATTATGATCAAAGTCTTTGAATCGGCGTTCAAAATAAAATCTCGCTGAACTCCAAATCGATGCGAGCTGAATAGATATTTGCCGGCGATGAAAATATCATGCTGCAGATTCATCGCGATGTTTCCAGAATGCATATGTCCAAAAGTCGCAACTCGATCAAATTTTCGAATATCCTCGACCAGTTCATCGAGAATTTTCCAATCGATTCGCGATTCGAGAGTTTCAATGACTCGCTTCGAGGATTCTAAAAAATCGAGCCCGATATTTTGTGAATCTCCTCGTCCTTCGAATTGAAATTTTGTTCGTCGAGTTGAATTGTTAGAGACTCGATACATGATTTGCAGATCCAAAAAATCCTCGAGCCCGATGTGTTTACAAAATCTAGTGATCGCTGCCTTTGAAACATTGCACTCCGTCGCGATTCGAGTTGCATTGAATTTTTCAAATTCCGTGATGTGCTCCAGCAGAAATTTCGCGATTCGATAATCGATTGAATCCTCCGGCTCAGTGTTCAAAATTCCAATCAAAACCAGATTCAGATATCTCAAAAAATCACTCCCGATCAAAAAAAGATCCCGAGAATCATTTTCGATCCCCGGGATCTTTTGCTTTATTATTAGAAGTTGTCGCGATTCTCGGAATAAACTTCAGGGAGAATTTTGGCGAGATTCGAAAATTCTTTGATGTTATGAGCAAACAGTCCTCGAGGAATTTCAATTGGAAGTTTTACACCATTCGGCAAAGTTTTGACGATTTTTCCATCGACTTCCGCCAAGCCAATCCAAAATCTCGAGCAGAACATGACTCCATCTTTGTATGGATACCATTTATGAGTCATTGCAGCGGCACAATCTCCCGCACCGATTCCTGCAACGAGCGATTGACATTTCTCAGTTCCGACAATCTTTGCATCGAATCCAAAATCGCTCGGGCTCATGAAATGGATCACCAGCGGACTTGCTCCAGCCCCAACATCCTCGAGAATGTGATGATAAACTCCCCAAGTTTTCTGATTCACTGGAATTTTTGGATCGCAAACATAATCAGCCTTGTCAGCTCGCGCGAAATAATGATCCTCCGCATCCCAAATTTTGTATCGAAGATCAGATCCCACGCTGTGCCATGGAAACCACCAATCGAGCATTTCGCCGGAAATTCCAGGCATGTAAGTTTCATTCGCAACAAATCCAGTTCCATCTTCCGCAATTCCATATCCCAATTGACAGAAATCTGAATCATTTCCAGCGAGAAATAGATCCTTTTTATCGAATGGAACTGCTTGAATTTTCGACGGTTGATCGATCAACGCGATTTTTTCTTGAGGAATTTCAGCCATCGGCTGCTCATAAAATTTGAAATATGGAAGAGATTTTTCTTCGAGACTCACACCAACTTTTTTCCCGAGAAACAATTTCACCAAAAATCACCTCCACAAAATTTTCCAAAGTGGATCGACAATCAGATCGATTTTTGTACCATTTGGAACGAGTTGGTATAAATTTATCTGACGTCTATCTAAAAAGATTGTCAATTGAGTTCCAACTCCAGTTCGAAGTGATAAATTTTCAAATCGTCGATTCATGTTGTCGAAAATGAAAAAATCCCCCTCACGATGAAAAATTCCTTCCGATTCGAGAAATGGAAGTCCAACGCCAAAAGATTGATATCGCGTCCGCTTGAGTTCAAAATGATCCCGCGTTGCGATTAGATCTTCATAGACTGGAGTTTTTTGAACGGAATGGATAAATTTGATCGTGAAGGGAATTTCATCTTTCATTGGAGATCCGCCCAAAATTTTTCCGTTTGAAACAATTGCAAAAGTTTCAGTTGAAAAAATATCGGCGATCGCGAGTGAAATTGAGATTGCGAGTATCAGAAATTTTTTCAAAGTCGAATTGGATTTCGCCCGCAAGAGGGACATGGATTGAATTATTGATTGAATTATTCGTTGAAGAATTTGGATGCGCCTTCATTCATACCGATAGGCATTCCATCGCGAGCAGTTTCTTTCTTGATAAATTTGCCGACTGCATGCGCGGCTTCGAGACGATCGGTATTCGAGAACAGAGCTTTGGTGATGTTGTATCCATCGTCATCTGACATGCGATTTGTCGCGACGAGCATTGCCATGACTGAAACCGATTGAGCACTTTCATCGAATCCAGTGTAAGTTCCTGCATCGATAACTGTCTTGGTATAATATGGATATTTGGAAGTCAAAATGGAGATTTGTTCGTCACCGATTGAAAGAATTCGAATTGGATTTTGAGTCGCAACGTCTTGAATCGACGCAGTTGGAGCTCCAGCCGTTACAAATGCTGCATCGACAACTCCATCTTTGAGAGCTGCTGCGCCTTCCGCGAATGAAAGATATTGCTCTTCGACATCGTCATAAGTGATTCCATATGATTCGAGAATCTGTCGAGCGTTCGCTTCAGCTCCAGATCCAGCCGCACCAACAGCAACTTTCTTTCCCTTGAGAGCGGAAATATCAGTGATTCCGGAAGATGCAAGCGTCACGAATTGGCAAGTCTCGGGATAAAGTGTTGCAAGTCCGCGGAGATCTTGAACTCGATTATTCGCAAACATCTCTGTGCCGTTCGATGCATAGAAAGCGATATCATTTTGGATAATCGCAAGCTCGACCTGTCCATCTTTGAGCATATTGATATTTGCAACAGATGCGCTCGTCGATTGCGCCGAAGCATTCACATCGGGCATATTTTTGTTGATAATCTCAGCAATTGCGCCTCCAACTGGATAATAAGTGCCAGCAGTTCCGCCGGTTGCGATATTGATGAATCGTTTGCCCTGTTCATCTTGATTGCCGCAGCCAGTGACCATCGCTGTGACTGCAAACATCGTGACAGCCGCAGTGAAAAATTTGGTGAAAGACTTGAATGAAAACATTGTGATTCCTCCCGCTGCAAAAATTTCTGATAAAAGCGAGCGGGCGATAATCCATTCTCGACCCGAGAAATTCAATTTGTGCGAGTGAATTCCTTCTAAAATTGAGGGAATTTTTTCGAATCAACTGTCTCAAGAAATCTGAATCATTCATTGAGAAATCAATTCACCGATTTAATGAAGTGAATTGAATCGATCTGTATTGGTGAATTGAGTTTCATGGATATTTCATCGTGAGATTTCCGATTTACTCGAGTGAAATCCCTCTTAAATTGAGGGAATTTTTTCGAATCAACTGTCTCAAGAAATCTGAATCATTCATTGAGAAATCAATTCGCCGATTTAATAAAGTGAATTGAATCGATCTATATTTGTGAATAGAGTTCCATGGATATTTCATCGTGAGATTTCCGATTTACTCGATTGAAATCCTTCTAAAATTGAGGGAATTTTTTCGAATCAACTGTCTCAAGAAATCTGAATCATTCATTGAGAAATCAATTCGCCGATTTAATAAAGTGAATTGAATCGATCTGTATTTGTGAATAGAGTTCCATGGATATTTCATCGTGAGATTTCCGATTTACTCAATTAAAATCCTTCTTAAATTGAGAGAATTTCTTCGAATCAACTGTCTCGAGAAATCTGAATCATTCATTGAAAAATCGATTTGCGCCTTCATGCATTTGAATCGACATTCCAGATCGAGCGGAATCTCGTTTGATCGTTTTGCCAATTGGATGAACTGAAATGAATCGATCTGTATTGGTGAATAGAGTCTCGGTGATTTTGTAAGCATCATCGTCATACAATCGATTCGTCGCGACAAGCATTGCTTTGACTGAAACAGTTGGAATTTCATTCTGAATCCCTGGATAAATTTGCGACGGCAGAACTGTCTTTGTATAATATGGATATTTCGTCGTGAGATTTCCAATCTGCTCGTCGCTCAAAGGCAGCATTTTAATCGGAGTTTGATTTGCGAATTCTGTGATAAAACCAGCCGGCGCGACTGTCGTGATAAAAGCCGCATCGATTTCTCCATTTTTCAGCGATTCTAGAGATTCCTGCTGTGACAAATTGAAAACTTCGATATCGTCGAAACTGATTCCGTAAATATCGAGAATCTGTCGTGAATTCGTGATATCAGCTCTTCCAATTCCACCGACAGAAACTTTTTTTCCGCGGAGAGATTCGATATCATTGATTTCGGAAGATGCCAGCGTTACAAAATGACATGATAGAGGATACAGCGTCGCAATTCCACGAAGATTTGTAACTGGATCTCCCTCGAACATTTCGATTCCATTCTCTGCATAAAATGCAATGTCATTTTGAACCAGCGCGAGATCGACCTGCTTATCCCTTAAAAGTTGAACATTGTTGACTGATCCTTCAGTAGTTTGTGCGACGACTGGAATTCCTGATTGACTGAGAATCTCGGCAATTGCAACTCCAAATCTGTGAAATGAACTGACTTGATTTCCTGTTGCAAGCGTTAGATCTTTCGATCCACAGCCTGCCGCCATGATCATGGAAGCAATTAGAAAAATGAAAACCGATCTGATTGAAAACATTTCAAAGCCTCCTCTCAATAAATTTGATAATTGCAGAATTCAATTTGTTTGATTGATATCCTTTTCAAATTTCAGAAAAAAGATTTCCGAATGAAAAAGATCCCCGACAGATCATTTCCGATCTATCGGGGATCTCTTTTTATTTCCGAAGAATTTTTTCAGAAAATATTCTCAGCGACGACGATCGTCTGATCTCGATTTGCACCAACTGAAATAATTCCTAAGGAAATTCCAGTCACTTCACTCATTCTCTCGAGATATTTTTTCGCGTTTAATGGAAGATCGTCATATTTTCGAATTCCGCTGATGTCAGATTTCCAGCCCTCGAAAGTTTCATAAACCGGCTCAACTTTCGCAAGAATTTTTAAGCTCGCTGGAATTTCATCGAGAATTTTTCCATTGAGTTTATATCCCACGCACATTTTGATTTCGTCGAAACTGTCAAGAATATCGAGACGCGTGACAGCCATGTAATCGATTCCGGAAAGCTGTCCTGCATATTTCACAACGCAAGCATCGAGCCAGCCAGTGCGTCGAGGTCTTCCAGTCACCGTTCCAAATTCATGTCCCGCCTCGCGAATTCGATCTCCGATTTCATTCAACTGCTCAGTTGGGAATGGACCTTCGCCGACTCTGGTGCAATATGCTTTTACAACTCCAACTACTCGATCGATTTTTCGAGGTGCAACTCCAGCTCCAACTCCAACTCCGCCCGATACTGGATGGCTCGCCGTGACATATGGATAAGTTCCATAATCGATATCGAGCATTGTCGCCTGTGCTCCCTCGAATAAAATTTTTCGATTTTCGGCGATTTCTCTATTCAAAAGCGAGATTGTATCGGTTACAAATGGACGAATTCTCTCAGCATAAGATTCATATTCCGCTAAAATTTTGTCGAAATCGAGAGGAGATTCTCCATAAATTTTCGTGAGAATTTCATTTTTGAACTCGAGATTCACTTTCAACTTCGATCGAAATTCTTCCGGATCAATCAAATCGCAGACTCGAATTCCAATTCTATCCATTTTATCAGCGTAGCAAGGACCAATTCCACGCTTAGTCGTTCCGATTTTTCGATCGCCCAATCGATTTTCAAACGCGCCATCCATAATTCGATGATACGGCATGACAACATGCGCACGATTCGAGATTTTGATTCGCGAGACATCGATTCCACGCTGCGACATCGAATCAATTTCTTCCAAAAAAGTTTGCGGATCAAATACAACTCCATTCGCAATGACACATTCCGCGCCCTCGTGAATGATTCCAGACGGCAGAAGTCGAAGTTTGAACTCCTCTCCATTCACAACGACAGTATGACCAGCATTCGAGCCGCCTTGATATCTCACGACGGTATCAGCCTGCGACGCGAGATAATCAACGATTTTCCCTTTACCCTCATCGCCCCATTGCGTTCCAGTGATTACAACACTTGACATTTTCCCAGCTCCTTATAAACCAAATCGCGCAAAAATCAAATCAACATTGCGGAGGAAGAATTGATAATCGAAACATTCATCAATTTCCTCCCGCGACAAGACTTTCGAGATATCCGGATCATTTTCAACATTCGTCTTGAAATCCTCGTGCTCCATCCAGCGTTTCATCGCGTTTCTCTGAACCCATTTATACGCATCTTCACGAAGAATTCCTTTATTGACAATCGCGAGAAGGATTCGCTGACTGTAAATCAATCCTCCCGTTCGATTCATATTATGCAGCATTGCGTCAGGATAGACTAGCAATTTATCGACGTTTGGTTATCTTCTTACAAACCAAACCGCGCAAAAATCAAATCAACATTGCGAAGGAAGAATTGATAATCGAAGCATTCATCGATTTCCTCCCGCGACAAGACTTTCGAGATATCCGGATCATTTTCAACATTCGTCTTGAAATCCTCGTGCTCCATCCAACGTTTCATCGCATTTCGCTGCACCCATTTATACGCATCCTCACGAAGAATTCCTTTATTGACAATCGCGAGAAGGATTCGCTGACTGTAGATCAATCCTCCCGTCCGATTCATATTATGCAGCATCGCGTCAGGATAGACTAGCAATTTGTCGACAATATTCGCGAGCTTTGCAATGCAATAATCGACGTTGATTGTTGAATCCGGAAGAATAACTCGCTCGACAGATGAATGTGAGATGTCACGTTCATGCCACAGCGTGATGTTTTCCATTGCCGCGATAGCATTTCCGCGAACCAGTCTAGCCATCCCTGCAACTCGCTCGCAATTGATTGGATTTCGCTTGTGAGGCATCGCCGAAGATCCCTTTTGACCTGGTGAAAAATATTCCTCGGCTTCACGAATATCAGTTCTCTGGAGATTTTGAACTTCCGTCGCGATTTTTTCTAACGTCGATGCAACAATCGCGAGCATCGTCATATATTCCGCATGTCTGTCTCGCTGAATCACTTGAGTTGCAAGTCGAGCGGGAGTCAATCCCAATTTATCGCAAACAATCTCCTCGATTCGCGGATCGATATTTGAATATGTTCCGACAGCTCCAGACAACTTTCCAACGCTGACAATCTTTTTCGCATGCTCAACTCGCTCGATATCTCGCTCGATTTCATCGCTCCACAACAGAAGTTTCAATCCAAAAGTCATCGGCTCGGCATGGATTCCGTGAGTTCTTCCAATGCATGCAGTGTGTTTGAATTCGACTGCGCGGCGTCTCAAAATCTCGCGAAAATTTTTAAGATCATCGAGGATTATTTCCGCAGATTTTTTCAACATCAGACAAATTGCAGTGTCCTTCACATCGCTCGAAGTGAGTCCTTTGTGAATGAATTTTGAATCCTCGCCCACTGATTCCGCGACGTTTGTCAAGAATGCAATGATATCGTGGTGAGTGACTGATTCGATTTCCTTGATTCGATCGATGTTGAATGTTGCCTTTGCTCGAATGTTTTTTGCCGATTCGACTGGAATTTCGCCGAGCTCTGCCATTGCATCGCAAGCCGCCATTTCCACCTCGAGAATCGTCTGCCATTCATTCTGCAGCGACCAAAGATCTCCCATTTGCTTTCGAGTGTATCTTTCTATCATTTGAATCCTCCCAACAAATTTTCAAAGTCTGTTGGGATTTTATCACTCTATCGGAAATAAAAAAACAAGCGCGGTATTTGATCCAAATTTTTTTCGGATCGAACATCACGCTTGATAAAATTATCTCGATTGAAGTCGATTGAGATAATCACGTGCAGTGGTATTTTCGGGATTCCAACCTAGTGCGCCTTTCTGATCTGAAATGGCTTGTTCAATGTTGCCTTTTAGCTCGTATATATATCCTCGAATACAGTATGCAGAAGATACATTACTCGCATCAGTATCGAGCTTAATAACTTGGTTGCACTCGTCAATTGCAAGATCATATTCTTTCTGATTCACATATCTCCATGCACGAACTAAATGATCCAGATGGGAAGGCTGTACAATGATATTATTACCCATAGTCGTAGGAATATATTTTTCAGTGATGTTACCGTAATTCATTTTATTCAAAGAATATGCCAAGGTAATATTTGTATGCACTACCCGGTCTAGATTTGGATCTAAAAGAGCCGCCATCCTGTAGTAGGAAATCGCTATGGAATAATTTCCTGCATTAAAAGCATTTTTCCCAAGATCAAGGTATCGTGTAGCATTGAATTTTTTGTCACTTCTCTGTATTTGTGAATTAATTAGTCGGATCTCAGACTCAGTTTTAGCATTTGCACGATCGCGTTTCAATTTTTCAATTTCATCAGTCAACTCTCGAATTCGATTTTCATATTCTCGATTCATTCTCACCGCTTCATCGAGAGACTGTCGATCCTTCATGAGTTCCGCACTGATATTATCATCATCCACAATCGCAACGAGTTTGCATCGAATGATAAATCCTTTGCCGTCTGCAGTAACTTCGTTTTTGAATTGAGGCTCACCAACAACTTGCAAAACATTCGAGGAGATTGTTTGAATTTCATCTTCAGTCAACATCATGTTTTTCACTTTGACGATGCTTTCGACAAAAACTCCAGCCTGTTGACTTGCATTTTTCAGCGCATAAACTCTCGCTCGTTCCTTTGCAACTGCTGGACTCTCTTCACTATCACCGAAGACATATTCTCCACTTGCTTCAATCTGTCGACGTTCCGCCGAGACACTCGAGAAGATTGAAGCTGCGAGAATCAATCCTCCAATCAAAAAATTTTTGAGCATCGAAATTCCTCCTTTCCTCAAAAATATTCAGGTTTTCATTCATTATATCCTTTCGTCACGTCTGAATCAACTGATTCTAATTCGAAAGACGATCGAGATTTTGTCGTGCATATTTATTTTCTGGATCTGCAACGAGCGCACGTTTGTAATCAGCGATTGCACGATCGATATCTCCGAGATTCTCATAAGCCACTCCGCGATTGTTGTATGCATCAGCATAACCTGGATTGATTGACAGTGCTCGATTGTAATCTTGAATCGCGAGATCATATTCCTTCAAAATTCGATAAGTGTTTCCACGATTGCAAAATGCCAGCGCGTGATTTGGATCGATATTGACTGCACCAGTATAATCCTCAATCGCCAAGTCATATTCGTTGAGATTGTAGTAGCAATTTCCGCGATTGTTGTATGCCGACACATAATAAGGATCTAGCTCGAGAACTTTGGTGTAACTCTCGATTGCCGCCTGCATGTTGCCGAGATTGTAATATGCAATTCCGCGATTGTAATATGCATTCGTGTAAGTCGGATTCAATTCGATTGAGCGATTGTAATCATCGATCGCAATTTCATTGTCGCCGAGATCGGAATATTCATTGGCGCGATTATAGTATGCAAGCGAATCTTGTGGATTGATCTCAATCGCCTTTGTATGATCAGAAATCGCCTGCTGATAATTTCCGAGTGCCTTGTATGAATTGCCGCGATTGTTGTATGCATCCTCATAATTTGGATTCAATTCAATCGCCTTCGAATAATTCGCGACGGCTGAATTGTAATTTTCATCATCATAATCGCGATTTCCCTGCTCGAAATATTGACTCGCAGTGAAATGATCATCATTGCGCTTGACTTGCTCACGAATTTCTTGACGCTCATGTTCAGAAGTCGCCGATTCATATCTCGATTTCAATTCATCGAGCTCTGCTTGAAGTCGATCTCGTTCCGCCTCGAGTTCTCTATTTCGACGAGTTGCCTCGATTAAATCGCCGCGATCCTTCATCAATTGTTCGGAAATGTTATCGTCATCGACAACTACAACCAAATAACATTTGAACGAAATCGCTTTGTCATCGATTGGAACGATTTTGAATGTTGGCTCGCCCAAAACTTGCAAAACATTCGCCGAGATTGTTCGAACTTCATCTTCCGTGAGCATTAAATTTTTGACTTCAGAGATGCTTTCGACAAAAACTCCAGCCTGCCGGCTTGCATTTCGAAGTGCAAAAGTTCGAGCGCGTTCCTTGGCTGTCGAAATATCCTCGCCCATTCCCTCGCCGACGATATATTCGCCATCAGCTTCGATTGTCCGCTGCTCCGCTGAAACTGTTGAAAAAATCGATGTCGTGAATAAAAGTGTTCCGATCAATAATTTTTTTAACATGTTGATTCATCCTTTCATTGCGAGTAATATTGTCATGGGAGGTGAAATTCATGGATGGCTTGCATGCATTCGCGCAATTTTTATTTTTGATTGCATTTGGCGGTTTGGTTGCGATGTCTATCAAGCGCGGCAACAAAGATCCCAATTTGAGATTCTGTCTAACTTTTCTATTGGGATTCGATGTCATTAATCGAATGGAGTGGGAATCGCTCGGGATTGTCGATTGGATTCTGATTGGATTGGTATCAATTTTCATGATGGCCGCAGTCATTGATAGAATTCTTGCGCTACGGGATTGGAGAAAGAATCGCTGTTGATCATGGAAATTTGAAATATTGTCATTGGAGGTGAGGTTCATGGATGGCTTGCATGTATTTGCGGAATTCATGCTTTTCATAGCGATTCTCAGTTTGATTATTCTGATGTTCAAACGTGGCGACAAAGATCCAAGTTTGAGATTCTGCGCGATGTTTGTCATTGGATATAATCTCATTAGGAATATCGAATGGGAATCAATGAGCATATTCGATACGGTGGATTTGATTCTTGTAATTCTGATAGTGATTGGCGAGAGTATCGAAAGAATTCATGCGTTTTGGAAATGGAAAAAGAATCGCAGTTGATCATAGAAGTTTGAAATATTGTCATTGGAGGTGAGATTCATGGATGGCTTGCAGGTATTTGCGGAATTCATGCTTTTCATAGCGATTCTCAGTTTGATTATTCTGATGTTCAAACGCGGCGACAAAGATCCAAGTTTGAGATTCTGCGCGATGTTCGTCATTGGCTATGATCTTGTCAGAAATATCGAATGGGAATCGATGAGCATAATCGACATGGTGACTTTGGTGCTGGTGATTTTGACAGCTGTTTTTGGAATTATCGATAGAATTATTGCGTTTCGAAGTTGGAGAAAGAATCGAGGCTGATTATGGAAATTTGGAATTTTATTGCGAAGGCTGGATTTGGTTTATCATTTTTAGGATTGTTCATTCTTATAATCAATCGCGACAAAAAAGATCCAACTCTCGATTTTCTGTGGAATCTATTGATCGGCTCGATTTTTATTGCGACGCGAAATTTGGAATCAATGGATACACTCGATAAAATTTTCTGCTGGATGTTTGTTGTGATAATCCTTGAACAGACTGCCAATCGAACTTACAAAATTTGGAAACATCGAAAAGCATATCGACGCTATTTGAAATATCGAATCTCAAAAACATTTTCACGCAGAGGAGCGATTGAGAAATGACAATGGAAAATTTGCAATTCATCGCTCAAGTTCTAGCATTTGTATCATTCATCGGTTTAATACTTTTATCTGTGATTCGATGGCGCACCGATTTGAACTTGCAATTTGTCATACTCTGCATGGTTGGATTTGGATTGATGCTTGCCGTGAAATTCGAATCGATTGGCGCACTCGAAATTTTTGTTTGCATGATTTTTGGAAGTGCGATTTTGTATCGTGGAATTGAAAGATCTAGAATGGCGTGGAAATATCGAAAGATTTGTCGTCGAAACATGAAACATCAATTCGCGCGAATATTTTCATGGTTGGGAAAGAATCGAAGTTGATTCAATTCGGGCGGAAATTAAAAATCGCGTCTCAAGTTAATCCTCGAAACGCGATCTCGATTTTCAAAATTGGTGGAGATGAGGAGAATCGAACTCCTGTCCGAACACATTGCCCCTGCAAATTCTCCGAGCGCAGTCTCGTGGTCGAATTTAAATCTCAATGAGTCCACGGACAAACTCAAATCGATCGATCCTCTAAAAATTTTTCCAGCGGTTAGAGAAATTGCCGCCGGATGAGTCTGCTGCTACATCTATTCACTCTAGCAGACGGTCAAGTGATAGATGCCCGCGATTAAGCCGCGAGAGCGTAATCGTATTCTTCTGCGTTTATGTTAGAAGAAGTTGCACCTTACTGAACCGGTTCGATGCCCCCGGTGCTCGCTATTGCAGATTCATCTGCACCCGTCGAAACCATTACATCCCCTTTGCGATGAATTTTAACCTCGACTGATTGATTTCGCAAGCAAATCGAGATTAAAATTGCGTGAGGGGGATTTTTTATGACTGAAATTCAAAAATTGAGAGTTGGCAAAAAAATCTTTCTAAATAGCAGAATTGAAGTTTCGGAAAATTACTTTCAAATTGCACAGAATGACGAGAGAACTGCGAGCATTTTGGAAAGCCAAAAATTGTATAATCAAGCCGCATATTTTTTGATTCAAGCTATGGAGAAATATGTTAAGTCTCACATCGCAACAAAAATCAATGTACTTAACAAATATTTTGCCGATGAAATTGGAAAAACGATGGGACATTCACTGAATAGATCGCTTGAATTATTGCTCAAAGTGTATTCCGGAAACAATAAAACTCTTTTTGAGCAAATGAATCAGCAATTGCAAGTTCATGTGATTAAAAATTTGAATTTCAGATTTCTGAATAACAGCTTGCGATATTCGATGTATGACGAGCGATATAACAATTATTCAGTTTTGCTGTTGAATCAATATGATTGTGCCGAGCTTAGGAAAATTTTGGAGTCGCTAAAAAATTATCTCAATGATCTAAGTCGGTTGAGATGAACGCTGATTAATAATTTTGAAAGGGGAACGTTATGACTGAAATTGAAAAATTGAAAGATGCAATTCAAAATTCCGAAACGATTTTGATTGGTGCTGGCGCGGGATTATCAACTGCTGCGGGATATACCTATTCTGGCGAGCGATTCAGATCGATTTTCTCTGACTTTGAAGAAAAATATGGATTTCATGACATGTATTCAGGAGGATTTTATCCATTTCCGACGCGCGAAGAATTCTGGGCGTATTGGAGTCGATACATTTTCTGCAATCGATATGATCAGCTAGCGAGCGAAGTTCATCGAAATCTCTTTGAACTTGTCAAATCTAAAAATTATTTTGTTATCACGACGAACCTCGATCATTTGTTTCAATCGAATGGATTTGACAAATCGCGATTGTTTTACACTCAAGGAGATTATGGATTGTTTCAATGCTCGACTCCATGTCACCAGAAAACTTATGACAATGAGGATCAAATTCGTCGCATGGTTTCTGAACAGCGTGACATGAAAATCCCGACGGAATTGATTCCGAAATGTCCTCGATGCGGTGAAGAAATGACTCTGAATTTGAGATCCGATGATCTATTCGTCGAAGATGATGGCTGGCATGAGGCGGCTGAAAGATATCGAGAATTTTTGCAAAGAAATCTTGGCAAATCGATGTTGCTGCTTGAATTGGGAGTTGGATCGAATACTCCAGGAATTATCAAATATCCATTCTGGGAATTTACTCGCGAATTCGATGAAACAACTCTCGCGACGATCAATTTTGGTGAAGCATTTGTCCCGAAGGATATTCGCAAAAAATCGATCGTTATCAATGAAAATATTGCGGAAGTATTGGAACAGTTGAGAGGAGAAAGTTGATGTTGAAAACTGCCCCCCCCCCCCGAGTTTCTATTGTTATCCCGATGTTTAACGTCGAAAAATTTATAAAAACTTGTCTCGATTCAATTCTCTCACAAACTTTTCAAGATTTCGAAGTGATTGTAATTGATGACTGTTCGACAGATCGAAGTGCCGAGATCGTCGCGAGTTATAATGATCCACGAATCAAATTATTTAGGCAGTTCAAAAATTTCGGCGAAAGTGTTTCTAGAAATTTGGGAATATCTTTATCGCAGGGAAAATATATTTACATCATGGATGATGATGACGCGCTGATGCCTAACACAATTGCAACGCTTGTAAATTCATCAGAAGAGTCTCAGGCTGAAGTTGTCATTATGAATTCATATTTTGAAACGCATGATGAAGAATTTCAATTCCCGTCAAAGATAAAAATCAATAAACGATTGACAATTAATCCAACTCCGCGATTTTTATCCACGAATTTGGTTGAATGTCTGCAGAATGATTTTCAAGTGATGGGCGTGTCTGTTGTCCCTTGGATGCGAATGCAACGGCGCGATTTCCTTCTTGAGAATCAAATTTATTTTCCGAATATTGCGCGTTGTGGCGATATCATGTTTCATTTTGCAGAAATGTGCTTTGCTCAAAAATTCCAGGTTATTGATGCGTGTCGTTACATATATCGAATGCGTCATGGAAATACGACAAATTCTCCAGTTGAAAAACGTCTTCGGCAGTCCATAGAATCAATTCCAGTCGCGATGAAATTTATGAGCGAAGTTTTTGAGTCGCCCGCTATGCAAAATTTTCCACGACAGCTAAGAGTCATTTTGGAAAATGGATTGATTGCGCAACATTTTGCATATATCACATCTCCAATTTACAGCTCGGAACTATCTCTCGACAGAATCGATATGATTGTAGAGGATATCGTTCATAATTCAAACATCCTAGATCTCAATTTCATCCGCGTTTTGATTCAATCACTGATGTTGCAAATCGTTGAGAAAAATCATAAAACAGCTATCGTGAATCAACTGCAAAAGACAATTCAACAATTGAAAGGAAAATAGTCAATGAAAAGAATTTCGCCTCGAGTTTCAATCATTGTCCCGATGTTTAATGTAGAAAAATACATCGAGACTTGCATCGAATCAATATTGCGACAAACACTTCAAGATTTCGAATTGATCTTGATTGATGATTGTTCAACTGATAGGACTATCGAAATTGTTCAGCGTTATGACGATTCTCGAATAAAACTTTTTAAACAGATCAAAAATTCCGGAGAAAGTGACTCTCGAAATTTTGGTTTGAAAGTTGCATCAGGAAAATATGTCTATTTCATGGATCACGATGATGCGATTATTCCAGACACGCTCGAGATTTTGTACAATGCGGCGGAAGAGTCTCAATCGGAAGTTGTCTGTATGAATGCTTTATATGAAACACATTCTCCAGATTTCTCTTTCGATAATCCGGTTGATGTTTCGCAAATGCATATATTGAATGCAACGCCGAGATTTTTCAGTGCAGATTTGTCTGAACGTTTGCAAAATGAATTTATCAATAATCATTGTTCGGTGACGCCATGGATGAAACTTCATCGCCGCGATTTTTTGGTTAGAAATGAAATCCTGTTTTCAAAGACAACACGTGAAGGCGATGTATTATTCTATCTTGCGGAATTATGTTTCGCTAAAAAATTCCGAGTGATCGATGCTTGCGGATATGTTTATCGAGCACATCAAGACAATACAATGCATGCCAAGACGCAGAAACATCTTCGAGAATCAATTCTGTCATTACCAGTAGCGGCGAAATACATCAAATGGATATTTTCATCGAAAAATTTAATATCATATCTTCCAGAATCAATGAGAATTCGCGTCGAAGCATATCAAATCAGACATTTTTTCTCTACATTTATAGTGCCTGCATATTTTGGAGAACTAGAGCTGGCTGAACTCGATCAAATACTCGATGAAAGCATTGCGAGCATAGTTCCATCGAATCCTGAACTCGTTCGATTTTTAACCGATGCGCTATCTGTTTATCTGTTTCAATTGACAACAATTTTGAAAGGTGAGGAGATTTGATGTCAAAAATTTCTTCTCCCAAAATTTCGATTGTTATTCCAACTTTCAATTCAGAAAAATATATTGCAACTTGTCTCGATTCGATTTTGCAACAAACATTTCAAGATTTCGAGATTATCGTGATTGATGATTGCTCGACTGATCGATCGTCTGAAATCGTTGAGAGTTATGATGATTCTCGAATTGAACTCTATCGACAGATCAAAAATTCTGGTGAAAGTGATTCTCGAAATCTCGGTTTGAAAATTGCGCAGGGAAAATATATCTACTTCATGGATCACGATGATGCGATTCTTCCAGACACGCTCGAGATTTTTTATAATGCGGCAGAAGAATCTCAATCTGAAGTTGTTTTGATGAATTCATACTTCTACAGCAATGATTCTGAATTCACTTTGACAGATGAAATTGACGTCTATCAAAGATTTTTTGAAAATCCAACGCCTCGATTTTTATCCGCAGATCTTTCCGAGAGAATTCAGCAGGAATATATCGAATGGGGAACATATGTCACGCCATGGATTCGAATTCAGCGGCGCGATTTTCTTTTTGAGAATCAGATCTATTTTCCAAAGACGACACTCAATGGCGATGTGTTATTTCATTTTGCGGAATTGTGTCTCGCTCGAAAAATTCAAGTAATCGATGCTTGCGGATATATTCATCGAGTCCATTCATCGCGCACAATGAATTCTCCATTTGAAAAACGACTCCAAAAAGCTCTAACATCGATGCCAATCGCGCTAAAATTTCTCGACTCGATTTTCAAAAATTCTCGCGTCAATTCAGTCTTCGATCCTCAAATAAAAATTCAACTCGAATCGGAATGTATCTCAAGATTTTTCAATGAATACATTATCAAATCTCTCGATGGCGAAATCGATTCAGAAAAAATAAATGAACTAATCGATCAAATAGTTCATAAATCACAGATGTTTTCGCCGGGATTAATGCGAGTCTTGATTAACACTCTATCAACAGCTATGATTCAACTGAAGTTTCAAGGAGGAACGTCATGATTCAGCCAAAAATTTCGATCGTGATTCCTCTGTATAATACTCGAAAATATATCGCAACATGTATTGATTCAATTCTTGCACAAACTTTCACTGATTTTGAATTGATTGTAATTGACGACCGCTCGACCGATGGAAGTTTGGAAATCGTTCAAAGATATTCAGATCCACGCGTGAAAATTTTTCAACAGATTCAAAATTCTGGCGAAAGTGATTCTCGAAATCTCGGTTTGAAAATCGCGAAGGGAAAATATATCTACTTCATGGATCATGATGATGTAATTCTCAGTGATACGCTTGAAGTTTTTTACAACGCGGCGGAAGAATCTGGAGCGGAAGTTGTTTTAATGAGTTATTGGTATGATACTCATGATGAAAATTTTTCTTTGAGTGACGAGATTCAAATCAGTAAAAATTCATTCAAGAATCCCAAGCCGAGAATTTTACCGGAAGATCTCGGGGTGAGATTGCAGAAAGAGTATATCGATTTCGGAATTCATGTTTATCCATGGATTCGAATTCAGCGGCGCGAATTTCTTTTTGAAAATCAGATTTACTTTCCGGAAGTGGAAATGCGTGGAGATGTGTTATTTCATTTTGCGGAATTGTGTCTAGCGTCGAAAATTCAAGTGATTAACGGTTGTGGATATATCTATCGAAAGCATCCAGAACAGACAATGAAACTCTCAGCTGGAAATCATTTTCGAAAAGCAATTTTGTCATTGCCGACAGCGTTAGATTTTGTCCGCGATATTCTCAATCGCACATCGCAAGAATTCATGTCTTCGAGCGAATCAATAAATTTTTGGGAAACTAAGATCATTTATAACTATTTTCATTCGCTAGTTCTCAAGTCATATCGCGACGAGCTAACAATCGATGAAATTAATTCCATTTTGCGCGATATACTAATGCAAGAACAAATGTTTAATCCGGATCTCATGCGTGTCATAATCAATTCATTGTCTTATAAAATGCTTGAAGTTGAAAGGATTTTGTGAATATGACAACTTCTCCAAAAGTCTCGATCGTGATTCCAGTGTTTAATGATGAAAAATATATCGAGCCGTGTATCAATTCCGTTCTCTCTCAAACGTTCAAAGATTTTGAGTTGATTCTTGTCGATGATTGTTCAACTGATTCGACATTTGATATCGTTCGAGAAAAGTTCAATGATGTGAGAATTCGAGTTGTACAAAATGAATCGAACTCGGGAATCTCTGCATCGAGAAATCATGGAATCGACGTTGCTCATGGTGAATACATCTATTTCATGGATCATGATGATGAAATTTTTCCACATTGCCTAGATACATTTGTTTCAGCGGCGGAAGAATCTGGAGCTGGCGTTGTATTGATGAATTCTTATTTTTTCGATTATGACGGAGCGTTTGAGCACTACACTTGCAAAGATCCAACGCCGCGATTTTTGTCCGAAGATATTCCGCAACGAGTTCACAAGGAATATTATAAATATGGTGTGTTCGTTATGCCATGGATTCGAATTTCGCGTCGAGAATTGTTGACTAAGAATCGAATTTATTTCCCATTGGTGACTCGACGGGAAGATTGTCTGTTCAATGTGGCAGAAATGTGTTTGATCGATAAAATTCAAGTAATCGATGAATGTGGATATATTTGGCGTCAGCATCCAACGAACACTTCGAAAGCAAATCCAAAAATTCAATTTCAAGACGCAATTGGATCTCTCCCAGTGGCGATTAATTATCTGGACAAAATTGTCGAGTCAATGAATTTGCCTGATGAAACTAAATTCGAGTTCAAAGACGAAATCGAGCGCAGAACTGTTGTATCATATTTCGGAACGAACATTCTTGAGGCATATCGTGGAGAATTGACGCAAAAGGAGATTGATTCCACTATCAGCGAAATTCTCCAAGATCATAAAATTTTAGATCCAAATCTGATGCGAGTTCTATTCAATGTTATCGCGAAATGGTTAATAAAATAGGAGGAGAATCATTGTGACAAAACTGCCCCCCCCCCCCGAGTTTCTATTGTCATCCCGATGTACAACGTCGAAAAATATATCGAGACTTGTATTAATTCAATCCTTGCGCAAACTTTTCAAAATTTCGAAGTGATTGTAATTGATGACCGTTCTACAGATCGTTCTTTCGAGATTGTTTCGAAATACACTGATCCTCGAATTCGACTCATGCAAAACATCCAGAATTCTGAACGATCATTCACTCGAAACGTCGGATTGGAATGTTCGCAGGGAGAATTTATATTTTTCATGGATTCTGATGATGCTTTGATGCCAGATGCTCTCGAAACATTTATGAACACAGCGGACGAATCTGGTGCTGATGTGATTTTCATGAATTCTTGGTTCTCAACTAGAGATGAGAATGTTTCGTTCAAATCCGGCGATGCTTTTTCAATTCCTTCCAAAGATGATCTAGAAAAACATGTGATCAAAGACTCCAGACCGCGATTTTTATCGACAGATATTGAAAAAAGGATTCATTGGGATTTCATCAAACAAACAGTTCCCGTCGTTCCATGGATTAAAATTCAGCGTCGCGAATGTCTTTTCAACAATCGAATTTATTTTCCATTGATCAATCGACGCGAAGATGTGCTATTCAATTTTGCGGAACTTTGCTTGATTGAAAAAATTCAAGTGATCGATGCCTGTTGCTATATTTATCGAAACAGGAAAAACAATACATTGCGTGCGCATCCAGAAAAACAAATTCGAGAAACGATTTCGTCTCTTCCGGAGGCAATGAATTTCATCAATAAAATCATTTCGCAAATGCACATAACAGAATCACTTAAACTCAAAATCAAAAACATAATCGAGCCACAGACAATCAGAAGTTATTTTGCTGTCTTTCTCTGCCGAGCATATCGTAGCAATATGACTCAAGAAGAAATTGATTCAGTTTTGCTCGAGATGTTTAGAAATCCGAAAATTTTCGATCCGAATTTAATGCGAATTTTGTTTAATTTCATCGCAACTGAATTGATTAAATAGAAGGAATGTATATGACAGAATGTCCCCAATTTTCAATTGTAATTCCGATGTTTAACGTTGAAAAATACATCGAGACGACAAATGATCCAAAAATCTACGATCCAAATTAATACGTGTTTTGTTCGACTTTGTTGCAATTTCTACAGATAGGAAGTGATTGATATTGACTCGACTGGAAAAAATTTTGAAACTCAATTCGATTCTGCTTAAAGAAAATCCAAATCCTCGAGCGTCAGAAGTTCCAAAAACTGAGAAAGATCAATTGCAACTTCTTCGAGCGTTAATGAACGTTAGAGATCCTGCACCGATATCGCAAGAGTTTCTCGATTTGCAAGATGAAATTCTTCGTGAGGAGATCGATCGGAAGGGAATCATCGAAATCGGTGATAAGGAGATGCTCTCTTTCGATTCTGGAAAAATTTTTCTATGGCAAGGAGATATCACGAGGCTCAAAGTTGATGCGATTGTCAATGCGGTAAATTCTGCGATGTTGGGATGTTTCATTCCACTTCATAACTGTATTGATAACGCAATTCATTCTGCTGCTGGGATTCAACTTCGAAATACTTGCGACGAAATCATGAATGGAAATCAATGTGAGACTGGCAACGCAATTATCACTCCAGGATTTAATTTACCTGCGCGATTCGTGATTCATACAGTTGGACCAATTATTGATCATGCCGGACTTCCACATCGAAAAGAATGCGATCTTCTTGCTAAATGTTATGAATCGAGTTTGAATCTTGCTCACGAAAAAAATCTGTCGAGTGTTGCATTCTGTTGCATTTCGACGGGAGTTTTCCATTTCGATAATGAAACTGCCGCCCGAGTTGCGATTAGATCTGTGAGAAAATTCGCTGGAAATATTCGAGTTATTTTCAACGTCTTCAAAACGATGGATCTCGAAATTTATAAGCGATTCCTCAAAAATTAAGTTAAGGAGGATTTACATGAAAATGATGCCCCCCCCCCCCGAGTTTCTATTGTTATTCCGATGTTTAACGTCGAAAAGTACATCGAGACTTGCATTGATTCAATTCTTGTTCAAACACTCACTGATTTTGAAGTAATTGTTATCGACGATCGTTCCGAGGATCAAAGTTATGAAATCGTTCGAGAAAAATTTTGCGACATATCGAGTTCAAAATTCGATTCGAGAATTCGATTGTTTCAAAACATCAAACATGCGGAACGTTCATTCAGCCGAAATTTTGGAATTCAAGTTGCCCGTGGAGAATTCATTTACTTCATAGATTCTGACGATGCGATTCTTCCAAATACTCTCGAAACACTTGTCAATGCGGCGGAAGAATCTGGAGCTGGAGTTGTATATATGAATTCATGGTTTGCAACGGATGACGAGAATTCTATTTCCAAATTGCCAACTGGAGAATCAATTGTTTCAAAGAAAAATCTGACAAAGCAACAATGTAGAAATACTAACCCGCGATTTTTGACAAATGACATCAAAGAGCGAATCAATCAAGCATTACGAGGCGATCTTCCGGTTTTCTCTTGGATAAAAATTCAGCGTCGCGAATCCCTGATGAAACATTCGATTTGTTTTCCTTTGAATGTAGATTGGCTTGAAGATAAATATTTCAATCTTGAGGAGCTTTGTTTTATCGAAAAAATTCAAGTGATTGACGCTTGCAATTATATTTGGCGTCGCAGATCCTCGAAAACACTCCGAGAGTATGATTATCGAAAAAGAGTAGTTCGCAAAAAGATTTTGGCAATCCCTCATGCTATTAAATTTGCGGATGAAATGATTCAATCAACGAATTTGCCGGAAGATGTCAAATATTCTTTGAAAGACGAAATCGAGCGACAAACGATTCGATCATATTTTAAAGCGGCGGCTGGTAGTGGCTATCACGGACAAGAAAAACTTGGCGATTGGGATAATCACATCAACGAATTATTCAAAGAATCGCAAATGCTCGATTCTGATTTGATTAGATCGCTGTTCAATATCATTGCGAAAGAATTGGTAAAATAGAAGGAGAATTTATATGACAAAACTGCCCCCCCCCCCGAGTTTCTGTTGTTATCCCGATGTTTAACGTCGAAAAATACATTGGGATTTGCATCGATTCGATCCTCGCGCAAACTTTCACTGATTTCGAAGTGATTGTTGTTGACGATTGTTCCACAGATCGATCTTACGAGATTGTTTCGAAGTACACTGATCTGCGAATCAAACTTGTTCGACAGATCAAAAATTCCGGAGAAAGTGACTCTCGAAATTTTGGTCTGAAAATAGCGAGCGGAGAATATGTCTACTTCATGGATTCCGATGATGCTATCGTTCCAAACACTCTCGAAATATTTGTGAATGCCGCGGATGAATCTGGGGCAGGCGTTGTGTATATGAATTCCTGTTTCCAAAACAAAATCGACGATCCTGAGTTGTCATTTGAAAAGGATCGGGCGTTTATGAATGAAAATGATTTTTCAAAACTGATTTGCAAAAATCCCACGCCGAGATTTCTATCAATGGATATCAAGGAACGAATTCGTCAAGAATATTTGCCTATCAATATTTTTGTCACGCCATGGATAAAAATCCAGCGTCGCGACTTGCTTATAAAAAATCAAATCTATTTTCCGACAACCAGTTTGAGCGCGGATGTACTTTTCAATTTTGCTGAGCTTTGTTTGATTGAAAAGATTCAAGTGATCGATGCTTGTTGCTATTTTTATCGGAAAAACAGTGCTAGCGTGACAAATCAAAATCCAGCAAAGAAAATTCGAATGGCAACTTCATCACTGTCGGAGGCTCTTCGTTTCACTGGTCAAGTTATTCAATCCATAAACTGCACCGAGTCAATTCGAAACGACGTGAGAAACATGATGGAACATCGAATGATTAGAGCATTTGTACAGGGATGTTTCAACAATGCTCTGCGTAGCAAAATGACTCGCGAAGAAATCAATTCACTTCTTATGGAATTATTTTGCGATCCGAGAGTTTTCGATCCGAATCTGATGCGTGTTTTATTCAATTACGTTGCGGTTTCTCAAGATAGAGAGTGATTCAATTGGATTTTTGAGCAAAACTGCAGTCAATCGATGAATTACCGATTAATATTGCGATTTTGAAGGAGATTTTTAAATGAAGTTGGACATGGAAATTTCTTCGAATCCAAAAATTTCTATCGTTATGCCACTTTACAATTCGGAAAAATTCATCGAGACTGCAGTTGAATCAGTTTTGACACAAACATTCAAGGACTTCGAGTTGATTTTAATTGATGACTGCTCGACAGATTCAACGCTTGAAATTATCTCGAAATATGACGATTCTCGAATAAAACTTTTTAAACAGATCAAAAATTCCGGTGAAAGTGCATCGCGAAATCTCGGAATCAAAACTGCTCGAGGAAAATATATCTATTTTGCAGATCATGACGATGCAATGCTAGAAAACACGCTCGAGATCTTTTATAACGTGGCAGAAGAATCTGGGGCGGAAGTTGTATTTATGAATCATTGGTATGATACTCACGATTCAGATTTTCAGTTGCCGTCTATTGTCAACGTCGAACCAAAATCATTTGCAGATCCAACACCGAGAATTATGTCCGAAGATATCGTCGAACGTATAAAATATGAATATATGCAATATAAAGTCAATGTAATGCCTTGGCTCAAAATTCAACGACTCGATTTTTTACGAGAAAATCAGATCTATTTTCCTGCGACAACTCTAAATGGCGATGTATTGTTCTATTTCGCACAGCTTGCGTTTGGAAAAAAATTGCAGATTATCGATGCTTATGGATATGTGTATCGTTTACATCGCACCATGACGATGTCTGCGCCAGCTGAATCTCACTTGCGAAAAACTATACAGTCAATATCGCCAGCGATTCAATATCTACGCAAAGTGATGTCAAAAATTCAAATTCCCGAAAAATTCCGAATCGAGATTGAAAATGAAGCGATTGAGAGATATTTCAGACTTTACATAGATCGAGCATATCGTGGAGAGTTACCGATTGAGAAGATAGATGCGATTTTAAAAGAATATTCAGTTGCAGATTCGAATCTAACTCGAGTGTTAATCAATACATTTGGAGCACGATTTTTCAAGAAATCTAATAAACGAGGTTGAACATGGAAAATTTTTCGAATCCAAAAATTTCTATCGTTATGCCACTTTACAATTCGGAAAAATTCATCGAGACTGCAGTTGAATCAGTTTTGACACAAACATTCAAGGACTTCGAGTTGATTTTGATTGATGATTGTTCGACAGATTCAACGATTGAAATTATCTCGAAATATGACGATCCACGAATCAAGTTCGTTCGAAAAGATAAAAATTCCGGTGAAAGTGCATCGCGAAATCTCGGAATCAAAACTGCTCGTGGAAAATATATCTATTTTGCAGATCACGACGATGCAATGCTAGAAAATACGCTTGAGATTTTTTACAATGCGGCAGAAGAATCTGGAGCGGAAGTTGTATTTATGAATCATTGGTATGATACTCACGATTCAGATTTTCAGTTGCCATCTATTGTCAAAATCGAGCAAGAATCTTTTGCAGATCCCACGCCGAGATTTCTATCTGAAAATCTTATCGAGCGTTTACGAACTGACTATATAGATCGAAAAACTCACGTCACTCCTTGGCTAAAAATTCAGCGACTGGATTTTCTTAGAAATAACGATATCTATTTCCCATTGACAACACTCAACGGCGATGTGCTGTTTCATTTTGCGGAACTTGCGTTCGGAAAAAAGTTACAAGTAATCGATGCGTGTTGCTATGTGCGAAGGATTCATCCAAATCGAACAATGGATGCGCCAGCTGAGACTCACTTGCGAAAAGTGGCTCAATCTCTGTCGCCAGCGATTCAATATTTGCGCGAAGTCATCTCCAAAATCCAAATTCCAGAGAGTTTTAGAATCGAAATCGAATCGGAAGCTTTCGATAGATATTTTAGAATTTATCTGAAGCGAATATATAGTGGCGATTTGCCGATTGAAAAAATTGATTCAATTTTGAGTGAGTGTTCAAGTGCAGATTCAGATTTGACTCGAGTATTGGTTAATGCATATGAGGCACGATTCGTGAAAAAATTTGGTAAATGAGAGGTTGAACATGGAAAATTTTTCGAATCCAAAAATTTCTATAGTCATGCCGCTTTATAATTCCGAAAAATTCATCGAGACTGCAATTGAATCTGTGTTGAATCAGACTTTTAAAGACTTCGAGCTAATTCTCGTCGATGACTGCTCGACAGATCGAACACTGGAAATTGTTTCGAAATATGACGATCCTCGAATCAAAATCATTCATCAAATCAAAAATTCCGGCGAGAGTTCATCAAGAAATCTTGGAATCAAAGTTGCAAATGGAAAATATATCTATTTCATGGATCACGATGATATGATTCTCCCAGAAACTTTGGAAACATTTATCAACGTAGCGGAAGAATCTCAAGCGGAACTCGTTTATATGAATTCCTATTTTCGCGGTGAGGATTTGACTGGGCAACTGGAGCAGATTCATTGTACTAATCCAAAGCCACGAATTATGAGTTCAGATTTGACGGAGCGAATCAAATTTGAATTTATGCATCGTGATGTGACAGTTGAGCCGTGGATAAAAATTCAGCGGCGTGATTTTTTAATCGATAAGCAGATTCGATTTCCACTGATAACGCGCGATGGCGATGGAATGTTCAATCTTGCAGAAATCTGTTTTGCAAAAAAAATTCAAGTAATCGATGCGTGTTGCTATTTATACCGACTAACTCCAACTCAAACGATGGCTTCATCAGCTGAGAAACATCTACGACAAACAATAAATTCAATGCCTTTAATGCTTGAATTTATGGAAAATGTATTCGACAAGCTGACAATTTCAACTGAATTGAGACTTGCGGCTGAAGAGCGGCAGATTATGCATGTGCTTGATGTTTTTGTACTGCGTTCATATCGCCGCGGCGAATTGAAAATCGAAACGATCGATCAAATTTTACGCGAGCTCGAATTGACAAATTTGACTCGAATTCTCATTCACACTCTCGTAGCAAAAATGATTCAGTCAGAAAAAAAGCCTCGGAAATTCAAGCAGATCTTTCGAAATTTTTTATCAAAGTTGCGAATGTAATGATTGAAATTCGTTGTGAAAGCTGTTTCGATTTTCTCCCGACAATCGAGGACAGTTCAATCGATCTCGTTTTGATCGATCCGCCATATGAAATTTCGCGAGAGACTGGATTCAATCACGGCGATTTGACTGGAAGAGATACAGATCGATTTCGAGTTTCGATGGAATTTGGAGATTGGGATTCTCAATTTCAAAATCTCGATCTAGTTGTCGCGGAATGTTTTAGAATTTTGAGATCTGGCGGCTCGATGATCTGTTTTTATGATCTGTGGAAAATTTCGACGCTCAAAGAATATTTTGATCGGGCGGGATTCAAGCAGATTCGATTTATTGAGTGGCTCAAAACGAATCCAGTTCCGCTGAATTCAAAACGAAATTATCTGACGAATGCTCGAGAAATCGCTGTCACGGGAACAAAAAATGGGAAGCCGACATTCAACTCCGAATATGATTCTGGAGTCTATCGGTTTCCCATTTGTCACTCGAAGGATAGATTTCATCCCACTCAAAAACCGCTCGAGCTGATTGAAGAATTGATTCGAAAACATTCGAACGCTGGAGATTTGATTCTCGATTGTTTCCTTGGAAGTGGGACAACTGCAATAGCATCGAAAAATCTCGGAAGAAATTTCATCGGCTGCGAGATCGATCCGAACTTCTACAAAAAAATTCTCGAGAGACTTCAAAGTTTCGAGGGCATATTAAGTTCATAATCACTCACAATATTCATTTGATCCACTGGAAGATCTGCATCAGCACCTTCCCACAAATCTGAACTTCGAAGAACATATTGAGACATGAAAAGATCTGCCGTCGATGGAATTCCCGCCCGCGAATTGACCATGCGTTTTCCAATCGCAAGCGCACGAGTTGAAAATCTGCCGAGTCGATTTGCCATGCGATCTACAAATTCATCGAGTTCAGAATCTGGAATCGCGCGAGTCACAAATCCATATTTTTCACCGAGCTCCGCGTTGTAAGATTCAGAACTGCAGACGATTTCAATTGCGCGAGATCTTCCGACAAGTCGAGCTAGCCATTCAACTCCTCCGCCGCCAGGAATCACTCCACCGCCAACTTCGACGAGCGAGAATTGAGCTTTCTCCGATGCATAAACAAGATCGCAGGCGAGGATGAATTCGAATCCTTGAGCCCATGCCCGACCTCTGACTTTCGCAATGCTGATGACTCGCGAATTTGCCAATCTCGAAACCCAATTTGACCACTCGAAGAAAAATGCTCGACCTCCATCCTGCTCCGGAACTTGCAAACGATGCTCGACGTCATGGTGATCCATGAAAAAGTTTTCATCAGCACTCTCGAAAACTACAACTCGAAGATCCTCGTCACGTTCCGTTTGATCCATCAAAACATTGAGCTCCGCAAACATCCAAGGATCAAACAGATTCACCGGAGGATTGCTGATAACGACGCGCCAATATCCCTTCGATTCTTTGACAATTTTCAAACGATTTTCCATGCAAATCATCCTTTCAATTGATTTTCCAACCATAAAAAGGATATCATTCGCCGAAAAATTTATCGCGCGTCAGTGATTCGAGATTGTTGAAATTTCCAACAGATCGATTCGATTGTCGAAAGGAGTGACGATTTGAAAAGTGATATTTTGATCAAAAAACATATTGCCGAGATTTTTAAAAATTTGAGTCAAAAAAAGTCGATCGAGAAAATCTCTATTCGCGAAATTGCAATTGCGGCGGAGATCAATCGATCGACTTTTTATTATCACTTCAAAGATAAAGCGGATCTCGTCGAATGGATTTTCAAAACTGATATTGTCAAAACATTTATATCGCCGACAAATGGCGGTTGGATTTCAAACGTGAGAAATTTGCTCGAGACGTTCAAAAATTGCCGCGAATTTTACAAACAGATTATCGCAATGGATTCATACAACAATCTCAGAAAATTTTTGTATGACGCGACTCGAAAGACAACTGAAATTTACATCGATGGGCAGCTCGAGGGAAAATCGATCGATCCCGCGCGAAAAAATTTCATCGTGGATTTCATCTCCTCGGGATATGTGGAGACTTACATTCATTATCTCGAGAATGGATGTTTGGAAGATCCGCAATGGTTAATCGATCTTTATCGTGCAATTTCCGAACCAGCGATCGATTCAGCGATTTCAGTTTGAAGAAAAATCTACGAGTTTTGCATCGAAAATTCCATCGATCGATTTGAATTCTTTCAAAACTTCATTCGGAATTGGATTATCGATAGTCAAAACCATCAAACTTCTACCCTCGACTTCAGTTTTTCCAACCTGCATTCCAGAAATATTGATCTTATTCCCGCCGAGAAGAGTTCCAACTTTTCCAATGATTCCTGGACGATTGACGTGAGGACAGATCAAAATTCTCGCGCGAGGATCAACATCGACGCGGAATCCATCGATTTCGACGATTCTTCCTTCACTTCCGAACAAAGTTCCTTGAGCCGAGAAAATTTTATCGCCTGTAGAAACTTCGACAGTGATCAAATTCGAAAAATCTTCCACTGAATTATCATTCGTCTCAGTGATTTTGATATTCCGTTCCTTCGCGATACCTGGAGCATTGACATAATTGACTTCCTTTTCCATGACAGGATTGAGCATGCCTTTGACAACTGCAGTCGTGAGAAGTTTTGTATTGACTTTCGTAATTTCACCGTTGAAAGTGACTTTGAGATTTTTGATCGCGCCTTCCGCAAGACTTGCGACAGTATGTCCAAGATTTTCCGCGAGCGTTAAATATGGCGAGATAACTCTCATCGCTTGCTGTGAAATCGAGGGCATGTTAATCGCTGCGACAGGTTCTCCATTGAGAGCCGCTCGAATTCCCTCCGCAACGTCAACTGAAACTCCAATTTGAGCTTCAACAGTCGACGCGCCGAGATGTGGAGTCAAAATGATATTATCAACGTTTCGCAATGGATGATCTTGAGGCATCGGTTCTTCAGTGAAAACATCGATCGCCGCTCCTGCAACGATTCCCTCTTTGACCGCTTGAGCCAAATCCTGCTCATTGATAATTCCGCCGCGAGCGCAATTGATCAATCGAACGGAATTTTTCATGCGTTTCATTTGCGGCATCGAAATCATTCCGCGAGTTTCATCAGTCAAAGGCATATGGACAGTGATGAAATCAGATTTCTCGATCAATTCATCGAGCGTCGCGATTTTCACACCGATAGAATTCGCACGCTCCTCATTAATGTAGGGATCATAACCGAGAACTTCCATTCCAAAAGCGATAGCGCGTTTTGCAACTCCAGCACCGATTCTTCCCATTCCAATAACGCCGAGAGTTTTTCCATTCAATTCGACGCCGACGTATTTTTTTCGATTCCATTCTCCAGCCTGCATTGTCTGATTTGCGATTGGAATTTTTCGCGCGAGAGCTAACATCATTGCGCAAGTATGTTCAGTCGCTGCGATTGTATTTCCGCCCGGCGAGTTGATAACTAGAATTCCTTTCGATGTTGCCGCTTGAACATCGATGTTATCAACTCCAACTCCAGCGCGTCCAATGATTTTTAAATTTTCAGCGCGCTCGATAACATCCGCCGTGACTTTCGACGCAGATCTAACCATCAGCGCATCGAATTGCGGAATAATCTCGAGAAGTTCTTCGTGAGAAATTTTGTCGCGAATATCAACTTCGAAATCCGGTTTCAGAATTTCGATTCCCTGTGCTGAAATTCCATCGGCAGCTAAAATTTTCAAGATTGATCGTCTCCTAAATTTTGATTTGGATTTTGATTTGAGATTTTACAACAAAAAATTTCGTCGCGATCAAAAAAAGATCCTGCAGAAAATTAATGTGGGATCTTTTTTCATTTCCGAGGAATTTTATCCGATAAAAAATTAGGTTGAAAAATTTCCAAAGGATTTTAAAATATCTCAACAAATCTTTCAGAAAATTTCTCCTCGAGATGAAAATTATCGGGAATGGATTCACGTCGTGGAGGACGGCTTTCGTTATCCGTCGATCAATTTTCATGAGGAGGCGACTGACATGTTCCGATTGATACTTGCAATTTGCATAATGCTCTCGATGTTTTCAAGCGTCGAAGCGAAAGATGTTCGAATTGGTACGCTCGGAATCACAAACCTTTTCACAGTCGACGGAAAATCTGGAGGCTATGCTTACGATTATCTGGCAGACATCCAGGCTTACGTCGATTGGCAGTATGAATTCATGCCAACATATTTTCCGGATCAGCTCGAGCGGCTTCGAAATGATGAAGTCGATATCGTTCCGCTGGTGATTGGCACGCCGGAAAATCGAGC
>JAFUTY010000023.1 GCA_017484005.1 Selenomonadaceae bacterium | reverse complement strand
TGGATATGCAACGATCCATGGCTGCTCACGTTCAGATTCTGGAAGCATTGAATGATCAAACCACATCGAGAAAAATCGCTCGCCATTTCCAACTGAATAACCATCTTGCGAATGATCGCTCGTGTCATATGGATCGACGAAAATTAAAACATCATCTAGACTCGAATCAGTATTCATCGAATCATAACCGATAATGACTCGCCAATGTCCTCCCCATTCGACATTTTCAACCATGATCGGTCGTCCGAGTTTCAAATGTTTCAACACAAAATCTTGAAACGCCTCGTAATTTTCAAATGCTCGAATATCGAGACTGCTCGAGACATTCCAGCCAATCGATTCAAAAAAAATTACCATGTTCGAGAGACTCGTTCCGATTGGATATCCTTGAGTTTTCATCTCTCGCGCGAGCTCCATTTCATCGAAATCGAATCTTTGAAAATATCGAAGGACAGTCAACGCTGCAGCTGGTCCGCATGTGTATTCCGTCGATTGTTGATAAGAGTAATAGTGATCGAGAATTGTTCGAGTGTCTGTCGATTCCATATCGAAAAAATCTGGCGATGTGAAATAGATCGATTTTGAATGATTGATTTCGGCTGGAGCTGCTTGCGCGCCTTCAACATCTTCCGCGCTTGAAAAATTCGAAGTTGCGAGGAGAGTTCCAATTGTTCCAATTGTCGCAATTGAAATCGCTAAAAATTTTTTCATGAATTAATCCTTTCTGAACAAAGTAACTTGACGATCTGCCGCCCGCTTGATATCAAACATCCCAATCAATTCCGCGACAGCTTGAGTTGGTGAAATTCTTCCGCGCAAAACTGCATCGCGAACTTCAGGCATGCGTCCAGTGATTACTGCATCCTCGAAAAATAAATTGTGAAGATGCTCGTCAATCATTGAATGCATCCAATCCAAAAGTTGAGAGTCTCGACGACGCTTGAAAACTCCACTTTCCATCGTGCGTTTTTGGAAAATCTGAATGACTTCCCAAAGTTCTTTCAATCCAGTTTTTTCCAATGCTGACGCGAGATATGCATGAGTTGGCCATCCTTCAGTCGCCGGGCGAATATACTCGATCATTCGTTCATACTCTCCGCGCGTGACTCGAGCTTTGACAAGATTATCGCCATCGGCTTTATTGATAACAATCGCATCGGCAAGCTCCATGATTCCCTTCTTGATTCCTTGAAGATCGTCGCCTGCACCAGTCAAAACTACCAATAAAAAGAAATCGACCATTGATCGAACTGTCGTTTCCGATTGTCCAACTCCAACCGTCTCAATGATTATCACGTCATATCCAGCAGCCTCGCACATGAGCATCGTCTCGCGAGATTTTCGAGCAACTCCACCGAGAGTTCCTCCAGCCGGAGATGGTCGAATGAATGCTTCTGGACGTCTCGATAAAGTTCCCATTCGAGTTTTATCGCCGAGAATCGATCCCTTCGTGACGCTCGAAGTTGGATCGACTGCTAAAACTGCAACTCGATGTCCCATATCGCAAAGCATATTTCCGAACGATTCGATCATTGTCGATTTTCCTGCGCCTGGAACTCCTGTGAATCCAATTCGAAGAGCATTTCCAGTTCTCGGAAGAAGTCGCTGCAAAACTCGCTGAGCTTTTTGAAAATGCTTCGGCGAATTCGATTCAATCAAAGTGATAGCTCGCGAGAGTGTCATTCGATCTCCTCTCGAAACTCCCTCGACATAATCATCTTCGGAAAGAACCATTTTGCGCTTCGGTTTTGATCTTCCACTCGCAAGATCTGGATTGATTCCGTCTGTTGCATTGATTCCGCTCATCACTTTTTGATTTCCTTGAACTGCCCACTCGGGAGTTGTCGTCGTGTAATTTTCCATTTCAAAACTCCTTTCAAAATTCTTTCAATTTTTTACATCGATTATAGCACCTATATTCTAGACAATCTCAACAAACGCGCGATATAATTTGCCAGATATTTTTCGAGGAGGAATGGATTTGAACATGAACGGAGCTCAAGCCGTTTTGGAATGTTTGAAAAGTGAAGGAGTCGATTTGCTTTTTGGATATCCAGGCGGCGTCGTGCTGAGATTGTACGATGAAATTTACAAGATGAATTTTCCACACATTTTAACAGGGCATGAGCAGGGAGCAGTCCATGCGGCTGATGGATATGCCCGCGCGACTGGAAAAGTTGGAGTTGTGATTGCGACATCTGGACCAGGTGCGGCGAATCTTATCACTGGAATCGCGACGGCTAACATGGATTCGATTCCACTCGTCTGCATCACTGGACAAGTTGCAAGTCCTGCGATTGGTAAAGATTCATTTCAAGAAGTCGATGTTTTTGGAATCACAACGCCAATCACAAAGCACAATTATCTCGTGAAATCTGTCGAAGATATTCCGCGCATATTTAAGGAAGCTTTCTATATCGCTCGCACTGGAAGACCTGGTCCAGTTGCGATTGATATTGCCGCGGATGTTTTCAACTCGCAAATCGATTTTGAATATCCTCGAACTGTCGAATTGCGAGGATATAAAGTTTCGAGCGATGGAGATTCTAAGGAGATCAAAGCAGTTGTCGAGGCGATTGAGAATTCAAAACGTCCATTGATCTTTTTCGGCGGTGGAGTTACTTCATCTGGAACTTCAAACGATATTCGAAAAATTATCGAACGTCTTGGAATTCCCTCGACTTGTACTTTGATGGGAATCGGCTGCGTTGATTCATCGACTGAAGGATTTTTAGGATTCGCCGGAATGCATGGATCTTACGGTGCAAACATGGCGATTCAAAACTGCGATCTTCTTCTCTGTATCGGAATGAGATTTTCAGATCGAGTCACTGGTCGAGTCGCTGAATTCGCTCCGAAAGCTAAAATCGTGCATTTTGAAATCGATCCCGCAGAAGTTAATAAAAATGTTGTGGTTGATATGAAAGTCATGGGCGATCTCAAATGGTCACTTCCGATTTTGAGATCGAAACTTGAAAGCTCTGGAATCGATTTTCAAAAGAGATTCTCGCCATGGCTCAAAGAATCGATCGAGATTTCGCGAGTTCATCCATTCTCTTACAAAATCGAGGGAGTCTCGATCAAACCTGGCGCATTGATTCGAAAAATCAGTGATCTCTCGGACGAAAATACGATTATCGCGACAGATGTCGGGCAGCATCAAATGTGGGCAGCTCAATTTTTCTCCGCACATAATCCTCGACAATTTATCACGAGCGGCGGACTTGGAACGATGGGATTTGGACTTCCTGCCGCGATGGGTGCTAAACTCGCTCAGCCGAAAAAGAAAGTGATTCTGATAACTGGCGACGGCTCGATTATGATGAATATTCAAGAACTCGCAACAATTGCAGATCACGATATCGATTTGAAAATCGTCGTCGTTCATAATTTCATCCTCGGAATGGTTGGACAATGGCAAAGACTCTTCTACAATCACCATTATTCGCAATCGATTTTGAAAGGTAAAAGAGATTTCGTCAAAATTGCCGAGGCGATGGGAATTCGTGGAATTCGATTAGAAACAATCGCGGATCTCGAATCTCAACTTCCGGATGCTCTGAATTCTGACGGCTCAATTTTGATCGACTGCATCGTTCCTGAAGAAGAAAATGTCCTTCCAATGGTTCCAGGCGGCAAGCGGCTTGATCAAATGGTTCTCTCATGAATTTGTACTAAAAATCGCGAATCAGTATAAATTTTTCAGTTGCAAGGAGGGAATCATTTTGCAAAAATACATCTTAGCGGTTCTCGTTGACAATAAACCTGGCGTATTGACTCACGTCTCGGGATTGATTAGCCGGCGCGCATTCAACATCGAATCAATTTCCGCGGGATATACTGAAGAGCCAAGCGTGACTCGAATCAATATCGTCGTCTCGGTGGAAACTGAAAATGAACTCGATCAAGTCGTCAATCAACTTTCAAAATTGATCGATGTGATTAAAATCGTGAATCTGAGTAAAGCGCCCTCGATTGAGCGTGAGCTCGTGATGATCAAAATTCGCGCTGATAAAAATTCTCGCGCTGATATTTTGAACATCGTCAACATCTTCCGAGCTAAAATTGTCGACGTCACAAGTGAAACGGTGGTTATCGAATTAACTGGGCATCAACGAAAGATCGATGCAATTTGCGAAGTTTTGGGCGAATATGAAATTCTCGAAATCGCTCGAACTGGCGCAATTGCTCTATCGAGAGGTTCAACGCCCGTTAAGAAAATGTGAGATCAAAGGATGATCTGCAGGTTGTATTCCATGGAAGGAGGATTTTTTTCCAATGAAGAAAAACGATTCCAATCCGATCCCGAGCCGAGTTGCTCAAGCTGCCGCGAAATATCGAAATTGCAAAATCTGCGGCAAGATTTTCATTCCGAAAGTCAATGAGGATATCTGTGGCAGCTGCTATAAAAAAGGCAAGGAAAGCGAAGAATCTGTCATCGATTATTTCCGGCATCATCAAAATGCATCGATCGATGAAATCGCGAAGGCATGCAACGTTCATCAATCATTGATTCGCAAAATGGTTGACTCCGGAAAATTCGATGTCCTTGGCGAGAATATGCAGCATCCATGCAAAATGTGCGGCGAAATGGTTTTGATCGGCGATTATTGTTACGACTGCAGTATCAAGATGAAAGGCGAGCTCGAGGCGGCTAAAGAATCGATCCGAGAAAATGTTCGAATGGCGGCGGAAAATAAAGAATATGCGACTCGATCTCGTTTAAGAAGTATGATTGGCGACGACCGTCGAAATCTTTTTAGAAATAAAAAATAATCATCGCTGAAAGATTGGAGGAATCTCAATGCCACGGGGCGTTGTGAATGCTCATCCAAAAATCATGAACTGTAAATCCTGCGGAAGAATTTTTCAATCGCTGTGGGGAAATCATGTTTGTTCAGACTGTCAAGCATTGCTCGCCGTCAAAGAGGAAGAGATTATCGATTATGTCATGGCTCATCGCAACTCGACAATCGCTGAAGTCGCTGAAAAATGTGATGTTACAGTCTCATTCATTCGCAAAATGATCGAGCGCGGGAGATTTATTGCGCAAGAAGTCGGCATGTCATATCCATGTCACGCTTGCGGAACTCAAATTTCTGCGGGGAATTATTGTCCACGCTGTTTAGCACGAATCAAGCAACAGCTCAACGACGCGAAAGAACGAATTTTGGAAAACATGAAAAAGGAAGGCAGGTTGAAAGTCGAGACGCTGAAATCGGAACGAAAGCGGAAGGCAGTCCGAAAATCCAAAACTCGCACCGATTCAGTTCTCGAAAATCTCGCCGGCAAAACTCGCGGAATGCTGTCTTTCGATTTTTCCAGCAAGAATAGGAAATGATTGTTCAAATCTGGAATTCGAGCAAAGAAGGGATCTAACATGCCTCTAGGAAACAACATCAAACAGAAGTCGCGACTTCGTCAATGCGCTGAATGCGGCAAAGTTTTCTATTCTCTTTGGAATTACACGGTTTGCGACAAATGCCGGGCAAAAATCAATGACAAAGAGGAGCAGATTCGCGAATTTGTCATGAAAAATTGCAACGCGACGATTATCGAGATTGCCGAGGAATTCGAAGTTTCGGTGAATTTTGTCCGTCGAATGATTGACGAGGGCAAGCTGGATCTGAAAAAGACTGTGACGATTCGTTGTCATGGTTGCGGGGCAGAGATCGCTACTGGAAATTATTGCGCTAAGTGCCGCGATAAAATGAAACATCAGATTGAAGCGGCGAAGGAACGGATTTTGGAAAACATGAGAAAGCAGGGAAAAATCGATGGGGGAAATTTGAATCGAAAGACTGCCGATAAAGTTCGTTCAGATTTTCGTCGAAAATGATTTGCGCTCGATAGGAAAATTGATTTCAACATCGAATCATAGAGGTGAGGTTTACAGAAACATTTTCTGGTAAGGAGGTTCTCAAAATGGCTACCGCTAAATTTAGAAATTGCCAAATCTGCGGAAAAGTCTTCCAGTCAATCAATCGCGCGAAAATCTGTGATTCATGCAAAGCAAAACAAGCTGAACTCGAACAAAAAGCGATCGATTATGTGCGTGATCATCCAAAAAGCACGATTCCGGAGACTGCTGAAGCGACTGGCGTAAGTGAGAAAATCATCATGCGGCTCATCGATGAAGGACGTTTTGAAGAGGTTGGCGTTGCAATTACTTATCAATGTGCAAAATGCGGAGCTCCAATTGTCACGGGCAAATATTGTCAGAAATGCAAGGAGTCTCTCAACAAAACTCTTCAAGAGACGAAGAAAAATATTCTCAAACAAGCATCTGCCGCACCGAAATCTCCAGGTGGCGGTGCACATTCGTCCGGAATGAAGAAAGATTGATTTTCATCCAACAATTCCGAATGAAAAAATCCTCGAGGATCAAATGATCTTCGAGGATCTTTTTATTTCCGAGATAAAATTAACCTACGAGTTGATATCCAGCGTCTTCGATAACTTGAGCAAATTCCTCATTCGAAATTTCATGATCCATTTCAACTTCCGCGGAATTTTTTTCGAGACTCACTTCGACGCTCGAAACTCCATTCATCTTTGAAAGCGCGTCATGAACATGTTTTTGACAATGCTGACACATCATGCCCTCGATTTTCAAAGTCTTTTTCATCGAAACATCCTCCTCAAAATTTTCGTCGATCGATTCAATTTCTCGAATCGTTGCGATTGTATGTTGAGAATCATTATCCGTCAATTTTTCTCGATGGAATTTGAAAAATCGAAGTCGAAGAGCATTCAGAACGACCGTCACGCTTGAAAAACTCATCGCGGCGGCAGAGATCATCGGCGTCAATTTCAATCCAAAAGCTGGATAAAAAATTCCTGCGGCGATTGGAATGCAAATCAAATTATAGAAAAATGCCCAGAATAAATTTTGTCGAATATTTTTCAAGACAGCGCGTGAAAGTTCAATCGCACCGACAGCATCTCGAAGATCGTTTCGAATCAAAACCGCATCGGCAGATTCAATCGCGATATCAGATCCCGCGCCAATTGCTAGACCGACATCAGCTCGAATCAATGCAGGCGCGTCATTGACTCCATCGCCACACATCGCGACAACTTTTTGATTCGACTGCAATTTCTCGATCTCCGCAGATTTTTCCGAGGGCAAAACTCCCGCTCGAACATTTTCAATTCCAACTCGATTCGCAATCGCTCGAGCAGTCTTTTCATTGTCGCCAGTGAGCATGACAGTTTCGATTCCCATATCACGAAAATTTTGTAGCGCGGCGATCGAGGATTTTTTTTCAACATCTGCAACAGCAATCATTCCGATCAAATTTTTTCCACGAGCAAAGATCATCGGAGTCTTTCCATCATTAGAAATTTTTTCGAGATCGTCGCGAATTCTTGAGAGATCGATTCCGCGGTCGATCATGAATTTTTCATTGCCTGCGATAAATTTTCGATTATCGATTGAGCATTCAACTCCTCTTCCAAAAATCGCTTTGAAATTTTCCACTGGCAGAAATTTTTTCAGATTTGCAAATTCCACGACCGATTTTGCGAGAGGATGTTCGCTCGAAGATTCAATAGACGCGGCAATTTCCATAAATTTTTTCGAATCGCCAATCGAAATGACATCTGTGACTTGAGGTTTTCCTTGAGTGATCGTTCCAGTTTTATCGAGCACAATTGTATCAATTTGAGCAGAATTTTCGAGAGATTCGCCGGATTTGATAAGGATTCCATTTTCAGCACCTTTTCCAGTTCCTACCATGATCGCGACGGGAGTAGCAAGTCCAAGCGCACATGGACATGATACAACGAGGATCGAAATTGCGATTTCCGAGGCAAATTCAATCGATTCGCCTAAATATAACCAAATTCCAAATGCAATTAAAGCGATCAAAATCACACATGGTACAAAAATTCCAGCGATTTTATCAGCGAGCCGAGCGATTGGAGCTTTTGATGAACTTGCTTTATCGACGAGCGCAATGATTTTTTGAATTGTTGTATCCTCACCAACTCTTTGAGCGATGAATCGAATTGCGCCGGATTGATTAAGCGTCGCGGAAGTCACAGAATCGCCGATCGATTTTTCAACTGGAATCGATTCGCCAGTTATCGAAGATTCATCGATTGTCGTTTCGCCGAATGAAATTTTGCCGTCGACTGGAATTCGCTCGCCAGGCTTGACAATGATTTCGTCGCCGATTTTGACTTTGTCGATTGGAATTTGTTTTTCGATTCCGCCTATCAATAATGTAGCTTTTTGCGGAACGAGATTGATCAATTTTTTCAGAGCCTCGGAAGTTTTTCCTTTGGCGCGAGATTCGAGAAATTTTCCGAGCGTTATCAGTGTCAAAATCATTGACGCCGCATGAAAATCTCGTCCAATTATCGCGGCAGTTGATCCGAGCGCGATTAAACTATCCATGTTTGGCGCGAGTTGAAACAGATTTCGAAATCCAGCGATGAAAAATTTTCGATTGAGAATTGCGATTGGAATTGCACAAAGAATTTCGAGAGTTGGATTTGACATCCCGAGAGTCATTTGTAAAATTAAAAATGCAATTGATCCTCCGAGTCGAATTTTCATCTCGCGAATTTCTTCCGAGATATTTTGCCGAGGAGATTTTTTAGATTTGAGTTTAGCACCATATCCAGATTTTTCGACTGTCGCGATAATTTCTTCGACTGAAATATTTTCCGGACGCGAAAGCTGCATCGAATTCGTCAATAAATTTACTGAAACATTTTCCGCGCCGAGAATTTTTCCAACGGCTTTTTCAACTCTCGCACTGCATGCCGAGCAGCTCATTCCACTCACATCATAAGTTTCGCGAATCATTTTGCACCTCCAAAAAATTTTTTGACGAGCGATTTCGAATTAAGTAGATTGATCTTCGTTTCGATAAACATTTTGAGCGGGCAGGAAAAATTTATCTCGCTCTGTAGATTTTTGCAAAGGAGGAATAAAAATGCCTACCATTTCAAGCATGACGCGGCTTCAAACTACAGCATACAATATGCAGAAAGCTGGCGAATCTAAAAATTCAAAGGAAACTGCCGCAACTTCTGAATCGACTTCAAGCTCGACCGCCGCAGCGACTTCAAACATCGGCAACGCTTATGACGTCGATATCTCGCAGGAAGCTCAAGACGCGGCATCCAAAACCAAAGGATTGACGGCTGATCAAGTTGACGCGCTCAAATCGGACATCGATAAGACTTACGAAGTCATGATTCAAGCAATGACTGAAGCGAATGCAAAACTTCAAGGCTGGCTCGACGATGGAATTGGACATTTCGACATCGGTGGATTGAAGATCGATACTTCGAGATTCGCAATGCCTGAAGTTGCAACGACTCCGGAAGAAGCTCAAGCGGCTATCTCGGAAGATGGCGACTGGGGAGTCAATGCTGTCGCGTCGAGAATTTTTGATCTCGCAAGTGCAATCGCTGGAAACGATCCAGAGCAGCTCGAAAAAATGCGTGCCGCTGTTGAAGAAGGATTCAAACAGGCTGGAATCACTTGGAAGAATGCAATTGGACAGGATGACATGCCGCAAATCACCAAGGACACTCACGCGGAAATCACAAAACGTTTCGATGCGCGTGCGGCTGAATTAGCTCAAGCCGCAAATCAAACTGCCACTGCAACTGAAGAAGCATAATCTCAAAATTTTTCTCTCGGAAATAAAAAAATCCCCCGACAGATCTTTCAACGGATCTATCGGGGGATCTTTTTTTGTTCGGAAGATTTATCTCTTGAGTTTGCGAACTTCATCGAGAAGATATTCATTCAAAACTTTGATGTAAGTGCCTTTCATTCCGAGAGATTTCGATTCGATAACGCCTGCCGATTCGAATTTGCGAAGTGCATTGACGATAACTGAGCGCGTGATTCCAACTCGATCCGCAATTTTTGACGCCACGAGAAGTCCCTCTTTTCCATCGAGCTCGCCAAGAATATTGACTGCCGCTTCAACTTCCGAGAATGAAAGAGTTGCAAGCGCGATTTGAACTGTCGCTTTTTTATTCGCTTCCGCCTCGATTTTTTTGTTTTGATCGCGGAGCATTTCGATTCCGATGACTGTCGCGCCATATTCCGCAAGAAGAAGATCGTCGTCATTGAAATCGCCATGAGATTTTGCAACGATGAGAGTTCCAATTCGCTCGCCAACTCCATAAATCGGCACGAGCGTTGTGTCTTTGCCGTCGAAGAGATAATTCAATTTCTCCTCGTATGCGCATTTGCCGGATTTCGAAATTCGATTTGCGCTGGTTTCTTCGACGCGATTCATCCAATGAACATACGCGCGCGGGAATTCTCCACGGCTGACGATTTTGTCGAGAGTCGTGTTTGACTCGACATCGTCAACGAACGCGTAACCCTGGAGTTTGCCTTTTTTGTTCGCGATGTAGACGTTTGCGTCGAGGACGTTGCTGAGCATTTGCGAAATTCCGTCGTATTCGACGCTCTCGAAACGCTGAAGCAGACGGTTGATCTGACGAGTTTTCTCTAACAAAGTTGCCATGAAAATTTTCCCCTTTCGAATAAATCAAACAAATCAATTACAGAAATTTTTCATTTGCGAGAATCCTAGCATATATTTTGAAAGATTTCTAGTCTTAAATGAAAATTTTATGAATTATTTTTCCGAATAAAAAATGGGACTCGAGATCAGCTCTCTAAGTCCCGTCAAATCTCACAGAATGAATTGCGAGAGATATATAAAATCTGGCAATCATCGTCGTGAACTCTTATAAATTTGAAAAATTTTATCGATATAACGCGGCGAGCTCGTTCAATTCATGTTTAAAAAAATTTCCATATTTCTAAAATCAATTGCAACATTTCTGAAACCGGATAAAAAACTGATCTGCAAAAATTTTCAATCGCCTAATCGATATCCAGAAATTTGTCTACAATTATATGGGCGAACTTTCAAACTAAATTCGCGAACAAAAATCATTTTAATGCCATAATTTTATATTATTCTATCGAAAGATGAAAAGAGACACTATGGTTTAAGGAGGAGTGGTATATGTGTTTGCAGAAATTACGTGACAAAACGCTTGAGATCAAAAATCTCGTCCTCGATGTTTTTGAGCAAGGACACACCGGACATATTGCCTCGTCATATTCCTGTGCAGAAATACTTGTTGCTCTTTTTTATGGAAATATATTGCGTTTCGATCCTCAAAATCCAAAATGGCCTGATCGCGATAGATTTATACTGTCTAAAGGACATGCGGGGATAATTTATTACTCGATTCTATCCGATCTGGGATTCTTTCCGAAAGAAGAGTTGATGAGATTCGGTAGTGCAGGCAGTATATGTGGCGTGCATGTTGATGGTCGAGTGCCCGGCGTTGAAGCTAATGCTGGTTCGCTGGCTGGAGGCTTTGGAGTCGCTGTTGGAATGGCACATGCAGCTAAACTCGATCTCAAGAATCATCTGGTTTTTGCTTTGCTCGGAGATGGAGAATGTTATGAAGGTGCGATTTGGGAAGGAGCTATGCATGCCGCTTTCTATAAGTTGAATAATCTCATTGCAATTGTCGATCATAACCATATGTGTTGCACTGGTTTTATCGAGAACAGAATGGGAATTGAACCGCTCGATAAAAAGTGGGAGGCATTTGGTTTTGATGTGGAGTGTATTGATGGACACAATTTCGACGAAATTTTGAATGTGCTTTCTCGAATTCGCTGCAGAAAATCATCGAAACCGCTTTGCATTATTGCAGATACCGTCAAGGCTCATGGATTGATTTCAGTTGAAAATACACCACTTTGTCATGGCTGGGCTCCAAAGTCTGCTGAAGCTTTTTCCAAGGCAAGAGCTGAATTAAACGGGAGGTGAGAATTATGCCTGCTATGAGGGATGTTTTTTGGAATGAGATTTATGCTCTTGCCAAGGATAATCGGGATATCGTGATTTTGTCGGCTGATTTTGCTGCGCCTTCATTGGATAAATTTCGTCTCGATTTGCCATCTCAATTTATAGAGTTGGGAATCTCTGAACAAAATATGATTTTGGTTGCAGCAGGAATGGCATTAGAAGGAAAACAACCTTTCTGTTATGCTATCTCGCCGTTTATTACGATGCGTTGTTTTGAGCAGACGAGATTGTATGTTGCGGGCATGAATCTACCGATAACGCTGGTAGGTGTTGGCGCGGGATTTGCCTATTCAGATTCCGGATATACTCATCACTCTGTTGAAGATATCGCAATTATGAGAACTCTTCCGCATATGCGCATATTTCAACCAAGTGATAATGATACCACAAAAATTTTGGCAAAACTTGCACTGGAAAGCTCTTCACCTGTTTATGTGCGTTTGGATCGTTACGGGAAGGAAAATTTAATTGGTAACACTGATCACGTCTCTAGTGGAATGTCAGTTGTTCGTCCGATAGAAAAGATCACTTTACTCGCATCGGGCAACATGCTCATGACTGCCTTGGAAGTTGCATTAAGGCTCGCAGAGCAGAATATTTCTATCGGAGTTGTCGATGCGTGTATCTTTCCGCTAGATCCAAATCGTTTTCATGAGATTTTTGCTGATGTTGATCATCTAATCACTCTTGAGGAACATACTTTTATTGGAGGGATAGGTAGTCACGTTTTGGAATTGATTTCTGATTGTGACATGAAACTTCGAGTGAAACGTTTTGCACTTGATCTTTCCAATGGTTATGTTCATGAATATGGTGGTCGTGATCTGATTCATCAACAACAAAAGATGGATTCAGAGAGCATAATTTCCTATGTAAGGAGTGTATGTGTGTGAAAAAACTCGATGTCGTTTTGTTGAGTCCAAATGACAAAAAAGCCATTTACAGCAACAGTCTCGGCGAGAATTTGGCCTCAGCACCGCCGTATTGGATGGCGATACTTGGAGGCTGGTTGCGCGATAAAGGCTTGTCGGTTACTCTTATCGATGCTGAAGCAGAAGACTTGTCGCCAGAAACTGCAGCTGAACGTGTCAAATACTTGAATCCAAAACTCGTCGGAATCGTGGTTGCTGGCACTAATATCACGGCATCAACTTGGAAAATGCATGGTGCGAGCGTGTTAGCTACTGCCATAAAGAATGTCTGCGATATTCCAATTTTCGGCTATGGCTACCATGTTAGTGCTATACCGAAAAAAACTTTACAAGAAGAGGACATGGATTTTGTCGTTTTGGGAGAAGGTCTCGATACTGCTGTCGAATTAGCACAAGCAGTTGGCGATCCGTCGGCCTATCCAAAAATCAAGGGACTCTGGTATAAACTGCCTGATGGTACAATTGACGGCAACAATTTCATGCAAGTTATAAAGGATTTGGATGAAGTCCCATATGACGGTTTTGATTTGTTGCCAAAAGTAAATTATCGTAATCATTTTCAATTTGCTTTCGATGATATGTCGCGACGTAACACTTATGGGACTTTCATGTCGAGCTTGGGCTGTCCTTATCATTGTAAATTCTGTGCTGTAGGAAAGTTCTCCGGACGTAATAATTTGAGACTTCGTTCGGTTGAAAAAACTATGGCGGAAATTGAGTATTGGCTGAATCGCGGCGCATATTATTTGAGATTGTTTGATGAGTGTTTTAATTTCAATCGCAAACATACGGTAGATATCTGCAACGCAATAATCGAACGCGGTTACGATATCAATGTTTGGATATTTGCTCGTACGGAACTTGTCGATGAAGAACTTCTGGAGCTCTTCTACAAAGCAGGCATCAGATGGGTGAGTTACGGTTTCGAGAGTGCAAACAAGCGAATTCGCGGAAATGTTCAAAAAGCTCAATTCGACGAAGAAAATATTCGTAAAGTTACTAAAATGACTCAAGATGCTGGATTGTATATTTGCGGCAACTTGATGTTTGGACTTCCAGGTGATGATCTTGTTAGCATGATGGAAAATCTAGCAATGGCTCGCGATTTGTGTTGGGAATGGCCTAATTTCTATTGCACAATGGCTTATCCTGGTTCACGACTCTACGAAGAGGCTGTTGCTAATGGAGTGAAATTGCCCGACAGTTGGCTCGGATACGCTCAACTCGGTTATGAGACTGAACCTTTGTCAACCGAATTTTGCTCGTCTGCGGAAATTCTTGCTTTCCGTGATTATGCTTTCGATGCATATTTCCGCGATAATCATAAATATTTTTCAATGATGGAGAAAAAGTTTGGATCTGAAGTGATTTCAGCAATAAAATCCGCATTGAATAAAAAGATTCCTCGTAAGATACTCGGCGATTAAATATTCAAGTTCTGAACAAAAAAAAGATCCATCGATCGAAAAATGATCGGTGGATCTTTTTTTTATTTTGTGAGATCTCGATACATTTCAAACAATCTCGAGACGATTTCAGATTCCGAGAATCCATATGAATCGAGGACAATTTTATCATTTTCATCATGAGCTCGACGAAGATCTATCGGCATCGAATTTGGATCATACAATTCAGCCAGCGATCTATTTGAATCTCGAGCGTCTAAAATTTTTTGAGCGTTGATTTCAATTCGTGGATCAAATTTTGGAAATGGAAAATTGTTATAAACTCCACTCACTGAATATCGATATCCATTTCCCAATCTTCCACAAACGATTTTCAGCCAAACCATGTGAACTTTCGAGGATAAAATTCCAAACAACCACAGATTTGCATTCGGAACGATCAACAATGCATCTGTCACAATGACTTTTGAATCGACGAATCCAATCGGCAAATATTCGCGAATCGATGTTGAAACTCGCGGGACTGCTAGATATCGAGTCGCGGGCTGTCTGATTTCTTGAAACAGCCATGGAGTTTTAGCTGAATCTCGAGTCGATTTTTTGGGGCTTGATAATCGAAAATTTTTTATGGATTCGATTTTCGATTTGATCGATGGAATTTCCAAAATTTCTTGAGGAGCATCTTTCAGCCATAAACAGAATCGCGATCGATTTTTCAAAAATTCTTCCGCACCAATCAACGGTCGGACAAATTCATGCGGCTCAAAATTCTCCTCTACAAAAAAATCTCCAGTCGGCTGAGATCCTTTTAACATCCTCGGCACATCGCAAATCGGATCTCGTCTCGGCTCGATGAAAATATTTGGCGCGTCGAGTAAATATCCATTGATGTTTTGAACTTCCACGCCATCGATAAATTTTTGAGCGCGATCGATGAAACTGAATCCAATAATCGCACAATAAACATTCGCCTCGAGATCCCATCGAAAATTCTTCCGCGCAAAATTGATTTTAATTCCGAGATCGAAAAGTTTTTGCCAAAGATAACTGACATGCTCGCCTTGACAAATTGAACTCGTCGCGACGAATGCAGTTTCAAAATTTTTACCAATCATAAATTCAGCGGCTTTTTTGAACCAGCATGCAGCATAATCAAATTTTCCCCAGCCATTAAAAATTCTTCGAACATCTGATCGCTGCTCAAAATTTTGCAATGAATAACCGAGAAATGGCGGATTTCCTACAATATAAATTCTCTTTCCTCGAACGATTTTTTTCCAATCGATTCGCAATGAATTTCCATGAATTATCTTCGGAAATTTTTTAGATTCGAGAAATATCGAGACTCTCGCGACGCATGCATTGAAGTCATTCAACTCGATTCCGATCAATTGATCCGCTGAAATTTTGTAACTTCGAAGAATCTCCAATAAAAAATTTCCAGATCCACACGCCGGATCGAAAAAAATTGCATCGTCCAAATTCTGATTCGCAAGCAGAGGATCGATCGTCTGATGAATTATCTCGCGGCTCGTGAAATGGATTCCGCCCGAATGTCGAGTTTCAGAATCCAAAATGCTATCGAGATTCATTTAAAATTCTCCTCAAAAAGTTTTTGACAAAAGTATGAATAAAGACTATTTTAGTCTCAAATCAGACGAAAAGGTGATTTCAATGCCGAAGATCTCTGACAGTGTCAAGCGTCATAATCGATTGATCGGCGAAATCGATTCACTTTATCACGAAGCCGCGCTGAAATTTGGATTGAGTGACACCGAGCTCAAAATTCTCTACACGATTTGTTACGTCGGCGATGAATCTCCACTCACAGAAATTCGCCGGCTCACTGGATTAACAAAGCAGACAATCAATTCAGGAATTCGCAAACTCGAATCGCAAAATTTGATCGAGCTTGAAAATTCTACTCCAAAAACCAAAAATGTTCGACTCACTGATTCGGGAAAAATTTTAGCGAATCGAACTGCAATGAAACTTCTTGAAATCGAAACGAGAATTTTTGAATCTTGGACGCCGGAAGAAGTTCAAATTTATCTTGAACTCGTCGAGCGATTCGCTGTCGAATTGAAATCGCAGATGAAGGAGATTTGACATGATTAAACTGTCGGAGCATTTCAGCTATCTGAAACTTCGTCGATTCACATTTCCCTCGATTTTCATGTTGATTTTCACGTCGGCGTATGGAATTGTCGATGGATTTTTTGTCTCGAATTTCGTCGGAAAAATCGAATTCACCGCGCTAAATTTCATCATGCCTTTTCTGATGCTCCTCGGCTGTTTTGGATTTTTATTTGGAACTGGCGGCGGAGCATTGATAGCTAAAACGATTGGCGAGGGCGATCGAATCAAGGCTAATCAGATTTTTTCGATGCTCGTATATCTATCGATTTTTTGCGGGATCATTTTTGGAATCGCGGGATATTTTTTACTTCCAATCGTCTCGTCAAAACTCGGTGCGACTGGAGATCTGCTCGATTTGAGCGTTCGATACGGCAGAATTTTGATGTTTGCGATTCCAGTTCAAATTTTGCAGTTTGAATTTCAATGTTTACTTCCAGCGGCAGAAAAACCGAAGCTCGGATTTTATATCACGGTTGCCGCGGGAGTCACAAACATGATTTTCGATGCAGTCTTGATTCTCGGATTCGATTTAGGACTCGAGGGCGCAGCGATCGCGACGGCATTGAGTCAATTGATCGGCGGAATTCTTCCATTGATCTATTTCGCGCGAGAAAATTCGAGTCTTCTTCGATTGACTTCAACTCATTTCGATTCACAGGCACTTTTACAAACCTGCGCAAATGGATCGTCTGAATTAATGACAAGCATCGCAACTTCACTCGTCTCGATGCTTTATAACGTTCAGCTTCTCAAATTCGCGGGAGAAAATGGTGTCGCGGCATATGGAATTCTGATGTATACAAATCTCGTTTTCCAATCGATTTTCATCGGCTATTCAGTTGGAGTTTCTCCAGTTGTCAGTTATCACTTCGGTGCACAAAATTCATTCGAACTGAAAAATTTATTGATCAAAAGTTTGAGAATGATCGCATTTTTTGCTGTCGCGATGTTTGTAAGTGCAGAGATTCTAGCGTATCCTCTCGCGATGCTGTTTGTGAGTTATGACAAAGATCTGCTAGAGCTCACGATTCATGCATTTCGAATTTTTTCATTTGCATTCCTGCTGTCTGGATTTTCAGTTTTCACTTCAGCATTTTTCACCGCGCTCAACAATGGAAAAATTTCAGCGGCAGTTTCATTCCTTCGAACATTGATTTTCGAAACGAGTTCTGTTCTGATTCTCCCAACATTTTTCGGAATCAATGGAATTTGGATGTCAGTAGTTGTTGCGGAAATCATGGCTGTCACAGTTTCATCGATTTTCATTTTCAAGAATCGAGCGCGATATCAATATTTCTGATAAACGAAATTTCAATTTTCATCTATCAATGAATTTCTGCATAGAATCACTCCAAAAATTTTTCAATATCTTAACACAAATAAAAAATGAAATCCTCGATAGATCAACAGATCTGTCGGGGATTTTTTCATTTTGTGAGACTTAACCGCGCGGATCAATATTCATTTTAATCTCAAGATAATATATTACAATTCATGACACGATCGATCGTTAATTCATAAAAATTTTTGGAAGGAGTTTATAAATTGCACAAAAAAATTCTAGCCGCGATAACTATGCTCGCAGCGTCAGCGATGATGTTTTCAACTGCATCGGCTGAACATGCAAGCGCAGATCGTTATCGTCAAATGTTCCGCGATGGAAAATTCTATGTCGAATATCAGGCGCAGCGGAAAACAGTCAACAAGAAAGGAAAAGAATCAGTCAGCCGCTCAACTCCAATTGCGATTGCCGCGGAAAATGGAAATCGTGTTCGTCGAATCGTTAAATCCAATATCAAAAAAGGAATCGGATCAAAACTGTTTGGCTTTGGCTCGAAGACTGATTTATTAAGCGAGGCTGAATCTGCAAGTTCCGAAGAAAATTTGATGATGAGTTACTTCGAATTTGCAAACGAACGCTCAGACACTGAGCGGCTTACTACAGGGAAAATGGTGACAACACAAGAAGGAAATTTGAAATATCCAGAAGTGTTATTCCAAGACGGGAAAATATTATCGATTCCTTCCAGAATATAAAACTGGTGCTAGTTTTGCGGATAAAGCTATGGGGCTTGGTCAACTCACAAAAAATAACGTGAAAATCAAAGAGATTCGCGCATATGTTTTGCCAGCAGATCAACTCAATTCTCCAGATTTAGAGCCAGATCAAGAGTGGGATTTTGTCGAACGCGATCTAGCAGTTCCTCAAGAAATCGCAATTCTATGCTGGGATTCAATCTACCATTATAATCCATTGAAACAATCCGCACCGCAATTTGTCGAGAGTTCAAAGAAAGACGATCTCGATTGCGATACTTATGTTTTGGATATCAAAAACATGGCAGGCGATATAATTGCGCAATGGAAATATAATTATCTCTACGATTCCAATGGAGATCTCGTTCATGTTCAAAAATATTTTGTTCGAAACGGGCATGAAACTTTGGCTCGTGAACTGTTGATTCAAGAATTCACAAACGAAATTCCAGATACTGCATTTTCGATCACTCAAAAATTGAAACTCTACGATGCAAGTATCGGAACGATGAGTGATCTTATTGAACAGCCGGAACAAATTGGTGAGCTGGGAGGTAAAAAGTGATGAAAAAGATCGTTTTAACTCTCACACTCGCAGCTCTTTTGACAGCATCAAATTCCGAGGCGGCAAAACTCGATCGATATCGTCAAATGCTCGAAAATAATTCAGTGACAATTCGATACGAAATCGATCAAGCTCCAATGCGTGAAATGAGTAAAGAAGGAAAATTGACTGAGAAAGGACTTGTGGCAAATCAAAATTCCATAGCGTTTTTTGAAAATCAACCGCATGCTGGAATTGTTGTGCTCGACGGCGAAAATCGGTATATCGAGCAAAGCAGAAATTTTGTTCGCGAACTTTCGTATTATGCAGAAAAAAAGAAAGCCGAAATTTCCGATAAAATACAAATTCCTGAACGTGGATTGTGCAAACTGGTTAAAGACGGCGAAATTTTCAACTTTGAATATTCAGTCAACAAAAAGAATGAGAAAAAATATTCCGATGGCGATTATTTCAAATCAGTTTGGAAAATGTTTTCCGGCTCTAAAACTATAGAGTCAATCGATGTAGATTCTGACGAAGCAAACACTTACACCGCAATGATCGAGGAATATTATTTTGGAAGCAAAGATTTATCGAAAGCACTGCTCCCAATTCTCCCGCCGTCTCGAGTGATTCAAACTGCATTCACTCCAAATTATAAATATTTCGACGCGGGAACTTTGGACAATGGAACGAACTATGAGGATTATGTTTCGAATGAGAACGGAATTTTCCATGCGATTCGATATTATTTCGATGGGGATGAATTGAAATCTGCCAAGATCGTCGCATATGCAAATAATCTCGATGGACGAACTGGATATGAAAAGACGATTATCAAGTTTACAGAATTCTCGGCAACTCCAGATCAATCACTGCTGAAACTTCCCGACACTTTGAAAGCCAAATCAAAAAAATCTGAGGAGGAATCGAAATGAATCTCAAAAAAATTCTCGCGGGAGTTTTTGCAGCTGCATCGATTTTCTCCTCGCAAGTTGAAGCGTCACCAACATGCGTTCTCGTGAGATTCGAAAACGATACTCGATTTCACAACATCGATTCCGCGTCAGTTTTGAGTGATCTGGTCGTTGAAAAGCTTTTGGCGAGTGGAAAATTCGATCTCGTTGAATCAAAACCGATTGATTACAATATTGAATCACAACTGTTCGATATTCGACTTCGCGAGATTTCCGACGTCTATCATGCAATTAACAGTGGAAATCTGAACAATCTTTTTGAGGGATCAGGATTTAATGACAAATATGCTCAATCTCTCGCAACTGCTAAAGTCGGTCAAATTATTTCGCCGGAAATCACTTCAAAAATCGGTCGAGCTCACAACGCAGAATATTTGATTCAAGGAACTCTCGTCAACATAGGAAGCGGCGCGTGGGAAGATGTCGATGGCGAAGCTATTGGAAGAGGTATCGGAAACGCACTTTCACTAGCCTCTGGCAGCAATTCGCCAATTTTATTTGATCAAACAGTATCTGGAATCGGCGTTCAAGTCGATCTTCGAGTGATTCGCGCGTCAACCGGTGAAGTTGTCTGGGGAAAGAGAGTTGTCGGTAAAAAAACTCAAACTAAAACTGAAGTCGGCTTGTTTATCAAAATTGGAACTACAAAATTAACTTCAGAAATGTATTCGCAAGCGATGGATGATGCAACTCAAAAAATTGTCGATACACTTATCGAAGATCGTTACAAATTGTTTTTGGAGTGATCAATGCAAAATTTTTTCACATGGATAATTGCGGCGATATTTATTCTGCAATTTTCTCAAGCTCAAGCGGAAGTCAAAATCGATCGGAATGAAAATTTTGCAGTCATGGATTTTGGATCTCATGCAGGAACTTCCGACGATAGAAATGTTGGAATTGTTGCGAGCGATTACATCATCGAAAAGCTTGTCGAAAAAAATTTCAACATTATCGATAAAGAAATGCTCGATAAAAAACCTGTCGGCATAATCGATCCAGACACGGCAAAAAAAATCGGCGAAATTCTTGGCGTCAGATATTTGATCTATGGAAACGTTGTCGATATTGTGAATGGCGAGGATGGCGCGAATATCGTTGCGAATGTCAAATTGCGATCGATTAAAGCGCATGTCGTCGCGAGATTAATGGATGTTGAAACTGGAAAAATTTTGATGGCGGCTAAAGGTGAAGGAAAATCGAAAAGCTCGAGCGTTGGTGGAGATTTGTTGATGATTGGAACTGTCAAAGTTTCAAAGGAAAATGTTCATAACGCAATTAGAAAAGCATCTGAACAGGTTGTCGAAATTCTCCTATCGCGCTGCAAAATTTCATAACACAAATAAAAAAAGATCCGAGGATCGCGTTGATCCCCGGATCTTTTTGATTCGGAATTGATTCGAGAAAAATCACTTAATCTCGATTGTTGCGCCAGCTTCTTCGAGTTTTGCTTTGAAGTTGTCAGCATCCGCTTTGGAAACTTTCTCTTTGACTGCGCCAGGAGCACCATCGACAAGAGCTTTAGCCTCTTTCAAGCCGAGACCAGTGAGTTCGCGGACAACTTTGATGACGTTGATTTTCTTGTCGCCGACTTCTTTGAGAATGACGTCGAATTCAGTTTTCTCTTCCGCTGGAGCTGCATCGCCGCCTGCTGGAGCTGCTGCTGCAACTGCAACTGGAGCTGCTGCCGAGACGCCAAATTTTTCTTCGAGAGCTTTGACGAGTTCGCTGAGTTCGAGAACTGTCATGCCTTCAATAGCCTGGATGATTTCTTCTTTAGTCATATGATTTTACCTCCAAAATTTCATGCGCAAATTTTTACGCTGATTTCTTTTCTGCGATAGCGTTGAGAACATAAAGCGGTTTGCGAAGGATTCCAGAAAGAACTCCAACTGTATTTGCGATTGGAGCTTGCATCGTTCCAAGAAGTTTCGCAATGAGAACTTCTTTCGATGGCAATGCTGCAAGAGCTTTGACACCGTTTGCATCGATAACTTTTCCTTCGACAAGTCCAACTTTCACCGTGAGAATTCCTGCATCTTCAAGGCGATTCTTTTTGATGAAATCGCAAATGACTTTCGCCGGCGCAACTGCATCGTCTTTGGAAAATGCAAACGCGGTAGTTCCCTCGAGATGCGAATCGATTCCGCTGAGATTGATATTGTCTGCCGCGATTCTCACCATTGTATTTTTGACAACTTTGTAAGAAACTCCAGCAGCGCGAAGCTGGCGTCGAAGATCAGTATCCATCGCGACGGTCAAGCCTTTAAAACTTGTGAAGACTGCACCTTTCGCGTCTTTCAACTCACTTTCGAGTTCCGCAACAATCGCTTTTTTCTTGTCGGAAATAGGTTTGTCATGTTTAGCGGACAACATTTTCACCTCCTTGACGAGATTAAGGAACTAAAAAATCCTTCGGGACGCAGTTCGAGCCGAAGGACTTCAAAGTACCATTCGATCTCGGCGAGATTTTTACTTATTTTTACGATATAAAATCAACTCGCTGTCTGCGATCCGATTATTCAGTTGTCAATAGTTCAAAACGAGATGAACGCTTGGGCTCATTGTTGCGGTCAGAGTGATTGATTTCACATACTGTCCTTTAGCCGCTGCAGGTTTTGCTTTAATCAGAGCATCCATCAAAGTTTGATAGTTGCCCAAGATTTTATCAGCGTCGAATGAAACTTTGCCGATTGGACAATGAACATTTCCCGCTTTATCGGTGCGATATTCGATTTTGCCTGCTTTCGCCTCGTTGATAGCCTTGGCAAGATCCATCGTGACAGTTCCGAGTTTTGGATTCGGCATCAATCCGCGAGGACCAAGAATTTTTCCGAGTTTACCAACGACGCCCATCATGTCCGGAGTTGCAATCGCGACATCGAAATCCATCCAGCCGCCGCGAATTTTTTCTGCAAGCTCCTCGCCGCCGACAAAATCTGCTCCTGCCGATTCAGCTTCAGAAACTTTCTCGCCTTTTGCAAAGACTAAAACGCGTTTCGTCTTGCCAATTCCATTCGGTAAAACAACTGCGCCGCGAACCTGTTGATCTGCATATTTTGGATTGACGCCAAGCCGCACATGGAGCTCGACCGTCTCATCGAATTTTGCGACTTTGAACTGTTTCAAAAGATCAATCGCTTCTCCGACTTGATAGAGTTTCGATGCGTCAACGAGTTTCGCAGCATCTTGATACTTTTTGCCCTTCTTTGCCACTGAAAATCCTCCTTGTGGTCAACGATCTCAAAAAATTTTTGAAATCTTCCACGGAAATTTTTCCTTGAGATCACATTTGAATCGATTTGTCAAGAATTTTTTCTCAAACAATTTCGATTCCCATGCTTCTTGCAGTTCCTTCAATCATTCGCGTTGCAGCTTCAACGTCTGCTGCGTTGAGATCTTTCATCTTGAGTTCAGCGATTTCTTGAGCTTTAGCGCGCGGAAGTTTTGCAACTTTCGTTTTATTCGGCTCGCCGGAAGCTTTATCGATATTCGCCGCTTTTTTGAGGAGAACTGCCGCTGGAGGAGTTTTGGTGATAAAAGTGAAGGAACGATCCTCAAAAACGGTGATTTCGACAGGAATAATCAATCCTGCCTGCTGCGCGGTGCGATCGTTGAATTCCTTCACGAAGGACATGATGTTAATTCCAGCTTGACCGAGCGCAGGACCTACTGGAGGAGCTGGAGTCGCTTTGCCCGCTGGAACTTGAAGTTTAACCATCTTGATAACTTTCTTCGCCATAATCTCACCACCTTTCGTGGATCAAATTTTTTCGACTTGATCGAAATCCAAATCGAACGGTTTATCTTTGATCAAAACGCGAATCGATTGATTTTCGACGTCGATTGATTGAATTGTCGCAGTGTAATCTTCCATCCAGCCGGAAGTGATTCGAATTCTGTCACCGACTGCAAAATCTGGTTTACTGATTTCGACCTGCGGATTGAGAATTTTGTCGCGTTCCTCGTCAGTCAATGGAATCGGCTTTTTTTCTGAACCGACAAATCCAGTGACGCCTTGAGTATTTCGAACGACATACCATGTGCCTGGATCGACAATCATATCGATTAACAGATATCCAGGGAACAATTTTCGGCGGACAGATTTTTCTGAGCCGTCTTTGTCAATGATATTGACATCAGCCATTGGCACGACGATATCGAAAATTTTGTCTTGAAGATTTTGCGCAGCGATTTTATGTTCGAGATTCGCTTTGACTTTGTTTTCATAGCCGGAATAAGTATGAATCACATACCACGCGCGTACACTTTTTTCTTCTTCCATCGGAATCCTCCTCAGCTAAGGAAAAGAGTGAACAATCTGGCGAAAACGGTGTCACAAATCCAAATCAAGGCACAAACAATCACGACAGCAATTCCGACGACGGCTGTGTATGAAACGAGTTCCTGCTTGGTTGACCATGAAACTTTTTTCATCTCGGAATTTACTTCCGTGAGAAATTGTTTCAAGTTAAATCCAGAATCTTTTTGTTCTTCCAAGCGCGTCACCTCGTGAGAGATCATTTCGTCTCTCGATGGAGAGTGTGTTTTTTGCAGAATCGGCAATACTTTTTCAATTCGAGACGGTCTGGAGTATTTTTTTTGTTTTTGTCTTTCTGATAGTTGCGGCGTTTGCATTCCGTGCAACTGAGAGTGATGGCGGTGCGCATCGGGATTCTCCTTTCGAATCAAGAATTTTCCACGACTTCGGAACAAATTTAGACTGAAATCGAGAAAACAGTATAAAAATTTTTGGGGATCGCTAATTAAAAAATATATCGAGAAATTTTTACAAACTTCGGGAAATCGAAAAATCAGTGGTAAAAATGTCCGAAGCCGCGAAAAAAATCTGTTTCTCTCACAGATTCGAATCAAATTTAGACTAGAATCGAAAATCAGTATAAATTCCGCGGATGAATCGAGAGCAGGAATCAACATTCTTCCCGATAATCAAAGATTTCAAGGAAGGGGAGCTGACCGAGCGTCTGATAAAATCTCAAGAATTGGAGCTGATTTCGATATCAGAAAAATTTTATCGAATCTGAAATTGAGCAAAATAAAAAAGCCCTCCTCGGGCTGTATGGTGGCGGCACAGAGATTTGAACTCCGGACACTTCGGGTATGAACCGAATGCTCTAGCCAGCTGAGCTATGCCGCCTCTATATGGAGCTGATGACCAGGATTGAACTGGTGACCTTATCCTTACCAAGGATACGCTCTACCGACTGAGCTACATCAGCGATTGGTTGCGGGGATAGGACTTGAACCTATGACCTTCGGGTTATGAGCCCGACGAGCTACCGACTGCTCCACCCCGCGATTTGCGTGCCCTGATTCCTAGCACGCGGGAGAAAATATCACATCCTTCCGAGTTTGTAAATAGCTGCGAGAAAATTTTTCATAAATCAAATTTCACAATTTATATTCTGCATAACGAATATCGGTTTCAACACTTTTTCGCGATGAATTTGATTCATATTTCGCGAGAGAATTTCAATTTTTTATTCCAACTTAGTTCGAGTCAATCAATCTGAATCAATTCGCGACCTATTCTCCGAGCATCCTCCAAAGTTTTTTCGAATGTTTCATCATGATATTGATGCTTTTCTTCTTCCGAAAAAATCGAGGATTCATACTTCGAATAATCCTTGAATTGAACTGTGTCATAAGCCATGAGCTTTTTCGAACGCGATTTCAAAATTCGTTCCGCGGAAAAATAATAGAAATTCAATCGCTCATTCATCTTGAATCGCTCAAAATTTTCTGCAGTCATATTCATCGTGAGAAAAAATGCATTCGGAAGTTTTTTTGGAAAGACACTCGGAATTTCTTGACTGTAGATGTAATTTGAAAAGAAAAGCCGCTCGAGAAATGCCAGCATTCCAGCGGATAAATTCATGAAATAAATCGGTGAGCCGAAAATTATCGCATCGGCAGTTTTGATTTCTTCGAGAATTGACGACAGATCATCTTTCATCGCGCAAAATCCATGCTCACGTGTCTTGATTTTGCATGCAAAGCAACTCGTGCAGCCTTTGAAATTCAACGAGTATAGATGAATCAATTTCGATTCCGCGCCAGCATCTTCCGCACCGAGCATCGCACTTTTCAACAATTCAACAGTGTTCCAATTTTTTCGCGGACTTCCATTGACAGCGATCAATTTTTTCATCGCAACTCTCCTCAATCGATTCGATCGATCTTGAATCTAGATTTTTCGATCGCCTCACGAATTTTTCCCTCATTAATAATGGGATTGTGGGAATCAATGACAACTTCGAAAAAATCTTTGTATGAATTGACGCTCAAAATTCCCTCGACATTTTTCAGCGAATCTTTTACATCGATTTCACTTGGATTTTCATCGAGATAAATCGCGAAATAATCGAGCCGCTCGATTTTGAAAATCACTGGACGCGTTCCATCATTGCAGCAAGCGATCATCATTCGTTCGTCATTTGTCCAATGACGCATGATCGATCCACCCTGCAACGCTGTATAAATGTATCGGCTGATACAATCCCATGCCTCCGCGCATTGAGATCCCTTGCCGATTGTCCAAAATGTATCGTCATCTCCATAGCGGCGAAAGACGAATCGATCGCCGACGTTGTAGAATGGACACGCGCCAGATTTCGGATCTGCCAAGAATTTTTGCTGAAAATCTGGAAAAACCTTCTTATCGATGACTTCAATCACACACATATGCTGCATCGAAATCCCTCCCGATTTTTGCTCGACTGATTCTATCACGCGCGAAAAATTTTTGATAGAATCGATAAAAATTTGATTGGAGGGATGAATTTGGATGCTCTATTTATATCGCGTCTACAATTCGCAATGACAACAAGCTTTCATTTTCTATTCGTGCCGCTGACGCTTGGATTAGGATTTTTCATCGCGATTCTCGAAACGGCTTACATTCGAACAATCCTTGATCCCTGGAAAACTTATCTCAAAGGACTTATCGATTTTTTTGGAAAAATTTTTGTGATCAATTTCGCGATGGGAGTTGTCACCGGAATCGTTCTCGAATTTCATTTTGGTATGAATTGGTCTGAATACTCACGATTCATGGGAGATATTTTTGGCGCACCGCTGGCACTCGAAGCATTGACAGCATTTTTTCTCGAATCAACATTCATGGGACTTTGGATTTTTGGACGTGATAAACTCTCACCGAGAATTCACTGCTTGACGATTTGGCTCGTCGCGATTGGAAGCTGTATCTCAGCATTTTGGATTCTAGTCGCCAATGCATTTATGCAGCATCCAGTTGGCTTTGAGCTTGAAGATGGCAGAGTTGTATTGAAAAGTTTTTCTGAATTGATAACGAATCCATATGTTATTGGTGAATATTCTCATGCGATGTTTGCAGGAATTTCGACGGCTGGAACTTTTATTGTCGCGATTTGTGCCTGGAAGATTTTACATGTTCAAAATTCTCGCGAGCCGTTTGAAAAATGCTTGATCGCCGGCGCAATTTATCTAGGATTTGGAATTCTTGGAACAATGGGCTCTGGACACATGCATACTCAATATTTAGCGCAGGCGAATCCGATGAAATTGTCGTCAATCGAAGCGTTATGGGAGACTGAAAATCCTGCTCCATTCGCAATTATCGCCGATGTCAATCAAACTGAACGCCGCAATAATTCCGAAATCACTGTGCCGGGATTGTTTTCATTTATGGTTTACAACAAATTCGATGGAGAGATTCGCGGAATCAATCAACTTCAAGCTGAATCGGAAGAAAATTTTGGAAAAGGCAATTATACTCCTCCAGTTCGAAGTCTGTTTTGGAGTTTCAGAATCATGGTTGCATCGGGCGGAGCATTGATCAGCGTCGCGGGATTGATTATCCTTCTATATTGGAAGAGAAAATCGATGCTCGAAAAAATTTTGCGATTCATTCCGCTGATTCTGCCGCTGCCATTCATCGCAAACACCGTCGGCTGGTATATCGCGGAAGTCGGCCGCCAGCCATGGATTGTTGTCGGTCTGCAGAAAACGACTGACGCGCTGTCGCCAAATATCACGACGAATCAAGTGCTGTTGACGCTTATCGGATTCACGATTTTATATACAATCATCGCGATTCTCGCAATTTACGCCGCGGTGAGATTCATTCGCACTTTCGAAATTGTTTATGAAAGGAGTGAATCTTGATGCTCGAGACGCTGCAGATTGTTTGGTTTGTATTGATAGCAGTGCTATTCACAGGATTTTTTTTCTTCGAGGGATTCGATTATGGAGTTGGAATGCTTTTACCAATTGTCAAGGATGAATCGGAGCGCGATCAATTGATTCGCTCAATCGCTCCGGTTTGGGATGGCAATGAAGTTTGGATGATAACTGCAGGCGGCGCGATGTTTGCAGCATTTCCACATGTCTACGCGACAATGTTTTCAGCGTTTTATCTCGCACTGTTTTTAATGCTTGTCGCATTGATTCTTCGCGGAATTGCGTTTGAATTGCGCGGCAAAATCGATTCGAAAACCTGGAAAACTCGCTGGGAATGGGCAATCGCGTTCGGAAGTTATATTCCTGCATTTTTATGGGGAGTTGTCGTTGCAGATTTAATGCTTGGACTTCCGATCGTCAAAGGATTTCAATTCAGCGGAACATTTTTAGATCTTGTAACACCTGCCGCAATTGTTGGCGGATTGACATTTGTCGCAATTTTTTTAGCACATGGCGCAATGTTTGCATCTCTTCGTATGCAGGACGAAAAATTTATTCATAAACTTCGATCAATGGCGGCGTCATTTGGAAAAACTGCAATCGGCTGCTGTGTATTTTTACTCGCTGCGATTTGGATGAAAACATCTATCCTCAACGATAAGCCAATTTCTCTAGTATTATTCATTTTAGCCGCTGGATCTCTGTTTTTCGCCTTGAAATGCATCGGCGATATCAATGACAGATTAGCATTTTTCTCCGGCTCGATTGCGATAATTTTTTTCACAACTGCAGTTTTCACCGGAATTTTTCCGAATCTGATGTCTTCGTCATTAAGTTCAGACTGGAGTTTGACAATTTACAATGCATCGTCGACTGAACACACATTGAAACTTATGACAATCGCCGCAGGAGTGTTCGTCCCGATTGTCTTGATTTATCAAGGATTCACGTATTGGATTTTCAGAAAACGAATTTCTATTGTGAATGATTCATCTCATTAATTCACCGAACAAAAAAAGATCCCCGATCATTTTTCAGATCGAGGATCTTTTTAATTTCCGTTTGGATATCTAAAATCTGCACGAATTCTTCCATTGTCATGCAAGATTATATGATATTTCTCACCAAAACTCATTGATTCATCGCGATTTAGAGTTATTGTCGTGCGAGATTGATTTGCAAGCGTTCCAGATTTCATAAAGTAAATTGGTAATATTGAATTCATAGATATACTCATCCAGCGCGGAAATTGTTGATGCAAAATTTTTTTATACATTAAATTTTTTTCAGTCAAATAATATCCATGCCTGTTTGAATCGATTTGAAATCTAACCTCACCAGACTTGTCGTTAATTGAAGGAAAATCTAAATATCCAATTTCAGAAGTCACTGTCGAATTTAAATCCTGCGCAAGTCGCAAATTTGTATGAAGTCTTTGAGTTTCAGTGTACATCATTGTTCGTTGATAAAACTCTAATCCTCTTGGAAGTATGACAGCTGTCAAAATTGAAATTCCAAAGCAGAATATAATTACTTCAATTAAAGAGAATCCTCGTTGCATGATTCACCTCCCAATCTGCGTCATGGCATCGAGAAGTGGCAATACGATTGAATTTGCGAATGTAAAAATCATGCCAGCTAGAAATAGAATCAAAATCGGCTCGATCATTGATTGCATTCGCGTTGATAAATTTTCAGCATTCAACTCGCAATAATCGCCGCATTTTTGAAACATTTCTTCGAGCTTGCCACCTTGATATCCCGCATGAATCAAACTCACAAGCGATCTTGGAAAAATCTGCTGACGATCAAAAAATTTCGGAATCGCTAAACCATGCAAAATTTGATCGTGAAATTCGCGGAGAATCTTTTGAAAAAATCGATTTGGCGGGATTTTATAAAGAATTTTCGTTGCCTCGTCAATCGGCATGCCGCTTTCAAGCATCACTGCCAGTGCGCGAAATATATACATACACGCAATTTGACGCTCAAGCTCACCGAGAATCGGAATTTGCAGCTTGAATCGATCAAAAATTAGACGAAAATCCTCGCGACGGTATAAAATTTCAAATGCAATGATTAATCCAATTATCGCGGCGAAAATCAGAAATCCATAATCGAACAAAAAATTTCCGAGCGTCAATAGAATTCGCGTCGGAAGTGGAAGTTCCGCATGAAAACTTTCGAATAGATTCGCGAACGTCGGCAGGATGAAAGTCAGCAGAAATCCCATCGCGACAAGTGCAATTCCAAATAACATTTTGGGGTAAATCAGTGACGACTGAAATTTTTCACGACGGATAAAATCTTTCTCCAAAAAATTCGCAAGAAGTTCAAAAATCTGCTGCAGCTTTCCAGATTCTTCACCAACTCTAACCATTCCGATAACATATTCGGAAAAAATTTCTGTCCTGTCGAAATTATATCTTTCGAGCGCATCGTGAAATTTTCGTCCATTCGAAATTTGATCATGCAAAAAAATTGTCAACTCAAACAGAAATTGATTGTCACGCTGAGATTTCATTGCCGCCAGCGATTCTTCGAGAGTGCTTGAATCAACGAGCACCGCCAATTGTCGAAAAAAGAACGCCACATGTTTACTGACATCGCGATGCCATAAACTGTGACGTTTTTTAGTTTGTGATTCAAGTTTTGCAATTGACAAATTATCTGCGCGGAGGATATTGAGTGCCGTGAAATGATCTTCCGCATCGATTTCACCATTGACAATCTTGCCGGACGAATTATAGGCTTTAAAAGTGAATCTCATGGAGTTCTCCTACCAAAAAGATCGATAAATTTCAATCAATTCGCGTTGATATAGAAATGCAAGTTCCGCGCCGAGTGATAGGAATGGTGCGAATGGAATTGCGATTTTCAGCGATCGAAATTTCAGTGCGAAAATCAATGACGCGACCGTTCCAACTGTAAATGCTAAAAACAACGCGACAATCAATCCTTTTCCGCCGAGCCATAATCCTAACACAAATGCAAATTTGACATCGCCGCCGCCAAGTCCGCCGCTGCTCACCATTCTCACGATGAATAGAAGTAAATAGCCGAGAATTGCCGCAATGATTCCTCGATGAAACGGGATGATGAATCCTGCAAGCGAAAATCCAATCGCTAGAATTCCCATCGGCAACAGGAATTTATCGAAAATCATTCCGTATCGCAAATCGAGGACACTCACGATTAGAATGCAAATCGTAAAGACAACTTCCGCCGCGAGCATTCCCCAAGATCGGGCGCGGATGCATAGAATTGGAAACAGTATAATCATCGCGAACAGAATCCATTTTGACTCTGCGCGAATCATTGAAATTGAAAAGTCTTGAGGTTCAAATTCATTTTGCATTTTAATTCGATGCTCGTCCAAATTTATCGGAAGTATTTCCAGCACCACATTGAGCGCGAATCGGATCAGTTGTCGTGATTGTATATGAATCTGCCGGCACATTCGATGAAGAAGAATTTTGCATGAAACATTTTCCAGTTGGCGGTTTTAGATTCGTCGCGTCAGTAAGATAATTCGATAAATTCGCGAGCGTTGTAGGATTTGAGCCAGTTTCCATTTGATACATCACGATTGCTGAATCGATTGTCTGCAAGTCAGATTGAATCTTGGCTGTATTTGCAAGAGCTGTCGCGTTATCGAATCTCGGAATTGCGATAGCCGCCATGATTCCGAGAATTGTCACAGTTACAAGCACTTCGATTAGAGTGAAGCCGCGCTGATCTGAGATCATTGATTCGACTTCCTTTCATTAAAATCATTCAAAATTTGCTCGAGCGTTGGAAATTTGCCGCAAGACATCTTTCCTTCCGGACAATATCCCAGTCGAATGCAGTTTGCACCGGCTCGACGAAATAGATTTGGCGCGACATTTTTGACGAGTTTCAACATTTCATTTGCGACAGCTCGAATTTCCCATTGAGCTCTCGAGCAACATCTGAGCGAGAAAAAATGCAGCAATTCTCGAGCGTTCATTGTCAAAACCATCGATGTTTCCGCGGCATTTGGAAGAATCATTCGCGAATCTTCCTTGGGAATTCCAAATTCCAAAAGCGAATCGTAAGTTGATTTCAGATTTTTCAACGATTCCAAATAAATTTCAGACGCTCGAGGATCTCGAGAAATTGAATCTGGAAGTACAAAGTCTGCATCTTTGAACTCGCAATATCTTTGACTTCTGACAGAAAAACTTGCGACGCGATGTCTAGTGATTTGAGCTAACAGTGCTCGAGAGACTCCGCTGATTGAAAATGTGAATGACGCGTGTTCAAATGGCGATTCATGTTTCATTTCGACAAGTTTCGAGAGGAATTTTTCAACGCGATCATCTGTCAGCGATTCAAGCAGATTGTCAGGATCGTCATTCGAGTAACAACATCTTGCCGCCGCTGCAACAATTTTTTCTGGATCATTTGTGTGCGATAAAAGTTTGACGCGCAATCAAATTCCTCCTTTGAGTTTCGTTCGAAGTGAGACGATAAACTTCGTTCCGTGCCCAAATTCCGATTCTACATCGATTTCGCCCTGATGAAGCTGAACAATCTCCATCGCAATCGCTAATCCTAATCCATTTCCGCCCATTGCTCGAGATCTCGCCTTGTCAACTCGGTAAAATCGATCGAAAATTTTCTCTCGATCCTCCGGTTTGATTCCAATTCCAGTATCCTCGACACTGAAATTGACTCTACCGCGTGACTGCCACATTTTCACCGTGACACTTCCACCATCTGGCGTATATTTCACGGCATTATCGACGAGAATCAATACGAGTTGCTTCATTTTTTGCTCATCGCATGGAACTTCAACCGATTCGAGATCGATCGATCGCAAGTCGATCTGTTTTTGCTCGGCGAGTGGCTGCATGATTCGAACTTGCTGCTCAATGATTTGACTCAAATCGAAACGCTGAATATTTAAGCTCAACGCGTTGTTTTCTGAACGAATCACCGTCAACAAATCCGATACAAGTCGCGTCATCTTTTTAACTTCATCGCGAACGTCCTCGATAACTTGTTTCAAAAATGGATTTTGTATCGATGGATCATTCATCAACAGATCTGCAGACGCCATGACAACTGCAAGCGGTGTTCGAAGTTCATGCGACGCATCTGCCGCGAATTGCCGTTGACGTTCATACGCCTGCTCGATTGGTTTCATCGCCCGCCCCGCAAGAAAATACCCAAAAATCAGCGACAGAATTAGCGCGATGAATGCTAAAAATATCATTATATAGATAGCTTTTTGCATTCCGGAATAAAGTGCAGTGACATCTTTTCCAACATAAACAGTTTGAGGAACTCGTCCGCCATCGATCTTTCGGCTCGTCATCATGACTCGAGTGCTTCGTCCCTGCTCATTCGCTTTCGCAAAAATTCCTACTGAATTCTCACGTAGACTCCATTTTGAAATTACATCGAGGATAAACGGCTCGATTCGAAATGTTGCTCGCGAAAAACTCAATAGACGTCGATTTTCGTCGAAAATGTAAAAAAATAATCGATCATTGGAGTTTCGATAGATCTGATTCTCGTCAAAACTCAAATCCGGTCGCTGATTGTAATAATTCTGCGTCGTCGCGATATTTTCTGCCATCTCGCGAATCTCTTTTTCCTGCTCAGAAAAAATCGACCAATCCATTGCTTTGTAGACGAGACTGATTAGAGCTGAGAGAAATACAAACATCACGATTGAATATGCAATCGTGAGCCGCATTCTGCTGCGCTTGAATATCCCCATTTACTCCGCTTCCAGACGATAGCCGACGCCTCTAACGGTTTTAATCAAGACTTTTCCATCGCCTGGCTCGATTTTCTTTCGCAAAATTTTCATATACGAATCGATGTTGTTCGATGAAACTTCCGATTCATAGCCCCAAATTCTATCGAGCAAGACATCGCGCGGCACAACGATTCCGATGTTTTGGACGAGCAAATCGAAAATTTGAAATTCGCGCGGAGAAAGTTGAATCACTTGATCCTTTTTCTTCAAAATTTTTGCAGTGCGATTCAGCGTGAAAGATCCAAATTCAATGATCTCCTGCTGAATCTTTTGAGTACTGCGACGTGCAAGTGCTCGAAGTCTCGCCAGTAATTCAGCGAATTCAAAAGGCTTTGTCAAATAATCATCAGCACCAGCATCCAGACCTGTCACGCGATCTTCAACACCATCGCGAGCGGTGAGAATCAAAATTGCCTTTTCATATCCATTTTTTCGAAGTCGACGGCAGGCCTCGATTCCAGATTCGCCGGGCATCATCCAATCGAGAATCAAGATATCATAATCTGCATACATCGCATATTCGAAAATTTCTGTGCCGTTTTTAATCCATTCGACACTGATTTCGTTTTGTTTCAACATATATTGCGTGAGATTTCCCAAACGCTCATCGTCTTCGGCGAGGAGGACGCGCATATCGATCACCTCTCGAAAAATTTACACATTAACAGAATTTTTGAGACGACGAATTTCATTCATCAAGTCATCGGAAAATTTTTCCATTGCGACTTTGTCATTTTTTTTGCCCTCGAATTGCATCGGTTTTCCAAAAATCAGAAAAAGTTTTCGAGAAATCTTCATCTGATCTGTCCCGACAATTGCGGCAGGTACAATCGGAGCTTGACTAATTGCTGCAATCAAACTGACTCCAGCTTCAGCTTTTTGAACTTCTCCAGTTTTTGATCGAGTTCCTTCTGGAAAAATGCCAAGACATTCGCCGGATTTCAAAACTCCCAGCGCAATTTTAATCGCACCGCGATCTGATTCTCCGCGCTTTACTGGAAATGCATGCAACGCGCGAATCGCTCCGCCGAATATTGGATTTTCAAAGAGTTCCTGTTTTGCCATATAATAGACAGGTCGCTCGAGAAAACAGGCTAGAAATGGAGGATCCCAATTGCTCATGTGATTTGCCGCTAGAATGATTTTGCCATCTGACGGGACATTTTCCATTCCGCGAATCTCCGTTTTGAAAAATAGTCGAAACAGGATTCGCAGAAATCGCTGCATAAACCAATAAAACATCGCGTCACCTAATCAATTCACACTGCTCGAGAATCATCGCGACAACTTGATCGATCCGGTCATTCGTTGAATCGATTCGAATCGCGTCTGGAGCTTGTCTCAATGGAGAAATTTTTCGCTCGATATCTGCTCGATCTCTAGCTGCAATTTCTCGCTGCAAAGTTTCCAAGTCAACCGATTCAATTCCCTTCGATTTCAACTCCTCGAATCTTCGACGCGCTCGCTCCTCGATCGATGCTGTCAAAAAGATTTTCACATTTGCATCAGGAAGGACAACTGTTCCAATATCTCTTCCATCCAAAACGACAGATTGATTTCGAGACATTTTCCGTTGCAGATCTACCAATTTCTCGCGGACAAAATCGATCGACGCGACATATGGAACGAGTTGAGACACTCGAGGAGTTCGAATTTCTTCGGAAATATCTCGTCCATTCACAAAAACTCGAGTCATTCCATTTTCGAATTTCAGATCGATTTGAAAATCCTCGAGAATTTTTTGAGCTTGAATCTCGATTTCATCCTCCGTAGGATTTTTGGATTTTTCGAGAATTTCAAACGCAACAGCTCGATACATTGCGCCAGTATCGATATACGTACAATGAAGTTTCTCCGCCAAAATCTTTGCGACAGTCGATTTTCCTGCTCCCGCTGGACCATCGATTGCCACGACAATTTTTGTATTGACTGCAGACAAAAGCGTCACTCCTTATTTCAGATTGCGAGCGAATTCTATCATATATTTTACATTTTTCGAGAACTTTTCAGATTTCAAATCAGATTGAATTAAATTCGCAATTTCGATATACTTCCGAAAAAATTCTGGAGTGGATTTTTCAGAGGCAAGGGATGGCAATGATACCAATTGAGTTTGATAGAAATGTAATGCGACAGCTCCGCGAATTCGAGCATCTTTTCTATTTCAAGTGGGATCTCGTGAGCGACGTGCTGGAATTTCAAGAATCAATGGAAGACACTCCGTTCGGTTTTGAGCAGAGGATTGAGCAGGCGTCAACAAATTTTTACACCGGTTTGATTCACAAGGATGATCAGGAACATCTTGATACATATATTGACGCGCTGTATTCGAATGGAAGTCCCGGCGAAGTGCGTCGAATCGTTCAGAAATTTCGCATGCGCGGCAAGAATGGAATCGATTATCTTTGGGTCGAATTGCGAATGCTGGCGTATTATGATGAATCGATGCCGGTCATGGTTTTCGGGGCGATGCGAAATATCAATGACGAGCAGATTTGGCAGATCAAATTGCAGCATCAAGCGGAACATGATCAATTGACAGGATTTTTGAACAAGATCGCGCTGGAACATCATGCCGAGGATTTTTTAAATTCAAAGCCGAATCGATCTGCATTGATAATCATTGATGCTGACAATTTTAAATCGATCAATGATACATTTGGACATCTATTTGGCGATGCAGTGTTGACTGAAATGGCGATCGCGATTCGAAAAATTTTCCGCCCAATCGATTTTATGGGACGAATCGGCGGCGATGAGTTTGTCACGATAGTTAGAGAATTTCCTGACGAGGATCTAGTCACAAAATATTGTACGGAACTCGGAAATGAATTGCGAAAATCCTATGGCAATGAGGATAAACAGATTCCATTTTCAATCAGCATGGGAATTGCATTTTATCCGGAGCATGGATTGAGCTATCAAGAATTATTTGCACATGCAGATCGCGCGCTGTATGAATCGAAAGCGAATGGACGCGATCAATTTCATATTTACAAGCCGTCATTTATCGGAAATTCTTCAGTTGAATCTACGCGGGATATTCACGATCTTTCAGACGCACAGCAGAAAGCGTTTCAAGATAATATGATTGAATTCGTTTTCAAAATTCTTTTCGAAACGAATGATCCAACCGCGACGATTTCATGGACACTCGGGATGTTTGGAAGACAGTACAATCTCGATCGCGTCTCGATTGAAGTTTACGATCGAATTGCGAATCGATATTCCACGGATTTCGAATGGCTCTCACCGAATGGAGTTTCGACAAAAACTGAACATCACATCGAGAATATTTCAAGTTTGATCGATTCTCGAACTGAATTGATGTTGCAAATGTATCATCCAACACCGCTGGGAGTCATGGCGATTTGCAATGATACTCGTGAAGTCAGTGCGAAATATCAAGATACAGTGCGATTTTTCAAACTCGGATCATTTGCACATATCAGAATCACACATGGCACGACAGATCTCGGAAGTTTTTGTTTCGAAAGTGCCGCTCCCCGCGAATTTTCAGATAAAGAAAAGCAGGATTTGAATGTGTTTTCAGTGCTCCTCGGCAACATTCTCCTAGTGCGTTCAAGCGATGAAAAGATTCTCGAAGAAAATACAAGACTTCGTGACATCCTTGATCGAATGCAGGAATTTGTCTACGTGATTGACAAGGAGACACATGAGCCTGTGTTTTTCAATCAGACGATTCGACAATTCCTCACGCCAATTTCAACGACGCAGCCATGTTTCAAGCGATTTCATAATCTCGATTTTCCGTGCGCAAATTGTCCAGTTGAGCGGCTGTCGAAGGATGGCAATGAATATCTGTTGTCGCAGATGAATAATTGGGGTGAATTGACTGAAACGCGGACGTACAACATCGATTGGGAAGAGGGAAAATCGAAATTCGCGCTGATAATTCAAGATCCGTTCTGAGAAATCGGGACGGATTCTTTTTTTGTTCGGAAATAAAAAAACAAGCATGATGCTTGACCCAATTTAGATCAAACGTCATGCCTGCTAGCGAGATATATTTGTCCAAGCGCAATTCCACCATCATTCGGCGGATTCAAATGATGAATCAAAACTTGAAATGAATTTTTCTCTAAAAGATTCATCGTTAAATCAAGTAACAATGTATTTTGAAAACATCCTCCAGATATCGCGACTGTCTCGATTTTAGATTCTCGACGAATTTTTAAGCATGCATCGAGGATCATTTCCGCGAGTGATCGATGAAATTCCAAAGCTAAAAGATCTGTCGAGACTCCCTCGATTCTCTTTTCAACCAAAAATCGAAATAGATCGTTAGTTTGATCGATCGAAAATTTTGGTCGATCTATCGAATCGCTAGATTTCATCGCGCAATTTTGAAGATCGATTGCCGCTTCTCCCTCGAATGTCGATACAGATTTGATTCCTAAAATCGCTGAAACTGCATCGAACAATCTTCCACAGCTTGTCGATTTGATACAGTTCAAATTCCGATCTCTTAAAAATTTTGTCGCGTTGAATGTTGAATCGATCCCTAGAATTTCGGAAACTTTTTGAGGATCTGGAAAAAGATCGATCAACATTGAATTTGCAATTCGAGATCCATCGCGCGATGCTTGATCTCCTCCAGCATGGATGAATGAATTTATCGAGAATCGTCTTTCAAAATTCACAAATATTTCTCCGCCCCAAATCGATCCGTCAAGTCCAAATCCTGTTCCATCGAATGCAATTCCTATCGAGTCACCATGAAAATTATTTTCAGCTAGACACGATGCAACATGTGAGTGATGATGCTGAATTTTTTTGATCGGAAGTTTCAATTCAGTTGCAATTTTCGAAGATTGATATAAAGGATGAAGATCGCATGCAACGAGATCCGGCTGAATTTCGAATAAATCGAGCATTCGATTCACTGATTCTCGCAAAGTTTCAATCGATCGTAAATCTGACAGATCGCCGATATATGGTGAATTGAAGACAAATTCTCCATCTGAAAAGCAGAATGAATTTTTGAGATCCGCGCCGAGTGCTAAAATTTTTTTCGATTTTGAAATTTTTACATGGAATGGCAGCGGCGCAAATCCTCGAGATCGTCTAATCATATAGATTTCATCGCGAAAAATTTCTGCAACTGAATCGTCAGCTCGCAACAAAATTTCGCGATCATTTGTCAAAATCTCGTCAGCTATTTCAGACAAAAATTCTTGAGCCTCGGAATCATTTCGGCAGATTGGAGATCCTGAGGCATTTCCTGACGTCATAATTAGCGAATCAGTCTGCAATTCTTGAAAAATTAATAGATGAATCGGCGCATATGGCAAAAATGCTCCGATTTTCGAATTCATCGGCGCGATCGATTCCGGCAGTGTCGATGATTTTTTTTTCGGCAAAAGTAGAATCGGTTTTTGATAGCCGTCGAGAATTTTTTCCGACACTATATTAATGAAACAATTTGATCGAACTGCCTCGATATTTCGAAACATCACTGCAAACGGTTTCGATGGTCGATGTTTTCGATCGCGCAATTTTTGAATCGCGGAAGGATTTCGAGCGTCGCAGCAAAGATGAAATCCACCAATCCCTTTCACTGCAACGATTCCGCCCGATTTGACAATCTCGCAGGCTCGATGAATTGCCTCGAGATTTTTGATTTTTGAATCGCTCAATAAAAAATAGCTCGCACCGCAATCATTGCAACAAATCGGCTGAGCATCATATCGCCGCGAATTTGGATTTTCATACTCCTCGCGACAACTTTCGCACATCGGAAAAATTTTCATCGTCGTGCGCTCGCGATCATATGGAAGTTTTTCAATGATTGTCAATCGAGCTCCGCAGGCAGTGCAATTGATAAATGGATGTAAATATCGCCGATCATTGGGATCTAACATCTCGCGCTGACAATCTGGACAAATCGCGATATCTGGTGAGACAAATCGAATTCCAGTTTCAAAATTGCTTTCGATAATCTCAAAATTGTTGGGAGGATCAAATTTCACCGGCTCGAATTCAACTTGCAAAATTATCGATCGCGGAGGCTTTTTTTGAACGATCGCTCGACGAAATTCATCTAATCGATCGCCCTCACCATCACAAAAAATTTCGACGAATGCTCCTCGATTCGAAACTGTCCCTCGAAGCTTGAAATCTCGCGCCAAATTTGCGATGAATGGTCGAAATCCCACTCCTTGAACGATTCCAAAAACGCGAATCAATTCTTGCATCGAAGTTGATTTAACAGCGCGTCAAGCATTGAATCGATATCTGGAATTTTTCCCGTCCAAAGTCGAAACGCTTCAGCCCCTTGTCCCACTAGCATTGGAACGCCATTCGCAATTCGATGCCCGCGCTTTTGAGATTCCTGCAAAAATTTTGTGAGCTCCGGAGTATAAATTAAATCGTAGACAAATGCTTCCCGATTCATTTTTTCAATATCGATTGGCGGCATAGAATCAACATTTGGATTCATTCCGAGAGGAGTAGTGTTGACGATTAGATCTGTTGTCGCGAGTCTTTCAACAAATTCTGGATCTTCGAATTGAAAAATTTCCGCGGAATCAAAATTTTTGGCGCGATTCAAATTTCGAACTCCAATTGTGATTCGACGCGCTCGATTCTTTTTGAACGCATGATAAACCGCTCGAGCCGCTCCACCAGCTCCCAACATCGTGACATCTCGATTCTCTATCAAAAAATCGCCCAATCCATGCAAAAATCCCAAATGATCCGTGTTGAATCCAATCAATTTTCCAGATACATTAACAACAGTATTCACTGCACCAATTTCTTGAGCGTCTGAATCGATCTCGTCCAAAAATTCCATGATCGAAGTTTTGTGTGGAATTGTGACGTTGAATCCTCGAAAATTCAAATTTCTCAATGATTCAACTCCGATTTTCAAATTTTCCGGTGCGATCGAAAGTCGAATGTAGCTTGAATCTGGGAAAATTTTATCGAGTGCCGCCTGATGCATTTTTGGAGATAGAGAATGCTCAATTGGATAGCCGATAACTGCAAAATTCATCGAATCACTCCAAATTCTTCCGCGTTTCATATAACAGCGACATCTTCATCTCGTAATAGTTTGGACTCATATCCAGATAATGTTTATGTGGATTTTCAAATCGCTGTTCCTCCTGCCAAATCTCATTCGTGAGCTGCGATTGAACATAATCTCGAATTTCGTTGAGACTTGGCAGATTCTCAACGCGTTTTCCATTTTCCAAATACAATCGACGCAAATTTTTCGCCGTGCAATGTTCAAACGATCGATTTTTCCACGGTTTCAAAGGATCAACATAGCGGAACGGCTGTGACATATCAACATTTTCACCGTGCAGCGCTAGAAGATCCGCGACAGCTTTTCCATTCGGATCATAAACTCGATAGACATCTTTCAAACCTGGATTCGTGATTTTTTCAACATTTTCCGAGACTTTGATTCGCGGCTCGAATTTTCCATTCTCTTCAACCGCCGCGATTTTGTAAACTGCACCGAAAACTGGTTCAGATTTCGCCGTGATTAATCTTTCACCGACGCCGAATGAATCGATTTGCGCACCTTGACTCAACAGCGAGGCGATTGTAAATTCATCGAGAGAATTTGACGCGACGATCTTGCAGTCTTTGAGATCCGCATCGTCTAACATCGTTCGAATTCGTTTTGATAAATATGCCAAGTCGCCGGAATCGATTCGAATTCCCTTGAGACGTTTGCCCATCGGTTCAAGAATTTCGCGAGCAACTCGAATCGCGTTGGGAATTCCAGAATGAATCACGTCATATGTATCGACTAACAGCGTCGCGGCATCTGGATAGGTCTCGGCATATTTTTTGAACGCCTCGAATTCGTTTCGATAAAACATAACCCAGCTGTGAGCCATCGTTCCACCGACAGGAATTCCAAACATCTCGCCCGCACTGACTGTCGCTGTTCCATTGACTCCACCGATATACGCTGCTCGAGCTCCATAGGTCGCCGCATCCATATTGTGAGCTCGACGTGCGCCAAAATCTGAAACTGCCCGCCCATTTGCTGCTCTGACAATTCGACGAGCTTTCGTTGCGATTAAAGATTGGTGGTTTATTTGTGAGAGAATTGCAGTTTCAACGAGCTGAGCATCGATTAAATTCGCGACAACCGTCAAAATTGGCTCATCTGGATACATAATCGTGCCCTCGGGAAATGCATAGATCGATCCAGTGAATTTAAAATCGCGGAGATACTCCAAAAAATTTTCCGAAAACAGATTCAGCGAGCGGAAATAATCGATATCCGCAGAATCAAAATGCATGTTTTCGAGATACTCGAGAATTTGCTCGAGCCCTGCAAAGATTGCAAATCCGCCGTGATCAGGATTTCGACGATAGAAAACATCGAACGCGACTTGAGATTTCACGTTTTGATCGACGAAATATCCATTCGCCATTGTCATTTCATACAAATCCATCATCATGGAAATGTTGCGTTTGTCGAATTGTGTCAAAAGAGATCGTCCCTTCTTGAATTTTTCTGAAATATACTACATTCGCCGCAATTTTGCTCGCGGAATTTTTTTCAGATCAAATTCCATTATTGCAGTGTATAATGTAAAAAAATTTTCCGTCGAGGAGGATAAGTTATGAGCGGCTTGAGTCTCGCACCAGATATCATCGGCGCAATTCAAGCGATTCAATCGATGGGCGGAGTTTGTATCATTTGCAATTCGTCCAGCGAAAATATCAGCGGTTTACAAAATCCAAAATGGTGCGGGATTATCGATCAAAATCGAATTCTGCAGCTCAATATTCCCCTCTATACTCTGATTGATAGACTTCGCGACGATTCAGAAATCATTTCGAAAGTCGAATCGATTATCGGTGATTCTACACTTATTGGATTGATTGGAGTTCCGCGAGTTTCAGTTTTTGGATTGAATATCGCGGAAATCTGTCGAAACATCGAGGAGAAATTTCATCGAGTTTCAATTGCCGCTGGCTGCGATGAAACAAAATTTTATGATGATGGAATTCAAGAAATTTATCTTGCGACGCTGTTTCGAATGACTGAACCTCAACAAGTCAAAAAGCGATGGGCTCTTGGAGTTCTAGGAGTCACGCCATTTGATTTTGAAATTCCTGCAGTTGATGAGTTGAGACGTCGATATACTCGAAAAGGCTGGCAGAAGATCTATTGCTTCGGACGAGATCATGGATTGGAAATTTTTCGCGATGCAAGTTCAATCGAGGAAGTTTTAGTCGTTGCACCGAGTGGATTTCCAGCGGCTAAATTTTTGCAAAAGACTTTCGGAATTCCATTTCACATTGATTATCCACTTTTCATGTCAGAAATGCAGATTCACATCAGCGACAAGCCGAATGGTTATGAAAAAATTTTGATCGTTCATCAGCAATTCAAAGCGAATTCATTCCGTCATTGGCTTCAGACTCAATATCCAGTCTCGAGAATTGTTGTCGCGAGTTTTTTCATGATGCAAAATTATTTGTGCCAGCCGTATGATCGTCGATTGAAATCTGTGGAGGATTTTACCAAACTGGTATCTAAAAATAACTTTGGATGTATTTTGGCAGATCCGAATTTGAAACAATATCTTCCTAAAAGATGGCGCGGAGATTTCTTCGATATGCCGCATTTCGCAATCTCAAATTGAATTTGGATTGTCTATTTTTGGAAGATCAAAAACAAATCACTACATTAAATAAGGGGGATAAAATTATGATTGATAACATGCTCTATGAACTCTCTGCCGCCGCGGTTGATGCTAACGCGTCTGATATTCATCTCACGGTGGATCAGCCGCCATTCATGCGTCAAAGCGGACAGCTCCAGCCAATCATGCAGCAGCCACTCACCGAGCGATTTCTCGAAGAATGTCTCGCGTCAATGGTCAACGATGATCAACAGGATCTCCTTTCCCATAATTACTCGATCGACTTTTCGTGGACGGCAAGCGGTCGACGTTTTCGTGGGAATGCATATTTTCAACGCGGACATCTCGCAATCGCACTTCGATTGATCCCCGACAGAATTCCGTCTTTGATCGAATTGCGACTTCCGCCAATCATGATGCAAATGGTTGACGAGCCGCTGAATGGACTTCTATTATTCACCGGCAAAACTGGATCTGGAAAATCAACATCGATCGCGGCGTTTTTGAACACGATGCTTCATCGACGTGCACTCCATGTTTTGACGCTTGAAGATCCAATTGAATATGAATATTCTTCGCCGAATTGCATGATTTCTCAACGTGAATTTGGTCGAGATTTCATGTCATTCCCCGATGCACTTCGAGCAGCTCTTCGCGAGATGCCGGATATATTGCTAGTCGGAGAGATTCGTGACGCGGAATCGATGCGTGTGACAATCGAGGCAGCAGCAGCTGGAATTTTTGTCATTGGAACGCTGCATACTCGCGGTGCGGCTGATACTGCAATGCGTGTCGAATCGATGTTCCCTGCAGATCAACGCGACGCAATTCGAGATCAATTTGCCGATGTTTTGCGTGGAATTTTCTCCCAGCAATTAGTTCCTGCAAGAAAAGGCGGTCGAATCAATGCGACAGAAGTTTTATTGGCAACAACTTCAGTTCGCAGTTTGATTCGTCAAGGAAAATACACTCAACTCATTAATACAATGATGAGCAGTCAAGATATCGGTATGAAAACCATGGAATCCGCTATGCACGATTTGGTTATCGACGATCTGATTTGATAGCCAAGAAGAGGGGATAATCTTGTTGAAAAACGATGTCGGCTCAATCGCTGACGATCCGAAATCCATGAGCAAAGAAGAATTGGACAAGGCTCTCGAAAAAGTTCCAAAGCGTCCAGTCATGCTAATCGCGGACGATGTTGAAATGAATCGAGTGCTCCTGTCGCAATTTTTTCAAGACAAGTATGATATTCTCGAGGCGTCAGATGGTCGCGAGGCAATTGCATTAATCGAAGAAAATGACGTCAATATTTTAATCGTCGATCTCGTGATGCCCGTGATGGATGGCTATGAAGTTTTGAAAGTTCTGCGCCGCAGATCAATTGATATCCCTGTAATCGTCATGACTGCGCGGAATGACGGTGAAAGTGAAGCTCGAGCGATGGAGATGGGCGCGGCTGATTTCATAACCAAACCGTATAATCCAACTGTCGTGCAATGTCGCGTCAGAAATGTCATGGCGCGAGTTGAAAATGAATGGCAAAAGCTCGAGCAGGTCGCAAAGGATCAGCAGATCGTGGAAATGCATGCGACAATCGAGCGCGATGCGTTGACTGGACTTTATAATCGCGAAGCATTTTATCAGCGCACGGCAGACATGATTCGAGATCACAGCGATATAAAATTTTGCATTATTTATCTTGATATTTCATGTTTCAAGGCGATCAATGATCTTTTCCGCGTTGAAACTGGAAATCTGATTCTTCGAACGTCTGCATACTATTTTTTAGCGACAATCGATCTCGAAACGAGTTTAGCCGCGCGAATCGAAGCAGATCATTTTGTGATTTGCATGCCGGAGGAGCAATTGAATATCGAGCGTCTAATCGAGGGACTCGATAATACAATTCTCTCACTCGGAATCAGTCATAACATTCTATTTTATGCCGGCGTTTATCCAGTTGAAGAGACAGCTTTGCCAGTCGATCAGATGTGCGACCGTGCTCACATGGCTCTCAACAAAATCAAAGGCAATTACATGAATCGCTACGCGTATTATGATGCGAGCATGCGCGATCAAATGCTGCAGGAACAAATGATCGTGCGCGATATGAATTTTGCGCTGCAGGAACATCAATTCACGATTTTTCTGCAGCCGGTTTATAGTCTCGTATCGAATCACATCGTCAGCGCGGAAGCATTAGTTCGGTGGTTTCATCCAGTCAACGGAATGATTTCGCCAGGCAAATTCATTCCAGTTTTCGAGCGGAATGGATTCATTGTCAAGCTCGACCGATTTGTTTGGGAAGAGGTTTGCAAATTTCTCAAACGCCAGCGCGAGAGTGGGCAAAAATTGATTCCAGTTTCAGTCAACGTTTCAAGAATGAATTTTTACAATCTCGATCTGCTCGAGTTTTTGTTGAATTTGATTGAGCGGTATGAGCTTGAGCCGTGGATGTTGAAACTTGAAATCACTGAAAGCGCGTATACAGATAATCCACACCAGTTGACAAGCGTTATCAAAGTTTTCCGTGAAGAAGGATTTCCAGTTCTAATGGATGATTTTGGAAGTGGATATTCGTCGCTGAACATGTTGAAGAATCTGCCTGTTGACGTGTTGAAAATTGACATGGCTTTCGTTAGAGAATTGGAAAAATCTGCGCGAGCTAGATCAATTTTGAAATCGATCATGCATTTGGCGTTCGATCTGGATATGGGAGTTGTCGTCGAAGGAGTCGAGACAAAAGCGCAGGTCGATTTTCTCGCGAGCATTGGTGCGGATGACATTCAAGGATATTATTTTTCGAAACCTCTTCCAGTTCCAGATTTCATCGAAAAACTTAGAAAGGATTGGGATGATTCGCCCGAAAATCTGGAATCGAAAGCGGAATAGTTTTTTCGGAAGGAGTTTTTTTCATGGCGCATATCAAAAAGGAAGATCCAATCACAATTTCCGAGGGAATTTCTGCCGATGTCTATACTCTCAGAAACAATAAAGGCACGGCGATTAAAGTTCTGACCTACGGTGCGCGGCTGATTTCATGGAGATTTCTCGGCAAAGGTTATAAATTCGTCGATGTTCTCGCAAATTCTGACGTTTCCGATCAATCTCGCGGTGCAGTTATCAACAGCGAAAAAGATCTCACGAAGGAAATTTGGGAGGCTGAGGAGACTTACGAGGGATTGAAACTCGTTCAACTCGGCTCGACTGTTATCTATTCTCTGTCGAATGATAACGAATTGAGTATCAAATATGAATCTCACACCGCTGCACTTCATAATCGGCTCGTTTTCAATACCGAGATTTTGAAAGATCCTAAGATCAAAGTGTTTTCAGATGAATTCAAAGGCGAGCATCAAGCATTGACAAGCGATTATGATTTCAAATGGGAAATTCGAGATCGCGAGGCGGAAGTTGAAATGGAAATCGGACAATTTGGATATGATCCGACTTGTCCAATCGATTATCTCGATGCAGGTTTAAAAAATGCTGCGGAAGTTTTTTCTTCGGAATCTGGAATTCTGTTGCAACTTTATGAAACTGAATTGCCATTGCATTTTTCCGCAGTCAAAAGTGGATTGTTGATCGAGACAGGCGGAATGACTCAAGGACAGGTTGTCTATGTTTTGAAATCGCGATAAAAACAAGCGTGACGCTTGACCCAATTTAAAAAGATCCATCGATCGAAGTTGATCGGTGGATCTTTTTTTTTATTTGAATTCAAAGGCGAGCATCAAGCATTGACAAGCGATTATGATTTCAAATGGGAAATTCGAGATCGCGAGGCGGAAGTTGAAATGGAACTCGGACAATTTGGATATGATCCGACTTGTCCAATCGATTATCTCGATGCAGGTTTAAAAAATGCTGCGGAAGTCTTTTCATCTGAAGCTGGACTTTTGCTGCAGATTTATGAAACTGAATTGCCCTTATAAATTCATTACGAACAAAAAAAGATTCATCGATCGAAAAATGATCGGTGATCTTTTTTTATTTGTGAAACTCAATCGAAGAATGAATCTCAAATTCGCCGCAATGAAGGAAAATGTTTTGAAACGTCGAAAATTTTTCAAGTCTCAAACAAAATTTGCAAAGGAGTTGAAGACATGCTCGAACGAGGAAGCGTCGAACATAATTCGCAAAACATCTACTATCGCTCGACTGTCGGTGCGGCTGAAACTGAATCTGAAGTCGTGCTCGGAATTCGAATTCGCACTGACGAGGAGATCAAACAAGTTCTCCTCCGCACATGGCAAGACGGCTCTGGCGAGAAATTGATTCCATTGACAACTCGCGACACTGGCAACGATAAATTTTACAGCGTCGCAGTCACGATGCCGAGCAAAGGATGTCTGCTCTGGTATTATTTTATCATTGCACATTCGAGCGGCACAAGTTTCTATGGCAACAAAGAAGATCAACTCGGCGGGCTCGGTGAAATCTACGATCATGTCCCGCCCTCATATCAAATCACAGTTTATCTCAAAGGCGCAAAGACTCCCGATTGGTTCAAACATTCAGTGATTTATCAGATTTTCCCCGACAGATTTTATCGTTCCGGCGATCGAATCATTCCGAAAAAGCGTGCAGTTATCCATGCAGATTGGAATGATTCGCCAAACTATTACAAAGATCCAACGACGAAGGCGATCATTGCTTACGATTTCTTCGGCGGAAATTTGAAAGGCGTCGAGGAAAAACTCGATTATTTGAAGGATCTCGGAATCAATACGATCTATTTTAATCCGATTTTCGAATCAGAATCGAATCATCATTATGACACCGGCGATTATCACAAAGTCGATCCAATGCTCGGAACGAATCAGGATTTTCGCGAATTGGTTGACAAGGCTCGCGAGATGGGAATTCATATAATCCTCGATGGAGTTTTTTCTCACAGCGGCGCAAATTCGATCTATTTCAACGTCCTCGGCGAATATAATTCAGTCGGTGCGTGTCAATCGAAAGATTCGCCATATTTTGATTGGTATACATTCCATAAATGGCCGACGGAATATGAGGCTTGGTGGGGACATAACACTCTTCCGAACATTCGTGAGATAACTCCGTCATACATGGATTTCATAATTCGCAGCGATGATTCAGTTTTGCATCATTGGATTGGCGAGGGAATCAGCGGCTGGCGTCTCGATGTTGTCGATGAACTTCCGCCAGAATTCTCACAAGCTTTCTATTCAGAATTGAAAAAGTTGAATCCTGAAGCGGTGTTAATCGGTGAAGTTTGGGAAGATGCATCGAACAAAGTTTCATATGGAGTTCAGCGTGAATATTTATGCGGACGTGAGCTCGATTCCGCGATGAATTATCCATTCCGCGAGCAGGTTATCGAATTTTTGCTCGGGCACATCGATGGAAATCTAGCAATGCGCCGGCTCGAGTCGTTGCGTGAGAATTATCCAAAAGAGAATTTCTATGCAATGATGAATTTAATCGGCTCTCACGATCGCATGAGAATTTTGACGATTTTCGGCGAAGCTCCATATTATGACGAAATGCCAGATATGGATCAGGCAAAATATCGGCTCGATGAATCGAAGTTGAAACTCGGAATCGCGCGGCTGAAAATGGCAGCGATGTGGCAAATGACCTATCCAGGTGTTCCGAGCATTTATTACGGAGATGAAATCGGAATGCAGGGATTCAAAGATCCATATTGCCGCGGTGCGTATGAATGGGATCGCGCGGATGAAGAGCTTCGTGGATTCTTCAAGACGTTGATTGGAATTCGCAATGATCATACAGCTCTTCGAACTGGCGAATTGCTACCATTGCATGCAGGCGGAGATATTGTTGCATATGCTCGAACGATTCGCACCGGTCACGATGTCTTTGGAGTTGAAGCGGAGAATGAAACATTTGTCATTGCATTCAATCGCGCGGGAGAGGATCGACAGATTTCCTTCGATGTCAGTGATTTTGCAGATGGAAAATTCATCGATGTCTTGAAACCTTCGGAATCGATTCCAGTTATGCGCGGAAGAGTTTATCTGAATCTCAAACCATTCACTGGAATTCTGTTGAAAAATGTAGCGGATCAACAGCATCACGATCGCAAGGCTGGAATTTTGCTGCATCCAACATCTCTCCCGACGAAATATGGAATCGGTGATTTTGGGCAGGCGGCTTTCGATTTTGTCGATTATCTCGAATCTGCAGGACAGACAGTTTGGCAAATGCTCCCACTGAATCCTGTCGGTTATGGATATTCACCGTATCAATCTCCCTCAGCATTCGCCGGAAATCCAATGTTGATCTCTGTCGATGATCTAGTATCTCGTGGACTTCTCAACGAGGGCGATGTGAAAGTCGATCGTCAAGTCAAATCGCAATTCGTCGATTTTGCCAAGGCTGAGATTTTCAAAAATAAATGTCTGAAAAAAGCTGCCGCGAAATTCAAAGAAATGATCAGTGGAAATGAAGAGCTCCGGAAAGATTTCGATGATTTCTGCACGAGCGAAGCATATTGGCTCGAGGATTATGCTTTATTCATTGCGATCAAAGATAAAAATAAACTTCGTGCGTGGACTGAATGGGATGAAAAGATTCGGACGCGCGATGAATCGACTCTCAAGGAACTTCGTGACAAGCTCAAAGATGGAGTGTTCCTCGAGAAATTCAAGCAGTACATCTTCCACCGTCAATGGGAAAAATTGCATAGTTATGCTCGCGAAAAGAAAATCGAAATCATGGGCGACATGCCGATTTTTGTTTCCGCAGATTCCGCCGATGTTTGGGCAAATCAGAAAATGTTTGATCTCAACAAAGATGGCACGCCGAAGACTGTCGCTGGAGTTCCGCCAGATTATTTCTCTGCGACTGGACAGCTCTGGGGAAATCCACTCTATGACTGGAAGGCAATGCAGAAAGATCATTATGGCTGGTGGAAATTGAGATTCAAGCGGCTCTCGGAATTGGTTGATATCGTTCGAATCGATCATTTCCGCGGTTTTGAATCGTATTGGGAAATCGATGGCGAGGCTGAAACTGCGATCGATGGAAAATGGAAACCTGGTCCTGGCAAAAACTTTTTCTATGCAATCGAACAGGCGTTCGGAAAATTGTCGATCGTCGCGGAAGATCTTGGAATTATCACTGACGAAGTCGAGAAACTCCGCGCTGATTGTGGATTCCCCGGCATGAAAGTTCTACATTTCACATTGCATTTCAACGAAGAAGGTCGCATGGGATTTGTCGCACCGGAAAATTCGATCGTTTACACTGGAACTCACGATAACAATACTACGGTCGGCTGGTATCTCGAAGATCTCGACGAGCCGACTCAAGTTGCAATCGCTGCATTGCTCGGTGCAGATTGGAGACGTCCGGATGATGTTTGCTCGAAGTTGATCGAGTTTGGATATGCATCTAACGCTCGAATGACAATTGTTCCGATGCAAGACGTTTTGAAACTCGATTCGAAGTCGCGAATGAATACTCCTGGAACTGTCGGAATCAATTGGCGCTGGTCAATGAGTTCAGATTACAAAGAGAATGCAGACGCTGCAAGACTTCGCTCGCTCTGTCAAAAATACAAGAGGTGACAAATATGAATCGTTTTCTGAATTTCGTCAGCCAAATGAGCGAAATTCGTTACGAATATACAAATCAACGAATCGCGAAAAACAATACTCCTGTCGCTTTATTCGCACCGAGATGGTCACGAGAGCAAAAAGCTGAATTGATTGCGCAATTTCAGCGTTCCGGAATTCAATTCAAATATCTTTTTGCCGTTGAGCCGGAAGAATTTGAAAAACCTTTCGATGGAATTCAATCTGTCAAGTTCGCCCCCCCCCCCCGAACAATAAGATCGAATTTGTGTTTCTAGTTAGAGAACACGTTTCGATGATTGCGGCACAGAAATTTATCGAATGGGGAATTGAACCGATTATCAATGACAATGCTAGAGGTTTACGCGAGCGATTCAATTTCTATCTTGCGCATTTAGAGGATATTTTTCGAATTTACAAAGATTTAATCGATGATGAATCGCGCGAAACACTCCTAGGATTCATATTGCAATGGGTGTCGCGACGAGTTTCATTCTGCAAATTCGCTCCTCAATCGCAATACTTATTGAACGGATTTTTGCCGCAAGCTGGGGATATAATGATTGACGGTGGCGCGTGTGATGGAGCAACTGCCGCGTTTTTTACTGATCTCGGTTGCAAAGTCTATTCCTTCGAAATGTCTAAGAAAAATTTTGCAGACGCTAAAAAACTTGCTGACGAAAAGGGATTCATCCTCGAAAATCTTGGACTTGCAGATTTTCCACGCGAAATTGAATATAAACAAGGTGGCGGCGCGAGTAGAATTTATTTTAATCAACTTGCGCCGGATGGATCTCCAAAAACTCAACTCACAACTCTTGATGCATACGTTCGCGAGAAAAATCTTCCAAGCGTTGACTTTATCAAGCTCGATATCGAAGGTGCTGAGCTCGCAATGCTCAAAGGATCGGTAGACACTATCACTCGATTTAAACCAAAATTAGCTCTGTCTGCATATCATAAACCGGAAGATCTTTGGACACTTATCGATTTTGTGAGATCGATTCGTCCAGATTATGAATTTGCTTTTCGTCACTTCGAAGCAAGTTCAGATAATGAGCCATTTTTGTTTTTGGCAAATCCACATATCGTAGATTTCTGCAAAAAATTCGATTTGCCGATGCGATATTCAGCGGGCTATGAATTGGTACTTTTCGCGCGTTGATTTTTAAAAGGACGTGATCTCAATCAAAAAATTTTTGAAATCGATTCTTGTCGCTGGAATTTCAACTCTCACAATTTTTTCGAGCGTTGAAGCCAGCGGTGAAAAAATCATATTCATCCCTCACGATTCAAGACCGATTTCCAATAAACAATCCGCGGAAGTCGTTCAAAAACTTGGTTATGAAGTTGTAACTCCGCCGATTGAATTGCTTGGCAATGAAAAAAATTTTGGCGAGCCGGATAAACTTTGGAAATGGCTCGAGCAAAATGCAGATGGTGCAGTGACAGCAGTCATTTCTTCCGATGCAATGTTATATGGAAGTCTAGTTGCATCGCGAAAGCATTCGATCGATGAAAAGACAATCGCAAATCGAATCGAAAATTTCGAGAAAATCCATGAAAAATTTCCATATTTAAAGATGTTTACATTCGCATCGATTATGAGAACTCCACGAACTGGCGAGGGTGTCGGCTCGGAAGAAACTGATTATTACAAGCAATATGGCGCGTCGATTTTTCAATACACTTCGCTCCTCGATAAAAAGGAAACTGAAAAATTGACGAAGCAGGAGAAAAAATCGCTGAAAAATCTCGAAAATTCAATTCCGAAAGAAGCTCTCGAGGATTGGATGAAACGCCGATCGAAAAATTTCAACGCCAATAAAAAATTGGTCGATCTCACGCGGAAAGATGTTTTTGGATACTTTTTATTGGGACGAGATGACAATGCTCCATATTCTCAAACTCATATGGAAGGCAGACATTTGAAGGAATATGCCAAGGATCTCGGCAAAACTCGAATGCAGACTGTAGCGGGAATTGATGAATTGGCTTTATTGATGTTGACTCGCGCAGTTAATACAATCACTGGCGACGTTCCATTTGTCTACACGCAATACAATATTGGAACAGGTGAAAAGACGATCCCTGCTTATAGCGATGAAACAATCGAGCAGTCGATTCAAGAAGCTATAATTTCGACGGGAGGTTATCCAGTTCCAAAGCCCGACAATGCTAATGTTGTGCTATTAGTCAACACGAATATCGATGGCGCGACGTATGAATCGCTGAACGCTGTACCTGGAAATTATGGACAGATTCGCCCCGGAACGATTGAATTTGCAGACATGGTTTCAGAAAATGTCGGCAAGGGATATCCTGTCGCCATTGCAGATATAGCTTTCGCAAATGGATCTGACAATGCATTGATGAATCAATTGCGGGATCGCGCACTGTTATTCAAAATTCGAGCATATGGAGGATGGAACACTCCGACAAATTCGACGGGATTCGTTCTTGGAACTGCAATGCTTGCAACTCGAATGAATTATTGGGATGTTGACGATCTTTTGATAACGCGATATCTCGACGATTGGGCATATCAATCGAACGTTCGTCGAATCGTGTTGAATCAGATGAACGGTTTTCGATATCCCAAGGCGTCGATAACTGACATTGAAACTCAAATCGAAGCTCGATCGACGAAACTTTTAAATCGATTCATCGAAGACAACCTGCCGCCGTTTGATTTTGGAGATGTTCGAGTTGTCTTTCCATGGCATCGAATGTTTGAATCTGACGTTTTGAGATAGCCGAATAAAAAATTCCCGACGGAAAAAAATCTGTCGGGAGTTTTTTTTTGCGTCGAGGAGTGATAGGATTCTCGCGTTTTTCAGATTTCCATTCTCAATTTTCAGAAGAGAGGAGAATTTGATGATAAATTCCAAAATGTATGAGCTCGGGACGAAAAAATCCACGATCCGCACGATTTTTGAGTTTGGACGGAAGCGCGCGATGGAGGTTGGCGAGGATAACATCTTCGATTTCAGCCTTGGCAATCCAAATGTTCCGACTCCAAAATTTGTAAAAGATGCGATTGTTGATATTCTTGAAACACTGCCGCCTTCGAAAGTTCATGGATATACAGTCGCGCCGGGAAATCCGAGAGTTCGAGAAATTTTGGCAAAATCTTTGAGCGACAAATTTTCGACGAATCTCGAGGGAAAAAATCTATTTTTGACAGCCGGAGCAGCTGCCGCGATAACAATATCATTCAAAGCACTCGCGGAAGATCAAGATGAATTCGTGACATTCGCGCCATATTTTCCAGAATACAAAGTTTTCGTTGAATCGGTCGGCGCAAAATTGATTGTCATTCCAGCGCAGACTTCAGATTGGCAGATCGATTTTGATAAATTCGAATCGAGTCTGAATTCACATACGAAAGCAGTCATTATCAATTCACCGAACAATCCAAGCGGTGCGATTTATTCCCGAGAAACTTTGGAAAAGCTCGCGGAAATTTTGAAGAAGAAATCGAGCGAATTTGGACATCCAATTTTTATAATCAGCGACGAGCCGTATCGAGAAATCGCTTATGATCTTGAAGTTCCATATGTTCCGCAGATTTATTCAGACACGCTAGTTTGCTATTCATACAGTAAATCATTTTCACTGCCTGGCGAGCGAATTGGATATATAATTGTGCCGGATGAAATTGCAGACTTCGAAAAAATTTATGGAGCGATTGCGGGAGCAGCTCGAGTTTTGACTCACGTCAATGCACCATCACTTTGGCAGCTCGTGATAGCTCGATGCGCTGGAAAACCTTCTGACATTTCGACTTACGAGCGGAATGGAAAGATTTTGTATGAAGGTTTGATTTCGGCGGGATTCGAATGTGTCAAGCCTCAAGGCGCGTTCTATCTGTTTCCAAAAGCGTTGGAGTCTGACGATGAAGCGTTTTGCGAGCGAGCGAAAAAATTCGATCTCTTACTCGTCCCAGGAAAAGATTTCGGCTGCCCTGGATATTTCCGCGCGGCATATTGCATCAAGACTGAAACGATTGAACGCTCAATTCCAAAATTCAAACTTCTCGCCGAGGAATATTTGAAATGAAAAAAATTTTTTTGATCCTGCTCGCGATCTTTTTCATAACATTCCCGACGCAAGCCGATGCATTCGATCGCAATGAAGTTTTTGAATGGGCAAATCAATTGATCGATGGCGAGTGGATTCGCGATGATGATGGCGAGCTATCAATTTATGCTGATGAAACTGGAAATCAAGGAGTTCTCGGAAGAGCGCGATATGAGATTCAATCTGTCACCTTTGACGAGGATCAAACGATCATAATGACTCGATTTCTAGGCAGTGATGTTCCATGCCGATTAATTTTTCACGGCGATGAAATCGATTCAATGACATTTGAAAATTTGAACGTCGGAAGTTTGATGTATTATACGCGTAGGAGTTGATCGATCTGAAAAAAATTTTAGCGATTCTCTCAATTTTTTCGCTGACAATTTTCTCCGGCTGCGGAAAAAATTCTCAAGATGATGGAAAACTTCACATCGTCACGTCGTTTTATCCTATCTACATTGACGCGATAAATATTGCGGGCGGAATCGATGGCGTCGAAATCAAAAACATGACAAAACCTCAAACTGGATGCCTGCACGATTATCAACTCACGACGGAAGATATGACAACGCTTGAATCTGCAGATATTTTCATCGTCAACGGGCTCGGCATGGAAAGTTTTTTGGAAAAAGCGATTTCCGCGAATAAAGATTTGAAAATTATTGACGCGTCGAAGTCAGAACATATTGAACCGATTCTTGAAGATGGTGAGCCGAATCCTCATGTTTGGACGAGCGTCACATATTCAATCGATCAAGTCAAATCGATCACGTCGCAACTTTGCGAAATCGATCCAGATCACGCAAAACAGTATCGAGACAACGCGATAAAATATGTTACGGATCTCTCAAAACTTCGTGATGAAATGCATCTTGAACTCGATAATCTCCCGCACAAGGATATAGTGACATTTCACGAAGCATTTCCATATTTCGCCAAGGAATTCGATTTGCGAATCATCGACGTAATCGAGCGCGAGCCGGGTCAAGAGCCGACTCCAAAGGAACTCGAGGAGACAATTGAAAAAATCAATACACTCCCGACGAAAGTTTTATTCACTGAACCGCAATATTCTCCAAAAGCCGCTGAAACGATCGCTCGAGAAACTGGAGCTCAAATTTTCACGCTCGATCCAATTGTCACGGGCGAAGCAAATCTCGACGCGAAAAATTCCTACATCGATAAAATGAGAGAAAATATGAATGTTTTGAAGGAGGCGTTACAATGATTTTCGAAAAAAGAGTTGATTTTTTCGACACTGATTTGATGCAAGTCACTCATCACGCAAATTACATTCGCTGGTTTGAAATTGCGCGAATCGAATTTTTGCGCTCAATCGGAATCACGCTCGACGAAATTATGCAGGATGGATATCTATTTCCAATTCGTCAAGTCGAGGCGAAATTTCAAAATCCCTCGCATTTCGATGAAATTTTGCAAATCGAAGTCATTCCGACAGCTCTCACCGCGGCAAAAATGGAATTTGAATACAAAATCACGCGCAAAGATCCCGATAAAACTCGAGTGATTGTCTCGGGAAAATCTCAAAATGTTTTCACGAATATCCAGACTGGCAAGATTTCCAAATTGCCGGATAAATATGTAAGCAAATTCAAAAAAGTGTTTGAGGAGTGATAGCGTGACACTTGAATTTCCAGTTGCATGCGTCATCGGATTAGGAATTCTCATGATCATATCGATTTTCGATCTCCTAATTCGATTATTTTTGAAACTTCGCGGAACAGAAATCGTCGTGCCGCATTTTGAAAAGCGATCGCCATGGCAAGTCGAGAATCGCGACGAAACATCGATAACGCTTTCGACGAAATTTTTATTTGCGAACGAGGGAAAATCTTCCGCGATGTTGATTGATGTCATTGCGCGAACTCAACTTCCGTTCGAACAGTATGATGCTGTTGAAGTGCGTGGTCGCGTTGAATGTGAGAAATATCCTCGGCAGGATGATTATTTCGCGGCAATGATAATCGAGCATCAAGAATCGCTGATGGTCAAAGCTCTCGTGACATTGAAAGCTCGCAAGAATTTTCACATCGATGAGGCACTGGCTCACATGGTTGACGTGCCAATCGATTTCATTTATGAAACTGCAGGACGAAATCCATGTCATTATTCAAAATTTCGGATTGTATTGACGGCTGAAGAAATCACGCAGGTCGCTGGTGTCACATTACTCAAAGATTAGGAGGAATTTCATGACAACAACTCAAGAACTTCGAGTGGAAACAATTCCAATTTCGACGCGAATTTTGACTCAAAAAGATGATATCGTCGAAATGGTTGATAAATATACTCGCGGAAAAATCGGTGAGAATGATGTGATTTGCGTTGCAGAAAGTGTTGTCGCAATCACACAGGGAAAATTTCTCGTCGCGGATCAAATTGAAATTTCAGGGCTCGCAAAACTCTGCTGTCGATTCATTCCGGATTATGGATCGCTCGCAACTCCGCATGGAATGCAAAGTTTGATGAATGCTGAAGGCAAGTATCGAGTTGCATTTGCATTGTTCGCCGGATTTATGTTGAAATTGGTAGGATTGCGCGGAATGTTTTACAAATGGGGAGGCGAGCAGGCTGCATTAATCGATGACGTGACTGGAACGATGCCGCCCTTCGATAAATGTGTTGTCTATGGTCCAGCTGAACCGGATAAAGTTGTTGCGAATCTCAAATCGAAACTTGGATGTTTCGGTGCGATTATCGCAGATGTCAATGATTTAAAACGCTCGCGAATTGTCGGTGTGACTCCTGGAATGGATGGAGAATTGGCGTCGCAATTGTTGATTGATAATCCTTTCGGGAATGCTTCTGAAAAGCGTCCGATTTGCATTTTGAAAAATTTCCGTCAGTATCAAGAATCGCTCCGGAAATAAAAAAGATCCCTCGATCTGAAAAATGATCGGGGGATTTTTTTGTGGTAATATATCAATAAAATTTTGAAAGGAGGATTCGATGCAAAATTTTTTAGCGGAATGGAAATCGCGCGGCAATGAAAAATCTGATTCACACCAATTTTGGGATGCCATGTTTCGAACGTTTTGGAAAATCTTAAATCCTAATGAATTGATGAAATTTGAAGTTCCAGTACAAGTGGGAGATTCTCAATGCTATATCGATTTTTGGATTCCAGGAACGCGAGTGATCATTGAGCAAAAATCGAGAGGTCGAAAGCTCGATAAAGTTGAAAGGCAATCTGATGGATCGATGTTAAATCCATTCGGTCAAGCGAAAAGATATGACGATCATCGCAAAACTTCCGAGAAAGCTCGATGGATTATCACTTGCAATTTCGATGAATTTTGGATTTACAATTTAGAAGCAGATCGACCAGAGAATCATGTTCGGAAAATCAAACTCGAAGAACTTCCGGAGCGATTCGGTGAATTAGATTTTCTCGTCGACGAGCATGAATCTGAAATCAAAACGGCGGAATATGTATCTGCATCGGCTGGATCTCTAATCAGAGAAATTCGCGATCTGTTTTTGAATTCGAAAGACGCGATGTCTGAATCTGAAATCAAATCGCTCAACAAACTTTGCATTCAATTGGTTTTCTGCATGTATGCTGAGGATTCAGAAATTTTTCCGCGGAAGATTTTTTTGAACTACTTGCGAGATTTGACAAATAAATCACTCGTCGAAGTCAAAGAGGATCTTTCGAATCTGTTTTGGAGATTGTCATTGAAAGAATTGCCGCGAGGCATCGATTCTCGATTGAAAAAATTTCCGTACGTCAATATCAGTCTATTCGATGGAAAATCTCTCGAAATTTTGGATCAGCTCGATGGTCATTTCGATTTGAGACAGTTGATCTTGAAATTGATCGATGCAGCTGAGAAGAATATCTGGTCGAAAATTTCGCCGACAGTTTTCGGATCAATTTTTGAATCAGTGCTGCAGGATGATACAAGAAGCGGCGGCGGGATTCATTACACTTCGATTGATAATATTCATAAAGTCATTGATCCGCTCTTCCTTGATAATTTGAATTCCGAATTCAAGAATTGTGACGATCTCGAGAAATTCCATGACAAAATTGCTCGATTAAAATTCTTTGATCCTGCATGTGGATCTGGAAATTTTTTGACTGAGACTTACATTTCACTTCGAAAGTTGGAAAATCGAGTTATCGAGAAAATCGGTGGATCGATCAAAATCAAAATCGAGAATTTTTATGGGATCGAGATAAATGATTTCGCGGTGCAAGTTGCAAAATTGGCGTTGTGGATTTCCGAACATCAGATGAATCACACTCAAGATTTTTCAAAAACAAATATCATTGAGGGAAATTCTCTATCGATCGATTGGAAGTCTGTCGTATCGGATGCAGATTTTATCATTGGAAATCCTCCATATATTGGATATTCGATGCAAACTCCGGATCAGAAATCAGACATGAAAAAGATCTTCGAGGGATATCGAGCGGCTGGAAAAATGGATTACGTATGTGCTTGGTTCAAAAAATCGGCTGAATATATTCGCGATTCGAGAGTCGAAGTTGGATTTGTCTCGACGAATTCAATCTGTCAAGGCGAGCATGTTGGATTTCTATGGAAAGATCTCCTCGAGGATGGAATCAAGATCAATTTTGCATGGTCAACTTTCAAATGGAGTAATGAATCTCCGGACAAAAAATCAATGGCGCATGTTTATTGTGTGATAGTTGGATTCTCGAGATTCGATCGGAAGATAAAATTGCTCGATGGAAATCCTGTCAAAAATATCAATGGATATCTTCAAGACGCGCCGAATGTTTGTATCGAGAGTCGAAGAGATTCTTTAATGGATGTTCCTAAAATCGTTTATGGAAATAAATTCGCCGATGGAACAAATTTGATCATTGAAGCGGAGGATCTCGATTCATTCCTCGAAAAAGATCCTCGAGCTAAAAAATTTATTCATCCATTGATTGGCGCAGAATCATTTCTTCACAAAAAAGATCGATATTGCTTGTGGTTGATTGATGCTGAGCCTTCCGAGATCAAATCCATGAAAAATGTTTATGCTAGAGTTGATGCGGTGAGAAAATCTCGACTCTCAAGCAAGAAAAAACAGACTCAAGATTCAGCAGAATTTCCAACTCTTCCTCAAGAAATTCGTCAACCGAAGGATGGAAATTATATCGTCATTCCAAGAATCTCTGGCGAGCGTCGAAAATATATTCCGATGGGATTTCTAAATTTTGAAACGATCGTTTTGGATTCTCTTCAAATCATTCCGAACGGATCATTGGAGCTTTTTGGAATTCTGATGTCGAAAGTTCACATGGCATGGGTAAAGACTGTCGCTGGATATCTCGGAACGAGTTTCAATTATTCAGCTCAAGTTGTATATAACAATTTTCCATTTCCAAAATCAAATCCAAAGATCGAAGTTACAGCTCAAAAAATCCTCGATGCCAGATCGAATCATCCAAATTCAAGTCTCGCTGAATTATATGATCCAAATTTGATGTCAACGGATCTTCGGAAGGCTCATGAAGAAAATGATCGAGCAGTTTTAGATGCTTACAACTTTCCAAAAAATATTTCGGAATCTGAAATTGTCTCGAGACTTTTCGAGATGTATCAAGAATTAATCCGGAAATAACAAAAGATCCCTCGAAGATCGCTTTGATCTCCGAGGGATTTTTTGTTTGTGAAATTAATCCTGATGAATTTTTTCCATGTAATTCAGCGCGATTAATTTTGCGATTCGCTGCATTTTTTCAATCGTTTCAGCCCTGCCGGAATAATTTTCATTCATAATCACGAGGATAAAATCTGAATCTGAGCCGTAAAAAATTCCGCCATCATCATAGAGCCGATCGATTTCGCCTGTCTTGTGCGCAATTCTCCAATTTGGAAGTGCCGCTGGAAAACATTCTGAATCCTTCTGCCGCAGTAGAAAAGTCACCATTAAATCATCGAGCTCCGGATTCACACATTCATGCCGATAAATTCGACTGAAAAGCGTTCCGAGATCCTCCACTGACGACGAATTCAACCTTCCGCGGCGAGTCACCTGCATCATTTTTTGATTTAACTGCGTGTCATAATATCCATTTTCATCGAGATACTTGTTGATTTCATCGATTCCAATTTTGTCAATGATCATATTTGTCGCGGTGTTATCACTTTCAGCAATCATTAATTCCGCGAGCTTTCGAATCTCGATTTGCGTCCCGATCTTATATCCATTGACAACGCCAGATCCGCTAGTGAGATCTGAACTCTTCAGCTCGATTTTATCGTCGAGAGAAATTTTTTCATCGTGAACATCCTGCATCAATTTCGCTAGAATGAAAACTTTTATCATGCTCGCCGGCGGCATTGGACGAGATCGAAACATTAATGGATCTTCTTCGAGATCTGGACGATATAGATAAATCGAAAAATTTTCCTCGTCATTTCCGAGAATCGCATGAAACAGCGTCAAAATTTCTTCAGTATCGTCATTCGTCGCACTGATTTCCATGGATCTTGGCGTCGATTGAATTGGCTCTTCGACAACTGGATCTCGCGCAATTGTCAAATCATTTTCATCGACATACGCGACGACTTTATAAAAAATTGCGGTGAAAATCGCTGTGAGTATCAGGAAAAAAATTATCGGCTGCGTTTTAGATTCTTGTTTCATCATGTCACCATGGCTGCGGTGTCATTGGAGTAATGACTCCAAACATATAGCCGCGTTCCTTCAAAATTTGAATGATTTTCGGCAATGCATCGACCGTCGTAGTCTTTGCCGCTGTACTATGCATCAAAATTATTGCGGAATCGTTTTTGAATTTTTTCTGTGTCTGCTGATCGACTTGATCTATCAGAGCCTGCGCGGATTTGAGCTGCGATTTTGCATCTTCGCTGTCAACGTTCCAATCATACTCAACATAACCATTTTTATCGAGCATTGGATAATATTCCGACGTGAATGCTCCATATTTTCCGCCCGGTGCTCGAATAATCAATGGACGCATCCCGATAACATCGAAAATCGCCTCGTCAGTCTTTTCCATTTGATATAGAAAATTGCTCGCCGAGGGATATAATTGCTTGTAATTATGATTATACGAATGATTGCCAATCGCATGTCCCTCATTGAAAATTCGCTTGAGAACGCTGGGATAAGTGTCAACCATATTCCCGCAGACGAAGAATGTCGCGATAACTCCATACATCTTGAGAATATCCAGAATTCGCGGTGTGTTTATATCATCTGGACCATCGTCGAAAGTCAAATACGCCATCTTGATTCCGCTGAATTTTTGAACTGGCGGGAGCTGCGTCGGAAGATTCAACGCGCGCCGCTGTTCCAAAGTGTATTGATCGTAAATCGGAATTCGCGGATTGTAAACCTGCAGATTCGAAAAATCATTATTCACGACAATATAACTCGGATCTTTTTTTACCTCCGGATTCATGACAATATCGGAATCATCGCCGCCATCATCGTCATAATCATCGGATTCTCTGTCGTCAAGATCATCATCTGCATAATCATCGCTCCAGTATGAATCCTTCGAGCCTCGATTCAAGTCGCGGGCGGAATAATGACCATCGGCTTGGGAAAAGCAGCCGCTCGATAAAAATGTGAAACACATTATCGCGCTGACAAGAATCGACCTACCAATCATAGATTTCGCCCTGCTGTTCTGAATAGGAATAGTCGTCACGTTCAAAATAGCCCTCCTCTTCATCCTGTTCCCTGGTGCTTTCATCCAATTCGTCCAGGAAAAATTCATCGAAATTCTCCTCGGTGAAATAATCATAATTCAAATTTCGAATCGGAATTGCGAAAGTTTGTGAAATGACTCGCTCGACGCCATATTCCGTCGGGATTAAATATCCTGTCTCACCGACAAATTGCCAATCGCCGATAATCGTTCCAGTCGTGAAATTTGATCCCTCGCGAGCAGTTTGAATCGTTCCAGAGATCGCTAAAACCTCGCGCAATGACAAATCAGTCTGCACCGATCGATAGACTTCACCGACCATCGCAGGGATTCGCGGAATCATTTCGGGAGACTGCAATTTTTCCAAAGCTGCATGGACAAATTTCTGCTGCCGGCGAACTCTTCCGATATCCCCCTCCCAATCGCGAAATCGAACATACGTCATTGCAGTTTTCCCATCCATATGCTGCAAGCCTGGACGAAGATCAATATACAGCCCGCCATTGTCATCCCAGGGATCTTCATAAAACATTCGCTTTTCAACATCGATATCAATTCCGCCCATCGCGTCAATCATTTTTATCAGATTGCGCGTGTTGAAAATGAAATATCGATCGATGTCCAAATCCAAAAAATCCTCGACAGTCTGCTTTGCAAGTTCAATTCCGCCATATGCATACGCCGCGTTGATTTTGTCATAACCGCCGCGAATCATGACTCGAGTGTCGCGTGGAATTGATAGAAGTGCAAGCCGATCATTCATCGTATCGATTTGCGCGACCATGATGGTGTCTGAACGCCCAAAATCATCCTCACGCTCATCGACTCCCATTATCAAGACATACATCGGTTCTTCGAGCGTTGGAAGTTCCATCGGTTTTTCTTCAACTGGCGCGGGAGATTCTTTCGGTTTTGGAGAAATCATTTCGCCTATCGCGATGAAAAAATTCGAAAACGCCTGCTGAAAATCTTTTTTGACACTTGGATTTTTATAAAACACGACGGCTGTGACTGTTGAAATTGCGATGCAACAGCTCAACGCTAGAACGATAACGATGATGAAGATTCGTCGAATCAACAGATCGCGTTTTGAATCTGATTCTTGTGGCAAAATTGTCGCCTCGCTTTTCGATTTCGTCTCGATTATGAATATTATATGAATGAAATTTGTCACTTGCAAGATAGATTTCGAATTGAGAATTTTCATTGATTCGGAAATATAAAAGCGTGACGATCGATCTGTTTTAGATTAATCATCACGCTTGTTTTATTCTTCAACGATAATGAACGAAATTGAATCGTTTGGAATTTCATAAAGCGGCAAAAGTTTTTGAAGTGTTTCGATAAATCCCTTCGTATTGAAATCAGTCTGTACAAAAATTCCCTCGCGAATTCGACTTGAGCCGAGAAAATGTTTTGTGCTGATTGGAAACATTTTTTCTGAATCCGGCTGACTCGCCATGTTTACCAAAATCGAGGGATTCTTTTCATCGAGAAGTTTTAGAATCTCCTCGAACATCTCTCGCCACGTTTTGATTTCATGCATCGAGTTTTCAAAAGAATATCCGAGCAATCTGCCGGTTATCGATTCATTCCAATCCTCCAGCGTGATATTTGGAAGAATTTTGACGCTGGGATCAAAAGTTATTGACGGATCGAAATTTTGATCGATGCCATAACGATCTGACAGAATTCGCGCGAGCTGCCAACTCCGTTCATCGATTTCCATTACGCTCCAAGAATCTTTATCGAGCACGTCGCGATTCAATTCTCTAGCGGGAGAATATTTCAGAAGTTCCTTTTTTTCTTCGAACGTTGCGAGCGGAAGATCTTTTTCAGCGAGCGTCAAATTGCCAAGCGTATATCGAATTCGTTCATGCTCCTCTGTCGAGATTTTTTTGCCGCGTGGAAGTTCTGAATTCCATTTCTTCGAAAAAATCTCCGGCATGATTGTTATAACTTTCAAACGATCGCTGTCAATTCCGGCGAGATCTTCGAGGATAAATCTGCAAAGCGTTCGATTATTAAGCAGTTTGATCTCTGTTAAACTCGAGAAAAATAATTCTGGAGACGGCATTTTTTCACGCATCGAATTCTGTGTGCAGATATATTTCTTGATTGTCTCGAAATATTTTTGCCGATTCGATTCAACTGCAAACGCGCGGCTGTATAGTTTTACAAACAATTCACGTCTGGAACTTGTCGCGATACCGCAAACGATCACTTGAACATAATATGACACGATCAAATGCAGAACTTTTTCGAGCGTCAATTCATCGATTACATGATTCGCAAAATCATCGAACAGGTGGAATAGGAATGGAAAACATGTTGTCTGTTTGAGTTTCATCAGCGCGAGGAGCGATTTTTGAATTGGCGCGGAATATTTTTCCGTTGGAAAGACAAACGCCTCGAAATATTCCGAGAATTTTTCTAATTCGACCAAAATTCGCTCGCGATCTTGATCCTCGCAAAGATCTTTGAACGCATCGTAAAGTCTCTCTTTGGAAATATCGAGCGATTCGCGTTTGAACGTGACAAAATGCATGAAAAAATCATTGAGCTTGTTATTGTCACGATGCAAATTTTTCTCTGCGATTGGAATCCAATACGTCTTGAAAAGCCGCAGCTGCTCGACTGGATCGCGCACATCCATCAGCAAAAAATTTCGAATCAGATCCGCCGTTGAAAGATCTAATCCTGTTGCATTGATAGATTCGAAAATCAGCTGCGGTTCATCTTCATCCGCTAAAAGCTGCAGATAAACGATCTGAATTTTTTCAAACGCCGCGAGAATCTCTTCCGCAAATTTTCCAGACGCAATCCAATCCGCGATTCGCTTTTTGCAAAGATTATATGCATCCCAAATGCGGCTTAATCGATCGCACTTTCCAGAATTGTTTATCAATGCAACAAAATTCTGCTGATCCTGTTCGACAAGATGTAATTTGATATTGTTGACGCCAGTGATAAATTCATTTTGCAAATAACTTCGAGAAATTCTGTCGGCGAGCGATTCATCTGCGTCGCGAAGTGCCTGTAAAAATATCATAGCTGTCGCGAGTCTCTGCTGTCCATCGATGATTGTTCTCTGCGCGGGAGAAGTTGGAATTCTATCGGTGACGTAAACAATGACACCGAGAAAATGATTTTTTCGCCCACGGATCAGCTGCTCGATATCGTCAAGAAATCTAACCACGTGACGTTCATGCCATGCATAATTTCGTTGATAGACTGGCAGTTGAAAAATTTTTTCGCCCTGCAAAAATTCCTTGAGTGGACATTGCTGCGCATTCAATTCAATCCCTCCAATTTTTTACTTCTCGTTTCGATTATCGAATTCGAAAATCCTGTTTGAAAACTCCTCGCCGAACAAAAAAAGATCCCCGATCATTTGCGATCGAGGATTTTTTTATTTTTCAGCGACAGTGAATGAGATCAAATTTTTCGGGAGATTTAGGTGTTGAAACAAAGATTGAATCGACAGAATCACGAGTTGAGGATCAAGATTTGTATCTGCATAAAGATTGTGATGAATCTCAAATGTATCATCGATCTGGTTTCGAGTGATTTTAGGATATTTTCCATCTACATCCGCGAGCGAATCGAGTTCTTTCGAATATTTTTCATCGAGGATCACCAAAATCTCTTCGAACATCCTTTTCCATGACTTGACTTCATGCGATACATCACGAAAATTATAGCCGAGCAATGTGAATTTATCGATATTCTTCCAATCATCTAAAGAGATAGTTTTGATTTTGGTCTGCTGCTGAGTGAAAACGATTTCCGCATCGAAATTCCGATCGACGTTAAAATGTTTGAGTAAAATTTGTGCGAGCCGATTTCCACGCGATTCGATCTGATCAATTCCCCAATAAACTTGATTCACAACATCGAAGTTAAGCTCGGAAGTTGAATCCTCATTGTAAATATCCTTCTTCTTTGGAAACGAAGAACTTGGTCTATCGTGAGAGACAAGCGTACAATTCCCAAGGCGATATCGATATTTTTCGTGATCTTCCGAAGAAATACTCCACGAGCCATCTTCGAGATTTTTTGGAAGTATGATAGCAGGTTTCAGTCCATCGATATTGCCGTCGTTTATATCTTTTAGAAGGAATTTGCACAAATCAGCGACGTAGAATAGATTGATTTCCTGAACTCTATCGAAGAAATTTTCGTTCGAAGGCAATTGAGCTGTAGTTTGAATTTTGCACATGAATTTTTTGACTGCCTCGAAATACTTTTTCTTGTTTGATTCGACGATGAAAACTCGACGGTGCAGCGTGATAAAAAATTCGCGGCGTTTTGAAGTTGGATTTCCACAGACTTGTGTCTGAACATAATATGATACGATCAATTTCAAAACTTTCTCGAGCGTCGATTCATCGATAACTTGATTTGAAAAATCTTCAAACAGGTGGAATAAAAATGGAAAACAAGTCGTATGTTTGAGTTCAGACAGAGCGCGAAGATATTTGAACACCGTCTCGGAATAATTCCCTTCAAAGTAAACGAATGCTCTAAAATATTGAGAGAATTTCTCGAGCTCTATCAAAATTTCCTCGTGAGTTGATTTTTCACAAAGCGATTTAAATTTTTCATAGAGATTTTCAGATTTCACATCGGAAATTTCGAGTTTGTACGTGACGTAATGAGTAAAAAATTTTTCGATTGAATCATTATCGCGATGCAAATTTTCATCAGCAATTTTCAGCCAATACTCCTTGAAAAGTCTTTCCTGTTCATCACGATTTTGAATTCCCATCAGAAGAAAATTTCGAATCAGATCCGATTTTGCGAGATCCAAACCCGTTGAATTGATAGACTCGAAAATTAATTGAGGATCATCTTCTCCATCAAACAACTTGAGATATATGACTTGAATTTTTGCGAGCGTATCAAAAATTTCTTGAGGAGTTTTCTTCTCCCATTTGATCCACTCAGCGATTTTTTTGCGGCATGTGGAATAATTTTGTTTGATTCGGCTATTTTGATCGCACAGCGTTGGATTTTCGAGCAGCCGGAGATAATTTTCGCGATCTACTCCAAGCAATTGAAGTTTGACTCTATCTTTTCCAGAAAGATTGTTTGTTAAATATGAAGTCATGATATCAGTCGCGAGATTTCTATTTGAATTCGCTTCCGATTCACGATCATATTTTTGATCAAGGATGAAATCATGAAGTGCCTTGAGAAAAATCATCGTCGTCGTGAGTCTCTGCTGTCCATCGATTAAAGTTTTTCGATCAACAAACGAGCTGCTTTTTTCAATTCCAACGAAAACACCGAAAAAATGTGTATCTCGACCATTCAATATTGCTTCAATGTCTTCAAGAAATCTTTCGACATGTTTCGATTCCCAATTGTAATTTCGCTGATACACTGGCAATTGAAAGACATTTTTTCCATCGAGCAATTTGAGTAGAATTTTTTGTTCCGAATTCATGAAACTCCTCCTCTCGAAGAATTTTCTTGATACATTCTCTGAAAATGCAGAAAGTCCTCTAGATAAAATCGGAAATAAAAAGAGATCCGGGGATCGAAATGATCCTCGGATCTTTTTTTGTTTGTGTGTGAATCTGAATTAAGCGAAAAGCCCAATTGCGTATCCAACGATACCAATGACAAAGAGTCCAATGATGATAACGAGAGGATTGACGCCGCGTTTGAGGAGCCACATGCATGCGAAAGTCATGAATAATGCAACCATTCCAGGCATCAAACTGTCGAGAATGTTCTGCAAGGTTGTGACAACATGTTCGCCGGCAGAATTATCATATTCCGAGATAACGAGCGGCATGTTGACAGTTGTCCATTTCGCAACGAGTGCGCCCATGACGAGAAGTCCAAGAACTGATGCGCCTTCAGTCAAGAAGTGCATTTCATTTCCGCCGATGTTTTCGACGAGCTCAGTACCTTTTTCATAGCCATATTTAACGCCGTACCAGTGAGTCAAAAGACGAATGATATTGAAGCCGATGAAAAAGATAAATGGACCAATGAGAGATCCAGTCATCGCGATACCTGCACCGAGAGCTGCGAGAACCGGACGAATTGTTCCCCAGAAAATAGGATCGCCGACGCCTGCGAGAGGTCCAATCAAACCGACCTTGACACCGGAAAGAGTAGCCGCGGAGATGTTTGCACCGTTAGCTTTTTGCTCTTCCATTGCGCCAATGATTCCCATGATAGCTGCCGCAACGAATGGCTGTGTGTTGAAGAATTCGAGATGACGTTTAAGAGCTGCTTTGAGATCGTCGCCACTGTAGACTCGTTTGAGAATTGGCATCATTGCGACGCAGAATCCCATTGCCTGCATACGTTCGAAGTTGAACGATCCAAGCAGGAAATTCGATCTAATAAAAACCCAAAACAGATCATTTTTGGTAACTTTTTTATCTCCCACTTAACTTCCTCCTTCCTACATCAAATCGGAATCGTCGATGTCTGCACCCTCGACAGCTCCACCGCCGCCGCCAGTTTTAGCTGCTTCTTCGATAGCGATATCTTTCTGCATATCCTTAATATGGAACCATGCGCAGATAGCACCAATCGCGCCAAAACCGATCAAGTTGACATCGGTGAAAACAGCGATAAGGAATCCGAGGAAGAAGTAGACCATGAGTTTTTGAGCATTCATCAGGTTGATAACCATCGCGTAACCAACGACAACGATGAAACCGCCAGCGACTTGCAAGCCGCGAGTGATAACTTCAGGAATCGCGTTGAGAGCATTGTTGACAGTATCAGTTCCAGCGACCATAGCAATCGCGATAGCTGGCAATGCAACACGGAGAGCTTGAAGAATGAGACCTGCCAAGTGACACATCTCAATTCCGCGCATACTTCCTTCATCTGCATACTTGTCGGCGAGATGTTGGAAGAAAACTGTGATTGTACGAACGAAAATCGTCAAAACCTGTCCAGCAGCAGCGAGAGGAACTGCTAGTGCTATACCTGCACTGATATCCTGATGCCCGACGATAACAAGAATCGCCGAGACAACTGATGCAAGTGCGGCATCTGGCGCCATAGCTGCACCGACGTTCATCCAGCCGAGAGCCATCATTTCAAGCGTTCCGCCGAGGATAACGCCAGTGGTTGTATCGCCGAGAACCATTCCAGTCATTGTACAAGCGACAACCGGACGATGAAACTGCATTTCGTCGAGAACTGACGCCATACCAGTGATAGCCGCGACGATGAACAGCAAAATCAACTGTACTTCAGACATATTAAACCAGCCCCTTGGACTTTAATGCGTCCATTGCGTCGATTTTGGTATCGTTGACGAGCTTTCTGATTTCCACTTCGATTCCCATGTCAACGAGTTCTTTAATCGCTGCAACATCATCAGCATCGACAGCGACAGCCTGCGAAATCATTGTATCGCCGTCTTTGAAGCATTTTCCGCCGAGGTTGACTGATTTGAACGGAATTCCGCCTTTAACCGCACGAACGACATCGCGAGGTTTTGTGAAGAGGAAGAGAGTTTTGAAGGATTCATATTTTGGATTTTTGTAAGCCTCGACAGCTTTGTCAACTGGAATGACATAGCCTTTGAGTCCTGGAGGAACGACTTGGAGGAGGAGTTTTTTGCGAAGTTCATCTTGAGCGACTTCATCAGAGCAGCACATGATTCGATTGCAGCCGGTGACTTTTGACCAGACAGTCGCGACTTGACCGTGGATAAGACGATCATCGATTCGACAGAAAGCGATTTCCATTTGATAATCTCCTTTCGATTTTAGAGTTCATCGTCGTCCGATGAGGCGTTCAAGCTTTCATATGAAGAAACTTTGACTCCATTTTTGCCAGCCTCTTCAGCCTGCGCCATGAGATCCGCGATTGATGCTGAACCGTCATCCATATCCTGCGCGGATGACATTTCGATAAGCATCGGCAGATTAACTCCTGCGACGATTCCATAATTCTCATTCAGCGCGACGATTCTGCATGCGGCGTTGTATGGACTGCCGCCGAGCAAATCATTCAGAAAGAGAATTCGATCAGGATTTCCGAGCTCTTTGATAGCTTTTTCGTATTTGGCAACGACGTCGTCAGGACCTTCGCCAGGAACGAGAGTGACAGCTCTCAAATTCTCACGTTTGCCGAAGATCATCTCACACGATTGAACGATACCAGTTGCGAAAGCGCCATGAGTTCCAACGATAATTCCGAACATCTAATTCACCTCCTCTTTTTGAATTATCAATCTTCGAATTGAATCGAGATTGATTTTGTGAAGAATTATAAATGCAAACTTAATCAATTGCGAGAAAAAATCCTATCAATTTCTTGACGCTGTCAAATTTTCACGGAAATAAAAAAAGACTCCGAGAGCTTTTTGACCTCGGAGTTTTCAATTTTTTACCAATTGTTCAAAACATATCGATAAATTGATTCTGCAACTGGAGACTGACCGCCATGCACATATCCTTCATAGCCCTCGGAATTGCGATAATATGGGCTTCCGTTGTATGGAAAGAAGGAATAATCGAGATAATCCCGCCCGGCTCGAATCGTGCAAGTGAATGAATATGGAGACCGACTTCTAATATGCACCGATTCAGTGAGCAGCATGACGCTCGTTCCATCGCTGTAACTGCCGACATAAACTTCAGCAGCTTCAGCGGAATTTTGTTGAGAATTCGAGATCATCAGTGCGAGCACCAGAATCAGAATCGCCGAAATTTTTTTGATCATTTAAAACACCTCTCTCGATTTAATTTTGAGATTTCCGAGATTTACGCGATCGGAATTTTTTCAATCGTTCCAAAGCAATTTCATAGACTTCATCATCGCGGCGCATACCAATCAACACGACGATCATTTTATCCTTGCGGCGTTTCAATGTGTAGAGAATTCGAATTCCGGAATCGAGCAGTTTGATTTTGAAATATCCAGCCAGTTGTCCATGCAATGGATTTCCATAGCTGCCCTCAGATTTTGGAAGAGGATTTTTTATGAAACGATCGATCACAGACTGTATTTGCATTCGTTGACTATTATCTAGTTTGTCGAGATCATTTTGTGCTTCGATTGTGTAGATCAAGCTCCAGCTTTTACTCAAATCGAACCTCTCCCACTTTTGCAAGATCTTCTTCCGTGATTCCATATCTCGCCATAATCTCTTCGCGTGTCACGAAATTTGATTCATCATCCCAATCGAAGTTTCGAGTTCTGTCAAGAATCATTGAGGCGTCCAATAAATCATCCAATATCTCGCGAAGTTCCTCCTCCTCTGAATCGACTTCCATAACTTGATTTCGATCTGCTTTCATTATAAATCACCTCCATAAATTTACTCGAATCGAACATCTCCAACCTTTTCAAGATCTTCTTCCGAGATTCCCAATTCTGCCATCAATTCTTCTTCACTGATCAATTGCGATTCATCATCGAGATCCAAATATTTGATCCTCTCACGAATGATCGTTTCGTCAATGATATCTTCGAGAAAATCGAGAATCTCTTTATCTTCAGGATCGATTTTCACTGAATTCATCTCCACGCGTTCAGAATGAAAATTGGATTTTCCGCACGAAGCATATCGAGATTTTTGACGCGCTCGATTCTATTGATTTGCGCTTGAATCGATTCACAGTTGAATTCCGCATGATCATTGAAGAAATCGAGAGCTGTTGAGATCGTTTGAAGAGTGATCGCTGTCACGATAATTCTTCCATGCGATTTTAAATTCTCAACAGATCTCTCGAGAATTTTTTCCAGATTTCCACCACTGCCGCCGATCAAAATTACATCGGCGGGCGGAAGATTTTCCATTCCATTGGGAGCATTTGACTCGATCAATTTTAAATTTTCGACATGGAATTTTTCGAGATTTTGACGAATCAAATCAACGCTCGCAGGATTTTTTTCGAGAGTATAAACAAATCCTTCTGAACAGATTCGCGCCGCATCAATCGACAACGCTCCAGTCCCTCCGCCGATATCATAGACAATCGAATTTTTTTCGATATTCGATTCCGCCAAAACGAGGAGTCGAATATTTTTTTTAGTCATTGGAATCTTTTCCGCGCGAATGAATTCCGAATCACTGATTAGCATAGAGTTTTTCCCACCATGAACGATTCGCGAGATACCAATCGATTGTCAATTTCAAACCATCTTCAAATTTCGTTTGAGGTTTCCAGCCGAGTTCAGTCTCGATTTTTGTTGCATCGATAGCATAACGACGGTCATGTCCCTTGCGATCTGTCACAAATTCAATTAGCGATTCCGGTTTGTTGAGCTGCTTGAGAATCGCTTTGACAACATCGATATTATGACGCTCATTATGACCGCCGACGTTGTAGACTTCACCGATTCGACCTTTTGTCACGACTAAATCGATAGCCGAGCAATGATCCTCAACATACAGCCAATCTCGAACATTCGCACCGACTCCATAAACCGGCAATTTTTTATCATGCAGCGCGTTGAGAATCATCAGCGGAATCAATTTTTCTGGATAATGGAATCGCCCATAATTGTTCGAGCATCGCGTTATCGTCGCAGGAATTTTGAACGTCCGAACATATGCTTGAACCAATAGATCCGCCGAGGCTTTCGATGCAGAATATGGGCTCGATGTGTGAAGATTTGTCTGCTCGGTGAAAAATAGATCTGGTCGGTCGAGCGGAAGATCTCCATAAACTTCATCGGTTGAGACTTGATGATATCTCTCCGTCTCGAATTTTCTGCAAGCATCGAGCAACACACTCGTCCCAAAGATATTTGTTTTGAGAAAGATCTCGGGAGTGTCAATTGATCGATCGACATGACTTTCTGCCGCAAAATTGATCACATAATCCGGCTTGATCTCCTCGAATGTTTTGTAGACGAAATCTCGATCCGCAATATCTCCTTTGATGAATTTGAATCGCGGGTTTTTCATCGCATCGTTGAGAGTCTCGAGATTCCCTGCGTAAGTGAGTTTATCGAAACAGACAACTTGATCCTCCGGATGTTTGTCGAGCATGTAATAAACAAAATTCGCGCCGATGAATCCAGCTCCGCCAGTCACAAAAAAAGTTTTCATCAAAATTCTCCTCCCGAACTAAAAAAGACTCCCGAAGATCTTTTCGATCCTCGGGAGTTTTTTTCGCGCTTGAAAAATTTCTTCCTGCTATGGATTTACATGAAATATTCACACCGCATTAAATCGAGTAATTTTTTGCTCGTTCCATCGCCAAATATTTCATCGAGATACTCCAATGTGTTTTTCAACGCAACATCGTTCTGATTTTTATGGACGTTCTGTTTATGGAGCGCAGTTTCTTGCGAGCCTTTGATTTCCTTATACTCGCAAAAATCCTTCGGACGAACTGCTGAATATCCATTTTGCATTGACCATAATTTCAGCCACAAATCATCTGCCATCGGACAAAATCCCATAATCGCTTGCGCATCGAATGCATCGGGCGGTATCGAATGGGGAGGATACAACACTCCTCCAACTCCTACCGGCAACAATGAATATGACGGCTGATCTAGCACACTTCGATCGTCAAATCGCCAACTCTGATAACTTCGAACTTCGCCATTCTCCTTGAACATTATTCGATTGGAACGCATGCAAGAAATACTATTTGGATAGGTTTTATAACTCTCAAGCAACATCTCGACGAGCTTTTTATCATAAATTGCATCATCATCGACAACAATAACTGGATTTTTCGGATATTCTTGCATCGTATAGAAATATTTCTTGTGACATCCTAGATCTTCAGGGACGAATCGAATCTCGAATTTTGGATTTTCTTGAAGATCGAGTAATTCTTGAGGCAATTCAGACTCTTTTCTCGGAAAATTCTCTTCTGAAAGCCATAATAGAATCTTTTCAGGCATCACAGTTTGATCAAGGAGCGATTTTATCGTCTGAGATACAATTTTGATTCGCGCTTGATACGTCGTGAGAGATATTATGACATCGGATTTTTTACTTCCGAATAATCCTGCCAATTCTCGTTTATGCGAATCCATGCTCGCCATTAATTCATAATTTTTTCGAGATTGAATTCCCATAGATTCGAGCTTTTTGCGATTGTCAATCATATACATCATCGCGCCACGAAGTGAATCAACGTCTGCAGTTTTGACGATCTTTCCATTGCCATTTTTGATCATGTATTTCGCGCCGACGTTTTCAGTGACAATCAACGGCTTTGATAACATTGCGCCTTCCAATGCTACGAGAGAACATGATTCGTCTCTCGATGCAACGACAACAACATCCATTTGCGATAGAGTTTGAATTTTATTTTCTTCGCCACGAATTATTCCATGGTAATGAATGCTCGATTCGTTTTTGATTCGACGAAACAGTTGAGATGCAAATGCAGTCCCGCTGTTGATAAATCCTCCCGCAAAATGAATTTCAGATTTCGCGCGATATTTCTCCGGCATCGATAAATATGCTTCAATCAAAATATCATAGCCCTTGCGACGTTCAATCGTTCCGAATTGTACAAATCGAATCTTGTCATTCTTGCTAGGCACATATGGAATTGCCATGTTCGACTCGTCTTCTATACAATTGTGAATGACTCGCGGAGGATATTTTGCAAATTTTGAAATTGCCTCGGCTGCATATTGACTCACACAGACTAGATTTTTGCTGTCTCGCAATGCGTCTAGACGTTCTGGATTCCGGCGACAGAAATCGGGAATATTTGTTGCCTCACGAATATACCATGCGACAGGAATCAATTTCTCCAAAAATCGAACAAATTTATCCGTCACGATAGTATTGCATACCGCCATGGAGAATCGTTTTGCCCATTCTTTGATTTCTTGTTTTTCGAGATCCTTTTCCGTGACAATCGCTACAGGAATATTTTCGATCTCGAATTCCTGTTGAAATGCGCCCGGTTTTGCACTCCAGACATATGGATAATAACCAAGATCGCGTGCGACTTTGCAGATACGGAGTAGAGATCGCGGAGCTCCAACGTAGATGAGTTCCGGCGATACAAAGAGGATTCTTTTTGAGGGATCGATCTCTTGATCTGAATCCAAATCCCCCCCCCCCCGAGAATCGCGCCAAATCTCTGTGTTTGACTCTCGAAAGCGGAAGTAAAATTGTCATACGGAAAATCTTTATAGATCGATTTGATATACTCCTTGTGCTTGATCGTTTCCATCAGCGGATGAAATGCTAGATATGGAGATATTGTGATCTCTTGCAAATTCAGATCTGCACATTTCAGATTTTCGCAGAACTCCTCCAAAAATTTTAGAATTCCATCCTGCATCGATTCAATTTGATCAACATTTTTCGGCGATCGTGGAGTTCGAATGAATTGAATTTCACCATTTTTATCCAACTCATACGACAACAGTGACGCCTCTGACGATGTGAATAAATATTCGAGCGGCATATGCAGAATATCCAAATCCTTGATTGTCGTTTTTCCTGCTGGAACAATGAATCGCCCGATATCCAGATCGTGAAATGGAGAATAGACATACGATTTGAGAGTTTCATCCTCCAAACTATTGATTAGCGGACGATTTCGACTTGTCGCCAAAAGTGCTCCTCTGACTTGAAAATCCTCATTTGGAAATTGCGTCTCGAGGAAATATTTCAGTGCCGTGATACATGTTCCGCTCCAACCGATATCGACAACAAGAATATTTCGCGCGTCACCAATTTTATCGATGAAATATTTCCGCGCTGCATCGACTCGCGATTGACAATGCTCGCGAATCTTGTCTGCATTTGCAAACAAAAATTCACGCAATCTCTTTTTGCAATCGAAAACTGCTTGTGGAAATGCAAATTGCTCCAAATCGAACGATTCCAAATCATCAACTAGATATCCAAATCCAGTATCCTGCAAAATTTCACGCAATGGTTTTGTGTTTCGATATTCATCCATTGCTCGCAATACCGTTCGATTCAGAAAATCGTAAAGATATCGATCGGAAGTCGCCTCGAATATTGCATATCTCGAAATCTGGATATACTCACTCGGAATATCATTCCAAAATTGTCGATATGCTTTGAAAATGACATCGCAATCTCGAGCGCAAAATAGAATCTTTTCAGCGTTTTGAGACTTAGCAAGTTGATCGACGAATTGACAAAATCCTGCTGTCAATATTCCACCGACTCGCCAGCCATGCGTGAAATATATGTTTTCATCGACAAAATTCCCGCTAGCCAATCGATTATTCATCAAGCCGCGATAGAAATTTCCAGCGATCGATTCCAAATTATTTTCGCGAAATGCTAGACGTGGTGCTGCCCAATATAACGTCGAAATTCCACATTCTGCAGTTTTGACAACGTCGGCACTCCAATTATCTCCAACATGAACGATGAATTTATCCGGATATGCATTCACCAATTCCGGCTGAAGAGTTCCTTCGCCCTTCCGCGTTCCATATTCATTTGACAAAAAGATCTTTTCATAGCCTGAATAACCGATCTTTTTGAGCATCGCATCGAGAGTCTCACGTTTCAAATACATATCAGACATGAAGACTAGAGTTTTGCCCATGTTTTTGAGTCGATTATAGACGTCAAGAATCACTGGATTCGCTTCGCACAGTGACAATTCCAATTCGATCTCGCGATCTTTCCATTTCGGATCGATTCCAAAATTCTTTTCGAGGATTTCATAAATTTCATCGATGTTGACTTCGCGCGTTCCTTCCGATTTTTCCTTAGCATCGCGAGCATCATTTTCCGCCGATTTTCTTACACTTTTAAAATCATTGTGTCCCATTTCGACAGACATTATTTGAAATACATCATCTGGAAATTCAACTTTTCGAAGTAACACTGTGTCGAAAATATCGAATGAAATCACGTCATATTGCGATAAAATTTTGAATAGCTCATCTGCAGAGAGTCTCGAAGTCATTCCACGCATGAAATACGGAAGTGACTTATCCAATTCCTTATCAGGTTTTGGTTGCTCTGAAATTGGAATAGTCGATTTAGGATCGCGGATTTGACGAAGTTCAATCAATCGTTTTGCCAATTGAGGTGGAGTCATTTTGGATATCGCTTTCATCTCTTTATCGACGGAAAAATCGGAATCAATTTTACCGACTTCGCGAATATTCCATTTAACTTTTTCGCGCAATTCTTCGAGAGTCATGAAAGTGTTTCCGCCGATTAAAACGAGTTGTTGATTTCTGAGATCCGATAATTCCTGTCGAAGTTTAATTAAAAGATCTCGTTTTTCATCGATTGAAAGTTTAAGCACTTCCGATATTTCCGCATCAGCATCTCGCGATTGATCATACTTTGATATTTCACGAATGTTCCATTTGATTGTTCCGTTCAGCGATTCAATTTCATTCTTATCTTTGCCCAAAAAATACACTCTCCTTTTAGTCCCTCGGGATCTTTTTGCGATTTGGAATATTTTTCCTGCAACTGTACCGGATTTTTGATTTTATCTCTTTTTCGCCTTTGCAATTACCGAATCGAATTTTTGTCGTCCTTTTTCAAATTGTGATTCAGCAAGGAAATGTGTGTTTTTGAAATGATTCAACTGATTGATCCAAAGACTTAAATATGCGTTCAAATTTGCAATCGACCAATCTTCCGCACCACTTTCGACAAGAATTTCATCGAAAAATTGGAGTTTTGAATTGAGCATTGCATTCCATAGCACCATTTGACGCGATTCAGCGTTTCGATTCACAAGCCAAGCATCGATCCATTTTTGTCCGTTAAAGAAGTTTTGTTTGAAGAAAGCGCGAGTTACTCCGGCTGGAACTGCAAATCCAGTTTCGAGGATTTTGGTGAAAAATTCAATTCCTGAGCAAGATGCAACACCGATTTTTTGCCCAGCTTTTTTCGTGTAAACAATTTTTAGATAATCGGCAAGGAAATTCTTTTCTGGAATCGTTGACTCGGAAAATAGAACGTCACAATCCTTATGTTCATTGGAAAGCTCAATCATTCTAGACAGGCGATTCGGTTTCAATATATCTCCTGCCGTAACGAATTGAACGAAATCCTTTCCTTTTTCGAAAACTTTCGCGCAACTTTCGAAATCGATAAATTTCAATTCAGCGAGCGATTTCTTTTCCGCATCAAAGACTGATTCTATGCCACTCAAATTTAGCATAACCACCGAAATTTCTTTATGTGGATAATTTTGAGCACGCACGGAATCGATTGATTTAACAGTCTTTGTAGCATCTCCCGTATGCAAAACAAAAACTCTTACAACTTTAGGAGGCTCTGGTGCAGGTTTCGGTGCCGGAGCCGGTGCTGGTTTTGGTGCTGGAGCCGGTGCTGGTTTTGGTGCTGGAGCCGGTGCAGGTTTCGGTGCTGGAGCCGGTGCAGGTTTCGGTGCTGGAGCCGGTGCAGGTTTTGATGCTGGAGCCGGTGCAGGTTTTGGTGCTGGAGATGGCGCTGGTTTCGGTGCTGGAGTCGATTCTACTTTCTTTGAACGTGCCACAGATAATGCAAATTGAAAAACATTCTGCAAAAGATCTACAGCTTTCGGCGTGTATTTCAACTGACATTCTTCACGATAGCATGCAAGTTCCGCATCTGCAGAAATTGGATCGCTGATATCCTTTGATTCAGAATTCGCCGCGGCAGGCTGATTTTTATTCATCATCTCGCGCTCAATTTGAGAAACGAAATCGTGGAATTTTTTCTGCAATGCACTTCGTTCATCAAAATAGAACGAATATAATCCGAGTATAAAAATATGACTTTTCAACTGCATCGCTTTGGAGAAGTTGAGATCTTTCCATGCATCTGCGCCGATGATCAACATTTGCGAATTTGAATTCATATTTTTGGAATGAATTACAGATCTAGCGAGCGCAAATCGATCTTGATCTTTATCAGGTTCAGCAAAACGACATTGAGTCCGCGTGACACAATAAATCTGATTTGGATTCAAATTTTGGAGAAATTTTTTGAGTTCAGCAGCTCCCTTTTTATTTGCCTCGATCAGAAATTCATTCGCCTGCATCGGGATAATGATTTTGCCTTGAGAATTGATCGCGTCTTTGATCAGCCCATCAATATCCTTATCGACAATTTTGATAGGCAATTTTTCATCACAAAGAGATTTGAGAATTTTGGGAGTATCATCGATGCTTGCTTGATCCTGCACAAAAACTTCGTCCGCGAATTGAAGCGCATGGCGAATTGTACTTTCAACGATATCAGCATCATTTTTGACGCTTGTTATTGCGATAACCTTGTTTGCCATTCCTTGATTCCTTTCTTTGCATTCTTGTAATCATCATTGGATAGAAATTTAGCTTTTTGAGCATCTTCCACAGCCATATTCCAGATCTGCAGAAAAATGATCAATTGTTTTCGCGACCAATCCACGTCGTCTGATTCAATCATCGGATCATTGACAAAAGTAAACGCTGGCACGACAACAGCATTCCAAAGTATCAACTGTCGAGCTCGAATATCTCCATAAGTCACCCAAGCTTGCAACAAATCTTCATTTTTAAAACATTCCTGTTTGAAAAGAGCTCGAGTGACACCTGATCTCAAGATTTGTCCCGTCTTCAACATATCTTTGAAAAAATCCATTCCTTTGGTTTGTCTAAATCTGTAGAAACGTCCACCTGGAAATTTAGGATCATATTTCACATTCAAAAAGTTGGGCAAATCTTGAGTACTGTTCGGATAAACCGCCTCAGAAAAACATGCGTGATAATTTTTATCAGTGAAAAACATTTGAATCATATCAGTAATTCTATCACGCATCAGAATATCGCCTGGAACGACAAATTGAACAAAATCTCCGCTAGATCTCATAACAACTTTGGCAAAATTTTTCGATTCAACAATTGCCATTTTTTCATTGAGATTAAGTTTATCGGCATTTTCCATAGTCAACAAAACAACATGAACTTTTATAAATGGATAACTTTGATTGATCGCGCTTTCGATAGATCGATTCGTTTTGTTTGCATCGCCTTCATGGAAAACAAAAATTCGCACAGTCCATTTCAAAGCGAAAACATCTTTTAATTTGCTGTCGATAGCAATAGCAATCGCATATCGGAAAACATTTTTCAGAGGATCGACTCCTCCGCCATGAGAATATTTTAAATGACATGTATTTCTATACGGCGCAAGATCCAAATCTGAAGATGTTGGTGGCAACATATTCGGTAATGGCTCGATATCTGCCAATTCAAAATTATCCTGTGAGAGGAAATTTTTGACATTGTTCAACATGATTTTCGCGCCCATGTCTCCATACATAGTTTCATTGAGAATGCGTGCGAGAAATTTGCAAAGATCCTTTGACAACCATTGTCCATTGCTCCGATATCTATAATGAAAATTCTCGATTTCATAGATTCGAATGTATTTATCAAAGGCTTTCCCATCTAAATATTCTGTGAAATGATTTCCTCTTTGCGTTCTGAGTTTAAAATTTTGCCATGCTCCGCTTCCGATAACTGCTTTTGATCTCCAAAGACTAGGAGCTTTTGGCAATGATTTCAATGCAGGGCGATCCAGTGTGAATTGTTCTTGATCTTTTTCCGCATCGATAAATTCGCATTGAGTCCAATGAATTTCGTAAACCTGATTTGGATCGAGATTCTGCAAAAACGTTCGAAGATCTTTAGAATCCTTGCCTCCAACCATTATTAAAAATTCATCTGCATCCGTTGGAAGAATGATATTTGCCCCACGTCTAATGCTTTCATGCACCAAATTTGTCGTCACTGATTGTTGATCTTGTTTAGTATCAAAGCATCTTGAAATTTCAATTGGAAGACCTTCATCTTTCAGCGATTTGAGAACTTCAAGAGTTCCGTCAGTGCTCATGTGATCGCAGATAAGAATGTCATCTGCATAAGTCGCCGCATGTCGCACGCAACTTTCGATAACATCTATTTCGTTTTTGACCATCATCACAACTGCAATCTTGTTCAATTGATCAATCTCCTCTTCCTGTTTTATGCAGATTCTAGATTATAACGCCGATATAGTAAAGATTCGGAAATAAAAATACCGATCGACGTTCGCCGACCGGTATCTGTCTTTCAAAATTGGTGCGGTTGATGAGACTTGAACTCATACGCCCAAACGAGCACTACCCCCTCAAAGTAGCGTGTCTGCCAATTCCACCACAACCGCGTGATGATTTTAAAATGAAAGAGGGAACTGAGCAAATGGTGCGGCAGAGAGGACTTGAACCTCCACGAGTTGCCCCACTAGCGCCTGAAGCTAGCGCGTCTGCCATTCCGCCACTGCCGCTGGATATGCCGAGGACCGGAATCGAACCGGTACGAGTATAACCTCGAGGGATTTTAAGTCCCTTGCGTCTGCCAGTTCCGCCACCCCGGCGAAATAAGCAATGGAGCGGGTGATGGGAATCGAACCCACGTGACTAGCTTGGAAGGCTAGGGCTCTACCATTGAGCTACACCCGCAAAATGGAGCTGGCGAGAGGAATTGAACCCCCAACCTGCTGATTACAAGTCAGCTGCTCTGCCAATTGAGCTACACCAGCGATTGGAGAGTTTAGAGATGGTGCCTCAGAGCGGAATCGAACCACTGACACGGGGATTTTCAGT
>JAFUTY010000007.1 GCA_017484005.1 Selenomonadaceae bacterium | reverse complement strand
TGTTTTCCGAGATATTACTTCGATGGAAATGAAATGATCGATGCAATTGATGGCGATGATCTTTTCTATTACATCTATGGATTTTTACATCTGCCGGAGTATCGAGAGAGATTTGCAAATGATCTCAAAAAATCTCTGCCGCGAATCAAAATTGTCGAGGGATCTGATTTCATAAAAATTTCTCAAATCGGTAAACAATTGGCAGATCTTCATCTGAATTATGAAACTCAATCTCCTCCCGATGGAATAATTTTGCGCGGAATTGAATCGGGAGATTTCAGAGTTCGAAAGATCAAACTCGATAAAAAGAATCCGACGCGAATCAGATTCAACGACTCGATTTGGATTGAAAATGTTCCGATTGAAGTCAACGATTATAAAGTGAATGGAAGATCTCCGGTTGAATGGATAATTGAGCGATATCAGATTAAAGTTGATAAAGACAGCGGGATTGTGAATGATCCGAATGACTGGTGCATTGAGCATGGAAATTCTCGATACATTCTGGATCTGTTATTGAGTGCGATGACTGTGAGTCTTGAGACTCAGCGATTGATTTATGAATTGCCGACGATTGAATTTTGATTCCGAACAAAAAAAGATCGGGGATCTATTTGATCCCTGATCTTTTTTTATGCGTTGAGATATCGCTCGCCATCTTCAACCAGCAAATCATAGAGTTTCATCGCTTCGGAATGATTAGATCTTATGAATTCTTCAGCCTTGATTTTCTCTGATTCCGAAGCATTTTGATTCCCGAGAATTTTTCCAGCCTGCTCAAGTTCCCTCGCGATTTTTCCAACCTGCTCGCCGCCGATTGATAATGCAGTTGATTTTAATCCATGAACAAAGATCGTGTAATTTTTCCAATCTTGATTTTCAAACGCCCTCTGAATTTTGGATTGATTTTCATCTTTGAGACTGCAAAACATCTCCACAATACTTCGATACATATCCTCGCCATCGCTATATTCCAAGCCCATCGCGATGTTTAGATATTTATATTTTGATCGAGATTTTTGGGGCGGTTCAACTTCAATATCTTTGGAAGTTGATTCAATTTTTTCAGGCGGCAGATAACTCAATAACATTTCTTCGAGTTTATCTGGATTGATTGGCTTCGTGAGATAATTGTCAAATCCCGCCGCGATATATTTCTCTCGCGCTCCAGATATTGCGTTCGCCGTCAGACAGACAGAGATCGTTTTGCAATTTGGATTTTCATTGTCAGCCCGCAATTCCTGCAGCGTCTCGATTCCATCTTTGTCCGGCATCATGTGATCGAGAAAAATCATGTCATATTTATTTTTTTGAGTTAATAAAATTCCCTCGTCACCATTAATCGCCGCGTCAATCTTGATTTGCGTCTGTTTTAACAGATTTTTGAAAACCATTAGATTCATTGGATTATCGTCAACGACGAGAACCTGCGCTGTTGAAGCTGTAAATTTCTCTTTATACTTCTTCCGCTGCTCCAAACCAGATTTATATGACGCCTCATAATCGCCCAGCGAATCCCATTTGATAACTTTCTGCTTCAATTCGAATGAAAATTTCGTTCCCAAGCCATAAATGCTCTCAACTTTGAGATTACTCTGCATCAGATATAGTAGATTTTTCGTTATCGCCATACCGAGTCCAGTGCCCTCGATGCTGCGATTTCGATCCTCTTCGATTCGTTCAAATTCCGCGAAAAGTTTTTTCATATCCTCCGGCTTGATTCCGATTCCAGTGTCTTTAATCGACACGAGGAGAATCACGCTGTCTGGATCATCTTCGACGCGCTTGAATTTGATTGAAAACGTCACGCTGCCTTTTTCAGTATATTTCACCGAATTCGTCAAAATGTTCGTGATAACCTGCTTGATTCTGACCTCATCGCCGCACAACATCTTTGGAAGATTTTTGTCGAAATCGAGAGATAACGCCAATCCTTTATCGTCTGCTTTGATTTGAATCATATTGACTAGATCGTTAATCAAAGATGAAAGATCATAATCGACAGGAATGATCTCGATTTTGCCTGCTTCGATCTTTGAAAAATCCAGAATGTCATTGATGATCCCTAAAAGAGTATTTCCAGCGGTTTTTATACTCTCTGAATAGGATAAAATCGCTGGATCGCTGCATTCTCGAAGGATAATCTCGTTCATTCCCAAAATTGCATTGATCGGCGTGCGAATTTCATGACTCATATTCGATAGAAAGGAGGATTTTGCCTCACTGGCTGCAAATGCTCGTTCCGATAGATTGATAAGTGCATCGCGCTCCTGCTTTTCCTTGTCAATATCTTCGATAAGCCATAGAACATTCGACAAGATTCCATTTTTCAATCGTTGCGAGGCAATGAATCGAGCGCGTCTCCATCTTTGATCGATATCTTGATATTCAATCGCGACGGTGTCAGAATCCTTCAACCGATCGTTCAAAGTTTCGAGATTTATGAATCGAAGTGTATCATTCAGCGATTTTTTATTGACCATCTTTCGCATTATCGATTCAATCATTGAACTTGCAGTTTGATAATCGCCCGCCGACAGATCTTTATTTGTCGATTGAATTTCCTTGAATGTGTTTTCAATGACATCGATATCATATACAGATAGATAAATATTCGACAGCGATGAAAGCTGATCGTTCAACTCTTTCGCGACGCTGTATCGCTGATTTGATTTTGTGAGAATGTATGACAAAATCAATACAATTATCACGACGATTGCGATTGTGATTATCAGAAGAATTTTCAGCGGATTAAAGATTTCCGTTGCATTCTTGACAGTCAAGCATCGCCAGTCATTCTCGATTTTCTCGGAATAGACAACATACTGCGCGCCGTCATAATCAAACTCGAAAAAATCATTATCAGCATTCTTGGCATTTTCCAAAATCATGCCCCAGAAATTATCCTTTTCATCGTTGTAATTCTTGCCGATCTCACTTTTTTCTGAATGTGCAACGACCATGTTTTGACTATCCAATATGAATTCATAATCAGACTCGCCCAATCTCACAGATTCCTCAGTGATATTTTGAACCTGATCGAGGACAATATCCATCGCGACGACGCTTTTATTATCGGAAAGCCGCTTTGAAATTGTCATCGTGATTTTATCAGTTTGAGCATCGAGATAGGGATCGATCAGAGTCACATTTCCATTATTTGCGATTGTTTGAGTATACCATGGACGCTCTGTTGGCACATAATCATCATCTGGAATCCACATCGCGCCATCTAGATATTCGCCGTTGATATATCCATAAATTCCAGTCGTATTTTCGAAAACTGTGCTGGTGATAGCTGTCGATTGTCCAACGAGATAATCGAGAATTTCAGGATTCGTTTTATTATTTTGGAGCATTCCATCGATTGTATAAGCCGTCAATTTGATTGCATCGATACTCGTCGAAAGATATTCGCGGAGATAATTTTTCGATTGAATCGCGGCAGATTGTCCATTTTTGATAATGCTGTCGCGAGTCTGATTATAAAGCATGTTATAATACAGCAATACAATCCCGACGAAGAATGATATCACGAGCGCAGAAATCAGCGATTTTTGGAGTGGAATTCGCTTTTTATCGCCTGCCGCAGTTCTGATTTTTGAATCCATGACTCTCTCCAATCTGAAACAATGATTAGATTTGAATGGATTTTAGCATAATCGATAAAGATGTAAAACTTTAAATAGTAATCATTCAATTAAATTATACAGAATTGATTCCGAAAAAAAATTCCCGAAGATCTTTTCGATCCTCGGGAGAATTGATATGCAGGAAATATTTGTTGAAACTCGAAACAATCTCCAATTTCAAAACGAGGAGGAGATCAAATGTCTGATGTTTCGAGAAGAGATTTTGTGAAACTCGCTGGAATTGCCGCGGCTGGATCGATTCTTGCAAATCTCGGAAGCTCTGGAAAAATCGAAGCGAGATCCTCACATTCATCCGGAAAACTTATCACTCATACAAAGAATGGAATTCTCACCGAGCAAGTCTACAATCCATATTTGCCGCTGAATGTTTATATTCCAGACGGCGAGCCACATCTTTTCAGCGATCGAGTTTACATCTATGGATCTCACGACGCGATGAATGCTCCAGTCTATTGTCCAGGTCATTATGAAGTCTGGAGTGCTCCAGCGAACAATTTACATGATTGGAAATGTGAGGGCACGAGTTATCTGCGAAATCAAGATCCAACGAATGCAAATGACAAAATGCAGCTCTGGGCTCCAGATGTGACTCAAGGTCCAGATGGAAAATTCTATCTGTATTATTGTTTCAACTTCTATTCTGAAATTGGAGTGGCTGTCAGTGATACTCCGGCTGGTCCATTCAAATTCTATGGACATGTGAAATATCCCTCGAATATTTTAGGCGGAAAAAATCTCGCGGAACATTTTCCATTCGATCCCGCAGTTTTGACTGATGACGATGGGCGAGTATATCTGTATTATGGATTTGCTCCAGCGGCTGAAAAAGCGATGCCAGAAATCACTTACGACATGGTTAAAGGATTTCCGCCCGAAGATCAAGAACGATATATGAAACTTGTCTGGGGAAAAAATGGAATGGTTGTCGAACTCGAGCAGGATATGATCACGATGAAATATGAGCCGAAGATTGTATTGCCGGGCGGAGATTTCACTGCAGGAACAGGATTCGAGGGGCATGGATATTTTGAAGCCCCATCGATTCGCAAGATTCGCGGAAAATATTATCTGCTCTATTCGAGTCACAAGAGTCATGAGTTATGTTACGCGACGAGCAATTATCCAGATCGCGATTTTAAATATGGCGGAACAGTGATTTCGAACGGTGATATCGGTTTGAACGGCAGATCGAATCCAGTTTATCCATTGAGCAATAATCACGGCGGAATCGTTCAAATTGGACAGGATTTCTACATTTTCTATCACAAAGCGACAGATGGATCGGAATATTCTCGTCAAGGCAGCGCAGAGAAAATCGAGATTCTTGCCGATGGATCAATTCCTCAAGTTGAAATCACGAGTTGCGGATTGAATGGATCGCCTCTCGATTCATCCGGAAGTTATCCTGCCGCGATCGCATGTCATTTGACTGATCCGACTGTCATTAACAAAATCGATTACAACGATCCGATTATGAAAACTCAAATTCGAGTCACCGAGCAAATGAATCACAAATTTATCACCGATATCAAAGATAAATCGATTGTCGGCTACAAATATTTCAACTTCACCGGCGCAGATGAAATTGAACTTGAGATTCGCGGAAATTTCAGCGGCTCGATTCGAGTCAGTCACGATTCGGAAGGTCGAAATGTTATCGGCAAGGATCAAATCAACATCGATACTGATAACTGGAGATTTGTTGACGTCTCGATTAAACCGTTGAATGGAAAGCAGTCTCTATATTTCCATTTCGACGGAACTGGCACGCTCGATTTCAAACGATTTGCTTTTCATCATTAAAACTTGTACTAAATTCTCGATTTGAGTATAAATTTCCGATCAAAAAAGATCCGCGATCGAAAAATGATCTTGGATCTTTTTTTCATTTCCGTTGAAAAATTTTTCACAAATTATTAAAATCCAATTCCGCAACTCTATCGAGGAGGCGACGGAATGGAATATCATCGAAGTGTATTGTTGAATGAAACAATTGACGCGCTGAAAATCGATCCCGATGGAATTTATGTTGACTGTACACTCGGTGGAGCTGGACATTCATTCGAAATTTCGAGACGATTATCTGAACGCGGAAGATTGATTGGAATCGATCAAGACGCCGATGCAATTAAAGAAGCTCGAAAGAAATTGATCGATGCTCGATGCCAAATCGATCTCGTTCAGAAAAATTTCAGCGATTTGCAGGAAATTCTCTCAGAACTTCGAATAAACAAAATCCACGGACTCCTCTTTGATCTCGGAATTTCATCACATCAAATCGACACTCCGGAACGTGGATTTTCATACATTCATAACGCGCCGCTCGATATGAGAATGAATCAGTCGCAAAAATTTTCCGCGGCAGATGTTTTAAACACATATACAGAATCAGAACTGACGCGAATATTTTTCGAATATGGCGAGGAGCGATGGAGTAAGCGAATCGCAAAATTCATCTGTGAAATGCGTCGCGATAAAATTTTTCAGACAACATTCGATCTAGTTGATATAATCTGCCGAGCAATACCGAAAGATGTTCGCCGCAAAGATCCGCATGGCTCAGAAAAAAGAATCTTTCAAGCGGTGCGAATCGAAGTCAACAGCGAGCTCAAAATCCTCGAGGCATCTATCGAATCTGCCATCGATTTTCTTAACTCGAGCGGAAGAATTTGTGTAATATCATTTCATTCGCTGGAAGATCGAATTGTTAAACATACGCTCAAAAACTTCTCCATGGAGAAAAAAATAAAACTCATCGGCAAATTCATCGCGCCAAGTTCAGAGGAAATTCAGGAAAATCCTCGATCAAAAAGCGCGAAACTTAGAATCGCCGAAAAAATTTGAGAAAGAGGAGAGATAACCATGTTGCCTCAGAGGAATTCAAATTGGCAGGGATTCGAAGAATATCGCAGTCAAAATTCATACATCGAAAAAAAATCTGCGCCGTCTCCTGTCAAAAAACGAGGCAGCCTGCATCGAGTTCAACTCAATCGCGTATTGAGATCTCGTGCGCAAATTGCATTCGTGATAATTTCGGTGCTGGCGATGGCAGTAGTCGTTCGCAGCGGAATTAGTGCGAGTCGCGGTTATGCTCTCGTCGGGATTCAACAGCAAGTCATAAATCTCGAGCAGGAAAATGAGCGTCTGAAAGTTGAAATCGCAAAGCTCAAATCTCCCGCCCGAATTCGAGAAATCGCAATCAGCGAGCTCGGCATGGAAATTCCTCAAAAAATGTACTTCTCTCACGATCGTTAAAATTTTGAGAAAGGCAGGATTCATTTTTGGCAAGACAGTCTAGAAAAATTCGAAAGCGAATCAGTCCCAAATCGCCAGTCGAAACTCAGCCTGAAAAACCTGGCAGCGATATATTTCTGATAATCATACTATTAATCACTGCAGTTGTACTAGCATTTGGCTGGAGCACATTCGACGATTACAATAAATCGATGTATCTGCTATTAATGACGTCGCTCGTATTAACTTATACTCGACGGCATTCAAAATTGAGCGAAACAGCGATGATTTGGGTAGAACGCGCGAGTTATGCATGCATTGGACTCGCAGCGGCACTATTTTTCATCATTTTATATCATCAATTCACGTGAGGAGGATTGACAATGAAAGCGATGCTATTCGATATGGATGGCGTGCTAGTCGATTCCGAGCCAATCCATTTCAAAGCGCGGAAAATGACAATGGCTCGCTATGGAATCACAATCGAAGACGAGGAGCTTTATGGATATCAAAGCACACCGATGTCAACATTCATCGCGGGAATCAATAAATCGCGCGGAACTTCAATCGATGCAGACGAGGCGGCTCAATTTCAAAAAATCGATTTCAAAGAAGCATTCGACAATTTCGATTTGAAAGTGATCGATGGAATTCCCGAATATCTCGAAAAACTCGATGCGTTAAAAGTTCCAATGGCGATCGCATCTTCATCGACTCCGGAATTGATTCGCGAAGTCACAAAACGTCTTGGAATCACAAAATATTTTCGAGAATTCGTCAGCGGTTATGAAGTTGAGAAACCAAAACCAGATCCATGTGTCTATCTCACGGCAGCAAAAAAAATCAATGTAGATCCTGCTCAATGTATAGTATTAGAAGACTCACATAATGGAGTTTTATCGGCTAAAGCGGCAGGAATGTTTTGCATTGGATTCAGATCTCCTCACAGCGGAAATCAAGATCTATCGACGGCGGATTTGATTGTCAATTCGATTTGCGACATCGATCCGTCAAAATTTTTCAAAGGGGCAAATTAAATGATCATTGTAATGAAACCATCGGCAACTCAAGAAGAAATCGATCGAGTCAAAGATAAAATTGAATCGTCGGGATTGAAGACTCATATTTCGACAGGTGAAGATGTAACGATCATCGGAATCATTGGCGACAAATCTAAAATTGCGACGCTCGAATTGACTCATTTGAACGGCGTCGAGAAAACTGTACACATCACTGAAAAATATAAACTCGTCTCGCGGAATTTTCATCCGGCAGATTCGATTATCGATTGCGACGGAATTAAAATCGGTGGCAATGAAATTGTTGTCATGGCTGGACCATGCGCCGTTGAATCTGAAGAACAATTATTCGAGGCGGCTGAATCGGTTAAAAAATCCGGCGCGAAATTTTTGAGAGGCGGAGCATTCAAACCTCGCACATCGCCATATGATTTTCAGGGATTGGCTGAAGATGGATTGAAACTTCTTCGAAAAGCGGCTGACAAATTCGATTTGAAAGTTGTCACGGAGATAATCGATCAAAATGACGTCGAATTGGTCGAAAAATATTCCGATATATTACAAGTCGGTGCGCGAAATGCTCAAAATTTCCAACTGTTGAAAGCATTGGGAAAATCTCACAAGCCAGTTTTATTGAAACGCGGATTATCTGAAACGATATCTGAATGGTTGAACGCGGCAGAATATATAATGTCTGGCGGAAATGAAAATGTGATTTTCTGCGAACGCGGAATTCGAACTTACGAGACTTATACTCGAAACACGCTCGATCTCTCGGCAGTCTGCGCAATCAAAAATCTCTCACATCTTCCAGTAATCGTTGATCCGTCGCATGGAACTGGGCGCTGGGAGATGATAATTCCAATGTCGCGAGCTGGAATTGCGGCGGGAGCAGATGGATTGATTGTCGAAGTTCATCCACATCCGGAAGTCGCATGGTCAGATGGTGCGCAGTCATTGACTCCTAAAAAATTCGCGATTTTAATGGATGAATCTCGAAAAATCGCCGAGGCTGTCGGTCGCAAATTATGAAACTCGCAATTCTCGGCGTTGGATTAATCGGCGGATCTCTCGGCTTATGTTTGAAACGCGCATTGGGAGATCAGATTTACATCACTGGACTTTGTCGAACTGAAACATCGATGAATCGCGCGATGGATCTTGGTGCAGTTGATTTTGCATCGAGCAATTTGGAAAAAGTTGTCGGCGATGCTGATTTCATATTTCTAAGTCCTCCAGTTTTGCAAATCATTCCGCTCGTTGAAAAAATTCTTCCATTTGTAAAATCCGGCGCGATTTTGACTGATGCAGGATCGACCAAAAAATTCATCTGCGAATCGATGAAAAAAATTCTTCCGCCCGATATATATTTTGTCGCGGGACATCCAATGGCAGGGCGCGAGAAATCTGGAGTTTCCGCGGCGACACCAGATCTATTCCGATGCAAAGCATATGTTTTAGTCACGGAAGAAAATGAATCGGCGGCTCAAATTGATGCGCGTCGAAAGTTGATCGAGATTCTGAAATTCACTGACGCTCGATTTTTGACGATATCAGTCGATGCTCACGATCGAAATGTCTCGGCGATTTCTCACATTCCACATCTAGCCGCCGCAGCGTTAGTGAATCTCCTCGAAGAATCTCACGAGGATCTAGATTCATGCGCAAAAATGATCGGCGGAGGATTCAAAGATACAACGCGAATCGCCGAATCCAATGCAGATATGTGGGCTGATATCTGCATGACTAATACCGATGCGATTTTGTATCACTTGTCAACGCTAGAATAAATATTGAACGATGTTGCTCAAGATATTCGGAATGGAAATCGCGATGCAATTCATGACTTTTTCTCTCGATCAAAAAATCTCCGCGAGAATCTGTTCGCGAGGATAAATTTTGATCCGAATTAAAACGCGAGGATGATCCAAAATGGATTGTCCTCATTTTTATTTGGTGAGAGTTTCGATTGACGCTCGCAACGCAATTCGATAAAATTTGCGCGGGAGAGGAGGAATTCTCATGGCGTATGTGTATAAAACGAAAGGCACTTGTTCAAAATCAATCACTGTCGATCTCGACGGCAAAAAGATCAAGAGCGTTCAATTCGAGGGCGGCTGTCCTGGAAATACTCTCGGAATTTCGCAGCTTGTTCAAGGAATGGATGCTGATCAAGTTATCGAGCGGTTTGAAGGTGTCAAATGCGGTAATAAACCGACGAGCTGTCCGGATCAATTATCGAAAGCATTGAGAGAAGCGATGGCGTCATGATTTTCGATTGTCATACTCACACAAAATTTTCGGCAGATTCAACGATGGGACCTCGATTCGCGCTGGAACAGGCGGAACGTCTTGGAATTGGAATCATTTTCACGGATCATTTCGATTTCAACTTTCCAAATCCAAAATATGATTTCACATTCGACGTGAAGCAGTATTTCAAGGAATATGAGCCCTATCGCCGCGATGGATCTCGATTGCGCCTTGGAGTCGAACTGGGATTGCGGGAAGATTCTCGAGATGCAAATGCAAATTTTCTCAAACAGGGAAATTTTGACATGGCGATTGGCTCGATTCATCTGATTGACGACACAGATATTTATGATCGATTCTGCTACGAGGGACGTCCAAAGGCTGAAGTTTATCGCGAATATTTTCGTTCGATGGCGCAGGAAGCATCGGTGCAGGATTTCGATACGCTGGGGCACATCGATTATATCGCTCGGGCGGCGACGTATGAGAATCCAGAAATCGATTATGGTACTTTTCACGGCGAAATCGATCTTGTTTTAATGACAATTATCGAGCGCGGAATTCTTCTTGAACTCAACACTCGGCGGTTAGGTTCGGTTAGAGCGATGAAAGAACTTGCACCAGTTTTCACTCGATATAAAAAACTTGGCGGAAAATATGTTACAATCGGTTCAGATGCTCATAAATCTTCCGCGATTGGTGAATATTTTGATCGCGCAAATTCGTTTATCAATGAAATTGGACTTCGGCAGGCGATCTTCAATCGTCGGCAGCTCGAGCCAATTTGAAATTAATTTTCAGAGGAGGAATTTTCATGAAACGAATTCAAACTGTCAACAAACCGGATCTTCAAAAATCCTGCAAAACTGGCGGCTGCGGAGAATGTCAAGCATCGTGCCAGTCTGCATGCAAAACTTCATGTACCGTCGGAAATCAAGTCTGCGAGAGAAAATCTCAAAAAGCTTGATCGATTTCACAAACAAAAAAAGATCCCCGATAGATCGTTTGATCTGTCGGGGATTTTTCATTTTGCAATATTGATAATCTCGTTGATTCTCCAGCCCTCTTGAGTCTTGACCATTAATGCAGTTCCGACGAATTTTGCATTTCCTCCAGGCGAATCAGCGGTTGCAAGACTGTAAGTCAAGACGATTCTGTCGCCGAGATCCTTTGCAACTTGAACATTGGAGACTGAACTGCTGACTGTCGATTTGAATCCAGCTGCCCAGCCGTCAAAATTGATAACTTTTTGATAACTCGGGCTGAAATATCCATATGCACTCCGGAAATTTTTCTGAGTTATGCTGTCGTGAAAACTGTAAAGAATTTGAATCGCATCGCGCTGATCCTGCGACGAACTCAATTTTTGATCCGTGACAATTTTCGGCGGCTCTTTTTCATATGATTCAACTTCAACGCGTTCGGCGAATGTGAAAATCAAATTTCCAAGCAGCACTCCGAGAATCACTGCGGCGGCTGGAACGATTGGCGATGCAAATTTTCGATTGGCTCGATTTTCACTGCGGCGTTTGGATCTCGATTCGAATTGTTGAACTTCCTGAGTTTCTTGAATCGGAATTTTTTCAATGCTTTGAAGCTGATGCAAAGTTTCTCGAAGTCTGGTTTCAGATTTGACAACGGCTTCAGTATCGATGACCGGCGGCTCGATTTTTGGAGCTGGATCAGTTTCGATTTTTTCGATTTTTGCAAGCTTGACGAATTTCGATTCGCTGAATTCCGGCTTGGTATGTCCCATGATTATGTCTTTGTAAATTGTTGTCATTCGAATCAATTCCGCCGATGCCTCTTTCGACGTCGCGCTGCGATTCAATTTTGCCTGCTGTTTTTCCTTCCAAAGATGAAACGCCCTGCGAATTTCATCCTTCGATGCGTCTTCCGGCAGATTTAGCAGAGAAAAAAATTCTTCCATTGCTATCCCTCCGCTCGAATTCTACTTGATCTCCTCCGTGCGATTTTACAAGGTTGACGCGATTTTTCATAGCAGTTTTCGAAATCAAAAATTTTCAGTAGATTCACGGAACGAATCGATTCACGATGTCATTGATTTTCCAGCCGTCAGCAGTTTTAATCAGCGTTGCAGTTCCGCGGAAATTCGAAGTTCCTCCAGGCTCATCGACCGCTTGAAGATCATATCGCAAAATGATTTTCAGATTCGTTTCCGAGGAGACTTGAATATTTGAAACTGAACTGCTCACCGTCGTTTTGAATCCCTTTGCCCAGCTGTCATAATTCAGCGATGTTTGAAATTCTTTGCTCAAACAGTTATAAGATTGGCGATAATTTTTCTGAGTGATTCCGTCGTGAAAATCGAGCAATACTCGAATTGCGTCTTTCGACGAAACATTTTTCTCCGCGATTTGAGGATTTGGAAGATTTTCCGATTCATTCGTCGAATTAGAAAATAAACTAGAGATCAATGTGACGAGGATTGCGATGACAATTCCAAATCCACCGATAACAATTGCGAGCCGAAACCAATTGATTGATCTATGGACTCGTTTCGACTTGTGCGATATCTTATTCAACTCAATCACCACGTCAAAAAATTTTTTGGAGGAATTTTTCCAATGCAGATTCAGATTCATAAATTTCAACAGGGCGGAGAATTTATCCTGCTAGACGTCAACAGCGGCGCAGTTCATCGAATCGATGCGATGATTTTCGATTTGCTTGATACATTCGACGGCTCAAACGATTCCGAGACGATTGAAACATGGAAATCGAAATATCCAGCGTCAGAAATTTCCGAGGCACTCGAAGAATTGCATGAATTAATCGATCAAGAACTTTTATTTGCGCCGAGAATCGAAGTTCCCTCGACGTTCAAAGAGAAGGGAATTGTAAAATCGCTGTGTCTGATGATTTCGCAGGACTGCAATCTCAGATGCCGATACTGTTTTGGAGCGGGCGGAACATATGGATCGCGGTCGATAATGACTCCGGAAGTCGGAATTGCGGCAGTCGATTTTTTACTCAAAACAACTCCGCGGAAACATTGCGAGATCGATTTTTTCGGCGGCGAACCATTGATGAATTTCGAGACAGTTCAAAAAGTCACCGAATATGTTCGCCGGAAGGAAATCGAGACTGGAAAATCTGTCAAATTGACTCTCACGACGAATGGAATGCTCCTCGATGATGAAAAAATTCAGTGGCTCAATGACAATCGAATTTCTCTCGTTTTGAGTTTGGACGGTCGAAAAGAAATTCATGATGCAATGCGTCCGGATTCACATGGGCAGGGATCTTTCGATCGCGTCGTGAAAAATTTCAAAAAGCTCGTCGAAAGTAGAAATGGTGAGAATTATTATCTCCGCGGAACTTATACGAATCGAAATCTCGATTTTACGCGCGATGTGCTCGATATGTTTGAACATGGATTTGAGATTTTATCGATTGAGCCGGCAGTTTTGAAAAATTCATCGCTTGCATTGACTGAAAAAGATCTCCCGCGAATTTTTGAGGAGTATGATCGTTTGAGTGAAGTTTATCTCGAGCGGCAGAAATCTGGGCATGGATTTTTCTTTTTCCATTTCAACATCGATTTGTCGAATGGTCCATGCGTTGCGAAGCGATTATCTGGATGCGGGGCGGGGCATGAATATTTTGCCGTCGCATGCAATGGAGACTTGTATCCATGCCACCAGTTTGTCGGTCGGGAGAAATATTTGCTCGGGAATGTTTTCGAGGGATTGAATTCTGAACGCGAGTCACTTCGTCAATATTTTCGAGAGTCTCACGTTTTGAACAAAGATCGATGCAAAGACTGCTGGGCTCGATTTTTCTGTTCCGGCGGCTGTCATGCGAATGCAGATCTTTTCAATGGAGATATTCGCAAGCCGTATGAGCTCGGCTGTGAGATTCAGAAAAAGAGACTTGAATGTGCGATTTATGTTCAGACAATGCTTTCGATTACAGAATCTCGTTGAAAAATTCGAGCGATTCATCGATTGTATGAATCAAAAATGTGTCGCAGGTCGATTGAAGTTTCTCGAAAAGTTTTTCATCGCGATATTTTGCCTTTGGAAGATCGTCGCCAATGACAATGACTCCGAACGTTGTCACATCGACAGATTTCGAGATTTCTGCAACATCATTCGCCAATTTCATATCAGGACTTGAATCTGACAGTGTGAATAGAAGATCAGTTCCACGAATTTTTTCGCCGAGAGATTCATCAATTTCAACCGATTCAGATTTTTGATTCGCGTTTCGAGTTATCAAATCGAGAATTCGAATTCCATTTGCTCCCGCCGCGATGATTTTCATGTCTCTCACGCTGAGCATCTTTGCATTTGACAATTTCAAAACTCCTTTCAATGTAAAAAAAAGATCGGGGATCAACAATCGATCCTCGATCTCTTTTTTTGTTCGGGAAACGTGACGTTTCATCCAATTAATGGTCAAGCGTCATGCTTGTCAATACTTGCCGATGACTTCGATGAAACCAAATTCATCTTTGACGTCGCCATAATGAAGTCCCTCGATATAATCGAACATTTTTTGAGAGAATTCACCGACTTTGCCGCCGTTGATAACATATTCTTTGCCTTTGTATGCCAAAACTCCAACCGGTGAAATGACTGCTGCAGTTCCAGATCCAAAGACTTCTTCGAGCGAGCCATCTTCATACGCCGCGATAACTTCGTCAATCGAGATGCGGCGTTCGGAAGTTGGAACTCCCCATTTCTTTGCAACTTGAAGAACGGTGCGCTTTGTAACTCCATTCAAAATCGAGCCGTTGAGAGCTGGAGTGACAACTTCGCCGTTGATTTTGAACAGAATATTCATCGAGCCGACTTCTTCGATGTATTTTCTTTCGACGCCATCGAGCCACAGTGTCTGATCATAACCTTTGTCATGCGCAACCATTCCCGCGTGAAGCGATGCTGCATAATTCGCTGGAGTTTTAGCCTCGCCCAATCCGCCGCGAACTGCTCTGACATATGTATCCTCGACCATGATTTTCACCGGCGCAAATCCATGAGCATAATAGGCCGCGACTGGTGACAAAATGATCAAAAATTTGTATTGATCTCCAACACTCACGCCGACATATGGATCATTCGCAAAAACAAATGGACGAATGTACAAACTCTGTCCATGCTCCGTCGGAATCCAATCGCGATCGAGCGTGATCAATTTTCTCAAGCCCTCATGCACAACATCGAGCGGAAGTTCTGGAATATCAAGGATTCGCGCGGAATTGTTCAAACGCTCGAGATGATCTTTCGGTCTGAAAATTGCATACGATCCATCTTTTTGACGATATGCTTTCATTCCCTCGAAAATCGCCTGTCCATAATGCAGTGTCGAATTTGCAGGGCTCAGCATCAGCGGCGCGTATGGCTCGATTCGAGGATCATGCCAGCCGTTTTGACGGTCGAAATCCATCGCGAACATGTAATCGGTGAATTGCGTGCCAAATCTAACTTTTGAGACGTCCGGTTTTGGTTTGAGCACCGGAGACGGTTCAAATCGAATTTGCATCGAAATCCCTCCTCGCGGAATTTTTTTGAAATTGATTATTGGAAACTCGGCAATTTTAGAATCGAGCGATTCGAGTGTCAATCAAAATCCAATTTCAAATTTCTTTCAATGCCTGCGGAAGAAAATCGATCAAATCCGAGGCGATTAATCCATTTCCATTTTTCTCGAAAGCCAAATCTCCAGCCCGACCATGAAAATACATTCCGCAAATCGCCGCGTGAATTGGATCTTCGACTTGATTCATCAATCCCGCGATTGTTCCAGCTAAAACATCGCCGACTCCGCCAGTTGCCATTCCAGAATTTCCAAGATTTGACAAAAAAATTTCTCCGGAAGGTGTCACGAGAATCGATGCTTCAGATTTCACCAAAAAATTTGCATTGAATATTTTCGCGGCATCTCGACATTTGGAGATCAATGAATTTTTCAAAACTGGAATTGGCGAATCGAGCAGCGCTGCCATTTCACCGAGATGCGGCGTCAAAATTGGAGGATGTTTCAAATTTTTCAAATCCTCTTTGTGATCTTTGAATGCATAAATCGCGTCGGCATCGAGAATCAGCGGCTTATCGATTTGCGCTGTGAATTTCCGGACGAATTCGAGAGTTTCCTCACGGCGTCCCAATCCACAGCCGATCAAAATTGCATCGAATTTTTCCTGCAGCTCGAGAAGCTGATTCAATGCTGTCTCGCCGCCAAGAATTCCATGGATAAAAATTTTGCCGTCGAGAGATTCTGAAACTGGAATCGTCATGACTTCAGTCAATTTTTCTTCCATTATATTGTTGAGCGATTTAGGAATTGCAAGCGTGACAAGTCCTGCACCGATTCTCACAGCTGCCTGCGATGCTAGACATGCCGCGCCAGTCATTCCGCGAGAGCCGGCGATCACTAAAATTTTGCCGCATGTTCCTTTATGTGCGTCGCGAGATCTAGGTTTCATCAGCGATTTTACCAATTTTCGATCAATGATTGTCTGCCGGACGTTTTGAAATAATTCGGGCGGAATTCCAATTTCATCGACGACAAGTTTTCCAACACATTCCATTGCGGGACAGATGAACTGCGCAAATTTTGGCATCGCGAAAGTCACTGTCAAATTCGCTCGAATTGCATTTTCGCAAATCATTCCGGAATCTGCCAAAACTCCCGACGGAATATCAATCGAAATAATCACTTTTCCAGAGCCGTTGATCATTTCGACAGCGCGTTTAATATTTGGTTTCAGAGTGTCAGATTTCAAACCAGTTCCGAGCATTCCATCGACAATCAGATTTGCGAATCGAATTGCAACTTGAAGACGATTCCATGATTGTTCAGATTCCGGCTCGCGAACTTCAATTCCCATCGCGCGGACAATTGCCAATTCAGCCTTCGTCGATTCAGTCATTTTCGAGATTTTGCTCATCACGAAAACACTGACTTTCATTCCTGCATTGGCAAGATATCGAGCGACAACCAATCCATCGCCGCCGTTATTTCCAGATCCAATGACAACACAGGCATTTCCGCCATCGATTTCGCCGCAGAAATTTCGAATTGCGCGATAGACAGCCGATCCAGCGTTTTCCATCAGCACGATTTCGGGGATGTGTAATTCTTCGATTGCGCATTTATCGACTTCATGAATTTCATCAACGAGCGCAAATTTCATTCAAAAACCTCCTCACGACTCCAATACACAGACTGCAGTCGCAAATTTTTTTTCATGGCTCAGCGAAATGTGAATTTTACTCGCCCCGATATTTTCTGCAACTTGAGCAAAATTCCCTTTCAAATTGACTTTTGGACGCCCATTCGAATCCGGCAGAATCTCGATTTCGTTGAAAGATCCGCCGCGCATTCCAGTTCCCAGCGCCTTCATGACTGATTCTTTGCCAGCCCATCGCGCCGCGAATTGTTCTGGATTCCTGCAATAATCGCGTTCAGCTTGAGTAAAAACATGATTCAAAAAATTTTCGCGCTGGATCGATTTTGCAATTCGATCGATTTCGATTATGTCAGTTCCAATTCCTAAAATCACAAACATTCCTCCGGAAATAAAAAATGATCCCCACGACTTTTTCAAATCGTGAGGATCATTCTATCACTGAGCAACTAAATCTGCATCGCTTTGCTCGTCGAATCCTTCTTCAGGATTGAATCGAAGTGATCTTGCAATTAAAACTTCAACGCGGCGATTTAATTGGCGACCTTCTTCAGTGTCATTCGGTGCAACTGGTCGATACTCACCATAACCAATCGCTGAAAATCTCGCTGGATTCAAATTTTGATTTATAGAGAGGAGGAATTTCATAAAAGTCATTGAGCGAGCCGCTGAAAGTTCCCAGTTCGAGGGAAATTGAGCCGTCGCGATTGGAACGTTATCGGTGTGTCCAGAAATCAAAACGCGCTGAGGGATCGCCGCTAAAAGTCCCGCAACAATTGGACCAATTCGCTGAGACTCCTCAACGAGATCCGCTGAACCTGAGGGAAACAGTGCGCGTTCCTTGATTCGAATCATTAAGCCCTCTTCTTCGAGCTGAGTACTGAGCTCGCCCTCGAGATTGTTGTCTTGAATGTATTGATCGAGTTCCTGCTGAATCTGCTCGAGAGCCTCGTTTTCTTGAATATATGCCTCGTTACCGAGATCCTCGTTTGACATCAATTCGCGCTGCATCGATTCCGACGGACCATTTTTATCGAAGAATGACGGTCCGCCCATGTTGAATGCCGCGGTAAACGCCTGCGCCATCTGTTGAACTTTCGTCTGATCAGTTTGAGAAATTGCGAAAAGACAAATGAATAGCGCGAGGAGCAGTGTCATCAAATCTGAATATGGCAAGAGCCAAGCTTCACTGGCTTCTTCTTCATGAGCTGCACCGCGTTTCTTTTTCGCCATAAATTCACTTCCTTAATTTGGATTCAACAATTGTTCGCATGCATCGAAAACCATGTCCGGAGTCATTTGCCATTGACATTTTGGTTTGGGAAGAGCTGGACATGCATCAGCCGCGACATGACAAGGACTGCAATCGACATGTGCACAGACAATTCGAGAATTTTCGGTAAGTGGAGGCCATCGAGTTGAAGGTCCACATCCATACATCGCGACTATTGGAACTGAAGTTGTCGCGGCAACATGAAGTGCTCCAGTGTCAACTGTAACGAAAAGATCTGTCTGTTCAAAAATTGGAACGAGATCCATGATTGAGGTTTTTCCGCAAAAATTTTGAATTGGAATTGCGCTCGATTGAACGATCTTTTCTGCATAATCTCGATCTCCTGGCGCACCGATTATGAAAAAACTCGAATCATATTTTTGATCGAGCATCTGAATCAATCTAACAAAATATTCAGGCGGCCAATCTTTCAATGGAAACGATCCTTTGACGCATAAAGCGATTTTCAATTTGGATTTTGGTAATGTATTGAGAAGATCTTCCGCTTTTCGAATATTATCTTCGCGCGGAATTCCAATGACAGGTTTCGCTTTGAGATTTGTATGGAAGAATTCGCGAATTACTGATTGAAAATTGTCAGCCTGAGGGATATTTTCGAAATTGGGATTCATTGGTGTCACGTCCGTATAAAACATAGTGACGCGACTCGATTTATCATCGAAAATTCGTTCTGGAACTACTCGAGTTGGAATTCGAGCGAGCCATGTCAACAGTGCTGGACGAAGTTTTCGATCGAGCGAAATGCAGAGATCGAAATTTTCGCGCTTGATTTTTTGAACCATTTGCCACATCTCACGCCAAGATTTTTTCTTAGCTTTATAACCGAACGAAATTACATCATCGACAACTGGATTGTTTTCGACGACTTCTCTTGCGAATGGTCGAACGAGCATTGTGATTTTGACAGATGGATCGAGTTTCTTGATCAATGCAACTGCACTTGTTGATAGAATAACATCGCCGAGATTGCAAAGCGCGTTGACGAGAATTTTTCGATAAACCATCATCAGCCTTTCGATGCTGCCTCTTCACGCTGCGACTGCGGGATGAAGACCATGAGTTTTGATTCGATAGCAGTTGGAGAGTCGCCAGCCTGCAGTGAGAGAATTCCTTCAATAATCATGCGTTTTTGAGAAATTTCAGCGGCAGATTTGATTTTGAGTTTGTTTGCGATTGGAAGCCAGAGAACGTATCCAGTGAAAATTCCCAGAATCGTCGCGACGAATGCTGCTGCGATTGAGTGTCCAAGTTTATCGATATCGTTCAAGTTGCCGAGCGCTGCGATAAGTCCAACGACAGCTCCAAGCACTCCCAGCGTCGGTGCATATGTTCCGGCTTGAGTAAACATCGATCGCCCTTCGGCATGACGTTCCGCCATGACTGCCAGCTCTGCGTCTAAAACATCGGAGACGAATTCAGGATCCATACCGTCGATAACCATTGATAATCCAGTTCTGAAAAATGGATCTTGAATATCTTGAACGCGGGATTCAAGTGCCAAAATTCCTTCGCGGCGGGCAATTTGTGAAAGCTCGACAAAAAGTTTTACTAATTCAGCTTTACTTTGCATCGCTGGAGCTTGAAGAGTCAATTTAAACAGATTTGGAAAGTTTTTCATCTGATCCATTCTGAAACCGATGAATAGACATGAAAAAGTTCCGCCGATGATGATCAAGAACGCTGCAGGATTGTTGAGAGCTGTAAGTGGTGCGCCTTTCAAAATCATTCCGACGAAAATCGAAACGACGCCCATGCCGAGCCCTATGACAGTTGACATTTCCAAAGCGAATCCCTCCTCGAAGATTCAAACATAATAAATTTCGAAATTATTCCCTGCGAATATTCCACGCGAGAAAATAAATTCCTACTATATTCGCTGCAAAAAAAGATTTTCATAAGTGTCGCAAAAAATTTGAATCGAGATTAGACTTTCGAGTAAAATATCGGTGTCAGAATTTTCTCGAAGTGTGGTGATGTGATTGTTCAAACTCGATAAAAGACTTCAAGCGATCGCGAATTTTGTGCCGGCTGGATCGCGAATTGCAGATATCGGCTCGGATCATGGATATCTTGCACTAAATCTCCTCGAATCTCGAATCGCGAATTTTGCAATTATCACGGATAAAAATCCTGCTCCTCTCGATTCCGCCAGAAAAAATTCAAAACTCGCAAACATTGAAGATAAAAATTTGGAATTCAGACTTGGCGACGGCTTATCGATTCTTGAACCGAATGAAGTTGATACAATTTGCATCGCAGGGATGGGCGGTGCGTTAATTGGAGAAATTTTGTCAGAATCGCCGAATATCGTCGAAACAGCTAAGAGATTGATCCTCCAGCCGATGAATGGAATGAAACCGCTCAGAACTTGGCTGTATCGAGCAAAATGGCATATCGCGGATGAAAAATTGGTTGAAGTCGATCACAAAATTTACACGATCATTTTAGCAGAGCCGGGCGAATCTGAACTTCCAACATCGCTCGAATTGCAGCTAGGTCCAGTGATAATGCAGAGATATCGGAAGCGGAAAATTTTTCGTGAACATATTCGGGATCGAATTCAGATTATGCAGCGAGTTGTCCTCGATATGAGCCGCTCGATTCTCGCCAAGAGATCGCCGAAATATCTGGAACTCAAAGAGACAATCGAAGAAATGAAATCGCTGTTGCATTGTGACGAGGAGATTCTATCGGAAGAGGATTTGTCAAATTTGCCGACAATGATTCCGCGATCTCTTTGATTTTGGAGGAATTCTGATGAAGTGTCAAAAAATTTTGCAGCGAATGGAAGAAATCGCGCCGAAAAATCTCGCGGAAGATTGGGATAATCCTGGATTTCTCGTCGGAAATTTTAACTGCGATGTTAAGAAGATCCTCGTTTGTCTCGATGTAGATTGCAGAGCGATTGATTTTGCGATTGAAAATGAAGTCGATCTGATAATTTCTCACCATCCAATTATTTTTCGATCGATGAAAAATCTGCGGACTGATTTGCCGCTCGGAAGTCGAATCGAGAAATTATTGACGCATGGAATTTCAGTTTTCGCGGCGCATACAAATTTGGATTCTGCAGAGGGCGGAGTCAACGATGTATTGGCAGAAAAATTGGGATTGATCGAAGTGAAATTTCTCGAGGATTCATTTGGAAGAATCGGAAAATTGTCGGAGAAAATTTCAGTTAGAGATTTTGCTGAATTCGTCAAAAAAGTTTTGAATGCAGATCATATTCGACTGGTTGAATCTAATTCTAAATTGATTTCCAAAATTGCAGTCTGCGGTGGAGCTGGAGCAGAATTCATCGATAAGGCGAAATTTCATGGCGCGGATCTATTTGTAACGAGCGATGTGAAATATCACGAAGCACAACATGCATTCGAAATTGGTTTAAACGTCATTGATGCCGGTCATTTTTACACTGAATTTCCAATCGTTCATGTCATCGCTGAAAAATTGCGAGAGTCTTTTGGAAGTGAAATCGAGATTCTCGAGGACACTGGATCTGGAAATTTTTTCAAGATTATCTAAAAACTCTTGCGACGATAATTTTTTCGTTATATCATTCAAATCGTTCAAGGATGATTGATCTCTTAACTGAGATCCGAACTTATGGAAGGGGGATTTATCATGCCAGTATCAGGAATCGGCGCACCACTCACGACAATGCGTCAGTTGAATGTTGATGCAATGCGCACAGGTAAACAAGTCACCGGTCAAATTATGGAGAAATCAAGCGAAAATATCGGTCTTCCAAATCTTGCAGGCGAGACTAAGATGGGAACTGGTGAGTTGCAAGTCACGAACAATCAAATCAATGATCTCGGCACTAGAGATGTTGAAATGATCATGGAAAGAGACGATCAATATACTGAAGTCTCAAATTTTGGAAATGAATCTGCGATGAGTCCTTCGGGATTAACTCAAGATCTCGCGCCTCAAGTTTGATTTTTTGTTTCCGAATAAAAAAAGAGATCCCCGATAGATCGCAATTGATCTGTCGGGGATCTTTTTTCATTTCCGAATCAATATTTCATTGCAGGATATTTTTCTTGATTGAAGAATCTACATCGCGAGCAGGGATGCTCAATTTATTTGAAAGGACGATCTTCCATGTTGTCTAAAAAGCTCAAAAAAAAGATTCTCGCGGCACTCGTATTGGGATACATTGTTGCCCCCCCCCCCCAGTAATTCACGCTCAAAATCCTATTTCCTCTGATTCTCAAGAAATCGATGTTGAATCTGAATCGAATGAGGATATTATCGGTTATCTTGAACTTACGGATGATTTTGTTTTCTCCGCCGAAAGAATTCCAACGAACAAATGGGATACTCCAGCAAATGTCACTGTTATCACTTCGCAAGAAATCAAGGACAATCACTATCAAAATATCGCTGAAGTGTTGAGTCACGTCTCTGGAATCGAAATGACAGGCATTGGGAGAACTGATGCAAGCTATGCTCATATGCATACCGGCGATCGTGTTTTGATTCTTATTGATGGACATCGTATAAACAGTGCGCAGGGAATGTTTTCGAATATTTTTGGTGCAACATCAACACTAAATGCAATTCCTTCAGTCAAAATGATCGAGAGAATTGAAGTTGTCAAAGGTGGAGCATCGGCACTCTATGGATCTGACGCTGTCGGCGGAGTTATCAATATAATTACCAAAAAAGGTAAACGCAATGAAACTGAACTCGATGTCAGCTATGGATCATGGCATCGACAAAATTATGAATTGACAAATCAAGGCGTCAAAGGAAAATTGAGTTGGTTTGTGACAGCTGGATTTGGAAAAAGCGACGCTTATGATTACAAAGGTATTAATAATTCTGGTAATGCTTGGGAATATCACTATACAGATTATGATGATCGAGATATTTCAATCCGATTGGACGATCAATTTAGCGATCGTAACTCATTGACATTAAGTTATCTGCACCGTTCCCATGATTTTGCCAAAGATCTCAGTTACGAATCATTGCTTGACGCATCGGATATGAGATTGAATTCAGCAGGTGCTGTAAATGCATATTATGCAGGCAATCGATACAATTTGTCTAATCACACAAGCGTCGAATATAAGTTCAAAGGAAACACATCGACTCCAGGATGGTTTAGATACTTCAACAGCTATCAAAAAGGATTAGCTTTAGATAATTTTTACAATTTCTTTAGTTCGAAACTTCAGGGATTGGAATATCAAAATGGTTGGGAATTGGATGATCATCACAAGTTGGTTGCTGGCGTTGAATATCATAGACGTGAGGCGGAAAGTTACTCATCGACGGATTATTTGGCAAACTTTTATAACACAAACTGCATTTATGATAATAAACTCACAAACATCGCGTCATACGTTCAAGATACAATAACTCTCGGCAATAAATGGACATTGATCCCCGGGGTTCGTCTAGATCATACAAGCAAATTTGGAAATCATTGGTCTCCAAAATTTGCAACAAATTACCGTGCAGATGATAAGACTAAATTTTATGCATCATGGGGAAGAGTTTATCGAACTCCCGCAATTGGTGAGCTGGATGCACTTTTGGTCGAGAGAGGATTTACATATAATGGATACGTAACCTATTGGGGATTTGAATATGCCGAACGACAAGGTTTAACAAAACTAAGCTCTGAATCTGGACACAGCGAAATATTCGGTGTTGAACATGATTTTGACGAAGATACAAATCTTACGTTTAGTCTGTTTCACAAAAATCTCGATGATATTTTGGGTTACACGTTATACCAAGTTTCTGGAGGTCAATCCATTTATTATATGGATAATACAGAAAAGCAAAAACGACATGGAATTGAGTTGACATTCAAACAAAATTTCGATGATCATTGGAGCTATGATCTTGGTTATGCTCATACTCATATTGAAGTGGAGAATAAAAAAACTGGTACTGTCGATTATTCTCCTTATTATGGGCAACCTGATGTTTATCAAATCGGTGTGCATTACGGAAATCGAAAATTCAAGGCAAATCTCCTCGGCGTGTTATCAACTAAAATCAACAAGGCTGCTATAATAAATGGTCGATATAATGTGTTTGATTTCAATACGAATTACGACATTTCAGAAAATTTCGCAGTATATTTCCGTGCACTGAATTTCACGAATCAATTATATTCAAACAATGGTGGTTCTATAACTGCCGCTCCTGGAAGATTTTTCCAAATTGGTGCAACTTACAAATTCTGAACACACAAAAAAAGATCCCCGATAGATCGCGATTGATCTGTCGAGGATCTTTTTTATTTCCGATTCAAATTTCAGTTGAGGGATTTCCAAGCAATGCATCGATTTCATCCTGCGGACGAATCTGCATCAGTCCCATAATCGCCAGAACCTGCTCAAATGCAATCGATGGATCTTTGATATTTTTCACAACATAATCCGTCGATTTCCACTGCTCGAGCTCTTTATGCTCTTCCGCGTAATTGATGTAATACTTGATTTCATCATTTGTATAATTGAGCCGGAGCATTCTGTCAATCAGCGAAGCTTGATCCGCCAAAAGATAAACCGTCTCGAATTCCTTCTTGACGAATTTTTTGAGCTGCGGGATTCCAGCGAGTCCGAGCATTATCACGCTGACTTTATTATTTGCAAGCGCACTGAGCATTTCCTGCTTATCGATTCCATAATCATTGCCTTGATACTCATATTTCGCGATGTATTCACGCTCACTGAATTGCTCCCGCTTGACTGTTCGATACAATGAATTTTTATACTGCTCGCGGCGGAGAAAAATTTTCGTTGTGTAAGTCGGGATGTATGGAATTCCCATCGCAATCAGCTGCGAAACCATTGTCGCACGCCCAGATGCATGCGGTCCGATAAATGCATACAATTTAACCGGCATTCGCTAACCTCCTTTCACTCTTTACTTGAACATATTTTTTAATTTGTCCAAGAATGAAGTCTGCTCCGGATTGACTTTGTCGCCGCTGAGATCGCCAAATTCTTTCAATAGATCTTTCTGTTTGCTAGAAAGATTCTGCGGCGTCAAAACTTTGATCTTCACATGTTCATCGCCGCGCCCATTCCCTCTAAGCGATGGAATTCCCTTTCCACGAATTCGAAGAATCTGTCCGGATTGAATTCCTGCAGGGATTTTCAAATCGACTTTGCCATCGAGCGTTGGAACTTGAATTGTATCGCCGAGAGCAGCCTGGACAAAACTGATTGGAACTTCAATGATAACTTCCGTGCCGTTTCGAGTATAAATTGGATGATCCTCGATGTAAATACGAATGAAAAGATCTCCATTTTCACCGCCGCGCTCGCCAACCTGTCCAGCTCCGCCGATTCGAAGTCTTGCACCATTATCAACTCCGCGGGGAATCGAGACTTTGATTTTGCGTTTGACATTCTGTTTGCCAGTTCCATGGCAGGCTTTGCATGGATCGTTGACAATTGTACCTTTGCCTTTGCATTTTTGACATGGCGAGGCGTGAGTTATTGTTCCGAATGGAGTTCTAGCCGTCTGATTGATTTGTCCAGAGCCGTGACATTGAGGACATGTTTCGACTTTAGATCCGGGCGCTGCGCCAGTTCCATGACACACTGAACAGTTTTCAGTCCGCAGAATTTCGACTTCAGTGTCTTTTCCGAACGCGGCGTCTTCGAACGAAATTAGAATATCGTATTGTAAATCTGCGCCACGCTTCGGTCCATTCGATTTCCTTGCTGAACGCCCACCGAAAAAATCGTTGAGAATATCCTCAAATCCGCCGCCGAATCCTGCTCCAAAATCGAATCCGCCAAATCCCTCGAATCCAGCTCCACCGCCGCTTCGAGCATTTCCTCCAGCCGCGAATGCATCGTGACCAAATCGATCATACTGCGCTTTCTTTTGAGGATCTTTCAGAACTTCGTAAGCCTCATTGACTTCTTTGAATTTTTCTTCGGCAGTTTTAGGATCGTCGCGATTCAAATCCGGATGATATTTTCGCGCGAGTTTTTTGTAAGCCTTCTTGATTTCATCCTCAGACGCAGATTTGTCGACGCCCAAGACTTCATAATAATCTCGTTTTTCGCTCATTTCAGATCCTCAACACAAAATTGCGGAGAAAGAGATCCGCCGAGAATCTCTTCCTCGCGCTTAGTAAATAGGAATCGATCATTTTTTATCGTCGTTGACTTCAGTATATTCCGCGTCGATTGTTCCATCGTCATTTTGTTTCGATGAAGATTGTTTAGATTCCTGCGATTGAGACTGCTGATATTGCTGCTGCTGCGATTGTCCCGCTCCTGCTGACTGCGCTCCAGCCGCTTTATAAGCTTCCTCGCTCAATTTGAACAAAGGATCGCGAACTGCATCGAGTGCTGACTTGAGATCTTCAGTTGACGCATTATTTTTGAGTTTTTCTTTCAAATTCTCAACTGCATTTTTAACATTCGCAACGAGATCTGGATTTGCTTTATCGCCGAAATCTTTGACCGCTTTTTCCGCTTGATAAACCATTTGTTCCGCGGAATTCTTGATATCGACAGACTCGCGCTGCTTTTTATCTTCCGCCGCATGTGCCTGCGCCTCTTTGACCATGCGATCGATATCTTCTTTCGACATTCCGGAGTCAGATTGAATCGTGATTTTCTGCTCTTTGCCAGTTCCGAGATCCTTGGCTGAGACGTTGACAATTCCATTTGCATCGATATCGAAAGTGACTTCGATTTGAGGAATTCCTCTCGGTGCAGGCGGAATATCGCTCAAAATGAATCGACCGAGAGTTTTATTTCCAGCCGCCATCTCGCGTTCGCCTTGGAGAACATGAATTTCGACGCTCGATTGATTGTCTGCCGCGGTTGAAAAGACTTGAGATTTTTTCGTCGGGATCGTGGTATTGCGATCAATGATTCTCGTGCAGACTCCGCCGAGAGTTTCAATTCCGAGAGAAAGCGGTGTGACATCGAGGAGCAAGACATCTTTGACATCGCCGGCAAGAACTCCGCCTTGAATTGCTGCGCCGACTGAAACGCATTCATCAGGATTGATTCCCTTCGACGGTTCTTTGTGCAAAATATCGCGAATCGCGTTTTGAACTGCAGGGATTCGAGTTGAGCCGCCGACAAGAATGATTTTATCGATTTTATCGCCGTCGAGCCCTGCATCTTTCATCGCCTGGCGAGTTGGTCCCATCGTTCTTTCGACAAGATCGCGGGTTAATTCATCGAATTTTGCGCGGCTCAAAGTCAAATCGAGATGTTTTGGACCGCTTGCATCCGCTGTAATAAATGGAAGATTGATGTTTGTGCTCGTCATGCTCGAGAGTTCAATCTTAGCTTTTTCAGCTGCTTCGATAAGTCTTTGAGCACTCATTTTATCGGCAGAAAGATCGATTCCATTTTCGCGTTTGAATTCTGAAACCATCCAATCCATGACTTTTTTATCAAAATCGTCGCCGCCGAGATGAGTATCGCCGTTCGTCGCTTGAACTTCGAAAGTTCCTTCGGAGAGTTCAAGAATCGAAACATCGAACGTTCCGCCGCCGAGGTCAAAAACTAGAATCGTTTCATCTTTATCTTTATCGAGTCCATATGCAAGAGCTGCAGCTGTCGGCTCGTTGATGATTCTCAAAACTTCGAGCCCTGCGATTTTTCCAGCATCTTTAGTGGCTTGACGCTGAGAATCGTTGAAATATGCAGGAACTGTGATAACTGCCTGCGTGACAGTCTCGCCCAAATATGCTTCCGCGTCAGCTTTCAATTTCTGCAAAACCATCGCGGAAATTTCCGGCGGAGTGTAATCTTTGCCGTCGATATTGACTTTATAATTCGTCTCGCCCATATGACGTTTAATCGATGCAATAGTTCTGTCTGGATTCGAAACTGCCTGACGTTTTGCAAGCTGTCCGACAAGTCTCTGACCGTCTTTAGTAAATCCAACAACCGAAGGAGTGATTCGCGAGCCTTCAGGATTCGTAATAACGAGAGGTTCGCCGCCCTCCATAACTGAAACGACGGAATTTGTAGTTCCAAGATCGATTCCGATAACTTTCGACATGAAAATTTCCCCTTTCGAGTAAATCTATATCAATTCAACTTCCAGAAACTGCAACCATGCTAGGACGAATCACTCGCCCTTTGACAATGAATCCTTTTTGAAGTTCCTGAGCGATTTTTCCTTCTTCGATTTCATCATCTGCAACTCTTTGAACTGCTTGATGAAATTCCGGATTGAAATCTGTTCCGCGATCGCTTGCAACTGCATCGAGCCCATTCTTTTTGAGAATCTCGATGAACTGCACCGCGAGCATCTCAAAACCTTTTTTGAACGCCTCGAGATCCTTCGATTCAACATCGAGCGCACGTGAAAATCCATCGACAACCGGCAATAGATCCGTGATTAAATTTTGAGTGACAACATCAGCGAGTTCAGTTTTTTCCTTTGCAGCGCGGCGTCGGAAATTCTCAAAATCAGCCCGCAGTCTGACATATTGATCGGAACTTTCCTTCAATTGAGATTTGAGCGCGTCGATTTCGATTTGCGGATCTTTTTTCGATTCAGCCTCAGATTTTTCAAGCGCGTCATCGAGCTCCGCCTGCATCCCGTCTGTAGATTCAGATTCCTGCGTTTCGACTTTTATTTCGTCCTGCACGAATTCATCTCCTCGATTCAAAACCAATTTCGCGACTCAATTTCAAATCTTGATTTCGAATCGCGAATGGAATAATAAGTTTTAAAAAACAAAAAGTCAATTGATTTTCAAAAAAATTTTTTTTATCGATCAAAAAAATCAAAGGTAGATTCGATGAAAGACGCGTCGCAAACTCGCAACTTTAGTCGTGAGTTAGACGCGTATTTTCTTGACAACCTTCTTAAACCATGTGAAAATTAATTTATAAGAATTCTAAGGAAAGGAGGATATCTTCATAAGCCGAAATGTACCAGAGTCGCAAGACAGTAGGCTTATGCGAGAATAGGTTGGTACAGCGACCTCATCTCCGTAAAATCGGGTTGTGCAAAATCAGCAAGCAGATCT
>JAFUTY010000022.1 GCA_017484005.1 Selenomonadaceae bacterium | reverse complement strand
TTTTCAAAATATGGAGGCGACACCCAGAGTCGAACTGGGGATAGAGGTTTTGCAGACCTCGGCCTTACCACTTGGCAATGTCGCCGTTATCATATGGAGCGGAAAACGAGGCTCGAACTCGCGACCCCAACCTTGGCAAGGTTGTGCTCTACCACTGAGCTACTTCCGCATGAAATTTATGGCGACCCAGGGGGGACTTGAACCCCCGACCTCCGCCGTGACAGGGCGGCATTCTAACCAACTAAACTACTGGGCCAATTGCAAACCGATTCACAATTGCAACCGCTCGCAACGCTCGGGATTATACGTGCCTCGAGATTCTGTGTCAATAAAAAATTGCTAGCGAATTTTCAATCTGTTAAAATCTCGGAAAAATCGAATCGAGGAGATCAAATGGAAGATACAATTTTTGAAAATGAAGTTGCATTGGTTTTGATTGTCAAAAATGAATCGCGATATATCGGTGAGTGGCTCGAGTATCACTATCGAATTGGCGTTGATAAATTCTACATCTACAACAACGATTCTGACGATCGATCCGAACTTCTAAAAATTCTCGAACCATGGATTCGCGCGGGAATTGTCGATTTTGAAGACGCTCCTGGAGTTTTTAAACAGATGCCAGTCTATAACGATGCATTGGAAAAACATCGATTCGATTGTCGATACATGGGATTTCTCGATGCCGATGAATTTATCTATATCAAAAATGGAAAGACACTTCCGAAATTTTTAAAAGATCATTTTGCGATGAGTGATTGGATTGCAGGATTGGGAATCAATTGGAGAATGTTTGGAACATCTGGAAAACAAAATTATGAACCGATTGACGTGATTGAACGATTTATTCAACGTGCAAAAGATAATTACAATGCGAATATACATATTAAATCGATAGTGAATCCACGTCGAGTATTGTCATTCATGAATCCTCACTCCGCAACATATTTTCCAACTAGCGCATGCTATGATGATTCCGGTGATTTGATTCCATCTTTTTCAAGAATAGCTTCTGATAAAGATTCAATTCAGGTCAATCATTATTTCACAAAGTCAGTTGAAGAGTATTCAATGAAAAATGCACGTGGAAGATCGGATTTTGTAGGTGGACGCGATGCTAACTTGAATCACGATTTGGAATCTGTCGAAGATACTGGACTTAAAAATCTTTGGCGTCAATTGAAATCTCGACCAATAAACTTCAATAAAGATCGGACAAATTCTCTCGATAGCGTTCGAAAGATGCTCGCGTCAAATTTCACTATCGAATCTCTCATGACATGCTTAAATTTGATTCAACATTCGGATTTGCTCGATGAAAATGAAAAACTGTCGATTGAAGAATTTTTGCTCGAAAGTTTGATCAATTTAATCAACGATAAGGAAATTCAGCCTTGGGATTTCACTTTGATTCTGTCCGAATCTCCGGAAATTTTGCGAGTTCGATCAAATTTATCTATCGAATTGTTGCGTAGATGTACGATCGCAATTCCACAACTGATTTTAATTTGTGAATCTGAAACTCGTCGCGAATGTAGATTTTTCCTTCGACAAATTCAGCGAATGTTGGAAGTGATTTTTTGAAAGATATTTTGTTCGAAAATGAAGTTGCACTCGTTTTGATTGTCAAGAACGAATCACGATATATCAAAGAGTGGCTGGAATATCACTATCGAATTGGCGTTGATAAATTCTACATCTACAACAACGATTCTGACGATCGATCCGAACTTCTAAAAATTCTCGAACCATGGATTGACGCTGGAGTTGTAGATTTTGAGGATGCATCTGGAAAATATCGACAAATGCCAGTCTATAACGATGCAATTGAGCGTCATAGATTCGATTGTCGATACATGGGATTCATTGATACGGACGAATTCATATATATCAAAACTGGACAGACTCTGCCGGAATTTTTACATGATCACTTCGGAATTAGTGACGATATTGCAGGATTGTCGATGAATTGGCGAATGTTTGGAACATCTGGACTCGAAAAATATGAGCCAATCGATGTAATTGAACGATTCACTCGTCGAGCACCGGATAATTATTATGAGAATCTGCACATCAAAACAATAGCCAATCCTCGAAGAATTTTCTATATGCCTTTCCCTCACAACGCTCAATATATGATCTATAGTGAATGTTGCGATGAAAATCTGTTTTTTGTCAGAAATCCTGCCAATGAACGCAATCCAAGCGACAAGATTCAAGTCAACCATTACTATACAAAATCTGTTGAAGAGTATTCGCAGAAATATTCTCGAGGAAGAGCTGATTGTCCATTGGATCGTAACGAGATGCAAGCATTTAAACAGGAATTAAATATCGTTGAAGATATAGGATTGCGAAATCTTTGGTGTCAGTTGAAATCCCAACCACTTCCGCAACCGATAGATCATTCATCGCGAAAAATTCTCGAAAATATCAACACAATGCTAAAACCATTCATGGAGTCTGATATTCCAATTCAAAATTTTCAAGGACAAGTCACAACATTGATGACATGCTTTTTCACAATCGAAAGATGTGACTTGATTTCTCCAACAAATAAGTCTAGGTTGCGAAATATGGTGTTGGAATTTTTGACGAAATCAATTTCAACTCGCACAACGGTCATAGATCTCACACTTTTACTAGCAATTCTTCCACAAATTCTTTGTACTGAGTTTCCTGCAACTAAAGAATTTTTGTCGACGTTCAAAATGTATTTGCCCAGATTGATTCTCGAGTATCAGAATGAATTGGAATCCGTTGCAGGATTTCATGCTCGGCATGTTCAAGCGTTGCTCGAATTGATTTGAAAGGAACTTTTTTCATGGACGAAATTCTTTTTGAAAATGAAGTTGCACTCGTTTTGATTGTCAAGAACGAATCACGATATATCAAAGAGTGGCTGGAATATCATTATCGAATTGGTGTTGATAAATTTTACATTTACGATAATGATTCTGAGGATCGATCGGAACTTTTGAAAATTCTCGATCCATGGATTCAATCGGGAATCGTCGATCTCGAATCTGTCGCTGGAGTTAGAAGACAGATGCCGGTTTACAATGACGCGATTGAAAAACATCGATTTGATTGTCGTTGGATGGGATTCATCGATACAGACGAATTCATCTATATCAAGACGCGACAGAATCTGCCGGAATTTTTGAATGAGCATTTTCAATCGAAATATGGAATTGCAGGGCTCGGAATTAATTGGATGATGTTCGGAACGAATGGAAAAAAATCTTACGAGCCCATCGATGTGATTGAGCGATTTACTCGTCGTGCGCCAGATAATCATCCGGAACATCTTCAAATCAAAACGATCGCAAATCCGAGAATGATTTTATACATTGAGTCGCCTCATCATGCTCGATATCTGATGGGAGTAGGCTGTTTTGATGAAAATTCAAGACTGATACTCGAGCATGAAAGTGATACGATTAGCCACGAAAAAATTCAAGTCAATCACTATTTCCAAAAATCGTACGAAGAATTCATTAAAAAGATTTCTCGAGGGCGGGCGGATATTGGAATTTATCGAGATTTGGACTCAGAATTAAGATCGTTTTTGAATGAAGTTGAAGATCTCGGGCTTAGAGATTTTTGGCAACAGATCAAATCGCAACCTCTTCGAAAACCGATTGATCATAGTTCGAAAAAAGTTCTTTCTAACGTTCGTGAGATGCTGACTCCATTCCTCTCGAAAAATACGCCAAGTGAGATTTTGCAAGGACAGATCGAAAAACTTCTGACCTGTCTATTTTTAGTTAGAAAATCGGATTTGCTCAATGAATCGGATAAGAAAAATCTCGAGGAAGTAATTCTAAATTTACTTATGCGAACTTTGCGTGAAACTGGATTCGATATTTCGCAAGCGATGTTAATTTTATCGTTGCGTAATAATATTCTCGAAACAAAATTTCAAGTGGCGACTGATGTGATTGAACTCATGTTTTCTCAAATTCCAAAACTTATTGAAATCGCTGAAGATGCAACACAACATTTTCAAAAATTCTATTTGCAACAGATTCAAAGGGATCTCTCGCTGATTCTTAATTGAAAATTGGAAGGAGAAATTCGATGTTTGATAGTCTTGCAGAACGACTTCAATCCACATTCAAAAAACTTCGCGGACATGGAAAACTCACTGAAACCGATGTAAATGAAGCAATGCGAGAAGTTCGACTGGCACTTCTTGAAGCCGATGTGAATTTCAAAGTTGTCAAAGATTTTGTGAATCGCGTCAAGGAACGCGCGATTGGAAAAGATATTCTAGATTCATTGACTCCAGCACAGGCAGTAATTCAAATTGTCGATGAAGAATTGACTGCATTGATGGGAGGAGCTGGAAGTTCAAAACTCAACATCTCGCCGCATCCTCCGACTGTGATTTTAATGGTTGGATTGCAAGGTGCTGGAAAAACTACATCGGCTGGAAAACTCGGTCTCTCGATGAAAAAGCAGGGCAAAAAACCTCTATTAGTCGCAGCAGATATTTATCGACCGGCAGCGATTAAGCAATTGCAAGTCGTCGGCAAACAATTGGAGCTTCCAGTTTTTACGCTCGATTCGAAAGATGCAGTTGAGATCGCTCGTGAATCGATCAAATATGCAAATTCTCATGCGAATGATTTGATTATCATAGATACAGCGGGACGTCTGCAAATCGATCAAGCATTAATGCAGGAGCTCAAGGATATCAAATCTGCAGTCAATCCTCACGAGATTTTGCTAGTTGTCGACGCAATGACTGGGCAGGAAGCTGTCAATGTCGCGGAAAGTTTTCACAAGGATCTTGAAGTCACTGGAGTCATTCTCACAAAACTCGATGGCGATGCTCGCGGCGGTGGAGCTCTATCGATTCGCGCAGTCACTGGATGTCCAATAAAATTCGTCGGCATGGGAGAAAAGCTCGAGGCTCTCGAAATGTTTCATCCAGATCGCATGGCGTCGCGAATTCTCGGGATGGGCGATGTTCTATCGTTGATTGAAAAAGCGCAGTCGAATTTTGATTTGGAAGAAGCAAAGCGTCTCGAGAAAAAAATTCGCAAGGATAATTTCACGCTCGACGATTTTTTATCGCAGCTCGCGCAGGTCAAAAAGCTCGGAACGCTCGATCAAATTCTCGGCTTCATTCCAGGGCTCGGCGGTTTGAAAAAGAAACTCGATGAGCAAAATCTCGATATGGATTTGAATGGTAAAGAAATGAGAAGGCTCGAGGCGATCATTTTATCGATGACGCCGCAGGAACGCGCAGATCCAAAAATTATTAATGGATCTCGTCGAAAGAGAATCGCAATGGGATCTGGCACTCGAGTTCAAGATGTCAATAAACTTCTCAAACAGTTTGAAGAAATGCGGAAGATGATGAAACAATTTGGAAAATCTGGAAAGAAGAAATTCAAACTTCCATTTTGATTCCGAACAAAAAAAGATCCCCGATAGATCAAAAACGATCTGTCGGGGATTTTTTTATTCGGTTATTCAACTGCAAACTTCAAAATTTCAACGAGTGATGGATGTGGAAAAATCTTTCGTTGAATTTCTGAAACATTTTGACGCGAATTGATGAAATCAGCGATTGTAAAAATCAATTCAGAACTTCCATTCCCGATAATCTGTCCGCCGAGAATAAATCCATTGGAATCGATAATCAGTTTGATTAAATTTCCAGAGTGAGAATTATCAATGACAAATCGACTGCTGAAACTCATCGGCAATTTCGAAATTCTAAAGTTCAAATTTCTTTGGCGACATTCTGATTCAGTGAGTCCAACGCTCGCAACTTCAGGATTCGAGAAGATCACGCTCGGAATTGCAAAATCTTCAGTGGAATTTTTTACTTCGCAGATTTTATCCGCAACGATCTCCGCGTCATGAAATGCAGAATGTGCAAGCATGATCTCGTCTCGAACATCTCCTGCAAAATACAATCCAGACAAATTCGAATCGATATCGATCTTCATCGGCTCGCGACCGATCGAACATACAATTTGATCACAAGCAATTTCATCGATACTTCCACCACGTTCAAAAATCAAAGTCGAATCTTCAAATTCCATTGCGCGAGCTGAAGTCACAATTTCAATTCTAGATTCTTCGAGATTTTTCAAAACGATCGATCGCACATCATTATCGAGCGATCTTCCAAGAATTCGATCTGCCATTTCTAAAATCGTGACACTGCAACCGATTCGATTCAAAAACGTTGCAAACTCGATTCCCATGACTCCACCGCCGATCACTGTGACATTTTTCGACCAATGATCGACTTCAAAAAATTCCGAGCTGTAAATTGCGCCATCGAGATCAATTTTGCGATCTCGACTTCCTGTCGCGATTATCAGATTCGGTGCGGTGAAATCGTTGACTCTGAAAAAATTATCGCGAGCTTCTTGAATGACTCCCTCGCCATGGAAAATTTCAACGCCGGCAGATTTTAATTGAGATTTCAAACCTCGATACAAAGTTTCAATCACGGAATTTTTTCGCGCAATTGCAGATTCGAGATTCGATTCTCTCAAAAAAGTTTTCATTGGAATGCAACCGCGATGCAGACATGTTCCACCGACTCGATCTTTTTCAATTATCAATGCTCGTCGATTTTGTTTTGCGAGATTCAATGCTGCAGTGTATCCCGCTGGACCTCCTCCGATTATCAACGCATCGAATTCATTCATCGATTCTCCCTCCAAATCTCAAAAAATTTTTGGGCGAGTGCAGTTCGAATCGACTCGATTGAAATTTTGGGATTCAGCGATTTCAGATTCACGACGCGCTCTGGCACTGATTGAATTCCATGCCGCTGGAGTTTTTCACGAGTCACAGTCAACAGCGATTCCATCTTCCGCAAATTCACATCAATCATCAGCGTCCCATGTTCAAGAAAAATTCGATCGTTTGAATGAAATGCAAGTCCTGAGAATTTTCTTCCATCGATCGCAAAATCATTCCGCCCATCTCGATACGCTTTGAGATCGAATTGCGCGATTGTCTCGATTATGATTCGCGATGTGAGATTTCGATCGTACAAATTCCGCGGCATTACGAATGAAAAATTCAAATTTCCGAGATCATGAAACACTGCTCCTCCTCCAGTGATTCGACGAACGATTTGAGTTTGAAATTTTTGGGCGATTTCAAAATTCACTTCAGATTCTGCGATTTGATTCTGTCCGATTATTACTGCATTCTGATTTTGCCAGAGATACAAAATGCTCGAATTCTCGGCGATTTGCGTAAGATATTTTTCAAAATTCAGATTATCCACAGCATCGAATCGATTCGAAATAAACAGTTTCATTTTCCAAAATGCACGACTGAATTATCAGGAACATTTTTGAAAATACTGCAACCGTTTTCAATCACAACATTTCGCCCGATTTTCACATCTACATAAATCGAAACGTTTTGCCCGATTAGAGTATTTTCGCCGACAACAACTCGTCCCGCGATGGTCGCTCCAGCTGCAACGTGACAATGATCGCTGATAATGCAACTGTGCGAAACAACTGCATTAGAGTTGATTATGCAATTATTTCCGATTCGAGTATCTGATCCGATAATCGATCCAGCACAGATTATGTTGCCAACTCCGATTTCTGCACTCGGTTCGATAATCGCCGATCGATGAATTGCGTTGACAAATTCGAATCCCAACGGTGCAAGCTTTTCAAAAACAGATTTACGTATTTGCTTTTTATTCCCAGCGGAATCTCGACCAAATTCAACCGCGCTGATTATCTTGCAAAAATTTTCATCAAAGAGTTTTGGTAAAACATCATCATCTCCGAGCACTGGAATTCCACAAAATTCCTTAAGCTCTGGATATTTTGACGAAACTACTCCATGTATTTTGTAAGAATGATTCGCGCGAATAATTTCGATTGCGACTTTGGCGAGTCCACCAGCTCCGTAAATCAGAATTTGATTCGACTTTGTTTCTGCAATTGTGAAAGGCTGTTGTATCAGTGGAAGAACATCTTTTTCTCGAATTATTCGATCTTTCGGAAGAAGTGAAAGATCAATCTTATGCAATTCGACGAGCTTTTGAGCCTTTTCAGTGAGTTTTAGTGTTGAAACTGGGGGGGGGGCAACTTTTTCGATGTCAGATTCATTTTTATCGATAAATGCGACGACAGAGCCAACAGGAATTTCATCGTCCTCTTTGTATTGCCAAGTGATAATTCCATTCGACGAAGATTTGAGATCGCTCGTTTGTTTTGAAGTCTCAATCGTCGCGATTTTTTGATCTTTCGAGACGAATTCTCCACTCGGAACGAGAATTTTGGTGAGAACTACGGTATCGTCATTTGCGCCTAATCGAGGCATTTGGATTTCATTGGACATTTAATTTCACTCCTTCAAAAATTTTTTGTGAATTTGGAATGATTTGACTCTCGAGCGGAACTCCGTTCGGAATTGGAAGATCTGGCGTTGCGATTCTGAAAAATTTTTTACCGATCCGATTTTCAATTAACGATGCAATGATTTCCGCACCAATTCCAGCCGTTCGAGTTCCTTCCTCAACGATTCCGATAACTGAATCGCGCGGGATCAATTCTTCGAGATCTTTGATTGGAATTGGCGAGAGTTGAGAAATCGCAATCAAATCGACTTGAATTTCTTCCTCGAGCATTAATCTTTCCGCCGCATCGAGAGTTTCTTTGATCATTCCGCCATAAGTTATCAAGCAAACATCCGGCTTTGATTCATCGAGCGACAGTTTCATCGTTGAATTTTTTTCTTCGATTTGAAAATTCTCGAGCTTTGGAATTCTCTCCGCATAAAGAGTTTTATTTTCAATGACAATCGTCGGCGATTTGATCGATCGAAACAGATTTCGATAAATTTGCGCGGGATCATGAATTGGAGATAGCGCAATGACTTGGAGATTTGGAATTCCAATCAAAAATTTTTCCAACGATTGAGAATGAGTCGCTCCATATCCACGACGCGCGCCCATCGGTGTGCGAATTATCAGCGGCACATCGACTCCATACACCCAGCCATATTTCGTCGCATGATTCAAAATTTGATCAAATGCAAGCGTCAAAAAATCTCCAAACATGATTTCGACAACTGGAATTTTTCCAGCGATAGCAAGTCCAACTCCAATTCCAACAATCGCTGATTCACTGATTGGAGTGTTGACGATTCGATCTGGAAAATTTTGCGATAGATTTTTTGTAGCTTTGAACGCGCCGCCATATGGATCTCGAATGTCCTCGCCTAAAAAAATGATTCGAGGATCAGATTCCAATGCCGATTTGAATGCAGATTGAATTGATTCGACCACTCGAATATTTTCCTTGCGAATCAGGGAATCAGTTTGAATTTTGGGAGGATCGATCGGCTCGATTTTTATGACTTCTTCAGATTCCAAATTTTTTGAGAGATTCAAAAATTCATGGCGATAGGATTCATATTTCTCCAAAAATTCCGAGTCACCAATTCTCTCACGAATAATTTTGATCGGATCATTCTTCCGATGCGATTCAATTTCCACCGGATCTCGAGTGTCATCGCCTTTACTGTGAGATGCCAATCGATAATTGTGAATCACGATGCAAATTGGTTTTGGATTTGAATCATAATTTTTAAAAACATTCGCGAAAAATTTTTCCAATTCATCGATATCGGTGCTCTCGATTTCAAAAACTTCAATTCCGAAGCTCGAAATTCTATCGGCAATATTTCCACTGATTGCATCGATTCGACGAGTGCTCATTGCATATTGATTATCTTCGACGACAAAAATGCATGGAATCTCTTTCACCGCGGCAAAATTCATCGATTCATAGACGATTCCCTGTCCCAAAGTTCCATCGCCAAGAAAAACGATCGTCCGTCGAGAATTTTTATCGATCTTATTTGCAAATGCAACTCCAACAGCATTCGGAACGATTCCGCCTTGAATTCCATTCGTGAAAAAGTTTTTCCAATGAATATGTTGAGATCCTCCACGTCCCTCGCAAAGTCCAGATTTTCGCGACATGATCTCTGCCAACAGTTTTTGAGGATCTCCGCCCAACGCTAAAAAATGTCCATGGCATCGGTGATTGCTGAAAACTGTATCGGCCTCATGAATGAATTGCATTAATGACGATGCAGTCGCTTCCGCACCGATGTAAGTGTGAGTCGTTCCAGAGATTTTTCCTTGTCCGAACAATTCGAGAACTGTCTCCTCGAACGCTCGAATTTTTATCGCGGTGTCATAAATCGATTTCAATCAATCAACCTCCATCCTGCAAATTTCATCGAACGATCTTTTCGGAACAAAATAATTTTTTTGATCGTCGAGAAAGTAATTCAATGGCTTTTCGCGAGATTTGTCAACCTCGACGATGTGACTTTCATGCGCGGGATATCCCAATGCAATAACAATTCGAAGATCCTCGGCAATTCCAAGAATCGATTTGATTTTTTCGCGATCGATCGATGCCATTATGCAAGCTCCAATTCCATGCGATCTTGCTGTGAGAATTATGTTTTGAGTCGAGAGTCCCACATCGATATCGCTGAATGAATTTGCGTTTTGAATTTTGGAAACTGTCACGAATGCAACTGGCTGCTCACCGATTTTTGGAGTTCCCAATTCCTTTGGAAGAGCTGCTGCCCAATGAACCAGCGGCTGAATTTTTTCGACGAGATCTTTTTTTGAGACGACAACATATCGAAGAGGTTGAGCATTGGCGGCAGATGGTGAGATTCGAGCATTCTCGATCATCTCTCGCAAAATTTTTGAATCGATCGATTTCTGTTCGAATCGGCGAATCGTTCGAGTTTCAAGAATTAATTGATTGAGATCCATTCAAACATCTCCCTCGATTTGAATTTGACAAGTTTTCATCGATTCAAGCGCACGGTTGTGAGATTCAGGAGTGATTCCAGCGCAGCAATTTGGATCGATCGAAATTGGAATTTCTGGAAAAGCTGCTTTCAGAATCATTGCATTGGAAATCACACAGATATCGGTGCAAAGTCCAACCAATTCGATTGAATCATAACCCTCGAGAAGTTTTGGAAGATCGAGCGATCCGAATGTTGGTTTTTCAATGACAATCGCGCCATGAATAAATTTTTCGAGCTCCGGAACGATTTTCCAGCCTTCGGAATTTTTGATGCAATGTTTGACTGGCAGAAATTTTCCTTCCTGCGTCGATAAATAATCCTCGAAATGTGTGTCTTGAGTGAAAAATAGATCCTTCGATGTTGATTTCAATTTTTCAACGAGTCGCGGGAGCATCGATTGAGCTTCCGGAGTTCCAAGCGCGCCATCAACAAAATCCTTTTGCAGGTCAACGACAATCAGAGCATGTTTCATCAAAAATTCCCCCTTAATGAATATCCAAAATAGACGGCAATCAATCCAATCGCGACGCTTCCAATGACATTTCCAGCGGCTAATAAAATATTTCCAGATTCGAAGAGTTTCAAAGTATCCATTGAAAAGCTCGAGAATGTAGTGAATCCGCCGAGAAATCCAACTGTCAAAAACAATCGAGCCGATTCAGAATTTTTTCCGATCGCGCCGAGAATCAATCCCATCAAAAAACTTCCAATAACGTTGACGCAAATCGTTCCAAATGGAGGAGTGAATTGATTTCCGACGAGATATCTACCGACTGCGCCCAATCCTCCACCGATGAAAACCAAAACTGCATTCATGATTTTTCCTTCTTCTTGAGATCCTTCGCCGCCTTCGGATCAATTTTTTCTAAATACTCGAGCGGAATCGATCGCGGTTCTTTAGTGATTCGATAGACTTCACGGAAATTTTCCAATGCGCGATCCTTGTCTCCAATTTTATCAAACATATCGCCGAGAAATTTATATGTTACAAATTTTTTTGGATCAAGTTCCAATGCGCGATTTGCATCCTCGACAGCGCGATCAATTTCTCCATGCATTCGATAGACGTCAGCGCGATTCAGATATATCGCAAAATTTTTCGGATCTAATTCCACGGCGCGATTTGAATCTTTGAATCCAGTCTCGAAATCTCCATTCGCCGCAAAAACTCTTCCGCGAATCGACAAAAGTTCCGCTTGATCGTCTTGATTGACTGCCGCGAGTGCTCGATTCAATTGAGTCATTGCGAGCTCTGGAAATTCATAATCGACATATGCATCGGCATTCGATCGAAGCATTTGAACGAATTTTTTTTCCGCGTTAATCGATTCGTCTTGATTCTTGATCCATTTTTCCTTGAGAGATCGCTCGAAATCAGTTTCAACATGGAATTCGCGCGCAAATTTTCCAGCGGCTAAATATGCTCTCTCACCTGCTAAAAGATCTTTCGAATCGCGGAAAGTCTCGCGCAATGATCCATCGATATAAACTTCATATTCGCGAGCATTTTTTCGATTTACCCATACTCTTCCGCCCGAATAATCAGTGAGCATTTGAGACAATTTCAATTCGCGATTTTCAGTCTCGGGATGATCCGACATGTCTTTTGGATTGACGCGGCGTTTTTCATGGAGAGTTATATTCTCGCCTGGATCATATTCCAAAAAATTCGTCGTTTCATATTTGAAATAATGATTCATCTTGACCATTGCTGCAGCTCCTCCGCCTAGATTGAATCCTGCGCTCGCCGCGATGTAAAATCCAATTTCATCGGCTTCATATTCGGAAGGAATCGATACACTTTGCGCGACTGAATAATGTACCATTCCAGACAATCGCGACCAATCAACATTCGATGCGCCAATCGCTAAAAATCCTGCACCGAGATGCTGAGCCACTGCCATTGCGTAATTTTTGGCAGAATGCTGTTCCAAGCCGTGAGTCATTTCATGAGCCAAGACTGCCGCCAATTCATCCTCGTTTCGATTGAATCCTGTCACCAATCCCCGATTCACGCTGATGTAATCAGTTGGATAACACGATGCATTGAAAAGTTCAGAATCATTGACGCTCCAAATGAATGGCAATGAATTCACTTTCAAAAAATATTTTCCCTCATTAACAAGGCGATTCATGACGCGATTAATGACTTCAACATCCTCGGAATTTTTATCCTCGCCATTCTCTTTGAGATCCTGTTTTCGACTTGCAATTTGAGCATGAACATTATTGCCGAGCTCCAGAATCGATTTCAAACTCGAATTGTATGCTGCAACCGTCGCAAGTCCTCCAACTGCCGCGATAACTGGATCTGCCGAGGCTTGAACGATTGGATTTGTGAGATTCATCGCCAATAGAATCCCGAGCAAAATTTTTCTCACGACAAATCCTCCTCGATTTTCATTTCTAATATGATATTATTCCGCTCGGTTTTTGGAAATATTTTTTCAAGGAGTGTTTTCACTTATGAGATCTGACGTTGTCAAAAAAGGTGCGACTCGATGCGCACATCGCTCGCTGTTTCATGCGAATGGATTCGGTGCGGAAGAATTGTCAAAGCCGTTGATTGGAGTTTGCAATTCGTTCAATGAAATTATCCCTGGACACTTTCATCTCAAATCGATAACTGAAGCGGCAAAATTAGGAGTTGCAGCGGCGGGAGGAACTCCGATCGAATTTCCTGCGATTGGAGTTTGCGACGGAATTGCGATGGGTCATACCGGAATGAAATTCTCACTCGCAAGCCGAGAATTGATCGCCGATTCGATCGAAGCTGTCACGATGGCTTCAGGATTCGATGGATTAATTCTGATTCCAAATTGCGATAAAGTTGTCCCTGGAATGTTGATGGCGGCGGCAAGGTTGAATATTCCGAGCATCATTGTCAGCGGAGGACCAATGCTCGCGGGAAGATTTCATGGACGCGATATCTCGGTGAGTCAAGCATTCGAGGCAGCTGGAAAATTTGCGGCTGGACAAATGACTCAAGAAGAAATGACTGATCTTGAATCGCATGCTTGTCCTGGATGTGGATCTTGCGCAGGACTTTTCACTGCAAACACGATGAATTCTCTTTCCGAGGCGTTGGGAATGGCTCTGCCTGGAAATGGAACAATTCCCGCGGCTTATAACGGTGCTCGATTAATTCTTGCTAAACTCGCAGGAAAAGTGCTGCTCGATATGATTTCGAAAAATATTTGTCCTCGAGATATTTTGACGCGCGAGGCTTTTGAAAATGCTATCACTGTTGACATGGGAATCGGCGGCTCTTCAAATACAGTTTTGCATTTGACAGCTATCGCGCATGAAGCGGGAATCGAAATCCCCCCAACTCTTTTCGATGAAATCAGTAAACGAACTCCATACATCACCAAACTTTCTCCGGCGGGAACTCATCACATGCAGGATCTCGACGAGGCGGGCGGAATCAGTGCAGTTATGCATGAACTTTCGAAGAAAAATCTGATTCATCTTGACGCGAAATCAGTCGATGGAACAATTGGTGAGCGAATCAAGGATGCAGAAATCGAGCGTCCAGATGTGATTCATTCCGTCGAAAATCCATATCGCGCGACAGGTGGAATTGCAATTCTCAAGGGAAATCTCTGTCCGGATTATGCAGTTGTCAAAGCGTCAGCAGTTCGCGAGGACATGTTGGTCTACAAAGGAAAGGCGAAATGCTATTCGAGCGAAGAATCTGCAGTTGAATCGATTATGCGCGGCGATGTTCATGACGGCGATGTTGTCGTGATTCGATATGAAGGTCCAAAAGGCGGTCCAGGAATGCAGGAGATGTTGAATCCAACTGCCGTGATAACTGGAATGAATTTGCGCGTTGGATTGATAACTGATGGGCGATTCAGCGGAGCAAGTCAAGGCGCATGCATTGGTCATATTTCTCCGGAGGCGATGGAAGGCGGTCCAATCGCTTTAATCGAAGATGGAGATATCATTTCGATCGATATTCCAAATCGCAAATTGGAATTGGAAGTTAGCGATGAAGAAATGAATCGACGCCGTGCGAATTGGAAACAGCCTGAACCAAAAATCAAGACTGGATATCTCGCGCGATATGCTCGAATGACAACTTCCGCTAGTACTGGTGCGGTCGTCAAGTGATTCAGATTGTTTTGCTTGAGCCGGAGATCCCTGGAAATACTGGAAACATTGCGAGACTTTGTGCAGCGACTGGAGCATCGTTGCATTTGATCGAACCGCTGGGATTTTCAATCGATGATAAACATCTCAAGCGGGCGGGACTGGATTATTGGCATCTCCTCGATATCCATGTTCACAAAAACTTTTCCGATGCTCAAAAATTCTTGGGAGATCGGCGAATGTTTTTTCTATCGACTAAAGCTCCGCGAAATTATTCGGAAGTTGAATTTTCGATAGACGATGCAATTGTGTTCGGAAAGGAAACTGCAGGAATCGATGAAAAAATTCTCAAATCGAATTGGGAATCGACAATCAGAATTCCAATGATCTCTGACGCGCGATCTTTGAATTTATCGAATGCTGTTGCGATCGTTTCATATGAGATTCTTAGACAGAATCAATTTCCAAATCTCAAAACAATCGGTGATGGCTTAAGGAAATAAAAAAGATCCTCGATCAATCTTGCGAGATCGGTCGAGGGTCTTTTTTATATTATGATCGATTAATTTATTGGAGTGATTCTGTTGGAATTTCATTTTGATATCACTGGAATCAATGGCGAAGCAATTGAAGTCACTATGGATGATGTACATCTCCGATATTGCGACTTACGAAAAAATCTTCCGGAATCGGTTTGTATCGAGATGATTGAGCAGATCAAGAAAAGTTCTGGAAAAAAATGTGTACTGCTCTATGGCAATTGTCAGACCATATTTTTAGTTAGAATGTTGTTGAGGCATATACATTTTTCGCGAGATTTATTTCTGATAGAAGTGCCTGCCGTTCACTTGTTAGATGAAACTGATTTCGACTTAATTTTTGGAGAAGGACAACTTTTTCAACTGATTGATCTTTTTATCGCACAACAAGTCAAAGAAAGTGAATTTAGAGTTGCTCCTCCTTCCGCAACAATCACTAAGCTTTTGAAGTTTGGAACTAAAATCGTTTGGATTCCTAATATCTACTTCGACGGATATTTTCCTCAAGTCGCGAAAAAACGAATTCCAAAAATCGAAGGCAAAATTTTATCGGAACAATTTCCATATCCAGATCATTTTGTTGACAAGATCATGTTTGAATCGAAAATGAATCCAGATGTTGAAAAAATTCTCGATCAAATAAGTACACCAGATTTTCTTTCTCGAAAAGAAATTCAGCTCGGTATCGATGAATCTCTAGCAGAATTGAAAAATCGTGAATGGATTTGTGACGTGAAAATTTCAGACTACATCCAAGATAATTTTCTCGATAAACAAATTTTTTATACTACAAATCATCCATTTGCGTTTGTTATGTTTGAATTAGTTCGACGAATTTTGCGATTCGTTGGATTCCGTTCCGATAATTTTTTGCAACGTTCAGATTTGATAAATGAGCAACATCTGATGTTTTCGATAATTGGATTCAACATTCCGCTTTATCCTCAAGTTCAAAAATTTTTCGATTTCAAGGAATGTGAATCGATGTATTGGGCAAATATGGGATTGAGTCAATTTCGTGGTGACTTTCGAGATTTCATGCGTGAATATATCAAACAATGTTGGGCGGAAAAATTTACGAATCAATCATAAAAATTTCATACTTGAAAAAAATTAAATCTCGATTAGAATCCTTCCAGTCAACAAAAATTGTTTCTGGGAGGAGTTAGATGATCGACAGAGCGATCGAAACTGAACTTTTGAAATTCCTTCGTCCCGAACAAATTCTCTTCGATGCATTGATGAGTGAGCATACAACATTCAAAATCGGCGGGCGGGCTGATTTATTGCTGCTGCCGTCGTCGATGAATGAAGTTCAAAAAATTTTTCAGACACTCAACAAAAATAGAATTCCATTCACAATTCTCGGCAATGGATCAAATGTGCTTGTGAGTGATAAAGGAATTCGCGGAGCTGTTGTGAAATTCAACGGCAATTTCTCTCGAGTTGAACTTCGCGATTCTCGATTTGTCGTTGCGAGTGCTGGAGCGAAATTGAAAGATGTTTCGATTTTTGCCGCGGAACATTCATTGACTGGATTCGAATTTGCAGTTGGAATTCCTGGAAGTGTCGGCGGCGCGATTTTCATGAACGCTGGAGCATATGGCGGCGAGATGAAAAATGTTGTCGCGAGCGTTCGAGCTGTATCTCCTCAAGGCGAGATTTTTGAATTCGATAGAGATGCTCTCGATTTGGATTACAGACACTCGATTTTTCAAACGAATGGATTTGCAATTTGCGAAGTCGTTTTTGAATTGGAAATTGGAGATCAATCGGCGATTTTCGAAGCGATGAATGATTTTACAAATCGCCGCGAGAGTAAACAGCCGCTCGATCTTCCATCCGCGGGAAGTACATTCAGACGTCCAAAGGGATATTTCGCGGGAACTTTGATCGATCAAACTGGACTCAAGGGACTTCGAGTTGGAGGAGCAATGGTTTCGACGAAACATGCTGGATTCGTCGTGAATGCTGATCATGCAACGGCGAGCGATGTCATGAATTTGATCGCGGAAGTCCAACGTCGAGTTTTCGAGGTACATGGAGTTCAATTGAATCCTGAAGTTCGAATGATCGGTGAGAAGTGATTTCGGAAATAAAAAAAAAGATCCTCGGTAGATCAACAGATCTGTCGGGGATCTTTTTATTTCCGATTGCGAAAGACTCAAAATGCTCAAGTTTTCATCGTTAAATCAATTTGTTATGAAACGATTTTTCGATTATCAGCTATGTGATTTTCATAGTTACTAATTTTTGGCGCGATTTGTAAAAAATTTTGCTTTCATATCTGAACTAAATTTTTAAACGAAGTTGAAATTGTTCTTTGATAATCTAGATTTATGTGTTCTTACAGTAATGGTAAAATTTTTTGAACAAAAAAAAGATCCCCGATCAAATTTTCAGATCGAGGATCTCTTTTCATTTTAGATTCGCCTTTCATCGATTCCGATTGTATAATTTTCACAGCAAAGATCGAGGAGGATGCAAATTGGATTTTGGAAATCAAAGTGTTGGAGAAAATTGCGGAGTCTTTGGAATGTATGACATCGATGGCGGAGACGTCGCGCAATCGATTTACTACGGATTATTCGCATTGCAGCATCGAGGACAGGAAAGTGCTGGAATCGCTGTCACTGATACAAATGCAAATCCAGATCACATGCTTTGCAAAAAAGATCTCGGATTAGTTTCTGAAATTTTCAAAGCCGAGGATTTGGAAAAACTCAAGGGAAATCTCGGTGTGGGACATGTGAGATATTCAACTGCAGGAGGATCGACTCGCGAGAATGCTCAACCTTTAGTTCTCACATATGTCAAAGGAGTTTTGGCACTCGGACACAATGGCAACATCGTCAACACTCCAAAACTTCGTCGAGAATTGGCTCGAGGAGGAGCGATTTTTCAAACTACAACTGACACTGAAACGATCGCTTATCACATTGCTCGAGAGCGTACAAAATCTGATAGCGTCGAGGAAGCAGTCGTTCGCGCGATGAAAAAATTCAAAGGATCATATTGTTTAGTCGTCGCAAGTCCTCGAAAATTAATCGGTGCTAGAGATCCATTTGGATTTCGACCGTTAGTCATTGGACGCCGCGGAAATGCTTACATTCTAGCATCGGAAAGCTGTGCGCTCGAGACAATCGGTGCAGAATTTATTCGAGATGTACTGCCTGGCGAAGTTGTGACGATCAATTCGGAAGGAAAAATTCTTTCCGATACATCTTTATGTCCTGCGCTCGAGGATGGAAAATTCGATCGGAAGAAAGTCGCTCGATGCATTTTCGAATATATTTACTTCTGCCGCCCCGATACAAATTTCGATGGAATCAATGTCGCAAAATCTCGAATTCTAGCGGGAAAATTTTTGGCGCAGGATCATCCAGTCGATGCAGATTTAGTCGTTGGAGTTCCTGAATCTGGAAACATGGCAGCTCTTGGATATTCGCAGGAATCTGGAATTCCATACGGAATCGCTTTCACCAAAAATACCTACGTCGGAAGAACTTTTATCAAGCCGACTCAAAAAAATCGCGCGAGCAGTGTTCGAGTTAAACTCAATGCTCTTCATGAAATTGTCAATGGCAAGCGAGTCATTATCATTGACGATTCAATTGTCCGCGGAACGACTTGCAGTCAGATTATCAACATGCTTCGAAATGCCGGCGCGACTGAAGTTCATATGAGAGTTTCATCGCCGCCGTTCCTGCATCCATGCTATTTTGGAATCGATATCCCGTCTGAAGATCAATTGATCGCGGATGGAAAATCTGTCGATGAAATTTGCAAGATCATCGGCGCAGATTCATTGGGATATCTATCGCTCGAGCGGCTTTATCAAATGGTAGACGATCTTCGAATCTGCACTGCATGTTTCTCGGGAAGATATCCAATCGCACCGCCGAAAGAAGATATTCGCGGCGAATTCGAGAGGTGAATTTTATTTATGGATTGAGGTGATCTCATGAAAAAATTAATCGCGATATGTTTCGCAATTTCGATTCTCGCAAACATTCAATTTCATCGTGCGGAAGCGTACGATCTATCGCTTGGAAAATATGACAGTGGACTTTCTGCATATTTGATGACTGAAAGTGTTCGTCGATATTGGGATGATGATGGTGGCGCACACTACATTTTCAGCGTCAAAGCAGTTTATCCAAATTCAGACGAGTATCTCTATGTTGATTATGAAGTCATTCCGTCGCCACGTCCATGGTTTCAAAATTCGCAGGGATATAGCGGCTGGATAGATCGCATCGAAACTCATGTCGAGTGGAAGGCGTTGCAATATCTGATTCGGTGGAGATCAACTTAATAGCAATGCATCGGAAGTCAATTCAGATCCAGCGGCTTTTTCGAACATCGCCAGCAGATCTTTGACGGTGAGATTTTTCTTTTCATCGCCACGCACATCGACGAGAATTTTTCCATCGTACATCATGATCAATCGATTTCCGAGTTTCAGAGCGTCGCGCATGTTGTGAGTGATCATTAATGTGGTGAGATTTCTTTCCGTGACGATTTTTTCTGTCAGATTCAAAACCTTTTCAGCAGTTTTGGGATCGAGCGCGGCAGTATGTTCATCCAATAATAAAAGTTTTGGCTTGACCATTGTTGCCATGAGTAGAGTTAGAGCCTGTCTTTGTCCTCCGGATAAAAGTCCCACTTTCGATTCGAGGCGATCTTCCAATCCTAAATTGAGACTTTTCAACAATTCGCGAAATCGATCTTGATCTTCCGCTTTCGACGACCATCGAAGTGTTGGAGTTTTTCCGCGGCGAGATGCAATCGCTAAATTTTCTTCGATCATCATATCAGCCGCAGTTCCCATCATTGGATCTTGAAACACTCGCCCGATAAATTTTGCTCTCTCATGTTCAGCCCATCGCGTGATATCAATTCCATCGATCGCGATTTGTCCGGAATCAACTGGAAAAGTTCCAGCGATTGAATTCATCAGCGTCGATTTTCCTGCACCATTTCCACCGATAACCGTGACAAATTCGCCGGGCGGAAGATGAATCGAGACTCCTTTCAATGCATGTTTTTCAGTGATTGTTCCTGGATTGAACGTTTTATGAATGTTGTCAATTCTTAACATCGAATTCTCCTTTCAAAAAAAATTCCCGAGGGATCAAAACGATCTCTCGGGATTTTTTATTCGGAAATTTATACTCAAAAAATTTTTTAGTACAAATTTATGCTTGAACAGATCTCTTTTTGATTTTCGCTTGAAGAAGTGGAAGTGATAATGCTGCCGCGACTAGAATTGCCGTGAAGAGTTTCAGATCATTCGGCGGCATTCCCATCTGCAGAACGACAGCGATAACAATTCGATAGACAATCGAGCCGAGGATAACTGAAATCAATGAATTTTTGAAACTCCGCGTTCCAAATAAAACTTCGCCAATGATAACTGACGCAAGTCCAATGACAATCGTTCCGACGCCCATTCCAACATCTGCGAATCCATTATTCTGCGCAACGAGTGCTCCAGATATCGCAACGAGTCCATTCGATAGCAGAAGTCCCAAAACGATCATGACATCAGTATTGATTCCATTCGCGCGAATCATTCGAGGATTACAGCCGGTAGCTCGAACTGCCGCACCGAGTTCAGTTCCAAAAAACCAGTAATTGATCATCGCGACAAATAGCACGACGATGAATCCAATCAAAAGAACTGTCACCGGCATCGATAAACCTTCCGGCTGATACATCGTGAAAAGTGTTTCCTGTTTTAATAATGGAAGATTCGCTTTGCCCATGATTCGAAGATTGACTGAATAGAGCGCGATCATTGTCAAAATTCCAGCGAGCAGTGCAGGAATTTTTAATTTTGTCGTGAGAATTCCAGTCACAACTCCGGAAATCATTCCAGCGATGCATGCGATTAGAATTGCAGGAATCGGTGACCAGCCGTCAGTCAATAGAGTTGCAGCGACTGCCGCGCCGAGTGGAAAACTTCCTTCAACAGTCAAATCGGCGATATCCAAAACTCGAAACGTCAAATAAACTCCAAGCGCGAGGAGTGCCCATAGAAGTCCTTGAGAAACTGTCGAGATCGCAAGAATCATTCGACAACCTCAGCATTTTTCATCAAATCTTCTGGAATTGTGACTCCGAGAGCTTCAGCATTTGTTTTATTGATCGTGAGTTTGAGTTCCTTTGCAGTTTGAATCGCCATGTCAGCAGGTTTCGATTTTCCATCGAGAATATCTGCGCCCATCTCACCAGTTTGAACGCCGAGTTTGTAATAATCGATTCCGTAAGTTGCCAATCCTCCCGCGCGAACCATGTTTTCCTCGCCGCAGATGATCGGTTTTTTCGCGGCATCAGTCACAGCGGCGAGAGTTGGCATTGCTGACGCGATAACATTATCAGTTGGCTCATAGAAAACATCGACATCGCCGACGAGAGATTGAGCGGCTTGTTGAATATCATTGACAGTCGAGATCGTTGCGACTTTGACGATGAGACCTTTCGATTCAGCGTATTCAGTCATTGCTTTGACTTGAACTTCGGAATTGACTTCGGAAGATGTATAAATAACTCCGATCGTCTTTGCATTTGGAACGAGCTGCTGAAGAAGATCGATCTGCTGCGGAATTGGATTCATGTCTGAAGTTCCGGTGACATTTCCGCCCGGCTTTTCATTCGATTCAACCAATTTCGCGCCGACGTAATCAGTGATAGCTGTTCCGACGATTGGAATTTCCTTTGTCGCGTTAGCAACTGACTGCGCCGATGGAGTTGCAATTGCAAGAATCAGATCGTTATTGTTGTTGACGAATCGAGTCGCGATGTTTTGCAAATTCGATTGATCCGCTTGAGCATTTTGACGATCGTAAGTTACATTTTTACCCTCTTCATAGCCGCGCTCTTTCATTCCATCGACAAATCCACGCGATGCGGCATCGAGAGCATTGTGCTCGACGAGTTGAACGATTCCAATGTTGTAAGATTTTCCATCTGTCGAAGCTGATTGCTGCTGCTCACCACATCCAGCCAGCATTCCGACGCTGAAAATTGAAACTGAACTCAATACCAAAAGTTTTTTCCAAAGCTTCATTCGCAAAATCTCCTATCAAAAAATTTTTATGATTCCACTTAGAGAAAACCTCGCGAATTCTAGCATGGCAAAATTTTTGAATCAAATTTTTCCCAAAATTATTTCTGCATCGAATCCTGTTCCGCCTTCCGAATATCTTCCTTCAAATCTTGATTGAAGTTCAGATCATGGAAATTTTCTTTCGCCGGCAGAATCATTGAAAAATTATCGGTGCGATCGAATTGCGCCTCGCCATTTTCCAAATTCAAATCGAGAACATGCCCGCCGATTTTTCTATCATCTGAAATGAAATGAAAATGCCAGCCCGTCGAATTGAGCGAATTCATGAAATCTGGACAATACAATCCAACAATCGTGCCGCTGATATTTTTGAAACTGAATTCTTTTTGAGTATTTTTCAGCGCGTCAACCAAAGTTGGATAAGGCTTTTGCTGTCCTAACTCACTTCGAACCAGAATCTCGTCGAAATTTCCATGCAGTTTTATCATATAGAACGAGTTTTCAGTGTTTCGATCGCGGAGAATTTTGTTGAATGCTTCTTCCAATTGATTTTTGTTTTGGATATTTTTCAAGTCAACGGCAAAATCTTTATCGAAGAAAGTGACGTTTGAAAATGGGATCGTGACTTTGTCCTTGACGACGTTGATTTTGCAATTTTGATTTGCGCGATAGACAACTCCATCGAGGACAATCATTTCGCCATCGAGCCCCTCGAACGTTCCAAGTCCAGTATCGCCATGCATTTTCAAATCTTTGACAGTGATTGAGCCGTCGAAATATCCCATTGTCAGCGATTGAATCAGTGCAACTTGATAAACCGTTTCGCGATCTTGAGCTGAAGTCATTGCCGAATTGCAAATCAAAGCTCCAGTTAATAATGATGCAGTTAGAATTTTTTTCACAGAAATTCATCTCCAAAAATTTTTTTGATCATATTCGTCTAGCAGTGTAGAATTCCTTCGAATTTTTTTGAAAGGGGAATTTCGATTGAACGATTGGAACGAGGGATATTTCACTGGATCGACTTACACATATGGATATTATCGAGAGCTTTCGCCAGCATATCAGCGATTCATTTTGCTTGCGAATGGATTTTCAGTCTCAGCGGAGTCAGATGAATCGATTCACTGCGAATTGGGATTTGGACAGGGAGTCTCGATAAACATTCATGCCGCGTCGAATCCTGGATATTTCATCGGAACAGATTTTAATCCAGCGCATTCATCTCATGCAAACGATCTATTGAAATCTTTTTCATCGGAAGAGCCGCGCATCAGATTTTTCGACGATTCATTTGAACAAATGATCGATCGCGATCTTCCGCAATTCGATTCGATTTCGCTCCATGGAATTTGGACTTGGATTTCGACGGAAAATCAAAAACGAGTTGTAGAATTCGCTCGAAAATTTTTAAAACCGGGCGGAATTTTCTACAATAGTTATAATGTATTTCCAGGATGGGCACCAAAATCTCCATTGCGAGAATTGTTGATATTGCACGATAAATTCTCGGAATCGAATTTTTCGACGAAAAAACGTGTCGAGGATGCAATTCAATTCATTCAAAATTTCGTCGCAACAGATCCAGTATTTCTCAAAACCGCGCCAGGATTCAAACCGATGCTTGATATGATTTCAAAACAGTCGCCGGATTATATCGCGCATGAATTCTTGAATCGCGATTGGATTTGCATGTATTTCACCGAAGTTCTCGAAATGCTCAGCGATGCAAAACTCGATTTCGCCTGCACCACCGAGCTCATTGAACTTTATGACAATCTGAATTTCAATCAAGCGGCACTCAGTTTTCTCAACAAAATCGAAAATCCAATCATGCGCGAGCAGGTCAAAGATTATTTCTTGAATCGACAGTTCCGCAAGGATCTATTCGTCAGAGGAGCGCGAAAAATCTCGCAGGTTGAATCGATGTCTCGGCTTGCAAAAATTCGATTCGTCCTCACGACCAGTGATGAAGTCAAACCAGATTTTCAAACTGTCCTCGGGAATATCAAAATCGCGCCGGAAGTTCAAGATGCAGTCATTCAATATCTCAAGACGGATAATTATCGTCCAAAGAGCATTGAAGAAATTGCGCAGGCGACGAAGAGCAAAAATCCATTGCAGACGTTGATAATTCTCACACATCGCGGAGTTATCGCGCCATGTCAGTCTGATGAATCAATCAAGAAAGTCAAAAAACGCTGCGATAAGTTGAACGCATATATTTGCAGCCGCGCTGAATTCAATACAAACATCGTATTCCTCGCGAGTCCTGTCACTGGCGGAGGATTTCATGTCAATAAATCTGAAATGCTCGTTTTGAATTCGATTCGCCATGGCAAGAAAAATTCGAAGGATATTGCGCGTGATATTTGGCAAAGTTTCGTGAGAACTGGCGAGCGAATTTCCAAAGAGGGCAAGCGTCTTGAGACAATGGAAGAGAATCTGCCGCTGCTTGAAGATATGGCAAAAACAGTGATCGATAAAAAACTTTCGATCTTCCACGCACTGCAGATCATTTGAAAAACTTATACTGATTTTGAAAATTAGTACAAAAATCCCTTCTGAATCAAATCGGGAGGGATCTTTTTGTTCGGTTGTGATATCCTCTATCGAAACGCGAGGTGATTGAATGTATGCAATGAATCTTGATCTCACGAATCGAATCTGCTTTGTGATTGGAGGAGGACAGGTTGCATTTCGAAAAATTCTTCCATTGATAGAATCGGGAGCTATAGTAAAAATCATCGCGCCGGAAGTTTGTGACGAGATTCGAGAGTTAGAATCGAAAGTTCAATGGATTCAACAAAAATTCTCGGAAGAAATTTTAACGCATGGAAGATTATTTTTCGCGGCGACAAATGATCCATCGATAAACGATCGAGCATCGAAAATCGCTCGAGAATTTGGAATGCTCGTCAACAATGCAACTAATCCCGACGATTCAGATTTCAGCGTGCCCTCGATCATTCGTCGCAAAAATTTTCAGCTCGCAATTTCAACCAACAATCTATCGCCAGCATTTTCAAGATTCATTCGTCAAAAACTCGAATCAGAATTTCCCGAATCGATTTCAGAATTTCTCGAAAAGCTACATTTAATTCGGAAGGAAACTCGATCAAAAATTCAAAAATCAGAAGATCGAATCAAATTCTGGAGAGATCTTTTTGAATCTCAAGGCGATCAAATTCTAAAATTATTAAAGCAGGGAAACATCGATCAAGCGGAGGAGATTTGCAAATATGCACTTGATTTGCACGGGAGTCAATCATCGAACGGCCTCGATTGATACTCGAGAAAAATTTTCACTCACGAAGGATCAAATTCGACTCAAACTCACGGAATTCGATGAAGCGGTGATTCTATCGACTTGCAATCGCACCGAGATTTATTCAGTCAGCGAAAATGAATCTCCAGCGGATCGACTTCATTATTTATATCGCGATGAGGAGTGCGTGAGACATTTATTCAGCGTTGCATCGAGTCTCGATTCGTTGATTTTGGGCGAGGGACAGATTTTATCGCAAGTCAAAGATGCATATCGATTCGCCAAGGATCTCGGAAAGACCAGCACGATTCTCAACACGCTTTTCAATCGCGCAATCGCATGCGGCAAGCGAGTTCGAAATGAAACTCGAATCGCTTACAATGCTGTATCAGTCAGCTATGCAGCAGTCGAATTAGCTCGAAAAATTTTGGGCGATCTTCAATCTCGAAAAGTTTTATTGTTCGGCGCAGGAAAAATGGCTCGACTCTCGGCTCAATATTTAATTTCTCACGGCGTTAAAAAAATTTTTGTAGCGAATCGACATCTCGAGCGCGCTCAAAATCTCGCAATGGAATTTCATGGCGAGGCGATTCCATGGGAGCGAGCATTTGAGGTTGACGCAGATTTGATAATCACTTCAACCGGCGCACCTCATTACGTGATAAAAAAATCGGCAATGGAAGATTTGATTCGACGTCGCAACGGTCGCGAGATTCTGTTGATTGATATTGCAGTGCCGCGCGATGTTGATCCAGAAGTCGAATCGCTTCCGAATGTAAAACTTTTCAACATCGATGATCTCGAATCGGTGGTCGAACAGAATCTTCGTGAGCGTGAAAAGGAATCAATTCATGCGCAGCAGATTGTCGAGGAAGAAGTTCAAGCGCTGATGGATCGATTCAAATATCTGTCATTCCGTCCGCTGATGGCAAATCTATCTGAACGCGCTGATTCAATTCGGCAACGTGAGATTCGTCGAGCCGCGTCAAAACTTCCGAGACTCACATCGGAAGAATGGAAATCGATTGATCAGATGACGCGAATGATCGTTCGAAAAATTTTGCGAGTTCCAATGTCAACAATGAATTCCGCCGCTGGAACTTCCGAGGAGCAATTCTATTCCGCCGCGATGAAGTCTCTGTTTCAATTGGAGGAAAATTGCAAATGAAAATCGGAACACGTGGAAGTCAGCTCGCGATGTGGCAGGCTCGATTCGTCGAATCTGAACTTCGAAAAAATTTTCCAGATCTTGAAATCGAATTGGTAAAAATTTCGACGAAAGGCGATCGAATTTTGGATTCTCCTCTATCGAAAATCGGCGGCAAAGGATTATTCACAAAGGAAATCGAGTCTCAAATTTTGTCGGGAGAAATCGATTTGGCAGTTCACAGCTTGAAAGATCTGCCGACGAAAATTCCAGATGGCTTGGAAATTGGAGCTATCACTCGCCGCGAAGATCCTCGAGATTGTCTGGTCTCTAAATTCAAATCGCTCGATTCAATTCCGAAAAATTCTCGAATTGGAACATCGAGTTTGAGACGTCGAGCACAGATTTTGAATTTACGTCCAGATTTAATCGTCGAAGATTTGCGGGGGAATGTTCAAACTCGATTATCGAAACTCGATTCGCTCGATGGAATCATTTTAGCGGTGGCTGGATTGACTCGGCTTGAATTGGAAGATCGAATCACTGAGATTTTCGAGACGGATCGATTTTTGCCGGCAGTAGGTCAAGGAGCATTGGCAATTGAAATTCGATCCGATGATTCTGAAACTCGAAAGATCGTCGAGACTTTGAATCATGAAAAAACTTCGATTGAGACTCAAGCCGAGCGATCTTTTCTCGATGTTATCGGCGGCAGTTGTCAAATTCCAGTTGGAGTTTTTGCGAAAATCTCTGGGGAGCAAATCGAGATCGATGCATTAATCTCCTCAATCGATGGAAAGAAATTTATCCGTGAAAAAGTTTCCGGAAATAAAAAAAACTCCCGCGAGATTGGTTCATCTTTAGCAGATAAACTTCTTCGCGCGGGAGGATCTGAAATTTTGCGTGAAATTGGATTCTAAATTTTAGAACGCTGGAACAACTTCGCCTTTGTATTTTTCTTCGATGAATTTCTTGATCTTGTCAGATTTCAATTCCTTCATCAGAGCTTTGATTTCGTCGCGATTCTCGTCGCCTTGACGAACTGCAACGATATTCACATATGGCGACGTCGAATCTTCCATAAACAGTGCGTCTTTGGTCGGGACAAGATTGACTTGCATTGCGAAATTTGTATTTATGATTGCGATATCAACATCTTCGAGCGTGCGAGGAACTTGAGCTGCTTCCAATTCTTGAATCTGCAGATTCTTCGAATTCTCAACGATATCTTGAGGAGTTGCTTTTTCACCGACTCCTTCTTTGAGTTTCAACAATCCAGCTTTTTCAAGGAGTAACAATGCTCGACCGCCATTTGTTGGATCATTTGGAATTGAGACAGTCGCACCGCTCGCGAGATCCTCGAGTTTTTGAATTTTCTTCGAATAAATTCCCATTGGCTCGATGTGAATTCCGCCCGCGCTTGTGAGTTTCAATTCCTGATGCTCTTTGACGAAATCATCGAGATACGGCTGATGCTGGAAGAAATTCGCATCGAGTTCCTTGTCATTGAGCGCGAGATTTGGCTGAACATAATCATTGAATTCGACGATTTCGAGCGCGACGCCGTCATTTTTCAGATCGTCTTTGATTTGCTCGAGCATTTCTGCATGCGGGACTGGAGTTGCACCAACTTTGATCTGTTTGAGATCGCCGGATGCAGTTGGAGTTTGTTCACCACATCCAGTCAATGCAAACATCGATAAAGATGTCGCCGCGAGGAGTGCTAAAATTTTTTTCTTCATGAAAGTATCACCCTTCATTTTTTATTCAACCTGCTCGAGATGTAATTCCCGGCAAATTGGACGAATTGAACTAAAACGATCAAAACAATGACCGTTGCGAGCATGACATCGGGACGAAATCGCTGATATCCATAACGAATCGCGAGATCTCCCAATCCTCCACCACCAATCGCTCCCGCCATCGCTGATTCTCCAACGAGTGCAATTGCGACAGTTGTCAATTGCGATACAATGCTCGGCATGGATTCAGGCAGCAAAACTCTAGAAATGATTTGAACTGGAGTTGCGCCCATCGATAAAGCTGCCTCGACTAATCCATATGGAACTTCTTTGAGCGATGTTTCAACTTGCCTGCCGATGAATGGAATCGATGCAATGACTAATGGCACCATCGCGGCAGTCGTTCCAATTGCTGTTCCAACTAAAAATCTTGTGAATGGAATTATCGCGACCATCAGAATCACGAATGGAATCGATCGAAGTGCATTGACTATCGCGCCGAGAATCTGTCCAAATGATCGATTTTCCAAAATCTGTCCGCGATCTGTCACATGCAATAAAACTCCGAGAGGAATTCCTATTGCCGTCGCGATTATCATCGAAAAAGCTACCATATAAATAGTTTCACCGAGTGCTTTGGTTAGAAGTGGAAGGACGTCGCTGGACATAACCAATCACCTCCATCTTCAAATCCTGCGCTCGAAGAAATGTTAAAGCCAGCTCGACTTTCGAATCATCACCGCTCAAACCGATTATCATTCTTCCGAATGGAATTCCGCTGATTTGATCGAGATTTCCAAAAAGCATCGTGACATTGACTCCCTCGACCGCGCGAATCATCCATTCAAGCACCGGATAATCTGCAGAATCGCCGATGAAAATCAATCTGACCAGCAGCAGACTTCCTGGAGATTTTTCTGATTTGATTTCTGATTCTCGAAACGCGACTGGCAGATCATTCGACAACACGACGCTGATAAATTCTTTCGTGATTTCCTTCTGTGGATTCGAAAAAATTTCGACGACTGATCCTTCTTCCGCAATGATTCCGTTTTCGATAACTGCAACTCTCGAGCAAATATCTTTGACAACCTGCATCTCGTGAGTTATGACGACAACTGTGAGCTCGAGCTTTCGATTGATGTCGCGAATCAGATTGAGAATCGATTTTGTCGTTTGAGGATCGAGCGCGGAAGTCGCCTCATCGCACAATAAAACTTTCGGATCATTCGTCAGAGCGCGAGCAATTCCGACGCGTTGTTTTGACCTCCAGATAATTGCGAGGGATATTGCTCAGCTTTATCTTTCAAACCGACGATTTCGAGAAGCTCTTCGACTTTCGATTTGATTTGATCTTCTGGTATCGAGATTAATCGAAGTGGAAATGCAACATTATCGAAAACTGTTGCGCTCGATAAGAGATTAAAATGTTGAAAGATCATTCCAATTTGCCGACGCATTCGACGAAGTTTTGAATCATTCATTGTCGTGAGATCTTTTCCATCGACAATGACAGTTCCGCGAGTTGGACGTTCAAGCATATTGATACATCTAACGAGCGTTGATTTTCCTGCGCCAGATAATCCAATGATTCCAAAAATCTCGCCGCGTTTGATTTCGAGATTGATTCCCTTGAGCGCGTGAATTTTTCCGCTCGGAGTTTCATAAATTTTTTCAACATCGGTGAGTTTGATCATTTTTAAAACCTCCTCGGAAAAAATTCGCGACTTTTATACATTCCCGAACGATTTTTGTCAAAATTTGCCTCTATTATCGAGCTGCGATTCTCATAAATTGTTAATTGTCTCGTAAAATAAAAAAGAGATCCTCGATCTGAAATTGATCGGGGATCTTTTTTTCATGCGATTGAAAGGGATCGGGCGGGGTGTTGCGAAACGATCGGCGTGCGTTGATACATAAAATCAATTGAGGAGGAAATTTTTCATGGCTTTGATCACTGTTGGTGCTGGGAACGACACGATCTATGTCGATGGATCTATCGCGACGATTCGAACATCTTCTGGAACTTCAACTGTTTCTGTTGGTGTGAACGATACAATCGATGCTGGAGCTGGTAGTGATTACATCAGCGTTAGATCCGGTTCGGGATTATACATTGTCGGAGGACGAGGCGTTGATTGGATTTGGACTACTTCTCTGAGCACTGCAATCACAATTGATGGTGAATATAGCGGTGGATACGACGGAAATAGAATCTGGAACAGCTATGGCTCTCATATGAGTATTGTCGGTGGAAATGGCGATGATTCTATCTACAACTATGGCGTATATGCCACCATCGATGGAGGTGATTGGGATGATTATATCTACAATGTACAACAAGGCTATCATGCAAATCTTGGTGGAGGAGACGGCAATGATACTATCCACAACTTTGGTGGTTCATATGTGAGTATAGATGGCGGTGATGGCAGAGATTCTATAGTCAATTCTGGGGGACATTATGCAAAAATTGATGGTGGCTCTGGAAATGACTTTGTTTACAGTAACGGAACATCCGTGAGCATTGATAGTGGAGATGGAAACGACTCGATCTATAACGATGGTATCTACGCGAGCATCGATGGCGGTTCTGGAAATGATTATATATTGAATGGATCATCCTATTACGATGGTAGATACTCGAGCATCGATGGTGGAGATGGTG
>JAFUTY010000021.1 GCA_017484005.1 Selenomonadaceae bacterium | reverse complement strand
GACGGAATCACTGTTTCAGATTCTGGAGTTGTAACGATCAATTCTGGAAATTTGAATGGTGAAAATGTTTCAATCTCCGGAACTGGATATACTTTAGCACTCGGAACTGGAATCTCTGCTCCAACTACAACTGACGCTCATTTCGATGGATTCACTTATAAATCCTCGAGTTCAACTGCTGGGTATACTTTATCGAGCGATTCAACATCGATCATATATTCCGCGGCAGTTTCAGAAACAAATCTATTCATATTGAGCGGAGTATCATCGACAGACGGAATCACTGTTTCAGATTCTGGAGTTGTCACGATCAATTCCGGAAATTTGAATGGTGAAAATGTATCGATCTCTGGAACTGGATATACTTTAGCTCTCGGAACTGGAATCACTGCTCCAACTTCAACTGACGCTCATTTCGATGGATTTGTCTATAAATCATCGAGTTCTACTGCTGGATATACTTTATCGAGCGATTCAACTTCGATCATATATTCAGCCGCAGTTTCAGCGACAGATCTATTCACATTGAGCGGAGTTTCATCGACAGACGGAATCACTGTTTCAGATTCTGGAGTTGTCACGATCAATTCTACTAATCTGAACGGTGAAAATGTTTCAATCTCCGGAACTGGATATACTTTAGCTCTCGGAACTGGAATCAATGCTCCAGTTACAACCGATGCTCATTTCGATGGATTTGTCTATAAATCCTCGAGTTCAACTGCTGGATATACTCTATCGAGCGATAGAACATCGATAACATATTCCGCGGCAGTTTCAGAAACAAATCTATTCACATTGAGCGGAGTTTCATCGACAGACGGAATTACTGTTTCAGATTCTGGAGTTGTAACGATCAATTCTGGAAATTTGAATGGTGAAAATGTTTCAATCTCCGGAACTGGATATACTTTAGCACTCGGAACTGGAATCAATGCTCCAACTACAACTGACGCTCATTTCGATGGATTCACTTACAAATCATCGAGTTCTACTGCTGGATATACTTTATCGAGCGATTCAACTTCGATCATATATTCCGCGGCAGTTTCAGAAACAAATCTATTCACATTGAGCGGAGTATCATCGACAGACGGAATCACTGTTTCAGATTCTGGAGTTGTAACGATCAATTCTGGAAATTTGAACGGTGAGACTGTATCGATTTCTGGAACTGGATATACTCTCGCACTTGCAACAAATGTAGATGGTTATCAAGTTGCAAGCGATGGAAGATCGATAATTTACTCAACAGGTTCATCGGCAGGATCAAATTCTGGATCTTCAACGGGATCTGACTCCGGATCTTCGACAGGATCTGACTCCGGATCTTCGACAGGATCTGACTCCGGATCTTCGACAGGATCTAACTCCGGATCTTCGACAGGATCTAACTCTGGATCTTCGACGGGATCTAATTCTGGATCATCGATAGGCTCTGACTCCGGATCTTCGACAGGATCTGATTCCGGATCAACAATTGAATCAGTTCAAGGATCGATCATTTATGGAAGTATAAGTTCAATCGATGATTATCTCGCGCCGGCAATTTCAGATGAATCGGTTGGAACTGGCTCTGTCGAGGGCTCAACCGTCGCGATTTCATGGACAAATTTGGGATTGGCGGTTGATACAAATGAAGTTCATGGCTCGGATGTTGATATCGATCAGCCGAATTCTGTTATGATCAATGAAAATGGAGAAATGACTGCTGCAAATTCAACTGATTCCGATGCAGTAATTTCCGTCGATACAGATACAAATTCTGCAACTCTCGTCATGAATGAATCAAATCGAAGTTATAATCTGACATTCCATGGCGGGGCGATTGTTGCGAATTGGAATGCAAGTCTATCGAGCGGAAATGATCAATTGCATATTGGAAACATCAAAGGCGGTCATTTCGATGGAGGTCATGGCAAAGATTATTTCCATGTAACGAAGAATTTGCAGGGAAATATTTCATTGACTGGTGGAGCATCGAATGAGGATCTTGATTCTGGAAATAATTTCTACGCCGAATCGAATTCAGTATCGAGCAGTTCAGATCAATCGAAAATCACAATTACTGATGTGAATTTCAACGCAACTGATATTTTGTTGATCGATGCGGGAATCGAGAATTTAACGAGGTATTTCTTCGGCGATTCAAAATTCTATAATTATGCGACGGCTGAGGATGCATCAACCGATGGAATATATGCAGGGACAGTTCTCGATGCTTCAGATCTCGTTGCGAGCATCGGAATGAGTCATTCAATGTTGAGAATGGCTGACAAATCGAGTGCGAGTGTTGATGATGAAAATACAATCGATGAAGATTCGATTTATAACGTTGTCTGGGCAAATTCAAATTCTGGAACGATCGATTTTCATGAGTCTCAAGATGATGAAGTTTTGATCTTCACGAACACAAATTCTCGAGGAGATATTGTGAGTCTCGGCGGAGATTTCAATGATACAATTCATGCCGGTAAAAATGACACGATCGATTCTGGTGGCGGCGATGATCTGATCTATCTCGAGGGAAAAAATATTCATGTGATATTTGGAAGTTCAGAAGGCAATGATACGATCTATGGTTGGAATTCGACAGATTATCTCGAATTTGATTCGATTCCAGACGTTTCTATTGTTGGTGGAAATCTGTATTTGGAAAATGAAAATGGAACTTTATTGATCGATGGATCATTTACAAACTCGACAAACATTCGATATTCAGATGGGATTTTGAGAGTTGGAGATTCAAACGGCGATGTGATTTATGATCGATCGGTGAATTATTATGTGGGATCGAATTTGATACTCGATACAAGTCGGGGAACATCAATTGATCTCTCGAGTTCGACGTATGAAAATATTTCAGCGATCGATGCAAGTAATGGAAGAGGTCGGGATGTTTTCAGATACACATCGGACGCAGGAAATGTAACGATCTCGAATGGAGATTCTCGCGATGTTGTCGATCTATCGAGTTATACAATCGATGAAATCTCGACGGAATTCACAGATTCGGGATTGATCATCTCAGTTGACGATTCGAGTTTGAATATCGTCGGAACAGAAATGACTCAATTCAGTTTAGCGAGCGGAAAATATACTGCAGACTTCAACAATCAAACTTTCAATTCTTAATCCGAAAAAAGTTGATCCTCGATCTAAAAATGATCGGGGATCTTTTTTTGTTCAGAAAAAATTTTTCCTATCGAGATTTCATTATGCTACAATCAAAAATCATTTCCGTTGTCAATAAAAATTTGGAGAAAGATCAATGTCGAATTGGACAAAAATGTTGGGAAAGTCTGGAGAAGATTTCGCTGCAGAATTTTTAGTTGCGCATGGATACAAGATTCTCGCGCGAAATTTCAGAGTTTATGCGACGGCTGAAATCGATATCATTGCGCAAATCGATGAAACAATCGTCTTCGTCGAAGTCAAAACGCGATCGACAAATTCGCATGGATCTCCTGCGGAATCTGTGACAATCAAGAAACAACAGAAGATTTTCATTGCCGCGGAAATTTTTTTAAATCAAAACGATCTTGAAAATCGATCTTGCCGATTTGATATCATTGAAGTTTTTGCAAGGCGCAATGGATTTTCGGCAAATCACATCGTCGATGCATTCGCGCTTTAGAAATTCGAAAGGAGTGTTGAAATGGAAATCGCTCAAACTCCAAAAAATATCGTGATTGATCCTCAAAAACTTGCAAAATTGATTCGCAAACCACAGAAAAAACGAATTTTCATGGGACTTTTACTCGTGACGGTGCTAGTCCTCTCGACAATTTTAATCGCGATGTGGAAAATCAGTCAGCCAGGGCTCGATAACATTCATCCAGGGCTGTCGAAAATTTGCGAGGGATTAGTATTTTTAATCGCATTCATAATGATCGCCGGCGTTTTGAACATGACGCTCGCAATCGAAGGACTGCCATTTGTCAAAATTCTTCAGCGGCAAATGTATGATCTGATTCGAATTCTGTTTCCAATCAGCGTTCAACTTGGAAAAATTTTCGGGATCAGTCGGCGAACGCTCGAGGGATCTTTTATTTCCGTGAGCAATTTATTATTCGCACGCCGAGGAATCAAAGTTCCCGCGGATCGATTATTAGTTTTGACGCCGCATTGTTTGCAACTCGCGAGCTGTCCTCATAAAATCACGCGCGATCCTAAAAATTGCAAGCGTTGCGGAAGATGTAACATCGGCGAATTGGTAACATTGTCGGAAGAAATGGGATTTCATTTTTTCGTCGCAACTGGAGGAACTCTCGCGCGAAAAGTTGTCATTGAAACTCGACCGAAGGCAGTTCTAGCAATTGCATGCGAGCGCGATTTAATGAGTGGAATTCAAGATGTTTATCCTCTGCCTGCAGTTGGAGTTTTGAATTTTCGTCCGGAAGGTCCTTGCTACAATACGAAAGTCAATATGGATGAAATCAAATCCGCGCTCGATCAGATTTTGTTGAAGGAGGATTCGAAATGACTCCTCGACAAATTGCGACGCAAATCGTTTTGGACGTGCAGGAACATGGAGCATATGCAAATATCGCGCTGGCAAAATCGTTGAGAAATTTTCAATTGCAAGATCGCGATCGAAGATTTTGCACTGAATTAACATATGGAACAATCAAAGCGGGCAAATCGATCGATTGGTTCATCGAAAATCATTTGAAAAATCGCAAGCTCATCGATTCGCCGGAAGAAGTTCGCGCGATTCTTCGAGTCGGTGCTTATCAACTTCTATTCATGACTCGCGTTCCAAAATCTGCGGCAGTCAATGAATCAACAGAGCTCGTTCGAAGTTTCAAATTGCATGATGGAATCGTGAAATTCGTCAATGGAGTTCTTCGAAATTGTGCGCGTGAGATCGAGAATTCGACGTTCGAAGAAATCATCGATAAACGAATTCCAGATCAAAATGCAAAATCGATCGCGCTGAAATTTCTGCATCCAATTTGGCTCGTCGAACATTGGATCGAAATTTTTGGAATCGATGAAACGATTAAACTTTGCAAATTTGACAATCAAGATCCGCCGTTGAGTTTGAGAGTCAACACGCTGAAATCGTCGCGGGATGAAATTTTGAAACAGATTCAATCCGCTGAGCCGTCGAAAATTTCTCCCGAAGGAATAATTTTGAAGGATCACGGTGCGCTGAATGATTTCAATTTTTTAAAGGATGGAATTTTAATCGCGCAGGATGAAAGTTCGCAGCTCGTCGCACATGTATTAGATCCAAAGCCGGATGAATCGATTCTCGATGCATGTTCTGCGCCTGGCGGAAAATCGACACACATCGCGGCGTTGATTCAAAATCGCGGAAAGATTGTCGCGTGCGATTCGAATGAAAAGCGTATCGAGCTTGTCAAGCAGAATGCTGAACGGCTCGGCTGCAATTCGATCGTGACAATTTGCGCTGATGCTCGGAATCTCGGCAGAAAATATCCCCAAGAATTCGATAGAGTTTTGGTCGATGCGCCATGTTCTGGATTGGGAGTTTTGCGTCGAAAGCCTGATGCTCGATGGAAAAAATTCCCGAAGAATTTAGAAGAACTTCCAAAATTGCAATTCGAGATTTTGGAAAGCTGCGCTCGATGTGTGAAAATCGGCGGGACTCTTGTCTATAGTACTTGCACAATGGAATCGGCGGAAAATGAAGATCTAGTTCAAAAATTTTTAGATAGACATTCCGCTTTCAAATTGATTTCGACTCGAAAACTTTTGCCGACAATCGATGGCACTGATGGATTTTTCATCGCGAGAATCGAGCGAATCTCATGAAAAATTTGTTTGGATTGGATCTCGCGGAATTGGAATCTGAATTATCCGGCGAGAAAAAATTTCGATCGAAGCAAATTGCGGAATGGATTTATCTCAAAAATGTTCGCGATTTTGAATCGATGTCGAATCTCCCAAAAAATTTCAGATCTAAACTCTCGGAAAATTTTTCGATCGATCGGGCGGAAATGATCTCAAAACTTGAATCGAAAGATCAACTCACTACAAAATTTTTACTTCGATTCAGCGATGGAGTTGCAATTGAAACCGTCGCAATGAAACATGATTATGGCAATTCAGTTTGTATCAGTTCGCAAGCGGGATGTTCGATGGGCTGTAAATTCTGCGCCTCGACTCTCAAAGGAATCGAGCGGAATCTGACTGCCGGCGAAATGCTCGATCAAGTTTTATTCGTGAAAGAATTTTTCGATGGGAAACTCGATTCGCTGGTTGTCATGGGATCTGGCGAACCGCTTTTAAATTTCGACAATCTCACAAAATTTCTTCGAATGCTCCACGATCTTGTCGGGATGAGTTATCGGTCGATGACAGTTTCAACTTCCGGAATCATTCCGCGAATCCATGATCTAATGAAGGAAAATTTTCCAATCACGCTGTCGATATCGCTCCATGCACCGCTTGACGACTTGCGATCTGAGCTCATGCCCATCAATAAAAAATTCCCGCTCCGAGATTTAATCGAAACGGGAAAAATTTATGCAGATCAAACTGGTCGGCGAGTGACTTATGAATATATTTTAATCGAAAATCTGAATGATTCGCCGGAGATCGCTGGAATTCTCGCCAAGCTTTTAAAGAATCAATTGGCGAGCGTGAATTTGATCCCGATAAATCCAGTCCTCGAGCGAGGATTCAAACGTCCATCGAGGGAGAGAATCGAAGCATTCGCAAGAATTCTGAACTCTCGCGGAATCACTGCAACGATTCGAAAAGAGATGGGCGCAGATATCAATGCGGCTTGTGGTCAATTGAGAAATAAATTTTTGGATAAATAAATCTTGGAAAGGTGATTTTATGTCGACGCTCGGATCTCTGCGAAAAATTGAAGCGATGATCCATAAAAAATTTTCGTCGAAATGCGATCCAAATTCACTCGTGAAATCAATTGCGAAAGAAGTTTCGAAAAATCGAGTAAAAAGCCCATCAATCAAAGGAGAATTCATCGTGCCTGACGATTATACTTTGACACTCGGCGAAATCGATTTTCAGCGACTTTCTTCCGCTCGAGTTTTGAAATCTTTGTATGAAATGGTCGAGCGTCAGACAATCCATGAAGATGCTTTCATCGATGGAAAGTTGACGATTCGATTTGAAAAATCCACGGAAGGATCTGGATTGATTCAGATTTCATCTAGATTCGCGCGGGAGGATACTGGAAAATTCACGCCGCGATCAATGATTCAAACTCACGAGGAATCTGAAGTTGAACCGGATACAATCATTATTGACAGAAAAAATTTCGAGACTCTGAGAAATATCCCGATGAATTTTGCATCGCCGACGGAACATGAAATCGCGATTCTCAAAGTCACAAGCCAAAATTTCGGGAGCGATTCAGATCTCAAACTCAATCCGTCAGATTCTGAATTGATTTTCGGCGGAAATCAGATTTCAATCGGGCGAAAAGAGATTTGCGATTTGACTTTGCAGGATATCAGCGTCTCGAGAATTCACGCGAATATCAGTTATGAACGTCATCGGCATATCATTCGCGATAAAGATAGTCATAATGGCACGAGTGTCAATGGCAAGCGAATCGATAGAGATGGAATTTTTCTTCGCGACGGCGATATGATTCAACTCGGCAACTCGGTGCTCAAATACGAATCGCTCTGAAAATTTTTCCGGAGAGGTGAATTTGCATGCGTGTTCTCGAAGACCGCTATGAACTCAAAGAATTGATTGGCTCAGGCGGGATGGCGGATGTGTATCTGGCGCATGATACTCTCCTTGACAGAGATGTTGCTGTGAAAATTTTGCATCAGCAGTATCAGCGTGATGCAGATTTCGTCGAGCGATTTCGTCGTGAGGCTCGAAGTGCAGCTAAATTGTCGAATCCAAATATCATAAACATTTTTGACGTTGGAATTTCAGATGGACAAAATTTCATGGTTATGGAGCTCGTCGAAGGTGAAACTCTCAAGCAGAAAATTCGTGACGAGGGAACATTGACTCTCACAGATACATTGCGAATTTCGAAGGATGTTGCATCGGCGCTGGAGCATGCGCATGAAAATTCGATCGTGCATTGCGATATCAAGCCGCACAATATTTTGATCGGTTCAAACGGGCGGGCAAAGGTTGCAGATTTTGGAATTGCGCGAGCTGTCACGAGTGCAACAGCGTCATTCACCGGCAGCGTCATGGGATCTGTACATTATTTTTCACCAGAGCAGGCGAGCGGATCACTTATCACGCCAAAATCAGATATCTATTCGCTTGGCGTCACGATGTATGAAATGCTCACCGGCAAATTTCCATTCGACGCAGAAACTCCAGTTGCAATCGCGATGAAACATATTAATGAGACTCCCGAGCCGATTCATGATCTTCGTCGCGGAGTTCCATTGCAACTTGAAAATTTGATCTTTCGAATGCTCCGGAAAAATCCAATCGATCGTCCGGATGCAAAGGAAGTCATTGCAGAAATTTCAGATTTGCAGCATGGAATCGAGCTCAACGAGGATATCGATGCAACGGTATCGCTCGACAAATTTCAAAATGACAATCCAAAACCTGAACCATTTTTGAAAAGTGCTAAGAAAAAAATGTTCGGAACATGGCTCGGAAGGCTTGCATTCATTGGATTATTTTTCGTATTGATGCTCGGCGTTGGATTTGGATTCATTTTGTCGTTCGGGAGATTTTGGGAGCAGGATGTCGTTTCAGTTCCAAATGTCACGGGAAAAAATTTGATGTTAGCGCGGCAGATTCTCGAGGATGTCAATCTTCGAGTCAATGTTGCGGAAACTTACAGCTCGACAGTTCCAGCGGGGCAAGTCGTCTCGCAAGATCCAGATTTCAATTCGAAAGTGAAAATTGCTAGACTTGTTACGATTTACGTTAGCAAAGGCGGCGAGAATCTCGAAGTTCCAGATCTCGTTGGACTCACAAAATCCATGGCGACTGAAAAATTGCAGAAAATAGGAATGAACGTCGGTTCGATCTATGAAAAATATTCCGATGAAGAGCCTGGAACTGTGATTTGGCAAGATCCAGTTTATGGTACAAAAAGCACTCAAGGACAATCAATCGATTTAACAATTTCGCGAGGACAAAAGGAAGAGACTCCTCAAGTTCGTCGAAAATTTTCAGTTCCTTCAGTCTTGGGAATGTCAATCGAGGGCGCACGAGATTCGATTCGATTGAGCGGATTTTCGATTGGCGCGATAACTCAACAGGAAAGTCGTCAGGAAGCGGGGACAGTGATATCTCAATCGCCGGGCGGAGGAGCTGAACGTGAGGAAGGAACTGCAATTGATCTTGTCGTTGCAGCTTCAATCGCGAATCAAGTTCCGGAAAAATCTGAAGAGCAGGTATTCGATGCGCCAGATCGCAATGGAATCTCAGTCAAGAGGTCAAATTGAATGAGTGCGATCGATGAAAGATTTTCAGAATTATTACCGCGAGCGATTTACAATTCGCCAGGACGAGCATCGATTGGAATTTCGGATCTAGTCGATTTCATTTTCAAAACGGCGATCGATCTAAAATCTAGCGATGTGCATTTCGAGCCAATCGAGAATTTTTTGAGAATCAGATATCGAATCGATGGCAAACTCGTCGAATTGCATGAAAAAATTCCGCGGCGAATTCAGTCAGATATCATTTCCAGAGTCAAAATTCTTGCGAAAATCGATACGAGCGAAGTTCATTCTCCTCTCGATGGGCAAATTCGATTCGATCAAATTGATATTCGCGTCGCGAGCATTCCAACACATTTTGGAGATTTGATCGTCTGTAGAATTCTCGACAGTTCAATTCAACTCAAAACGATTGACGAGCTCGGGATGAATTCTGAAACTGAAAAAATATTTCGGCAGTTGATTCATTCGCAAAATGGATTATTCGTCGTGGTTGGCGCGATGGGAACTGGAAAATCGACAACACTTCATGCGGCACTTCGAGAACTCAATTCGCCGGAAATTCACATCGCAACGCTTGAAGATCCAATCGAGCAAATAATCGATGGAATTGATCAAACCGAGATTCAAGGCGAAATCGATTTTGCAACTGGACTTCGAGCATTACTTCGAATGGATTGCAATTGTTTGATGGTCGGCGAAATGCGCGATGAGGAGACTGCGCGAATCGCTGTTCGAGCGGCTTTAACTGGACATCTCGTTTTGACAACTCTTCACGCAACCGATTCATTCACCGCGATAACTCGATTAATCGAAATGGGAGTCGAGCCGTATTTATTGGCAGCAACATTAATCGGAACGATGTCTCAAAAATTGGTGCGTCGAATCTGTCCAGAATGCAACGGTCGAGGATGCGATTCATGTCGCGGCACTGGATTCTCTGGACGAATTGGAATTTATGAAATTTTGCCGATCGATTCAGATCTTCGAGACGCGATCAAAAATTTCCGAGATGAAGATCAAATTCGATCGATCGTTCCAAATTTCAAATCGATGCGCGAAGATGGATTGGAAAAAGTTCGGAATGGACTTACAACGATCGATGAAATTGAAACTTATACTGGAAATCGATTTTGAGTATAAATTTTTTGGGAAGTGAGAAATTTTTTGCAGGACGTTCAAAATTTCAAGGATGATCGCGGAATCGAAATTCAGCGCGTTGGAGTTACAAATCTAACGCTGCCATTTCTGATAAAAACATTTCCGCCCAATGATTATCAAGATTATCAATCAGTGACAGCGCAAGTTCGATTCACTGTATCGCTGCCGCAGGAATTCAAGGGCACGCATATGAGTCGATTCATCGAAATTCTTCAGCCATGGTGCAAAAAGCCAATCGCGGAATCTGAACTCGAATCGATTCTTCGCGAGGCTTGTGAAAAATTGCAGGCACAATCTGCGCAAATTCGATTGAGTTTCAAATATTTCGTTGAAAAATCTGCACCAGTCAGTCAAAAAAAATCTCTCCTCGATCTCGATTGTTACTTCGAGGCAACTCTCGATCAAAAATTTAAATTCGAATTGGGAGTTGAAGTTCCATTTACATCGCTTTGTCCATGTTCAAAAGAGATTTCAAAATTCGGTGCGCATAATCAACGATCGATCGCGCGAGTTTCAGTTCGATTCAAAGATGAATGTATCTCAATCGAAGATCTGTCGGCGTTAATCGAGTCGCAGGGATCTCAGCCGATTTATCCACTGCTCAAGCGTGAGGATGAAAAATTTGTCACTGAAGCGGCGTATGAAAATCCAAAATTCGTCGAAGATATTTTGCGCGATTTGATTCTTGCACTTCGACAGCTCAAGGGGATTGAATTTTTCTCGATAGAGTGCGAGAATTTCGAATCGATTCATCATCATAACGCGTTCGCAAGTCATAAGGAGGAAGTCAATTGAAGGTTACAGAAAAAGATCTTGAAACGGTCGCGAGTCTGTCGAGACTCAAAATTCGTGAGGAGGAGAAATCAACATCGCTGAAAGATCTCAACGCAATCGTGACATACGTTGAGAAATTGCAGCAGATCGATACATCGAGCGTCGAGCCGACAACATATGCTCGCCCAATGCAAAATGTTTTTCGAGATGACATCGTCAAACCGTCGCTCGATAGAGATCTCGCGCTATCGAATGCTCCGGAGCAAGATGATGGATATTTCAGAGTTCCACGGGTGCTCGAAGAATGATCGCTCGAAAATTTTTGATCGTCGCAATGATATTGACGATGATTTTTTCAACTGCCTGCGCTCGATCTAAAAAAATTCCAGAGCCAGATTGCGTTCTAATTCCAGATCCAAATTATGTTTCCGAAGAAAAAGTTGAGATTCGCGGAGTTTGGTTTTCATTTTACGATTGGCTCGATCTTCCGCGCGATGAAATTGCATTCAGACAGGCGACTTCAAACATCATGAATCAACTTCAATCGCGAGGACTCAATTCAATTTTCGTTCATGTTCACAGTCATTCCGATTCGTATTATCCTTCGGAATATTTTCCACCATCAAAATTCGCGACGGGATCGATGTGGCGAGGTTTTGAATTTGATCCGCTCAAAATTTTCATCGATGAAGCGCATCAGCATGGAATTCAATTTCACGCATGGCTAAATCCTTATCGCGTGACTTCTACAAATTCTCCCGCGCTGCAAGTCACATGGGATGAAATTCCAGAATCGAGCATCGTCAAAATTTGGAGAAATTCATCGCCAAATCAGCGATTCGTCCTCTATCACAATGGACAGTATTATTTGAATCCGGCGAATGAAGAGGTTGTAAAATATCTCACTGATTCGATAACGGAGCTCGTGAAAAATTATGACGTCGATGGAATTCATTTCGATGATTATTTTTATCCAAGCGTCAGCGATTCGAATTTCGACCGTCCGGATTATGATAATTCTTACGTCGATGCATCGATTTCGCAATGGCGTCGCGATAATGTCTCGGGATTGATTCGAAGTGTCTATCTCGCGGTGAAAAATGAAAAGCCGAATGTGAAATTTGGAATCAGTCCGGCAGGAAATCTCGATCATTTGCGGAGCGATTCACAATATTTCACAGACATCGATCGCTGGATGAGTGAGCCGGGATTCATCGATTACATTTTGCCGCAGATTTATTGGGGATTCGATCTTCGAAACGGCGATGGATCTTTGAGCAAATATGCATTCGAAAATTGTTTGAATGATTGGCTTTCAATTCCGCGAGATTCGAGCGTCGATTTTTATGTCGGACTTGCATTGTATAAAACTGGACGCAACAATGACGAATGGATCTATAATCACGATATAATCGCGCGGGAGATTCAATCGATTCGCAACAAAAATCTCGGTGGATTTGTCTTATTCGATTATCGAAACCTCTTCGATTCTGAATCTGCCGATGAAGTTCAAAACATGGTAAATATTTTGCAATGAAAGGAGATCTAAATTTCAATGGCACTCAAAAAATCTGAAATCAAAGACGCTCAACTTCCACTTCGACACACTGCATCGCACATCATGGCGCAGGCGATCAAACGTCTCTACGGCGGTGATGATGGATCTCAAGTCAAACTCGCAATTGGTCCAGCGATTGAAAATGGATTCTATTATGATATCGATATGGAACGGAAATTGACTGACGAGGATCTCACTGCAATCGAAGAAGAAATGAAAAAGATCGTCAAAGAGAATCTTCCGCTCGTGAGATCAACTCTTCCGAGAGATCGCGCGTTGGAATTTTTCAAGGATCGCGGCGAGAATTACAAAGTTGAATTGGTCGAAAATCTTCCGGAGGATGCAGAAATTTCGCTTTATACTCAAGGAGAATTTGTCGATCTCTGCGCTGGACCTCATGTCGAATCAACCGGCAAAGTTAAAGCGTTGAAATTGTTATCGATCGCGGGAGCATATTGGCGCGGCGATGAACATAACAAAATGCTCCAAAGAATTTATGGAACTGCATTCGAATCGAAAGATCAGCTCAAGGATTATCTCCATATGCTCGAGGAAGCAGCGAAAAGAGATCATCGCAAACTCGGAAAGGAACTCGATATTTTCAGTCTGCATGAAGAAGGTCCAGGATTTCCATTCTTTCATCCAAACGGCATGACGATTCGAAATGAGCTGTTGAATTATTGGCGCGAAGTTCATCGTCGATATGGTTATCAGGAAATCATGACGCCAATGATTTTGAATCGCAAGCTTTGGGAAACATCGGGGCATTGGTTTCATTACAAAGAAAACATGTATTTCACCAAAATCGATGAGCAGGATTATGCAATCAAGCCGATGAATTGTCCGGGCGGAATGTTAGTCTATAAATCGCATCCACATTCTTATCGCGAATTGCCATTGCGACTCGCAGAAATCGGTTCAGTTCATCGTCATGAGTTGAGCGGTGCACTGCATGGATTATTCAGAGTTCGCAATTTTACTCAAGATGATGCGCACATTTTCATGACTCCAGATCAAGTTGAGGGCGAGATTCAAAAAACGATCGATCTATTCGATGAAGTTTATCAAACATTTGGATTGACTTACACCGCGGAACTTTCAACGCGTCCAGAGAATTCGATGGGCTCAGATGAAATGTGGGAAATGACAACGAACGCTCTTCAAAAAGCTCTCGAGAATCGCGGGCTGGATTATGTAATCAATGAGGGCGATGGAGCATTCTATGGACCAAAAATCGATTTTCATCTGCATGATTCGATTGGACGGACTTGGCAATGCGGAACGATTCAGCTCGATATGTCGCTGCCGGAGAAATTCGATTTGACGTACGTCGGTGAGGATGGAGAAAAGCATCGACCAATCATGATTCATCGCGTGGTTTATGGAAGTATCGAGCGATTCATTGGAATTTTGATCGAGCATTTTGCGGGAGCATTTCCAATTTGGTTCGCGCCGATTCAAATCAAAATTCTTCCAATAACTGACGCACATCTCGAATATGCTCGCGCGCTCGAGAAGAGATTTTTCGTGCTTGGATTTAGAGTTGAGGTTGACGATCGGAATGAAAAGACTGGCAAAAAGATTCGCGATGCTCAAGTCATGAAGATTCCATATTCGCTTGTTGTCGGTGATAAAGAAGTTGAAGATCAAACGGTGAATGTTCGTCGATTTGGTAAAAAGGAAACTGAAACGATTGGAGTCGATGAATTCATTGAAATGATGAAAGAGAAAATCGCAACGAAAGATCGCGAATATTGATTCCGAATAAAAAAAGAGATCCTCGATAGATCAATTGAGATCTGTCGGGGATCTTTTTTTGTTCGGAAAAAATTTTTTAATAAAAAAGTTCTTGATTTTCGGGGGGGGGGGGGCGACAAAATTGGGAGCTGGATTTTTCTAAAAAAAATATCAAGGAGGTTTATCACATGGCAAGTGGTCAAAGTTTAAATTTTACTGATACGCAAAATAATCAAATAATCACAACTGGATCTGGAAATGACTCGCTCTATTTTGGTGCTGATGCGATTTCAAATTCGATCAATGTCGGAGATGGAAGTGACTCAATCTATTTCGATAGAGATGTAATTTCAAACACGATTGATGCAGGCTCTGGCGATGACTCGATTGTTTTTAGACAAGATGCAAGCTTAAACACAATCGATGCCGGCGATGGAAATGATTCGTTCTATTTCAATCATAATGCTGTTTCACTCACGATCGATGCCGGCGATGGAAATGATTCGTTCTATTTTGGTAACGAGGCAGTTTCAAACACAATCGATGGCGGCTCTGGAAATGATTCGTTCTCTTTTGGTTACAAGGCAGCTTCAAACTCAATCGATGCCGGCGATGGAAATGATTCGTTCTCTTTTGGTTACACTGCGAGTTCAAACTCAATCGATGGCGGCGATGGAAATGATTCGTTCTATTTTGCTTACACTGCGAGTTCAAACTCAATCGATGCCGGCGAT
>JAFUTY010000020.1 GCA_017484005.1 Selenomonadaceae bacterium | reverse complement strand
GGTACATTTCGGCTTATGAAGATATCCTCCTTTCCTTAGAATTCTTATAAACTAATTTTCACATGGTTTAAGAAGGTTGTCAAGAAAATACGCGTCTAACTCACGACTAAAGTTGCGAGTTTGCGACGCGCCTTTCATCAATTCAGCCATCGAATATCTTTTCCCTGCAACTTCGATTCGATGAATTTCAGCGTTGGGATCGATTCCGGAATTGCTGCATAAAAGAGCCGATTTGATCTTTTCATAATTGGAAATCAGCGCGAGAATTTTTTGATAGCGCGACTTGATATCGATTTCGATTTTGGAGATCGGCACGCCATTGACATTATCGCGGCGTCCTTGTCGAATATCGATGAATCCCTTCGCACGGATTGAATTTTCGATTCGTTCAGCCGTCGATTTTTTGAGTGAGAGAAGTCGATGAATTGTAAATTTATCCGCCAAAATGATCTCCTCCTCGATTTTTTTGAATTCTACACGATCGAGAAATTCAAATCAACTATTCCGTCGTGACTGGCTGCGCGAATCGATGCTGCAAACTTCCATCGAAAGCTGGGATAAAAACTTTCTCCTTCGATTCAAGTTCAAGATGAATTCCCCAAACTTTGAGAGTATCTGAAACTCCACCGCGCATTTTGATAGCGTTTTCGAGAGATTTTCGATCTCCAATCGCGTGAATCAAAAATGGCGACGAGGATCTGACATTGTTGACTGACAGAGTTGGTCCAGCGCATCGAATTTCCGAGACGTCAATCAATCGCTGATCATTTATCGAAATCGCTTCAGCTCCAGCCGCTCGAAGTTCATTAACCACGCGCAAAATATCATCATCGTGCACGACGTAAACATTTGGATTTTCACCAGCCTTTGCAGTTAGAGAGCTGTCATCCATTCGAATTATGATTCCCTCGCCCTCGAGCGGCACAATTCCTGCGCGAATTCGAAGTTCATCCTCCATTTTCAATCGATCTGCCTGTTTCAATCGAATCTCGCCCAATGTTTCTCGAAGTTCATCGCGTTCCTTTTCAGTTTCAAGAAGTCTAGTCGAAAGCTCCTCGATTCGCTGAAGTGGAATGTTTTTTTGAATCTCCCGCGCCTGACGAAACTGCATCGATAGCATGAATCCTAGCACCAAACATGCGCATGCAATTGACCATGAACCTCGCTGCAGATTCATCGTTCAAGCCTCCAATTCGATTTTTCAATACTCAATGATTTTCAAATACGGCGATGTGTAATTCAAATCGAGATATTCAACATCGAGCGGATTTTGCGACAGATCTTTCAAAAAATCCTCGGTGATTTTTGCTTTCTCCTCGAGACGTTCGAGCTTGCCGATTCGAATCTGAATTCCGCGAGTTGTATATGCGACGACATAATCTTCATCGATAAACGCGATCTCGGAAATTTCAGCGGTCGTCTGCTCATCGATACTGTTGAGATAGACGATCAATTTTTTCAGCAGTTTATCCTCGACTTCATCACCAATATAAAGATCGTGCACGCCCAGTCCAGTTATCATTGGAATCGGCATCGATTTTAAATCGCGATAAACATCGAGCACTTTGCAATTTCGATCGACATCGAGATATGCATTTTCAGCGACAACCGTTGCGATCGGCGCTCTTTCCTTGATTTCGATCTTCAAAGTGTTCGGAAGATCGCGGACAACTTGAGCACTCTCGATTCGCAAATCCCCGAGCAGTCTTCGAGTCACATTATCAGTTTCGAGATGAAACAGCGGCTCGTCAAAATACAGATTCGCGATTTTCATGACATCGGCGACAGTCAGAAATTTTTCGCCTTTGAGTTCAACATGTTTCAAAACGAAAAATGGTGAATATAGAACGAATCCAATTGCCGCGGTGCAAATCATCAGAAAGATCATCGCGCGCTTGATAAAACTCCACAGAATTTTTCGGAAGGAATTCGATTTTTTCTTCCGCGATTTTTTTTTCAACGTTCAAATCCTGCAAGCTTTAGAATCTTTTCGCAGAGCTCGGGAAATTCGATTCCCATCGCGCGGGCGGCATCTGGAACGAGCGATGTTTCAGTCATTCCAGGAACTGTATTGATTTCCAAAACGAAAGGATTCGAATTTTCATCGAGCATAAAATCGATTCGCGCGACTCCTCGACAGCCGCAGATTTTGAATGCATCGACAGCTATCGATTGAATTTTTTCCGTGAGATCTTGAGGAAGTTCAGCCGGAACGATGTGAGTCGACGCGCCTTTTGTATATTTACTCGCATAATCATATCGTCCGGAAGTCGTGGTGATTTCGATAATCGGCATCGATTCAGCCTGCGACGAATCTCCAAACACCGCGACAGTCATTTCTCGCCCGCGAATAAATTCTTCGATCAAAATTTCCTCGTCATATTTGAACGCATTATCGATCGCTTTTTGAAAATCTGATTCGCTTTCAACAATTTCAACGCCGATGCTCGATCCTTGAGTTGCAGCTTTCACGACAACTGGAAAATCAAATTCGATCTCGATTTTTTCGCCGCGACGGAATGATTTTGATTTTGGAGTTGGAATTCCGACTGAATTGAAAAATTTCTTCGCCGCGATTTTATTGATTGTCAACGCTGATGCTAAAACGCTCGAGCCGGTGTATGGAATTCCGAGCATTTCGAGCGTGCCTTGAATCAATCCATCCTCGCCAAATTTTCCATGGAGAGCGTTGAAAACTATCGCGCAATTTGAATCTTGAACGTCTTGCGAGAATGTTTTGGGATGCAATTCCATCGGCTCGACTTCGAATCCTCGAGAGATTAGAGCTTTGACAATCGCCGCGCCAGTTCTTCGAGAGACTTCCGCTTCAGTTGAAGAGCCGCCCATCACGACTAGAATTTTTTTCGATAGAATTTTCAATAACTCCTCGCCAGTTTTGAAAATATCTCCCGCGCCCATCGTGATAACTAGATCGCCGGATTTCACAATCGATTTCAAATACGGCGCGAGATCTTCGCGATGTGGGATATATGTTGCCGATTTGACTTCGTTCAAAATCGTGCGCCCATCGATTCCCTCGATTGGATCTTCTCCCGCGGAATAGATATCTGTCAAAATCAAAACGTCTGCGGAATCGAATGAATTAGCGAATTCTTTAGCTAACAATTTTGTCCGAGAATATCGATGAGGCTGGAAGACGCAAATCAATCGACGAGGTTCAGTCTGCCGAGCCGCCGCGAGAGTTGATGCGATTTCCGTGGGATGATGCGCGTAATCATCGACAATCCAAACTCCATTGATTCGTCCCTTCGTTTGAAATCGACGCTTTGCTCCATGGAATTTTCGAAGTCCATCAGCGATTTTATCGAATGGCACGCCGATTGAAATTCCAACAATGATTGTAGCTAATGCATTCAAAACATTATGACGCCCTGGAATTTTCAATTCGACACTGCCGAGAATTTTGCCCTCGTGAATCACATCGAATTTCATTCCAGAGCCGATCGTTTTCAAATTGATAGCGCGATAATCTGCGTCACGATCCACAGCGTAAGTTATCAGCGATTTTTTATTTCCGACTTGATCGATAATTTCACGCAAATATTCGGAATCAGTGCAGACGATCGATTTATTGCGAACGCTTTCGATGAATTGTTTGAATGCAGACTTGATATTTTCAACCGAGCCGTAATGATCCAAATGATCATCTTCAACATTCGTGACAACTGCGATATATGGTTTGAGTTTGAGAAAAGATCCATCGCTTTCATCGGCTTCACTCACGAGAAATTCGCTCGATCCGAGTTTTGCATTTGTGCCGAGATCCGGCGATTCTCCACCGATGATAATTGTCGGCGAGACATTTGCATGATCCAAAGCAACTCCCAGCATCGCTGTCGTTGTAGTTTTTCCATGCGCACCGGCAACTGCAATTCCATTTTTCGAATTTAGGAGCATCGCGTTGATATCTGAACGATGAAGTCTAGTGATTCCAAGTTCTTGAGCCGCGACAATTTCCGGATTTTCATCGTGAATTGCGCTTGAGACAACAATTGCATCGATTCCGCGCTCGATGTGATCTTTCTCGTGCCCAATGAAAATTTTTGCACCGAGTCTCGAGAGCTGCGACAAAATTTCAGAGTCAGATTGATCTGAGCCGGAAACTTTTTTGCCCATCTCGAGAAGAATTTTTGCAAGCGCGCTCATCCCTGCTCCACCGATTCCGATGAAGTGAAATGATTTGAAATCGTTTAGAGTCATTCGCATCACTCCCAAATTTTTTTGAATTTATTTTGCAAGATCGAGAATCATTTGCGCAATGTCTTTAGCGGCATCGGGACGTCCGAGAGATTTTGCAACGATCGACATTTTCTCGAGCTCTTGAGGATTTTTTAAAAGTTCGCGAATTGTCTCGATCAAAATTCCCGCCGTGAGATCTTTGTTGAGAATCATTCGAGCCGCTCCAGCATTGACTAAAACTCGAGCGTTGAATTCCTGATGATTCGCCGCGGCAAATGGATAAGGAATCAAAATCGATGGAACTCCTCGCGCTGTGAGTTCAGCTAATCCCGTCGCTCCAGCTCGAAAAACTGCAAGATCTGCCATTGCCATAGCTTGAGGCATGTCATATAAATACGGCTCGACTCGAATGTGAGTTGCAATTTTCAAATCGACTTCAGCTTCTTCCAGCGATTCTTTGACTTCATCGAATTCAGTTTTCCCCGTGACATGAAGAAACTGCACCGAGGGAATCTCTTTGAAATGCTCGAGAACTCCAATCATTGCGCGATTTATCGATCGAGCTCCTCGAGATCCTCCAGAAATCAAGACGATCGGTCGCTCAGGATTGAATCCAAAAAGTTTGATTCCCTCTTCGCGATTTGCTTCCATGACGTTCGCGCGAATTGGATTTCCTGTGTAAACTGTTTTCTCTGGCGGAAAATTTTTCAATGCTGCGTCAGATCCAACACAAATTTTTGTCACGAATTTCGAGAGAATTTTATTTGTGACTCCCGCGACTGCATTTTGTTCTTGGATTAATGTGGGAATTTTCATCAGACTTGCCGCGAGTAGAATTGGTCCACAGACATAGCCGCCAGTTCCAACGACAACATCCGGCTTGAAATCTCGAAGAATTGATCGCGCTCGATTTATTCCTCGAATCGCTTGAGTTGCTCGAGAAAAATTTTCCAAAATTGATTTGAATGAAATATGCCGCTCGAATCCTGAAAGTTCAATCGCCTCGAATGGTAAATTTTCCTTCGGAACGATATCTGCCTCGAGTCCTCGAGTTGATCCTACGTATAAAAATTCTGCGGAAGGATCAAGTTTTCGAATTTCTTGAATCAGAGTTATCGCGGGATAGATGTGTCCACCTGTCCCCCCGCCTGATACGATGATTTTCAAATAATCTCTCCTCACTTGAACAGTTGCGACACTGAAAGATGAGTTTGAATTCGAATCATAACATCACCGATTGAATCTGCCATCGTTAAAACTACGATCTTCGGCGATTCTTTTTCCTTCGGAAGTTGAATTGTGTCAGTGATAACGAGTTTTTCAATATTTGAATTATTGATTCGCTCGACCGCTGGATCTGACAAAATTGCATGAGAACATGCGGCAAAAACTCTTTTCGCACCGAGTCTCTCGAGCGCTTTTGCACCTTCACAAAGAGATCCCGCCGTGTCAACGATATCATCGATAATCACTGCAGTTTTTCCTTTGACGTCGCCGATAACATTCATGACTTCCGCAACTCCAGGCTGAGGACGACGTTTTTCGATTATCGCGATTGGAGTTTTGAGATAATCTGCCAAAACTCGAGCGCGAGTAACTCCTCCGAGATCTGGTGAAACTACAACTGCATCCTCGAAGTCATGCGTGCGGAAATATTCGGCGATGACTGGAGCGGCTGCGAGATGATCCACTGGAATATCGAAGAATCCTTGAATCTGTCCGGCATGAAGATCGACTGTTACAACTCGATTCAATCCCGCAGCAGTCAACAGATTCGCGACAAGTTTTGCAGAGATCGGTTCACGTCCGCGAGTCTTTCGATCTTGGCGAGCATATGCATAATATGGAACGACAGCTGTGATTGAATGTGCGCTCGCTCGTTTGCATGCATCCGCCATAATCAACAGTTCCATCAGATTGTCGTTGACCGGCTGAGATGTTGGTTGAATGATAAAAATATCTTTGCCGCGAATCGATTCGGAAATCATGACTTGAGTTTCGCCGTTGTTGAATTTTCCAACGAAGGCATCATAAATTCGCACGCCGATGTGTTTTGCGATTTTTTCTGCGAGAGGACGATTTGCATTGCCTGCTAAGATACAAAGATTTTCGATGCTTGGATTCATGTGAAAGCCCTCCTAAATTTATTTTCGACGATCATTCCAATTTTCGAAATTCACCTGTCGCGCTCGAGCGATTGCCAAGTTATCCGCTGGAACATTTTTTGTAATCGTTCCGCCCGCCGCGAGATATGCTCCATTCTCGATTTCAACTGGCGCAACGAGATTCGAATTGCAGCCGATAAAAACATCGTCACCGATTTTCGTCCGATATTTTTTCTTTCCGTCATAATTGCAAGTCACAGTTCCGCAACCGACATTGACTCTCGATCCCATGTCAGTGTCGCCGATGTATTGGAGATGTGGCAATTTCGATTCTTTACCAATCGTAGAATTTTTGACCTCAACAAAGTTTCCAATTTTAACTTCCGATTCGATTCGAGTTCCTGGTCTCAAATGAACAAATGGTCCCATCTTGACTCCATTTTCGACAATCGAATCTTGAATGTAAATGTAAGCTCCAATCACGCAATCCTCACCGATTTTCGAATTGCCTTCGATGATTGTGCCTGGGAGAATTGTTGTATCAATTCCAATTTCGACTTCCGGATCGATGAAAGTTGAATCTGGATCTGAAACTGTGACTCCGGAATCCATGAGCTCCAAATTTTTCCATTGATACATGATTTTTTCTGCATCGGCGAGCTGTTTTCGAGAATTGATTCCGAGCGTCTCGTTCGAGTCAGAAATTTTTATGCATGAAATCGATTCGCCTTCAGATTTCAAAATCGCCAAAGTGTCTGGAAGATAATATTCGCCTTGAGCATTTTGATTCGTGATTTTTTTCAACGCGTCAAAAAGCTTTCTCGAATCGAAACAATAAACTCCAGCATTGATCTCTCGAATCGCGCGTTCAGATTCATTTGCATCTTTATGTTCGACGATTTTTGCGAATGATCCATCTTGATCGCGAATCACTCTTCCATATCCAGTTGCATCGTCAAGATCCGTCGTCATGACGCTCGCCGATGAATTTTGAGAATCCTCGACGAATTTTTTGAGAGTTTCAGATTTGAGCAATGGAGTATCTCCGCAAGTCACCAGAATCTTTCCGGTGAATCCATTGAAAAATTTTTCAGTCTGCATAACTGCATGACCAGTTCCAAGCTGCTCCGTTTGATCGACAAATTCGATTTTCATCGAGCCGAACGATTTTCCCTCGAGATGAGATTTGATCTTGTCTCCTCCAAATCCAACGACGACAACTGCTCGCGAGATTCCAGTTTTTGAAACTGCATCGAGCACTCTCTCAATCATTGGACGATGACAAATTGGATGTAGAATCTTGGGCAATTTCGATTTCATCCGTGTTCCCTTGCCTGCTGCGAGAATCACGGCGGCGATTTCTGACATTGATTTGCCTCCTCAAAAATTTTTCCGAACAAAAAATCCCGCGCGAGATCTTTTACTAAGCTAAATAAAAAAATCTCAACGCAGGACGGAATTATTTCAGACTTATCTTACATTTTCAAGGAATTTTCAAAATTCGCATCGATTCTAATCCTCGATCGTCGATAATTTTAACTGCAACGCGATCTGATTCAGTTTCGAATGGAAGTGAAATCGATCCAGAGAATTTTGCGATCTTTGATTCATCGATCTCTGCTCTCAATGTTTTTGAAAGATTACTCCAGCCTCTCGACGAATCTTTCATCGGGAAGAACATCTGCGACGGTTCGAATGGCTTTCCAACTCGATATTCTGTATCGAGCATCCACATCGCAATTTGTTTTGTCGATCCACTTTTCACTTTGTTCTCTATGACATCGAAATAATCGAATCCACGTACCTCGACGATCAATTTGCCATCGTCGAGCTTTTTTATTTCCGCATCAGGCTGTCCGACCAATAAAAATGATTCAGACTTCGATTGATTCTTCTTCAAATCGCCAACTGAAAGCTCGGGATTCATCAGCACTTTTACAAATTCGACTCCAGGAATTTGCGCAGAATAGATCTCCTCCTCTGCCTCCGCGTCGAATGAAAATCCTGCAAATACTGCATATCTCGGGCGATCTTTCATCTTGCGAACTTCTTCAATTCCCAATCCAACGATTCGCGCATCGATTGACTTTGAATCACTGCCAAAATGAATTAATACCGGCTCGATTCGATTTGTCTCCGCGCTCGCATGGAATATCGACTGCTCTTCGAATGGTAAGCAGTTCGAGATTTGAAGTCGATCGCCATTTTTCAAACCGATTCCAGTTGTCGCGATTTCCTGTCGAAGATAGCTCTGCCATTTTTCAACGCTCGAATTTGCCGCTTCATCGATTGAAAAAATTATCGGCGCAGGAAGTGATTCAACCATGAATGGTCCAGCGACTCTCATTTTTTCTGAATCGATCATCGGTTTATCGAATAGAGTTTCAGTTGCGGGCGGTTGATTGTTGGCGATTGATTTGAGCGTGACATGCGGAACGGTTTGATATTCGAATCCATCGGCGATTGATTTGGATTTGAGTTTGTAGAAATCGAAAACTGCTGTAGCGATTCGTTCTTTGGCGAGCTCGATAGCGATTCGTGATGTGTCGCAAGTGATCCATCGACGACCGAATTGCTCGGCGACATATGCAGTTGTTCCAGATCCACAAGTTATATCGAGGACAAGATCAGATGGATCTGTAGTCATTAACATGCATCGTTCAATTACTTTTCGAGATGTTTGAACTGTGTAGATTTTATCAGATGCTCCTCCAGTATCAGTCCAATTGTTGGTTAATGCTGCGAGTGGAAAATCATCGAAATATCTAATGTATCGAAGAGTTTTTGCAAGAGCAGCGACTCGACCTTTCTCGATCAATCTTTTCATGCCAGCTTCATGAGTTTTCCAATGTCCGGTCGATGGAATATATTTTTTCCCTTCAAATTCAATTTCGATTTCATTTTCTATTGACGTTATCGATGTTAGACTAGTATACCGGAAAATCCGGATATCTTTTCCTAAAATAGAAGGATCTTCCAATTCTTCTTTAGTCATGGCTCGACGAGTTCCATCTGGAAACTCAACCATCTTGTATTGATTCTTTTCGCTTTGAAGATTTTTCATCGTATATAGCCGACGAAATTTTGCATTCGATTTATCATTTGCATACCATAATAAATAATCTCCAACTCCATTGACGAAATTTCCCATGAGTCCTCCAGTTTTTTGAAAAAAGATCTGACTCACGAAATTCTGTCTTCCAAAAACTTCATCTAATATACACCGAACCAGATGCTGATTCTCATCGCCAATCTGTACAAATATCGAGCCGCTGTCACTCAATAAAATTCTCGCAAGCTGCAATCGATCCCGAATATAATTCAAATATGAATGGATTCCCTTTTCCCATGTATCTCGAAACGCTGTGATTGTCTCCGGCTCAATCGATAGATCCTCGTCGCGATCTTTCACATCCCGCTTATACACGAACGGCTGAAAATTGCTCCCGAATCGAATTCCATACGGCGGATCAAAATAGATCATCTGAATCGAGCCAGCCATTCCCTCTCGCTCGAGCAGTGAATTCATGACGAGCATCGAATCGCCGGCGATCAATCGATTTGTCCATTTTTCAGAGTGTTGATAGAAATCGAGTTTGCGTTTTGGATCGAGATCTTCATTCGATTCGAAAAGTGACAATCGAGAATGAGTTGGTTTCTTTGTGACGTTCGATAGAATTTTTGCTGGAACGATCAATTCGCGGCGATGAATCGACAGCGTTGGAACTTCAAAATCCTCCTCGCGCTTTGAATTCCATGCGAGAGTTGGATCGCTCCATTCATCGACATGATATTTTTTAGGCGGGAGATCTTCATCGAATTTTCCATTGACTGCCGCGGGATTATTGAGACGCGATTGATCGTGAGTTAGATCGTGAATTTCCTTTTCAGATTTTTTCATTGATCGAATCTCCTTTCGATAGAGCTTGAGAAATTTATTGCGCTATATTAACATGCATTAAAATCTTTTGGAGGGATTCATTAATGAGAAAAACAATTGCCGGAATCACAACGGCTCTGATGCTTGGAGTTTCATCGACAACATTCGCCGCGTCATTCACCGATGTGCCTGCAGATCATTGGGCGCACGATAGAATCATTGAGCTTTCGAACGCTGGAATCATTTCATCCAGTGACAAATTCAACGGCGATCGAGTTGCGACAAAATATGAAACTGCAACGATGTTCTGCAAACTTTTAGCAGATGTCAAAGGGATTCGAGTTGCTGATCAAAATGAGCCTTTCACTGATGTTCCAAAAAGTCACTGGGCTCATGAATATGTCGCGACGCTTGCAAATGCTGGAGTCATTCCGACAAATTCATCAACATTCGACGGCGCAAATCAAATCACTCGATACGAGCTTGCCGAGATGTTCTACAATGCTTTCGCGAATAAATCTGCCGAGACTCAAAAATTGTTCAGCGATGTATCAGAAAACAGTCCATATTTCAAAGCAGTTCAATGGGCGGGAGATTCTGGCGTGATGGATGGAGAAGGCGATGGAGGTTTCCATGGCGATAGAACTTTGACTCGATATGAATTGGCGCAGTTGATTGGAAATTTCTACTCGGCGTTTTAATTCGGAGGAATCGATTTGAACAATTCCAAAATCGCAATCATTGGCGACGGAGTTTTTACTGAATTCGTCTTATCAACTTCATTGAAACAAGTCGATTCAAATACATCGAAATTCATCGTTTTCAGTGAAAATCAAAATCGTCTCAATGAACTTCGAGAATCTCACAATATAAATACGACGAGCGATCCCAAAAATCTCGCCGATGCTTCAGTTGTCCTTCTAGCGTTGCAAAGTCGAGACGCTGAAAAGATCGTTCCGAAAATCAAAAATGAAATTTCATCGAGCGCAATGGTCATGTCTGTTGTCGATCATTGGAAAATTTCGCGGCTCGAGGAGATTTTTCCAACTCAAGCAGTCATTCGAGTTGAAGTGACTCCCGCGATAATCAATGCCGATGGAGTTATCACATATGTGACAGGCTCAAAACAGGCTGTCGATTCTGATATTTTTATTCAAATGATTTTTTCGCGGCTCGGAAAAGTTTTCAGAGCTGAATCGGAAGAAGAATTCGAGAGAATAGGAAATGTATTTCTAGCGGCGACTGTTGCATCGAATCAAGTGATTAAATCTATGATCCGCGGCGCAATCAATGCAGGTTTATAATCTGAACGCGCTAAGAAAATCATTGCACAAATCATTCGAGGCGAAATCGGAATTGAAACTCAGCCGGATGAAATTGTCGCTGAACTTCGTGAGAAAGCCTTCCGCGGCAGAAATATGACTGTCTTTTTGGAAGAAGGAATTTCACTGATTCACGAATATGGAATGTGGAATTTTTTGAGGAATTAAAAAAGATCCCTCGAAGATCGTTTGATCTCCGAGGGATCTTTTATTATTCGGAAAATTGATTCAGTCGAATTTTCTTGAGATCGATCTTTTCACGTGTTTTAATTTACCAAATCAATCATGAGAGGAGATTTTCAATGCGCGCTGCAATTTTTGACATGGATGGAACGCTCTTCGATACGGAGCAAATCTATCGCGAGGCATGGCTCAAAGTCGCTGAACCATTTGGACTTGAGCCGAATCCAGAGCTCGGCAAGGCTGTCTCTGGAACTGGCGGATTCATCACGCTCAACATCATTTACAGTTTTTATCCGGAGCAAAATCCGCAGGATCTTTCGAAATGGGTGGAGGATTATGTTTTCGAGGAGAGCGGAAAGCATCTTGATATCATGCAAGGCGTTCCGGAGATTCTCGAGTATTTCAAATCGCAGAATTTCAAATTGGCGGTGGCGAGTGGAACTGAAACTGCAACGGTCGGAAGAAATTTGAAAAATGCAAAGCTCAAGGAATATTTTTCAGTCGTTATCGGCGGCGACATGATTCATGATGGCGGAAAACCTCGTCCAGGAATTTTTTTGAAGGCGGTCGAGGAGCTCGGAATTCCTGCTGAAGAATGTTACGTTTTCGAAGATGCATTCAATGGAATTCGGGCGGCATTCGATGCAAAATGTGTCCCGATTCTTGTCAATCCTTATGATGAATATTCCAAAGCGACGCCGGAAATCAAATCTGAAATGGATAAGAAATCTCGAAAGATCTTTTTGAATATGAATGACGCGCTCGATTGGATTAAAAATCAGTGATCTAATCACAAACAAAAAACGAGAGTCGATCTGAATTTGATCGGCTCTCAATTTTTTTAGAAATTCCACATTGTGAATTGAAACGGAGTCAGAATCGCTGGATCTTTCACTCCAGATTCAAGAAGATCTTTGTCACCAGAAATTATGATATCGATTTCAGCATTGACAGCCGCCCGCAATATCAATCGATCGTCGATATCTCGAATCTTTTTCTCGAGTGGAATTTCTTCATCAGGAACTGGAATGAACTTCATCTTTGGAAGGATGAAGTTCAAAAAGTCATTGAGGTAATTCAATCGCTGAGGAAATTTATTATTGAATGTATCAATCAATTCCTCGACACTCGCTTGACAAACCAATGCCTCGTAACGATTAATTGCCCTCATAACAGCTGAGCCAGGCACACTTTTCGGATTCAAGATGAAAGAAACCAAAACATTGGTATCAAATAGAACTTTCATTTTGACGACGCTCCCGTCTTTCTCTGCGAAGTTGTTTGATGTATTGCACGATTTTTTCCTCGGAATCCAATCCAGCACGTTCAGCTTCGCCTTTCATTCCTTCAGCAATTCGATTCAAAGCACGATAGACTTCCATCATGCTTTCATCCTCGACGACTGGAAAATTTCCTTCGAACTCTGGAATTTTGACTTTCTCTTTAGACATCATGAATTCCTCCTCAAAAAATTTTAGAAATTCCACATTGTGAATTGAAACGGAGTCAGAATCGCTGGATCTTTTACTCCAGATTCAAGAAGATCTTTGTCACCAGAAATTATGATATCGATTTCAGCATTAACAGCCGCCCGCAATATCAATCGATCGTCGATATCTCGAATCTTTTTCTCGAGTGGAATTTCTTCATCAGGAACTGGAATGATCTTCATATGTGGAAGAACGAATTTTATAAAGTCATTCATGTCATTCATTTTTCGAGGAAACTTTTTATTGAAAGTTTCATGCAATTCTTCAATGGTTGCTTGACAGACACAGGCTTCATAAAAAGTTATCGCCTTCGATAAAGATTCTTTTGGCTTTCCATTAGGATTCAGAATGACAGAAATCAGCACATTGGTATCAAACAGCACTTTCACGTTGGAGTCTCTCCCGTCTTTCTTTGCGAAGTTCTTTGACAAATTGAACGATTTTTTCCTCGGAATCCAAACCAACACGTTCAGCTTCGCCTTTCATCGATTCACCGATTCTTCTCAATGCACGCAACGCCTGCATTTTTCCTTCATCCTCGAGAATTGGGATATCACCATCGAATTCCGGAACGTAGATTTTTTTTCTTTCAGACATCATGAATTCCTCCTCAAAAGATTTTCGATATCTTATCACAAAATAAAAAAGATCCACCGATCAATTTTAGATCGATGGATCTCTTTTTATTCGGAAATCAAAACGAAATGATCGTCATTGATCTTTGTCCAAGTCGATTTCGAATAATCAACATTGCTCGAATCATAAATCAACGGCTTTCGAGATTTTTCAATTTGCGGATCTGGATATGGCACGGCGGATAATAAACTCTTTGTGTATGGATGAATTGGATTCGAAAAAATTTCGTCAGTCGATCCAGTTTCGACGAGATATCCCAAATGCAAAACTCCAATTTTGTCCGAGATGTATTTCACCATGCTCAAATCGTGCGCAATGAATAGATATGCGCATCGAGTTTCATCCTTGATATCCTTCATCAGATTGACAACCTGCGCCTGCACTGAAATATCCAGAGCGGAAATGCATTCATCGGCGATTATCAATTTTGGTTTCATGACTAACGCGCGGGCAATTCCAACTCGCTGACGCTGACCTCCGGAAAATTGATGTGGATATCGCTCCGCGTGAGATGGCGAGAGTCCCACTTTCTCCAAAATCTCGCCAATGATTCGATTCCGTTCCGCTCGATTCGAATAAAGTTTGTGAATATCGAGCCCCTCGCCGATTATATCTGCAATTTTTTTTCGAGGATTCAAACTCGACATTGGATCTTGAAAAATCATCTGCATATTTTTTCGAAGCATTTTTCGAGTTTCATTATCAAGCTCGCCGGAGATTTTTCGACCGCAGAAAGTTATATCGCCGGAAGTTGGATCGTATAATCGAATTATACTTCGTCCGATTGTAGTTTTTCCAGATCCAGATTCGCCGACCAATCCATAAGTCTCGCCTGGAAAAATTTCGAACGAGACTCCATTGACTGCTTTGACTGTGAAATTTCGCGAAACTTGAAAATGCTGATGCAAATTTTCAACTTTCAACAGCGGCTCATTCATTCGAGGACACCTTTCTCGATAATCTCGATTTCAATGCAGGCGGCAGATCGATTTTCGGTGCGTCGGGATGTAATAACCAGGTTGCGGCGGAATGTGTCTCGGAAATTTGAAACATCGGCGGCTCGATTCGTTCATCGATTTTCATTGCGAATTGATTTCGCGCGGCAAATGCATCGCCAATCGGTTCATGCAATAGATTCGGAGGACTGCCGGGGATTGAATAGAGTCTCGAATCTTTCGTTTTTAAATCCGGCATCGCTGAAAGTAATCCCCATGTGTATGGATGCCGCGGATCATAAAAAATTTCATCGACCGTTCCCGTTTCGATGATTTTGCCTGCATACATGACGTTTACAAAATCTGCAACTTTAGCGACGACGCCGAGATCGTGAGTTATATATATGACCGAGAGTCCCATCTTCGATTGAATGTCGCGGATCAAATCCAAAATTCGCGCTTGAATTGTGACATCGAGCGCAGTTGTCGGCTCATCGCAAATCAAAATCTTCGGCTCGCATGAAAGTGCAATCGCTATCACGACTCGCTGACGCTGTCCGCCGGATAACTGATGTGGATAATTTTTGATTCGCTTTTCTGGATCATTTATTCCCACGAGTTTCAACAGCTCAATCGATTTCGATTTTGCCTCAGACTTCGAAATTTTTTTATGGAGGAGGATACATTCCATGATTTGCTCACCGATTTGCATCGTCGGATCGAGGCTTGTCATTGGATCTTGAAACACCATCGCGATTTGCTGCCCATTGAAATTTTGCCGCAGATCTTTTTTCGACAGAGTTAAAAGATCAACGATTCGATCGCCTTCTAATCGATACAAAATTTCGCCGTGATTGACAATCGAATTATCATCAAGCAAGCCGACGACAGATTTCATCGTGACAGATTTTCCAGATCCAGATTCTCCAACCAGCGCGACAGTTTTTCCAATCGGCAAATCGAAATTCACGCCTCGAATCGCATGAATTCTGCCTGCATTCGTTCGAAAAGTTATATCGAGATTTTTGACTGACAAAATGACATCTTTTTTCATCACATATCCTCGAGCTTTGGTGCTAATGCTTCGCGAAATCCATCGCCGATCAAATTGAATCCCAACATTAATAATGCGAGCACTGAAATCGGCGGCAGAATTTGATATGGCAGAACGGTGATATTGTTGAATCCTGCTTCGATTAATGAGCCGAGTGAACATTGCGGCAGAACAATTCCGACGCCGACAAAGCTCAAAAATGCTTCAGTGAAAATCGCGACGGGGATTGAAAACATTACTTGAGTGATTATTGGTCCAATTGTGTTCGGAAGAATCTGTTTAAAAATTATGTGAAAACTTCCAGCTCCCAGCGTTCGACTCGCCAAAACATATTCACGCTCTTTGATTTTCAAACATTCCGCCCGCGCAATTTTACTCATTCCAATCCATTCAGTGATTAACAGCGACGCGATAACGAGTCCAATTCCTTTGTCCATGAAAATCGCGAGAATCGAAATGATGACGAGAGTTGGAATGCTCCCAATAATCTCGATGAATCGCTGAAGAATATTATCAACAGTTCCGCCGAAGAATCCAGAGATCAATCCATAACTCGTGCCGATTATCATATCGATAAGAATCGCGACGAATGCAATTATCAGCGAGACTCGAGCACCCTGCCAAGTCCTTGTCCAAAGATCTCGCCCCATGTCATCTGTTCCAAAGAGAAAAGTTTTATCAGCGAAAAAATCTGTCGAGTCTCCAGCGATTTGAGGCTCTAAACTTCGAGCGATAATCTCTTTGCCCGTCGAATCATTCACTGAAATGATTTCATGATAATCGTATGAACTCAAAATTGGTGCGAAGATCGCGAATAGAATTATCAAACTCACGATAATCGATCCCGCAACAGCAATTCGATTTTTGAAAAAATGAATCGCGACGCCCTTCCAATATCCCTGCGATGCAAAATTCAAATCGATTTCGAGATTCCGATTCGCGACGAATTCAAAATCATCTTTCCTAGGCACATAATTCAAAGATCAAGCCGCCTCCTTTGCAGATAGTCTGATTCGCGGATCGATAATTCCGTACAGAATATCGAGGAGGAGCATGATTCCGATGTACAGACTCGAAAAGACGATTCCGAGAGCTAAAACGTAATTGTAATCGATTCCATCGCCGGCAATTGCATCGACCATCAATTTCCCGACGCCATTGATTCCATAAATTTTTTCGATAACCATTGCGCCAGTTAGTAAATCCACGACGAGCGGAGCAATGACTGTGACGATTGGAATCAGCGCATTTCTCAAAACATGCCGCCGCATTAATTCGAATCCATAAAGCCCTTTCGATTCAGCGAGTTTCACATAATCGCTGTTCATGACTTCAATCATTTCGTTTCGAGTGAATCGAGCGACGGTCGCAATCGCAAATAGACTCAATGACAGCGAAGGCATTATCGCGGAAAATAGAAATCGAGATGGATCGAAGAAATATGGGAAGAATGAAATTTTATATGAGAAAAAATATTGGAGAAAGATCATGAAAACATATGACGGAATGCATACGCCGAGAATCGAGACGACGGTGCAAACTCCATCTAAAAATTTTCCACGATGCAGCGCGGCAGTGATTCCGAGAAATAATCCAACAATCGTTCCGAAGAGAATCGACAGCACTCCAATCTTGAATGAATTTTCAAGACAGGCGAGCAATATCGGCTTAATCGGTGCACCGTTGTATAGAGATGTTCCATTTCCAAAACTTCCGCTCAATAACAGCGACATGTAATCGACGAATTGAATCAGAATTGGTTTATCGAGTCCAAGTTCAGCTCGCTTTTGCAAAATCATTTCCGCGCTCATTCTCTCAACTGGAAATGGATTCCCAGGCACAATTCGAATCAATACGAATAGAACGAAAATGATCAAAAACAGAGTCAACACGGACATCAAAATTCGTTTCGAGATGTATTTAGTCATTTGATTTCAGCTTTGCATATTTGAAAACGCGATTGACTCCTGCAACATGGAAATCGATTCCAGTGACGTTCGGCGAGATCAACATTGCATTTGCATTCGTATAAAGCGGCGCGATAACTGCATTCTCCAGCAAAATTTTCTCAGCGTTATACATTGCATTCCATCGAGCGTCATAATCAGCGGCAAGCGAGCCAATCGTGCAGTCCTCGATAATCTTGTCATAATCAGAATTGCTCCAGTGCTCGCAAATCTCACTTCCGGAAGTTGTCCAGAGCGTGAAGAAAGTCATCGGATCATCATAATCCGGCACCCAATTCGTCAATGCAATATCGAAGCTGTTCGTCGTGACTTTATCGAGATATTCAGCTTTCGGCATCGGCTGAAGTTTGATTGTGACTCCAGGCAAATTCGATTCGACTTGAGATTTAATCGCTTGAACAACTTTCACTGTTGAATTTCCAGCGTCATTTGCGTAGATCAATTCCAATTCAAATTCATTTTTATTGAGTTCAGATTTCGCTTTGTTTAAATAATCTTGAGCCTTATTGACGTCGAAACTCACATATTCCGAGTATTTATTTTGATCTTCCGCGAAAAATTTTCCAGTCTTAGCATTCGGTGCGAAGTGAATTGGAATCGCTGTGTAAGTCGCTTTCGAGCCGTTCATGATGTAATTGTCGGTCAAAGATTCTCGATCGATCGCGTTTGAAATTGCGAGTCGAAGATTTGCGTTGGAAAGTGCTCCTGCATGATGATTCTTTGGATCTTGATTGAATGATAGATAGCTCAATGCTCCCGATTCGACAGACGTCAGCTGTTTTGAAAGTTCGGGATCTTTATTGACGTGCTCGATTTGACTTCCATTGATCGTCACGAGATTCAGCGTTCCATTTTTGAAAGCAGTCAACGCGTTATCAGACGATGAAACGACTTGATACTGCCAATCGTTCAATAAAACTTTATCAGCATTCCAATAATCAGGATTCTTTTTCAATTGAATGTTTGCAGTTCCAGGCAAATAATTCGATAAGACGAACGCTCCATTCGATAAAAATGTTTCCGGAGTCGTTCCATATGTTCCCTCGTCGAGAGAGTTGTAAAATTTCTCGTTGACTGGATAAAATGTTGGAAACGCCATCAACGCGGGGAAAAATGGAACTGGAGCATCTAATTCCACGACGAAAGTTTTTGAATCCGGCGCACTTACTCCGAGCGTCGATGGATCTGCGCCTTTGATAACTGCATCGGCATTTTTCACGCAAGCGACAGTCGATCCCATGATGTATGAATATTCTTCCGCTTTTTGACAATGTCTGCGCCATGCAAATACAAAATCTTCAGCTGTCACTGGATCTCCATTTGCCCATTTTGCGTCGCGAAGATGAAATGTGTAAGTCTTTCCATCCTCTGAAACTTCGAAAGTCTCGGCAATTGCAGGAATCGCTTTGCCATCTGGATCGAGTTGCATTAATCCATCAATGCAATCCGCTATCAATTCGAATGACGGTGAATCTGTGCATTGAGCACTGTCGAGCGATACAACATTCGAATCGAGCATCACGCTCAATTTTCCATTTGATGCAGATTCATCGCCGCATCCAGAAAATAAAGCTACTGCTCCGAGAGTCAACATTGATAAAAGTTTTTTATTCATCTGCCTGCCACCTCAATATAAAAATGTTGATAATCCTTCGAATCATTCCACGAGCCGCCCCATTCGAATCCATGCGCGCGGAATAATTTATAACAGAGATCGTTTTCATCGATTTTGTATGGAAAATTTTTCGATCGATCTTCAAACTCCACGGAATTTTCCGGTGAGATAATTTTCTCACCATCCACTATTTTAATGTAGGGATTGTATCGAGGATTGATATCGACCGCCATTCCATAACCATGCAGCGAGATTCTGTTTGTGAATGAAACGAATCTAAAATTGAAACTCGATGAATTGTTGTCACGCATCGAAAGTTCATCGTCAGCGTCATATTCATCAATCAATCTCACTTTTTCGATTGGATAGCTTGCCTCGAAAAGTTTTTGAAAGATATCGAGCACAGATTCCGCGATCTTCACGTTGCAAATCATTTCACCGTTGAGAGTTTTACCTTTCAAATCCTTGTGCAAAATTTGGAGATATCGCAGATCTTTTAGCGGAATCGGACAGTTGACTTTGTAAGATTTGCCAGCGATTCGTGAAAAAATTTGATCATTGATTTCTAAGATTTGAAAATCTTCCAAGCCGATAACTCCTTCCAAAAAAATATTTGTGTGAAATTTTGTACAATGATAACATCATGTAAAATGAAAAATCAATGAAATATGGAGAAAATCTGAAATGAATTTAGATGATCGGCTTGAATCAATGATTGGCGATGATGAAATCGGAGTTCCTGGACTCGGCGTGATAATTTATAAAGATGGGCGAGAGATCTATTCAAAATTTCTCGGAAGACGTCGAATCGATCTGAATTTGCCTGTGACTCGAGACACTCGATTTCGAGTTGCATCGATCTCAAAGATGTTCACGATTTTCTCGATAATGAAACTCGTTGAATCTGGAAAAATTTCTCTCGATGAAAACGTCGAGGAGTATTTGAATTCTCGATTGAGAAATCCCAATGATCCAAATCGAAAAATCACTATCAGAATGCTCGCGAGTCATATTTCATCTTTGCGCGATGGAAAGATCTACAGCATTCCTCCGGAGTTTAGCGTTCGAGAATTTTTCGAGCCGACTGGAAAATTCTTCGAGGATGGAATTCATTTTGCATCGAATTTTGATTTCGAGTATTGCAATTTGAATTATGGAATTTTGGGAACGATCATTGAATCAGTCACTCACGAGCGATTCGATTTGTATCAGAAAAAATTTTTGAAGCAGCTCGATATCTCGGCGGAATATTTGCCTGGAAATTTATCGCCGGATGAATTTGAAAATCTCGGGACGATCTATCGCAAAGATCAATTTGGAAATTGGATTGGAAAAATCGATGATTATCATGGAATTCAGCCGGCTCGAGATTCGATTCAGCTTCAAAATCCATATGCCGAGGATTTTCAAGGGATCTATTCGCTCGAAAATTATCAGATCGGAACAAATGCGACGATTTTTTCACCTCAAGGCGGATTGAGAATTTCATTCGATGAATTATCTCACGCGCTGGAG